>JBKPEJ010000028.1:0-141621 GCA_046728335.1 Pseudomonadota bacterium | reverse complement strand
GCGCGCAACACTGCACTAGCGCTTGCCCGAGTGCTGCTTGTACTCCGGGCAGTCGACCTGCAGCAGCGCACGGTCCTCCAGGCACACGGCGCTCAATTTGCCGCCCCAGACGCAGCCGCTGTCGAGTCCCACCACGTCGTCGCGCAGCAGCAGTCCCAGCGCGGACCAGTGGCCGAACACCACCGTGACGTCGCGGCTCTGGCGGCCCGGCAGCTCGAACCACGGCAGCAGCCCGGAGCCCTCGGGCGCGCCGGCATGCTCCTTGGCGCCGAACTCCATCACGCCGTCCGGCGTGCAAAAGCGCATGCGGGTGAGCGCGTTGACGATGCAGCGCAGGCGCGCGACGCCGGTCAGGCTGTCGTCCCAGCGGTCGGGCCAGTTGCCGTACATCTGGCCCAGGAATTCTGTCCAGCCGGGCCCGCTCAGCACCGCCTCCACTTCGGACGCCAGCGCGATGGTCTGTTCCGCGCTCCATTGCGGGAACACGCCGGCGTGCACCAGCAGGTGGCGGCCGTCCAGCTTGGCCAGCGGGCGCCGGCGCAGCCAGTCCATCAGCTGGTCGCGGTCGGGTGCGGCGAGGATCTCGTCGAAGGTGTCCGATCTGGATGGCTGCTGGGCGCCGCAGGCGACCGCCAGCAGGTGCAGGTCGTGGTTGCCGAGCAGCGCCTCGATGCGTCCGCCGCTGGCCTCGCACAAGGCCTTCACGCGGCGCAGCGCCGCCAGCGATTCCGGCCCGCGGTTGACCAGGTCGCCGACGAACACGATGGCGGCCTCGTCGCCGGCCTCCTCGGCGATCCGGTCGAGCAGGATCTGGGCTTCGTGGGCGCAACCCTGCAGGTCGCCAATGGCATAGGTTTTCATGGGCCGCAATTAATTTTCGGGTGGGCCGTAAGTTTCACATAGAATTGGGGTTTCGACCACACTTCGTGGCGGCAGGCTTTTCTCGACAAGGGTTTTGATGAAGATTACTCCAACCGCGATCCCGGAAGTACTGGTGCTCGAGCCCCAGGTGTACGGCGATGAGCGCGGCTTCTTCTTTGAAAGTTTCAACCAGCGCCGCTTCGAGGAACTGACTGGCCAGCGCGGCCATTTCGTCCAGGATAACCACTCCCGCTCGGCCCGGAACGTGCTGCGCGGCCTGCATTACCAGATCAACCAGCCGCAAGGCAAGCTGGTGCGCGTGACGGCCGGCGCGATCTTCGACGTGGTGGTCGACTTGCGCGCCGCCTCGCCCTTCTTCGGGCGCTGGGTCGGGGTCGAACTGTCGGCCGAGAACCGGCGCCAGATCTGGGTGCCGGCCGGTTTCGCGCACGGTTTCGTGGTCACCAGCGAAACCGCCGAGTGCCAGTACAAGACCACCGACTACTGGGCGCCGGAGCACGAGCGCTCGATTCTGTGGAGCGATCCCGCGCTGGCGATCGACTGGCCGATCACGGGCGCGCCGATCGTCTCGGCCAAGGACAGCGCCGGCGTGCTGCTGGCGGACGCCGAAGTGTTCCAATGAAGATATTGTTGACTGGCGCGACCGGCCAGGTCGGCTACGAACTCGAGCGCAGCCTGCAAGGGCTGGGCGAGGTGATCGCGGTCGACCGCGCGCGCATGGACCTGGCCGACCTGGACCAGGTGCGCGCCGTGATCCGCGCGGTGCGGCCCGGCCTGATCGTCAATCCTGCCGCCTACACGGCGGTCGACAAGGCCGAGTCCGAGCCCGAGCTGGCTTGGCGCATCAACGCCGAAGCGCCCGGCGTGATGGCGCAGGAAGCGGCCAGGCTGGGCGCGGCGATGGTGCATTACTCGACCGATTACGTGTTCGACGGCAGCAAGGCGGGCGCCTATGTCGAGACCGACGCCACCGGGCCGATCAACGTATACGGCCAGTCCAAGCTGGCCGGCGAGCAGGCGGTCGCCGAGGCCGGCATTGCGCACCTGATCCTGCGCACCAGCTGGGTGTTCGGCATGCGCGGCAATAATTTCCTGCAAACCATGCTGCGGCTGACCCGGGAACGCGACGCGCTCAAGGTCGTCAGCGACCAGCTGGGGGCGCCGACCTGGAGCCGCACGGTGGCCGACACCAGCGCCCTGATGCTGGCGCAAGCGCGCGCCGGCGGGCCGCTCTGGTGGGAGCGCAATAGCGGCGTGTATCACCTGTCCAGCCAGGGCCGGACCAGCTGGTTCGGATTTACCGAAGCAATCGTCGAGGAGGCCGGGATCAATTGCCAGCTGGCGCCGATCTCCAGCGATGCGTGGCCGACGGCGGCGCGCCGTCCCGCCAATTCGGTGCTGGACACTGGCAAGCTGCGTGAGCGCTTCGGCAATCTGCCGGAATGGCGCGAGGCGCTGCGCCTGTGCCTCGCATAATCCGGCGTATTACCAAATGTAAATATCGGCCCGGCGCCCGGCGGCGCGCGCCACAATGCCCGGTTTGCTCATTTGAAAACATCAGGCCTGCGCTGGACTGGAATGCCCGTCATTAATCGGGCGCGGTAATCCGGTACAATCCGGGGTTGGCGCTTCAGTAATAACTCCAGCCGCAAGCATTCGAACTTGCCGTGGGTCCCGGACGGGACTCGAGCCTGCCCGCGTCTTTGTATATATAGAATAATAATGTTTTCATTCCTCGTGAGCTTCGTTTCCTCCGCCTTGCTGACTTTGCTGGTCATCAAGCAGGCCAGATTGCATGGCCCGGCGCTGGATGCCGATTTCGGCGCCGTTCAGAAAGTCCATTCGCACAGCGTGGCCCGGATTGGCGGCCTGCCGATATTCGTGGCGGTGCTGATCAGCGCCGCTATTTCGATCTGGCGGGTGCCGCCGCTGGCCGGCTGGCTGTTATCGCTGCTGCTGTGTGCTTCGATCGCCTTTATGGGCGGGATCCTGGAAGACTATACCGGCAATGTCAGCGCCTTGCGGCGCCTGCTATTAACCATGGCGGCGGCGCTGGTCGGCTATTTCCTGGTCGATGCCAGGCTGGACCGTATCGATATTCCTTTCGGTTCCTGGCCGCTGCAGCATATCTGGGTAATGCTGCCGCTGACGGTGCTGGCGGTGGCCGGGATCGCCAATGCCGTCAATATAATCGACGGTTTTAACGGCCTGGCCAGCGTGGTCACCATCTGCATGCTCATTTCGCTCGCTTATGTGGCGGCCCAGGTGGGCGATGTATTCGTGCTGGTTACCGCCCTGATGGTGGCCGGGGCGACGGCCGGCTTCCTGATCTGGAATTACCCGGTGGGGCTGATATTCCTGGGCGACGGCGGGGCTTACTTTATCGGCTTCATGCTGGCCGAGCTGGCGCTGCTGCTGGTGCTGCGCAATCCCCAGGTGTCGACCTGGTATGCGGCCTTGCTGCTGATTTACCCGGCATTCGAAACGCTGTTCTCCGCTTATCGGCGCATGTTTGTGCGCGGGAAATCCCCGGCTATGCCCGACGGTATTCACCTGCACAGCCTCATATTCCGGCGCGTGGTGCAATGGGCGATCGGCCGCAAGGAAGCGCGCGCGCTGATGCGGCGCAACGCACTGACTTCGCCTTATTTATGGTTGTTTTCGCTGATGGCGGTTATTCCGGCCACAGTGTTTTGGCGAAATACCACGGTTCTCATATTTTTCTGTTTATTGTTTATTGTCAGCTACGTGTGGTTGTATGCGCGTATCGTTCGCTTTAAGTCCCCGCGCTGGCTAATCTGGCGCCGGAAGGACTAGCATTAAAATGTGGATGTAGTATATTGCGACAATTGGTGAGAATTCACTTAATCGGTTTCAACCCACTTTTTAAGGAACGATGATGGATCTGTCAAATATGTCGGTAGGCGATTTACGCAATCTGCAGGATCAGATCAAGCAGGAAATGAAAAAGCGCGAGCACCAGGAAGTGGCGAAGGCGCGCGAGCAGATCCTGGCGATTGCCCAGAGCGTCGGCGTGCCGTTGAAAGACCTGATTGGAACCGGCATCCGCGCCAAAACCGGAACGGTGGCGGTGCGCTTCCGTCATCCGGACAATTCGTCGCAGCAATGGACGGGCCGCGGCCGCCAGCCTAAATGGGTCAAAGAATGGGTCGAAGGCGGCAAATCGATCGACAAGCTGCGCGTGTAAGGCATTGCAGGGACGGTTTTCACTGATTCCTGCCAGGTAGCGGCAAGAACGGCGGGTGTGCAATTCCCAACTACCCCGCTTGCCGCTACAATACCCCCTCCTGACTTCCCCGAACCTCGCCCCGTTCCTGGCCATGCCGGCTGGAGTGCGCGCGCGTATCCCGCTTCGCCGTTTTATTCAAGGTAGACATTATATGGTTGCGCTTTCAAAATCGATTTTCAAGGCTTATGACATTCGCGGCGTTATCGGCAGCACGCTCGACGCCGGTGTCGCGCGCCAGATCGGCCAGGCCTTCGGGATGGCGGTGCTGGCCAAGGGCGAGCGCAAGGTCGTGATCGGGCGCGACGGGCGCCTGTCCGGACCGGAACTGGCCGGCGCGCTGGCGCAGGGACTGCAGGCGGCGGGCGTCGACGTCATCGACCTCGGGGTGGTCGCCACGCCGATGGTCTACTACGGCACCAAGGTGCTGGACGCCGCTTCCGGCATCATGGTCACCGGCAGCCACAATCCGCCCGACTACAACGGCTTCAAGATGGTGCTGGCCGGCGAGGCGATCCACGGCGCCACCATCACCGCGCTGTACGACAGCATCGCCGCGCATGACGGCACGCCAGCAGAAAAGCAGGGCGCCTACGGCACCCACGACATCCGCGCCGACTACCTCGCGCGCATCATCGGCGACGTCAAGATCGCGCGTCCGATCAAGATCGCGGTCGACTGCGGCAACGGCGTGGCCGGCGCCTTCGCGGGCGACCTGTTCCGCGGCATGGGCTGCGAAGTGATCGAACTGTTCTGCGAAGTCGACGGTAATTTCCCGAACCACCATCCGGATCCGGCCCATCCTGAAAACCTGCAGGACCTGATCAGGTGCCTGGGCGAGAGCGACGCCGAAATCGGCATCGCCTTCGACGGCGACGGCGACCGCCTCGGCGTGGTCACCAAGGACGGCCAGATCATCTACCCGGACCGCCAGATGATGCTGTTCGCGGCCGACGTGCTGACGCGCCATCCGGGCGCGCAGATCCTGTACGACGTCAAGTGCACGCGCCACCTGGCGCCCTGGATCTCCAGCCATGGCGGCCAGCCGCTGATGTGGAAGACCGGCCATTCGCTGGTCAAGGCCAAGCTGCGCGAAACCGGCGCTCCGCTGGGCGGCGAGATGAGCGGCCACATCTTTTTCTCGGACCGCTGGTACGGTTTCGACGATGGCCTGTATTCGGGCGCGCGCCTGCTCGAACTGCTGACCCGGGTGGCCGATCCATCGGCGCTGCTGAACGCCTTGCCGCAATCGGACAGCACGCCGGAACTGCACCTCGAGCTGGCCGAAGGCGAGAACGTCGCGCTGATCGACAAACTGCGCGGCGACGCCTTCCCGGGCAACGAGCGGATCATCACGATCGATGGCCTGCGGGTCGAGTACCCGGATGGCTTCGGCCTGGCGCGCTCGTCGAACACCACGCCGGTGGTGGTGATGCGCTTCGAGGCCGAGACGCCGCAGGCGCTGGCGCGCATCCAGGCCGAGTTCAAGCGCGCGATCGTGGCCGCGCGGCCCGACGCCAAATTGCCGTTCTGACGCGAGCCGCGCTTGACGCCTTTGAAAATCCTGCTGGTGCGGGTCTCGTCGCTGGGCGACGTGCTGCACAACCTGCCGATGGTGGCCGACATCCTGCGCCACCATCCCGATGCGGTGATCGACTGGGTGGTGGAGGAGGGCTATGTGAGCCTGGTCCGCCTCAATCCGCACGTACGCACCATCATCCCGTTCGCGCTGCGCCGCTGGCGCAAGAGCCTGGGCTCGAAAGCGACGCGCGCTGAGGTCAAAGCCTTCTTCCGCACCTTGCGCGCCGAGCGCTACGACTACGTATTCGACACCCAGGGCCTGCTCAAGACCGGCGTGATCATGGGCGCCGCGCGGCTCGCCCCGGGCGGGCGCAAGGTCGGCCTGGCCAACGGCAGCGAAGGCTCGGGCTACGAAGGCATCTCGCGCATCTTCCATACCGACAGCATCGCGCTCGATCCGCGCACCCACGCGGTCGCGCGCGGCCGGCTGGTGGCCGCCGCGGCGCTGGGCTACAGCATCGATGCGGCGCCGCCCGACTTCGGCCTGCCGGCGCCGGACCAGACGAACCGCCCGCAGTGGATGCCCGCGCAGCCGTACGCGGTGTTCTTCCACGGGACCGCGCGCGCCGCCAAGAAATGGCCGGCCGCGAACTGGATCGCCACCGGCCAGGCGCTGGCGCCGATGCCGGTGCTGCTGGCGTGGGGGTCGGCCGATGAAAAGCGCGAGGCCGACATGATCGCCGCCGGCCTGTCCAACGCCATCGTGCTGCCGAAGCTGTCGATGGACGAAGCGGTGACCCTGGCGCGCAACGCGGCGCTGGCGATCGGCGTCGACACCGGCCTGACCCATATCGCGGCGGCCTTCGTGCGCCCGACCATCGAACTGTATTGCGATTCGCCCAAATGGAAGACCGAAGGCAACTGGTCGCCGCGCATCGTCAACCTGGGTGACCGCGGCGCGCCGCCGCAGGTTGCGGACGTGACCGGCGCGGCAGCGCGCCTGATGGGCCAGGCGTGAAGCGCTCCACCTATTCGATCCTGTGGCTTCTTGCGCTGCCGCTGGTGCTGGCGCGGCTGTGGTGGCGCGGCTGGCGCGAGCCTGGCTATCGCGCCCATTGGGGCGAGCGGCTCGGCTTCTACGGGGAACAAGGCGCCGGCTGGCACACGATCTGGATCCACGCGGTATCGGTGGGGGAGACGCGCGCCGCCGAACCGCTGGTCAATGCGCTGATGACGGCCTATCCCGACAGCCGCATCGTCCTGACCCACATGACGCCAACCGGCCGCGCCACCGGCCGCGACCTGTTCGCCGAACATGGCGAGCGGCTGGTGCAGTCCTACCTGCCATACGACAGGGCGCCAATGGTGCGCCGCTTTATCAAACACTTCACGCCGCGCATCTGCATCCTGATGGAGACCGAGGTGTGGCCCAACCTGATCGCCGTGTGCGCGGAGCGCGGCGTGTCGATCGCGCTGGTCAACGCACGCCTGTCGGAACGCTCGCTGCGGCGCGCCGGCCGCTTCGGCAGCCTGATAATGGACGCAGCTCGCGCCATCTCGCTGGTCGCGGCCCAGACCGAAGCCGACGCCGAACGGGTGCGCGCGCTTGGCGTCACCCGGGTCGCGGTCACCGGCAGCATCAAGTTCGACGTGGTGGTGCCAAAGGCCGCGCTCGAGACCGGCGCGATGTTGCGCGCACGGATAGGCGCGCGCCCGGTGCTGCTGTGCGCCAGCACCCGCGACGGCGAGGAGGCGCTGATCCTCGATGCCTTCAGCCGCCTGCAATCGCGCCCGGCCGGCATGCTGCTGCTGATTGTGCCGCGCCATCCGCAGCGCTTCGACGACGTGGCCAGGCTGGCGCGCGCGCGCGGCTTTGTGCTGGCACGCCGTTCGGAAGACGGCGCCGTTGCGCCTGAAGCGGAAGTGATGCTGGGCGACTCGATGGGCGAAATGTTCGCCTACTACGCTGCGAGCGACTGCGCCTTCATCGGCGGCAGCCTGCTGCCGCTGGGAGGACAGAACCTGATCGAAGCCTGTGCGCTGGGCAAGCCGGTGCTGATCGGCGAGCATACCTTCAACTTTGCGCAGGCGAGCGACGAGGCGGTGGCCGCCGGCGCGGCGCTGCGTGTGCGCGACGCGGGCCACATGCTGGAACTGGCGGCGGGCCTGCTGCGCGATGGCGCCGCGCGCGCCGCGATGGGGCAGCGCGCGGCCGGCTTTGCCGACCGACATCGGGGCGCGACGGCGCGCACGGTTGAATTGTTACAGCCCTTGATTCACTAGCAAATTTGCTACCATGTCGTTTTAGACGGGGATTCGCATGTTGTGGTTCAATCATCCGAAACCGGTCGGCGGCCGAAAGCCGGTAGCCGTCCTGGTACAGCAGCACCGCGACAAGCCCACCACGCTCACGCTCGACGCCCTGCCTCCCGACCTGTCGATGTTGCATAACGAGACCATGTCCGCCGACCTCGCGCTCGAATTTTCAGTGCGCTACACGCTCGCCGAATACGTCAGTTTCATGTGGCAGCATGCGCACCACCTGATCCGGCGCCGCCGCATCCATGCGCCCGCCAGCTGGTACATGCTGGTCAGGAGCACCTGGGCGGCCGGCTTCCATTTCGTGGTGCAGGGCCGTTCGCGCCACACCTACGACTTCACCATCGACCGCCACGGCATCGTGCGCACCGGACCGGGTGGCGTTACTCTGATCGGATGGGGCGACGTCAGCGCGATCCGCTGCTATTCGCGCGGCCGCATGCTGGTCCTGAAGCGCGGTACGCTGCCGATCCCGGCGCGTTGCCTGTCGCGCGAACAGTCGGACAACCTGGCCGGTTATGCAGCCTGGGTCAAGGCGGCGCCGCAGTAAAACTCTCCGGCTCTAGTCGGGGAACACCACCGGCAGTTCCTGCGCGCGCTTGCGCAGCGCCTCCTTGGCGCCGTCGTAGTCCGGATACACCGATTCCACCGTGGCCCAGAAACGCGGGCTGTGGTTCATCTCCAGCAGGTGCGCCAGTTCGTGCGCCACCACGTAGTCAATCAGCGGCAGCGAAAAATGGATCAGGCGCCAGTTCAGGCGGATGCTGCCGTCCACCGTGCACGATCCCCAGCGCGTGCCGGCCGACGACAGGGTCATCGAGCTGTAGCTCACGCCCAGCCGCTCGGCGTAGACTTCTAGCCGTTCGGTGAATACCCGCGTCGCTTCGGCCTGCAGCCAGATCCTCACGCGTTCCTGCAACTGCCACTCCGACAGGCCCGGCACAACGCCGATGGCCAGTTCGCGCAGCTCCGGGTCGTACGCGCAGTGGCTGCGCTCGGCCGGCTGTAGCCTGAGCGTGATCTCGCCACCCATGAAGGGCAAGCCGGCACCGTCGACCCACTGGACCGGCGGTTTTTCCTGGCGCAGCGCGCGGCGCTCGCCGCGTTCGTGCAGCTTGGTGAGGATCCAGCGCTGCTTGGCGCGGATGGCGTTGTCGATTTCCGCCAGCGTGATGCGCTTGGGCGCGGTGACGCGCAAGCCGTCGTCGTCGATCATGAAGCCGATCGAGCGGCGCGTGGAACGGCGCAATTCGTAGTCGAGGGCGTGGGAACCGAGCTGGATGCGGCGCAGCGGCGGCGCATCGGGCGAGCGCGGAGGGGCAGGCAGGGTGATGCGCGGCGGCGCCGGCGGCGCCTTGAACAGCGCCCGCGGCGGCGATACTGGCGCGGTCGGTTCAAGCGCCGCGAAAAAATCCTGCGCGAATAATTCGAGTTGCTGGCCGTCGATCTTGGGTGAGGTCATGTTCTGCCCTGGGGCGGAGGCCCGGATCAACGCGCCGACTCCGCTCAGCCAGCGCTGTAAGCGTGGGGCGAAATGACGCGCATTTCTGATTCTATCCAATTTTCTACCTCTTGCATCAGGCTGTCGGGAGTATGGCCTTGCGGAGAAATCGGCTTGCCGATCGACACCGTGATCATACCGGGACGTTTCAGGAACGAGTTCTTGGGCCAGCACTCACCTGAATTATGCGCGATCGGCAGCACCATTGTGTTGGTTTCCACCGCCAGCCGCGTACCGCCGCTTTTGTATTTTCCAGCTTGTCCCACCGGGATCCGGGTACCTTCCGGGAACATGATAATCCATTGTCCGTCCGCCAGCCGGCGCTTGCCTTGTGCGACGACATTCTTGAAAGCGTTCTTGCCCTGCTTGCGGTCGATCGGGATCATGCGCAGCAGCGCCATGCCCCAGCCGAAGAAGGGGATGTACAGGATTTCCTTCTTGAAGACATACACCAGCGGGCGCGCCAGGTTCGGCAGCAGGAAGATGGTCTCCCATGCCGACTGGTGCTTCGACAGCACGATGGCCGGCGAATCGGGCTGGTTCTCGACACCCTTGAACTGGTAGCGGATGCCGCAAATGACTTTTGCGCACCAGATCACGAAGACGTTCCAGCGCGAGGTCACCCAGAACCGCTTGTTGTAGGGCAGGGGAGCCGCCAGCAGGCAGACGCAGACCCAGATGACGGTGGCCAGCACCATCACGACGGTGAACAGCAGGGAACGCAGGAACAGGCCGATATTACGCAAAGTCAGTCTCCGGAGGTGAATCAGTTGGTGCCAGTGGAAGAGGGAGGGGCCTTGAGCAGCAGGCTGACCATCGATGCGAGGTCGGGGAAGACCTGGGTGCCCGGCGGCAGGCCGCCCGTCTCGAAGGTCTTCTGGCCTTTGCCGGTCAGGACCAGGTAAGGGGTGCAGCCGCTCTTGTAGCCGGCCTGCAGGTCGCGCAGCGAGTCGCCCACGGTCGGCACGCCTTTCAGGCTGACCTTGAAGCGCTTGGCGATCTCCTCGAACATGCCGGCCTTCGGCTTGCGGCAGTCGCAGTTGTCGATCGCCGCGTGCGGGCAGAAAAAGATCGCGTCGACGGCGCCGCCGACCTGCTGCGCCGAGGCGTGCAGCTTCTGGTGGATCGCATTGAGAATGTTCATGTCGAACAGCTCGCGCGCGATGCCGGACTGGTTGGAGGCGATCACCACCCGGTAGCCGGCCTGGTTCAGGCGCGCGATCGCTTCCAGCGAGCCGGGAATCGGAATCCACTCGGACGGCGATTTGATGAACGCCGGCGAGTCGTGGTTGATGACGCCGTCGCGGTCCAGGATGATCATCTTCATGGCGCCAGTCTCCCTTAAGCCGCCAGTTTGGAAATGTCCGCAACCCGGTTCATCATGCCGTGCAGTTGCGACAGCAGCGCGAGCCGGTTGTTGCGCAGCGCGGCGTCTTCGGCCATCACCATCACGTCGTTGAAGAAGCCGTCGACGTCGTCGCGCAGCTGCGCCAGCGTCTTCAGGGTGCCGGTGAAGTCGCCACTGGCAAACGCGGCATCGACTTCCGGACGCACTCGCGCCACGCTGGCGGCCAGCTTGCGCTCGGCGTCTTCCTGCAGCAGCTCGGCCGACACGGCGCCGATCGCGACGTCAGTCTTCTTGAGGATATTGGTGATGCGCTTGTTGGCTGCGGCCAGCGATGCGCTCTCGGGCAGCTCGGCGAAGGCCTTGACGGCGTCGAGTCGCTGGACGATGTCGTCGAGGCGGTCCGGATTTTGCGCCAGCACCGCTTCGACTTCGTTGGCCGAGAAACCGCGCTCGCGCAGGATGCCGCGCAGGCGGTCGATGAAGAAGCCGGCCACGTCAGCTGACGGATCCTTGAAATCCTTGCGATAGTCGAATACCGATGCGGCGTCGGCCAGCAGTTCGCTGATCGACAGCGGCAGGCGCTTTTCCAGCATCATGCGCAGCACGCCGAGAGCGTGGCGGCGCAGCGCGAACGGATCCTTGTCGCCGGTCGGCTGCAGACCGATCGACCAGATCCCGACCAGCGTCTCGAGCTTGTCGGCCAGCGCGACGGCGGTGCCGGTGGCGGTGGACGGCAGCGCATCGCCGGCAAAGCGCGGCTGGTAATGTTCAGACGCGGCCAGCGCGACTTCCTCGTGCTCGCCGTCGTGGCGCGCGTAATAAGCGCCCATGATGCCTTGCAGTTCAGGGAATTCGCCGACCATGTCGGTCAGCAAGTCGGCCTTGGCCAGCATTGCGCCGCGTTCGGCCAACAGCATGTCATAGCCGAGGCGTTTGGCGATCGCGCCGGCGAGGCGGGTGACGCGCTCGGTGCGCTCGGCCTGGGTGCCCAGCTTGTTGTGGTAGACCACGTTGGCCAGCAGCGGCAGGCGCGATTCGAGCGATTTTTTCTTGTCCTGCTCGAAGAAGAACTTGGCGTCGGACAGGCGCGGGCGCACCACGCGCTCGTTGCCCCCGATGATGTGCTGCGGGTCATCGGTGGCGATGTTCGACACGATCAGGAAGCGTGAACGCAGCTTGCCGGCGCTGTCGGTCAGCGCGAAGTATTTCTGGTTGGTCTGCATGGTCAGGATCAGGCATTCCTGCGGCACCGCCAGGAACTCGTCCTCGAAGCGGCATTCGTACACGACCGGGTATTCGACCAGCGCGGCGACTTCGTCGAGCAGCGCTTCGGGCATCAGCACCTGGTCGGCGCCGGCTTTCTCCAGCAGCGCGGCGCGGATCATTTCCTTGCGCTGTTCCGCATTGGCGATCACTTTGCCTTCGTTTTCCAGCATGCCGGCGTAATTGACCGGATGCGAGATCGAAATCGGCTGGCCGTCCGACAGGAAGCGGTGGCCCAGCGTGGTGCGGCCTGCGGCGAGCCCCAACGCGGTCAGCGGCACGATTTCTTCGCCGTGCAGCGCGATCAGCGAATGGGCCGGGCGCACGAACTGCACGGTGGCGCCGTCCGGACGCTGGTAGCTCATCAGCTTTGGAATCGGCAGCCTGGCCAGCGCTTCGTCAAGCGCGGCCTGCAGGCCCGCGGCCAGCGCGCTGCCTTGCGCGGTGTAGGTGTAGAAGAAGCTGTCGGCCTTGCCGTCCGCGGCGCGCTCGAGCTGCGCGACGGTGACGTCGACGCGGCCCATCGCGGCCAGCTTCTTGGCCAGCGGCGCGGTGGCGTTGCCGTCGGCGTCCAGCGCGACCGAGACCGGCAGCACTTTTTCGCGGATCGACTTGTCCGGCGAGGTGGCACGCACATTGCTGATCGAGACCGCCAGCCGGCGCGGCGTGGCGAAGATGGTGGCGACGCTGTCGGCATCGAGGAAATCGCGCGATTTGAGGCCGCCGTTGATGCCGGCGGCGAACGCTGCGCCCAGTTTGACGAGCGCCTTGGGCGGCAGTTCTTCGGTCAGTAGTTCGACGAGTAAGGTCTGGTTCATGGTTCTTTTCTAATCTGTTCCGTTGGCTCAGGCGGCTTCCTGCGCGGGGTCCGGGGCAATTCCTGGCGCCATCGGGAATCCCAGCTTTTCGCGCGACTCGTAATACGCCTGCGCGACCAGGCGCGACAAGGTGCGCACGCGGCCGATGTAGGCGGCGCGCTCGGTGACCGAAATCGCGCCGCGCGCGTCGAGCATGTTGAAGCTGTGCGAGGCCTTCATGATCTGCTCATAAGCCGGCAGGGTCAGCGCCAGTTCGACCAGGCGCTTGGCCTCGGCCTCGTGGTTGGCAAATTGCGCGAACAGCAGCTCGGTGTTGGCGTGCTCAAAATTATAGGTCGACTGCTCGACTTCGTTCTGGTGGTAGACGTCGCCGTACGACAGCGACTTCCTGGCGCCGTTTTCTTCCCATTCGGTCCATACCAGGTCGTACACGTTCTCGACGCCCTGCAGGTACATCGCAAGGCGCTCGATGCCGTAAGTGATTTCGCCCAGCACCGGCTTGCAATCGAGGCCGCCGACCTGCTGGAAGTAGGTGAACTGGGTCACTTCCATGCCGTTCAGCCAGACTTCCCAGCCCAGGCCCCAGGCGCCCAGGGTCGGGCTTTCCCAGTCGTCCTCGACGAAGCGCACGTCGTTCTGCTTCAGGTCCAGGCCCAGCGCCTCGAGCGAACCGAGATACAGGTCGAGGATGTTTTCCGGCGCCGGCTTGAGCACCACCTGGTACTGGTAGTAGTGCTGCAGGCGGTTCGGGTTTTCGCCATAGCGGCCGTCTTTCGGGCGGCGCGACGGCTGCACGTAGGCGGCGCGCCATGGCTCGGGGCCGATCGCGCGCAGGAAGGTGCCGGTGTGGAAGGTGCCGGCGCCGACTTCCATGTCGTACGGCTGGAGCAGGGCGCAGCCTTGCTTGTCCCAGTAGGATTGCAAGGTCAGGATAATTTGTTGAAATGTGAGCATCGTGGCGTGAAGCCGCGCAACCGGGCGCGGACAGTAAGTGAATTTGCTAAACGACCAATTTTAGCGGTTTTTGCCGGGGGGCTGGGAACCGATGTGCCTACTAGTGGCAACTAAGTGACGCCGGCCGCCGTTTTGCGCACCTTTCGGCCGCTAAACCACGCCGCGACCAGCGCCAGCGCAGCGAGCGCCAGGAACAGCAAATTGCCGAATCGAATGTAGGGTGTCATGCCTTCCATGCCCTGCACCTTGGCCGACAGCACGCCGCGGGTGTACGGCTGCAGCACGCCCTCGACTTTGCCGTGGGCATCGATCACGGCGGTGGCGCCGCTGTTGGTCGAGCGCAGCATCGGGCGTCCCGTTTCAATCGAGCGCATACGCGAAATCTGCAGGTGCTGCGGAATCGCCACCGACTCGCCGTACCAGGCCAGGTTGGAGGCGTTGAGCAGCATGGTGGCCGGCTGCGGCGAGACGCGCAGCTGCTCGGCGATTTCCTCGCCGAAGGCATCCTCGTAGCAGACGTTCGGCAGCACGCGCTGGTCCTTGACGGCGAATGCCGGCTGGATCCGGGCGCCGCGGTTGAAGTCGCCCAGCGGGATGCGCATCATGTCGACGAACCAGCGGAAGCCCCAGGGCACGAACTCGCCGAACGGCACCAGGTGCTGCTTGTCGAAGCGGTAGGTCTGGCCCGACGGGCTGACACCTGCCACGCTGTTGGAGAACCGGTTTGGTCCGTCCGTCAGCGGGATGCCGTACAACAGGCTGCTGCCGCTGTCGTGCGCGAACCTGGCCAGGCGCGGCAGGTACTCGGGCGGCAGCTGCTGCGGGAACAGTACGATCGCCGTTTCCGGCGTGGCGATCAGGTCGGCCGGGGCGGCCATGATCATGCCCTGGTACAGCGCCAGCGCCTGGTTGATGTGTTCGGCCTCGAATTTTTCGCCCTGCGGCACGTTCCCCTGCAGCAGGCGCACCGAAATCGGCGCGCCGTGCGGGCGGGTCCAGTCGATCTGTTTCAGGCCGAAGCCGGCCGCCATCAGCACGCACAGCAGGCCGATGGCCGGCCAGCGTCCGCGCTGGGTCAGCATCGCCAGGCAGCTGCCGCACAGCGCGACCAGCATGCCGATGCCATACACGCCGACGATCGGCGCGAAGCCCGACAGCGGGCTGTTATGGTGGGCGTAGCCGGAGGCGGCCCAGGGAAAACCGGTGAATACCCAGCCGCGCATCCATTCGGACAAGCCCCAGGTGACGGGAAGGCACAGCATCAGGAAGCTGGCCACCGGCAGCGACCAGCGGCGCCGCAGCCAGGCCGCGAAGCCGGTGGCGAAGGCGGCGAACAGGCCCATGTAGCAGCCCAGCAGCAGGATCGCCAGCGCGGCCAGCGGCGCGGCCAGCCCGCCGAAGCGGTTCATCGCGATGTACAGCCAGTGCATGCCCGCCACCGACCAGCCCAGCCCGAAGGCCCAGCCGATCCAGCTGGCGCGGCGCACCGAGGTGTCCATCCCGACCTGGTAGAACAGGAAGGCGAGCAGGGGGAATTGCAGCGGCCACGAGCCGAACGGGGCGAAGGTGAACAGGGAGAGGCCGCCGGCGATGGCGGCGAACAGCATCGGCCAGGCCGTGCCGCGCGGCGTCGCGCCGGCGTACTTGACGGTGCTTGCGCGGGGACGGCGCAGCATCAGTCGTGTTCGTCCTCGGCCTGCGGCAGGCGCTCGACCAGCAGCACGTGGATCTGGCGTGCGTCGGCGCGCAGCACTTCGAAGCGCAGGTTGTCGATGTCGAATACCTCGCCCTTGTGCGGCATGCGGCCGAGGTGGTTGGCGACCAGGCCGCCGATGGTGTCGACGTCTTCATCGACCAGCGCGGACTCGAGCTCCTCGTTGAACTGTTCGAGTTCGGTCAGCGCCTTGACGCGCCAGCGCGGGCCGATCTGGCCTTCCTTGATCGACAGGACGTTGTCTTCTTCCTCGTCGAAATCGTACTCGTCCTCGATGTCGCCGACGATCTGCTCGAGCACGTCCTCGATGGTGATCAGGCCGGCCACGCCGCTGTATTCGTCGACCACGATCGCCATGTGGTTGTGGTTGGCGCGGAAGTCGCGCAGCAGCACATTGAGGCGCTTCGATTCGGGAATGAAGATGGCGGGGCGCAGCATGTCGCGCACGTCGAACGATTCTTCGGCGTAGTAGCGCAGCAGGTCCTTGGCCAGCAGGATGCCGACCACCTTGTCGCGGTCGCCTTCGATGGCCGGAAAACGCGAGTGCGCCGTCTCGAGCACATTGGGCATCCACTCTTCGATGGGCTTGCTGATGTCGATCACATCCATCTGCGAGCGCGGCACCATGATGTCGCGCGCGGACAGGTCGGAAACCTGGAACACGCCCTCGATCATCGACAGTGCATCGGCATCGATCAGGTTGCGTCCCTGCGCGTCGTGCAGCACTTCGAGCAGCTCGGCGCGATTTTCGGGCTCTGGGGAAATCAGTGCGGTCAGGCGTTCAAACAGTGACCGGTGGGGTTTGGCGTCCGTGCGGACGTCAGTAGGGTGCTCTGGCATAGTTGGCGTGAGCCGTTGTTGCGATGGGCGTAGGATACACCAAAACCAAGATTGCCTGTTTTTTAGGCAGCGGCGGCGCGCGCGGACCAGTGCGCGCGCGGGCGCCGCAAACGGCGCGCCGCCTATCCGCGCCACCATTGCGTGCCGGGCGCCGCATGCGGCCCGGGCGCGCCGTGGAAGGGTTCGCGCGCCGGCGAGTACAGCGCGCTCCAGCGGTTGGCGCGTCCCAGGATCTGGTCGGCGACCAGGATCGCGCCGGCGGTGCAGTGGGTCATGCCGTTGCCGGAGTCGCCGGTGATGATGTAGACGGCGCCGATCACGCAGACATCGGCACCGGTGTCACCTTCGAGCGGTGCGAAGGAGGGCATGCTGGAGGTGTCCAGCCATACGGATGAGGTCGAATAATTGTGGGTTGCTTGCATAGGCAGGCTGTCCTGTCGGTTGTTCCTTGGTGTGAAGGTTCAGTAGACAGGAAGGGCCGCGCGGCAACGGTGCGATGGCGTACTTATGAGGGGCGACAGGAGGCGGCGAGTATGTAGGAGTACGCCTCAAGTTCCAGTGGGAAAAATATTACCGGGAAATCTTGCCTGGATTCAGCTGTGGGATTCGGCGTACGGATCCGGATAGCCGAGCGCTTCGAGGATGTCGCGTTCGAACTGCTCCATCTCGGCCGCTTCCTCGTCGTGCTCGTGGTCGTAGCCTTGCGCGTGCAGCACGCCGTGCACCACCAGGTGGGCGCTGTGCTCTTCCACGGTTTTCCGCTGCTCGCCGGCCTCGCGTTCCAGCACGTCGGTGCACAGGATGATGTCGGCGCGGGTCGGCTCGTCGGCGGCCAGTTGCTCGCCCTCGTTGTAGGCGAAGGTCAGCACGTTGGTGGCGTAGTCCTTGGCGCGGTAGTCGCGGTTCAGCACGCGGCCTTCGTCGGCGTCGACGAAGCGGATCGTCAGTTCGGCCGGGCCGAGCAGCGCCGCCTGCACCCAGCGCCGGATTTTCTGGCGCGTGATCGACGCTTCGAGGCGCGCGTCCGGATACTGGACCGACAGCGAGAGTTTATTTTTTACGGACATTGCGGGGAACCGGTTTGGGAATGGGCATCAGTTCCTGGATGGCGGCCGCCGATTCGTAGGCGTCGACGATGCGCGCCACCAGCGGATGGCGCACCACGTCGGCGCTGGAAAACTGGGTGAAGGCGATGCCGCGCACGTCCTTGAGCACATGCACCGCGTCGATCAGGCCGCTGCGCTGGGTCTTGTGCAGGTCGACCTGGGTGACGTCGCCGGTCACCACCGCCTTGCTGCCGAAGCCGATCCGGGTCAGGAACATCTTCATTTGTTCGACCGTGGTGTTCTGCGCCTCGTCGAGGATCACGAAGGCGTGGTTCAGGGTGCGCCCGCGCATGTAGGCCAGCGGCGCGATCTCGATCACCTGTTTCTCGAACATCTTCTGGGTGCGGTCGAAGCCGAGCAGGTCGTACAGCGCGTCGTACAGCGGGCGCAGGTAAGGGTCGACCTTCGAGGCCATGTCGCCCGGCAGGAAGCCGAGCCGCTCGCCCGCTTCCACCGCGGGGCGGGTCAGCACGATGCGCTTGACGGCGTCGCGTTCGAGCGCGTCGACCGCGCAGGCCACCGCCAGGTAGGTCTTGCCGGTGCCGGCCGGCCCGACGCCGAAAGCGATATCGTGCTCGAGGATCGCGCGCAGGTAGGCGATCTGGTGCGGCGTGCGCCCGCGCAGGTCGGCGCGGCGGGTTTTCAGCACCGGCGTGGTGATCTCGGCCATGTCGGGATGCTCTTCGTCCTGCTCGATGGCGGCGATGTTCGGCGACAGGCCGGAGCGCTGTTCGACCAGCGCCAGCTGCACTTCCTCGATCGGCACGATCTTGTTGGCCACCGCGTAGAAGCGTTCGAGGATCTCGACCGCGCGCTCGGCGTTGCTGCCGCTGACGATGAATTTTTCGCCGCGCCGGAAAATGGTGACGTCGAGCGCGGCCGAAATCTGGCGCAGGTTTTCATCGAGCGGCCCGCAAAGGTGCGCCAGGCGGGTGTTATCGAGCGGCTCGGGAACGAAGTACGAGGGCTGCATGGGAGTCTTGGTTTTCAACTGGCTTTGGCGATCATGTCGGCGCTGGCGACCAATTCGCCGCGCAAGGTGTAATTGAAGCTCTCGGTGATGCGCACGTCGAGCATGGTGCCGGTCAGCGCCGCGCAATCGGGGCCGGCGGCGAAGTTGACCACCCGGTTGTTCTCGGTGCGGCCCTGCAGTTCGCCGGCGTCCTTCTTGGATGGTCCTTCGACCAGGATGCGCTGCACGGTTCCCACCATCGCGGCGCTGAACCTGCGCGTGTTGGCGTCGATCGCGGCCTGCAGGCGTTGAAGGCGCGCCAGCTTGACCTCGTGCGGCGTGTCGTCTTCCAGGCTGGCGGCCGGGGTGCCCGGGCGCTTGCTGAAGATGAAGCTGTAGCTGGTGTCGAAGCCGACGTCGGCAATCAGTTTCATCATCGCTTCGAAGTCGGCCTCGGTCTCGCCGGGGAAGCCGACGATGAAGTCGGACGAGATCGACATATTCGGGCGCACCGCGCGGATGCGCCGGATGATCGATTTGTATTCGAGCGCTGTGTAGCCGCGCTTCATTGCGCCCAGCACCCGGTCCGAGCCATGCTGCGCCGGCAGGTACAGGTGGTCGACCAGCTGCGGGATGGCGGCGTAGGCGTCGATCAGGCGCTGGGTGAATTCTTTCGGATGGCTGGTGACGAAGCGGATCCGCTCGACGCCGGGAATGGCGGCGACGTATTCGAGCAGCAGTGCGAAGTCGGCGATATCGCCGCCTTCCATCACGCCGCGGAAGGCATTGACGTTCTGGCCGAGCAGGGTGATTTCGCGCACGCCCTGCGCGGCCAGGCCGGCCACTTCAGCGAGCACGTCTTCGAACCTGCGCGAGACTTCCTCGCCGCGCGTGTAAGGCACCACGCAATAGCTGCAGTACTTGCTGCAGCCTTCCATGATCGACACGAAGGCCGCGGCGCCGTCGTTGCGGGCGGGCGGCAGGTGGTCGAATTTTTCGATTTCGGGAAAGCTGATGTCGACCTGCGACTCGCCGCTGCTGCGCCGCTCGCGCATCATCTGCGGCAGCCGGTGCAGCGTCTGCGGGCCGAACACCATGTCGACGTAAGGCGCGCGCTTGACGATCGCCGCGCCCTCCTGCGAAGCGACGCAGCCGCCGACGCCGATCAGCAGGTCGGGCCGGGCCAGTTTCAGTTCACGCAGGCGGCCCAGGTCGGAAAACACTTTTTCCTGCGCCTTTTCGCGCACCGAGCAAGTATTGAGCAGGATGACATCGGCGTCCTCCGGCGTATCGGTGCGCACCAGGCCATCGGAGGCGCCCAGCACGTCGGCCATCTTGTCCGAGTCGTACTCGTTCATCTGGCAACCGAAAGTCTTGATGAATACTTTTTTCTGCATGAATTGATTTGCTTTAAGTGATGCTGACGCTGTGACAAGGGCTTGCCAGTTTACCGTAAAACGCCCGTGTCGACGATTTACTCGCCGGCGCGGAAGGGTTTCGCGGAGTCCGCAACACGTCGTTGCCACTGAGGCATCGAACATTTACACACTTACTTACATTTTATTAACAAATTTGTTAAATGAAATGGGGGATAATCGACCATTGGTATTTCTTTTGCGCAAATTATATGACCCGTTTCCGAGCGTACACATTCTACCGTGCTGGACCGGGCCATTTGTCTTTCCTCTTGTAAATCAATGGGTTCCGTGGGAATGCTTAAGCGCAAAATGAATTTAAAAAAACTCTTGCGTGCGCCACAAATTGTCCCCATGTGTTGAAATGACGATGTGACAAGCTTTCCGCACGATAGCTTGATTTCGAACAATGTAGGCGAAGCGAAGGTCGGATGTACTGATGGCGTATGAGTCTGATAATTTGTTTTATTACAAGTGCGTTGGGGAGCGAGTAGCGCGGAGCGCAAACGATCCGGCGACGGGTGCGAGGCGATGATCGACTGGCTGGCTGTTTCGATCATGCTTTAACCGTTTCCCGGGAACTTATTGAGACGAAAGATAGTCTTTAACAAAGTTCGTAACGGAACTATTTAAACCACACATACGAGGTAAATCATGGCACACCATGCTCTTGCATCACAAGAAAGCTACAACCCGAACCACTTGCTCGACATCCTTCTTGGCAAGATGCAGCTCAAGAACGATGCCGCCCTGTCGCGCATGCTCGAAGTCGCGCCTCCGGTCATCAGCAAGATCCGCCACCACCGCCTGCCGGTCGGCGCCTCGCTGCTGATCCGCATGCACGAGGTGACCGGCATGAGCATCCGCGACCTGCGTGACTTGATGGGCGATCGCCGCACCAAGTATCGCCTGTCCGACGCCCAGGGCCGTCCAAAGGCGGAAGACAAGGCTGCTGCCGAAGCGTCCACGACGACCGGCAATTATGCCCATTAAGCCCGCAGGCATGGCGGCGCCAGCTGTCATGCCCACGGTGAACAAGGGGAGTGGCCCGGCGTCGCAAGGCGCCGCGCACGCTTAGCGCAACATCGCAATGCCCTGGACGGCTCAGCCCATCAGGACGATAGAAATCTCTTCGAACTGCAGTTCCGTTTCGCGGAATACGTGCAGGTAGGCTTCTTCATTCAAGCCCAGCGCGGTCCATGCGACCGGCGACACCGGCGGCACCAGGTCGTCTTCATCGCGCGCGATGTCCAGCGCGTGGACGATCGCGTTCGCCACGTGGATGATGGTGGCCAAAAATCCCGCGCCCGGCGCTTCCGGGTCGTGGTGGTGGGCGAGCGCGAGCCGCATCGTGTCCGAAAAATTCCAGTGTTCCGCCAGCGCGACCCCGGCCCCCACATGGTCCACGCCGAGCACCGCGCGTTCGGCCTCGAGCACTTGGCAGTCCTGCGCGGCGCGCCATGCGAGCACTTCGGCGTAGCGCTGCGGATAGGTGCTGACCAGCACCAGCCGGCCGATGTCGTGCAACAGCCCGGCGGTGAAGGCGAAGTCCTGGTTCAGCCGCATGCGCCGCGCCAGTACCCGCGCGCAGGCCGCGGTGGCGATCGAATGGCGCCAGAACGCCTTGTCGTCGAAGCCAACGCACTGGCCCTCCGCGAAACAGCCGGTGATGGCCGCCGCGGTGATCAGGTTGCGCGTGGTCTGGAAGCCCAGGAAGGTGATCGCCTGCTGGATGGTGGTGACCTTGACCTGCAGGCCGAAGGCCGGCGAATTGGCCAGCCGCAGCGTCTTGGCGGTCAGCGCCTGGTCGTGCGACACCTTCTTGGCCAGCACCGAGATGTCGACGTCTTCCTGGTCGATGCTGGTGAGCAGTTCCATCACGACCGCCGGCAGCGAGGGCAGGTCGCTCAGCTTGTTGATGATCTCGTCGAGGCTGAGCGGGTTCATTCTTCGATCTCCCGGCCGTGCCGATAGTCTTCCATGTAGCGGTGCAGCAGGCCGGTTGCCCAGTCATCCTGATTGTCGATGTCGTTCTTGCGGAACAGGTGCGCGAGCCGCTGCTCCAGCGCGGCCGGGTCCGGCGCCGGCTCCGGCGCGGCGTCGCTGCGCCGCACCGCCAGCATGTCGATCCCGTGACGCGGCAGCAGCGCGATGATCGCCGCGGTAAGGATTGCGCCTTGCGGCAGCAGCACCTGTCCATGCTGGTCTAGTAACACATCCGATAGCACCATGCCGGGCCGGACGTCGGCCACGGCAAGGTGCTGATAAGCTGAACTCATGCATCCTCCCACTCGATTGCTGCAAATATTACCATTGCCTCCGGCACTTTGGTGTTGTCAGTAATGAATGTTTTTGCTGCCCTCCGTCCCTTGCCAAGAAGAAGGGCATCCCTTACATTGGACGGAACCCTTGCGCATTCCCGAAAGGATCGAATGTTCAGTATCCAAAGCCGGCTGAAACTGCTGTTCGTGCTGATCGTCACCCTGGTGCTGACGATTTCCGGCAGCTACGCCCAGTACTCGCTCGGCAAGGAACTCGAAAGCAGCAACCAGCGCCTGCGCGAAGGCGTGCTCACCCGCTTGCAGATCAGCCTGCCGTCGGCGCTGTGGGACCTGGACAAGTCGAAAGTGGACACCATCCTGGAGGCCGAAATGCTGCCGCCGGAAGTGGTGTCGATCCGGGTCTACGACAGCGCAGTGGGCCTGTTTGCCGGCAAGGTGCGCGCCGCCGACGGCAAGCTGGTCGCGCCCGCCGCGCTGCCGGTCCCGCAAGGCACGCCGGTGCAGGCCGACCTGGTGTTCCGCGACGCCGGCTCGGCCGGCACCAGCATCCGTCCGGTGTCGGTGGGGAAGGTGGTGGTCTATTTCAGCCGCGCCCAGATCGACGCCGCGCTGGCGCACGAACTGATGCGCAAGGTGCTCGAGGTGCTGCTGCTCGATATCATCCTGGTGGTGGCGCTGTCGGTGTCGCTGCGCGTGGTGTTCGGCCCGCTGCGCAAATTGCGCGACGGCCTGTTCGACCTCGCCACCCGCGGCAGCGACGAAGTCGAGGAGCTGCCGGAGAACCGGCGCGACGAGCTGGGCGACGTGATCCGCGGCTTCAACCAGATCCAGCGCCGCCTGAAGTCGACCATCCTGCGCATCCGCGAAGCCGAGGACTCCGCGCGCCGTTCGGCGCGCCAGACCGCGCAGGCGATGACCGACTTGCGGCGCACCCAGGAGTCGCTGCTGCAGGCCGAGCGGCTGGCCTCGCTGGGCAGCCTGGTGGCAGGGGTCGCGCATGAGATCAACACGCCGGTCGGCATCGCCCTGACCAGCGCCTCGGTGCTGAAGGACGCCACCGACGAGCTGCAGGCCGCGGTGGCCGGTGCGGGCCTGAAGAAATCGGTGGTGCTGCGCTATCTCGCCACCGCCGCCGAAAGCTCGCGCCTGATCATCAACAACGCTTACCGCGCGGCGCACCTGATCCACAGCTTCAAGCAGATTGCGGTCGACCAGACCAGCGAAGCGCGGCGTCCGTTCGCGCTGATGGAATACATCGAGGAGATCGTCACCAGCCTGCGCCCCAAGCTGAAGACGACCCAGATCGACGTCCAGCTCGACGGGCCCGGCGACATCGTCCTCGACAGCTATCCGGGCGCCTTCGCCCAGGTCATCACCAACCTCGTGCTCAACTGCGCCGAGCACGCGTTCGGCGCCGACACGCCGGGCCAGATCCAGATCAGGGCGCGGCTCGAGCGCGACATCGTCGAGCTGCAGCTGATCGACAACGGCAAGGGTATCGCGCCCGAACTGCTGGACCGCATCTTCGATCCCTTCTTCACCACGCGGCGCGGACAGGGCGGCACCGGGCTGGGCCTGAACATCGTCTACAACCTGGTGGTGAAACAGTTTTGCGGCGCCATCTCGGTGCGCAGCACGCCGGGTCAGGGCACCCAGTTCACGCTGCGCATTCCGCGGGTGACGCCGCAGGAACACGCGGCCGAAACGAGCGTCGCGGAAAGTGCCGGAGCGCCGCCGCCTTTTTAGTTCCGCCGCTTGAGCATGGCCAAGCGACGTCATCGGTTTTATTGTATTCTCGCCATTTCGCGCGCTGCTCGACACCGGGATCCCGGGCCGGCCGCGCGTTCGCCCGCCGCGTCCACACCTCGTACAAAGGATCACCTATGAAACTGTACTTCAGCCCAGGCGCTTGCTCGCTGTCCCCCCACATCGTCCTGCTCGAGGCAGGCCTGCCGTTCACCACCGAACGCGTCAACATCCGCAAGAAGCAGACCGCCAGCGGCGCCGACTTCACGGCCATCAATCCCAAGGGGTATGTGCCGGCGCTGGAACTCGACGACGGCGCGGTGCTGACCGAAGGCCCGGCCATCGTGCAGTACCTGGCCGCGCTCGCGCCCGAAAAGCAGCTGGCGCCGGCGGCAGGGACAGCCGAACACTACCAGCTGGTCGAGTGGCTGAACTACATCGGCACCGAACTGCACAAGAGCTACGGCCCCTTGTTCAATCCGGCCGCCGGCGACGACGCCAAGGCCTCCGCGCGCAGCCTGCTGGCCAAGCGCTTCGGCTATGTCGCGCAGGTGCTGGAAGGGCGCGACTACCTGGTCGGCGGGCGCTTCTCGGTGGCCGATGCCTATCTGTTCACCGTCGCCAACTGGGCCGCCGTGGTGCAGTTCGACTTGTCGGCCTGGCCGGCGCTGACCGCGTACCAGGCCCGCATCGCCGCGCGCCCGGCGGTGCAGCAGGCGATGCGCGACGAAGGCCTGCTCGGTTGAGCGACGGGCTGGCGTAACGGGCTGGGGTAAAATCAGGGCATGAGCTTCACTTCCGGAATTGTCCTCCTGCGCGGGATCAACGTCGGCCGCGCCAAACGCATCGCGATGGCTGACCTGCGCACCCTGTTCGAAGCGCTCGGCTTTACCGAAGTGCGCACCGTGCTCAATAGCGGCAATGTCGTATTCGGCGGTTCAAAATTGGCGCAGCCTGCCGCCGCGGCCGCGATCGAAGAGGCGCTGGTGCAAAAGCTCGGGGTGGCCTCGCGCGTGACCGTGCTGAGCGCGGCGGAACTGGACCAGGTCATCGACGGCAATCCGCTGGTGGCGCAATCGACCGACCATGCGCGCCTGGTCGCGTTCATGCTGTCCGGCGCCGGCCAGCGCAAGCTGCTCGAGCCGCTGGCAGAGCAGGATTGGGCGCCCGGCGCGCTGGCGCTGGGCAAGCGCGCCGCCTATGTCTGGTGCCCGGGCGGCGTGCTCGATAGCGCCGCCGCTGCCGCCGTCGCCAAGCTGCTCGGCGATGGCTCCACTTCGCGCAACTGGAACACCATGCTCAAGCTGCATGCGCTGTGCACGCAGGCCGCAGGCCAGTAAGCCGGCGCCGCTGCCGAACCGGCGCGGCGGCTGACGCAGCGGCTCATCGCTACTTGAATTTTTCGCTGCTGTCGCGGCGGACGCGATAGCCGATCAGGCACAGGCCCAGCAGCATCATCGCGAACACTTCCGGTTCCGCCAGCTCCGACGTGGCGGCCTGCAGGACCACGCGCGCGCCAGGCGGCGCAGTTGCCGGGTTCACCGCCAAGTCGATCGTGCCGCGGGCGGGGTGCGCCTCCGCGGTCCCGGCTTGCGCATGTCCGCAAAGCGCCAGCGCAAGCGTTGCTGCAAGTGCGATATTTTTCACGGCATCGTCCTTTTCTTATTGCTGCCGCCATCCGGAATCCGGACTTCAACCACGATCAAAGCATAGCGATATTTTTGACGCGGGCGCGTTCGATTGAACTGACGCAAAGACGCGCGGAGGGCTTGCGGAAGAGCCTGATTTTAAAGACAATATTCATTTGGCCATGGTGTTCAGGTTGGCAACGAAAATCGCATTTTCGTGGCCGTTTTTATCAACTCGATAATCAAATTTGTCAGGTCAATAACGCGTTCAATTGCAGACTTCATCACATCTGTTGCGCTGCACGAAGTTTTACACAATTCGTTTACACCTGCCTTTTTTTTGGCGGTATAGTCTCCATATCCCTATTGCCTTCAAGCATCAAAAAGATGGCAAACGCTTACGTAATGGACAAGATGGCACGACCTGCCGCTGTCCGCGCCGCGCCCTAGAATCGCCGGCTGCTGTTGACCGTCTGAATGCACCAACTCTTGCGCAGCACTCGCATCAATCATTCAAAGAGTACTTTATGCCAAATCTTGCCAAACTCCAGATCGCCTTCAAGAACATGTACGTACGCATTGCCGCCTTGCTGCTGGTGGCGATGTTCGTCTGGCTGGCGTTCTTCCGCGGCGAAGTCGCGCAGGACACCAGCCCGCTGGTCCTGTCGCAGAACATTTCGGAGATCACCGAACTGGCTGCCAAGAAGGATCAGCTCGACTATCTGCTGGTGGCCAAGCCGCTGTCGGAATCGCCGCGCTACATCTTCAAGTTCAAGGATTCATCGGCGCTGCACGTGGTGAAGGTGCCGAGCACCTCGCACCTCTCGCTCGAACGCGAAGTGCTGCTGAAGAACGCGATTCCGTATTCGATCGCCAAGGACGACTACCTCGCCTCGCACAAGGCCGTGCTGCTCGACGAAGGCGAAAACGGCGCCACCGCCGAAGCGACCGCCTTCCTGAAGCGTCACGCGCTCGACATCATGGTGATCTTCTTCATCATCTATGCGCTCAAGTTCGGCATCCCGGGCATGGGCATGAATGCGTCCGTGATTTCGCCGGACAAGCTCAAAGGCAGCATGGATGACCTGATCGGCATGGAGGACATCAAGCAGGAAGTGCTGCACCTGGAAGACATGATCCGCAACCGCGCCGAATACAAGTCGCACAACATCGACAAGCCGTTCAACGTGATGCTGACCGGTCCGGCCGGTACCGGCAAGACCAAGCTGGTGGGCTACCTGGCCAAGAAGCTCAACGTGCCGCTGATCCAGGCCTCCGGTTCGGCGCTGGAATCGGGCTTCGTCGGCGGCGGGTCGAAGGCGCTCAATGCGCTGTACCGCAAGGCCTGCGCCAAGGGCAGCTGCATCATCTTCCTCGATGAAGCGCAGACCTTGTTCATGCCGCGCGGCCGCGGAGAAAAGAAGTGGGAAGACGACACCGCCAACACCCTGCTTGGCTTGCTCGACGGCGTCAAGAGCGACAAGGGCGCCGGCGTGATTTGGGTGGTGGCGTCGAACTTCGACGATGCCTCGTCCGAGATGGACGAAGCGATGCTGCGCCGCTTCTCGGTGAAGATCAACTTCCGCCTGCCGAACAAGAGCGAGCGCAGCGAACTGCTCAAGAGCTTCCTGTCGCGCAAGAAGGACGGCCTGGTCGACTGGAATGACCTCGACCTCGGCCAGGTCGCCGAGATGACCGCCAACCTCAGCCCCGCGCTGCTGGAGACGGTGGTCGAACGCGCCAGCATGATCTCGATCCAGGAAAAGACGATCATCAACACGGACCTGATGTTCCGCGCTTTCGAGCGCGCCACCCTGGGACTGACCGACCGCGCCACCACGGCCGAAAAGCACAAGCAGCGCGAACGCGTTGCGCTGCACGAGCTGGGACACTTCTTCATGCAGATCGATCCCTATCTGCGCCAAGGGATGTCGCTGGCCGAAGTGAAGGAAAAGTCGCACCTGCTGAAGATCAGCACCGAGTCGGTCTCGAAGATCGGCGCGCTCGGCTACGTGCTGCAGTCGGGCGATGACGTCTCGCTGCGCACGCTGGAAGAACTCGAGCAGGACGTGATCCAGCTGTACGGCGGTGTTGCGGCCGAGGAGCTGTTCTACGGCGCCCGCGGGATTTCGGTCGGCAGCCAGAACGACATCGAGAAGGCGACCAAGATGCTGAACCTGATGGTCAACCGCTTGTCGATGTATTCGCGTTCGAAGATCGACTACACGCAGCTGAGCCAGGAAGGCGGCGGCGAGCATTCGGTGCGCCAGGTCGAAGAGAAGTCCGATGAACTCTACAGCTACACGCTGGGCGCGATCCGCGACTACAAGGCGGTGATCGAGTCGATCAAGGACACGCTGCTGGACCAGTACGTACTGTCGAAAGACGCCGTGTTCGCGCTGCTGGAAGAGCGCCGCGAGCTGCTGCTGTCGCATATCGCGGGTCCGCGCTGCGCGAGCCTGAAGCTGTGCGTCGACGGTGCCGCCGCAGTCTAAGCACGCTCAGTATGGATTCCCGCGAAAGCGGAAAGTCGTGTCTGCCCGTGGCAGGAACGACATTTTTAAGCCAACACACTTAGCACGTCGTTCCCCGCGAAGGCAGGAACCCATACCACCGCTGATTGGCGATACAGGTTTTACGGCCACGGCATTTCCCGTGTCGGGGTCAGGGCGAGGCGGCGCGCCTAAGGCACTGTCGCCAGCATCAGCAGCGCCTTGCGCACCGACGCACGCACCGCCAAAAACTCATCCCGGCGCTTGTGCTTATCGAGCCGGAACAGCATCAGGCCCTCCATCTGCGCAACCATCAGGATCGCCCGCTGCATGTATTCGCCATCCGGAATCTCCGGATTCAGTCCGCGAATCAGGTTGTAGATCGCTTTCCGCTCGCGCGCCAGCATCCGGTCCATCAGCTTCGACGCGAACGCATTGCGCGAGGCCAGCGCCCAGATCTCGAAGAAAATCGCATGCGTCACCGGATCGGTGATCTCTTCCAAAAACATGTCGACGGTCGACAGGAACTGCTCGCTGCGCGAGGCGCTGGTCATCTCCGCCGAAATGCCGTCCATCTTCGCCTGGAACACATCCATCGTGTACAGCAGCAGCGCTTCCAGCAGCGAGTCCTTGCTCTGGTAATAGTGCTGCACGTTCGACAGGCTCATTCCCACTTCGGCGGCCACACGCCGCATCGACAGGCCGGCGTAGCCGTCGGCGGCAAGCAAGCCGCGCGCGGCATACAGGATGTCGTGGGCGCGGCTCATCCCCTTCTCGGTGGTGACCGATAATTTGTTCTTTGGGACGCTGGCGAGAGTCGGTGGCATGATGTGATTATCGCACGGGCTATGCGGAATAGTACGACTGACCTATAATTAGCCCATCCAGGTCGCAGACCTGATAATGACACCTGCCATCTTCGAGGAGCGCACAATGAGCCGCAAAGTTTTCGTCACCGGCGTGGGCATGATCCCGTTCGCCAAGCCGGGCGCCAGCGCGCCGTACGACCAGATGGGCGCGCTGGCTGCGCGCCAGTCGCTGGAAGACGCGGGGATCGGCTACGACGACATCGAGCAGGCCTACGTCGGCTATGTGTACGGCGACTCCACCAGCGGCCAGAAGGCGCTGTACCAGGTCGGCATGACCGGCATCCCGGTCATCAACGTGAACAACAACTGCTCGACCGGCTCGACCGCGCTGTTCCTGGCGCGCCAGGCGATCGCCAGCGGCGCCGCCGACTGCGTGCTGGTGCTCGGCTTCGAGCAGATGAGTCCCGGTGCGCTCGGCTCGGTGTTCGCCGACCGCCCGAGCCCCTTCGATGCCTTCGACGCCGTCACCGACAAACTGGTCGGCAAGCCGGAGATCCCGCTGGCGCTGCGCTACTTCGGCGGCGCCGGCCTCGCGCATATGCAGAAATACGGCACGCCGCTCGATGCCTTCGCCAAGATCCGCGCCAAGGCCAGCCGCCATGCGGTGAACAATCCGCTGGCGCTGTTCCGCAAGGAAGTGAGCACCCAGGACGTGCTCGACGCGCCGATGATCTGGCCCGGCGTGATGACCCGCCTGATGGCCTGCGCACCGACTTGCGGCGCCGCCGCGGCGGTGCTGGTGTCCGAAGACTTCGCCCGCAAGCGCGGCCTGAAGACCGACGTCTACATCGCCGCCCAGGCCATGACCACCGACCGTCCGAGCACCTTCGATTCGAACGACATGATGCGGGTGGTCGGCTACGACATGAGCCGTGAAGCGGCGCAGAAGGTCTACGCGGAAGCCGGCATCGGCCCGGAAGACCTCGACGTGGTGGAACTGCACGACTGCTTCGCCCACAACGAGTTGATCACCTACGAGGCACTGGGCCTGTGCCCTGAGGGCGGCGCCGATAAATTCATCAGCGAGGGCGACAATACATACGGCGGAAAGGTGGTGACCAATCCATCCGGCGGCCTGCTGTCGAAGGGCCACCCGCTCGGCGCCACCGGCCTGGCGCAATGCTACGAGCTGACCCATCAACTGCGCGGCGACGCGGCCGCGCGCCAGGTCAAGGACGCGCGAGTGGCGCTGCAGCATAACCTCGGCCTGGGCGGCGCGTGCGTGGTCACCATGTACCGCGCTGCGTAAGGGAAACCGGATGAACCTCACGTCACCATGGATGAATCCTGAACTGGAAGGCTTTCGCGACGCCGTGCGCCGCTTCGTCGACAGCGAAATCACGCCGCACCAGCAGCGCTTCAAGGAACAGCAGCACGTCGATCGCGCGCTGTGGAACAAGGGCGGCGATATGGGCGTGCTGCTGGCCGATATCCCCGAACAGTACGGCGGCTCCGGCGGCACGTTCGCGCACCAGTGCGTGGTGTTCGAGGAGCTGGGCTACGCCGGCGACATGGCTTTCGGCATCCACGTCCATGCGATCGTCGCTCACTACATCCTGAACCAGGGAACCGAGGCACAGAAGCAGAAGTACCTGCCGCTGCTGGCCAGCGGCGAAATGGTCGGGGCGATCGCCATGTCCGAACCGGGCGCCGGCTCCGACCTGAAAGGTATCCGCACCACCGCGGTCGCCGGTCCGGGCGGCTACAAGGTTAACGGTTCCAAGACCTTCATTTCGAACGGCTACCTGGCGGACCTGATCGTGGTGGTGGTGAAGACCGATCCGAACGCCGGTGCGCGCGGCGTGTCGCTGCTGCTGCTCGAAACGAAAAACAATCCCGGCTTCCGGGTCGGCCGCATCCTCGAAAAAGTCGGACAGAAGGGGCAGGACACCTGCGAGCTGTTCTTCGACGACGCCCATGTGCCGCTTGAAAACGTGCTGGGCGGCGTGGAGGGGCAGGGCTTCGCGCAGCTGATGACCGAACTGCCGTACGAACGTACCATCCTCGGCGTGTCCGGCGTGGCCGCGATCGAACGGGCTTTGCGCCTGACGGTGGAGCACACGCGCGAGCGCAAGGCGTTCGGCCAGGCCCTGATCGAGATGCAGAACACCCGTTTCGTGCTGGCGGAGATCAAGACCGAGGCCACCATCGCGCGCATCTTCATCGACCGCTGCATCGAGGACATGATCGCCGGCCGCATGGACGCGGTGCGGGCATCGATGGCCAAGTACTGGATCTCCGACTTGCAGTGCAAGGTGATCGACCAGTGCGTGCAGCTGTTCGGCGGCTACGGCTACATGCTCGAATATCCGATCGCGCAGATGTATGTGGACGCGCGGGTGCAGCGCATCTACGGCGGCGCCAACGAGATCATGAAAGAAATCATCGCCCGTTCGCTGTAGGGAGCCGGGAAACAAGGAGCTGCATATGGCAGGACCGCTTGCGGGAATTCGCGTGGTTGAAATGGTCGGCCTGGGACCGTGTCCCTTTGCCGCCATGATGCTGGCCGACATGGGCGCGGAAGTGATCCGCATCGACCGCAAGACCACGCCGGGGGCCGATAATCCCTTTCCGATGCTGGGGACGAAGTTCGACGTGATGGCGCGCGGACGCCGCTCGCTCGCGCTCGACCTGAAGCAGCCGGCGGCCAAGGAAGTGGTGCTGCGACTGCTAGACCAGGCCGACGTGGTGCTGGAAGGCTTTCGGCCCGGCGTGATGGAGCGGCTCGGGTTTGGCCCCGACGCCTGCCATGCGCGCAACCCGAAGCTGGTGTACGGCCGCATCACCGGCTGGGGCCAGCACGGTCCGCTGGCGCAGTCGGCCGGCCATGACCTCAATTACATCGCGCTGACCGGCATGCTGCACGCGATGGGCCGTGCCGATACGCCGCCCGCGCCGCCCCTGAACCTGGTGGGCGACTTCGGCGGCGGCGGCATGATGATGGCGTTCGGCGTGGTATGCGCGGTCCTCGAAGCGCGCGGATCCGGCAAGGGCCAGGTGGTCGACGCCGCCATGACCGACGGCGCCGCGCTGCTGGGCGCGATGTTGTATGGGCTGCGCGCCTTCGGCTCGTGGAGCGACGGCCGCGAGGCCAACCTGCTCGATGGCGGCGCGCCGTTCTACGACTCCTACGCCTGCGCCGACGGAAAATTCATCACGATCGGTTCGCTCGAGCCGCAGTTCTATGCCTTGCTGCTCAAGCTTACCGGCGCCGACGACCCGGCATTTCGGGCCCAGATGGATCATCACCAATGGCCGCAGATGAAGGCGCGCTTCACCGCGCTGTTCAAGACGCGCAGCCGCGACGCATGGTGCGCGGTGCTGGAAGGCACCGACGTCTGCTTTGCGCCCGTGCTCGACATGGCTGAGGCGCCGGCGCATCCGCACAACCTGGCGCGCGGCACCTTCATCGAGGTCGATGGCGTCACCCAGCCGGCGCCGGCGCCGCGCTTCAGCCGCAGTGCGCCGCAAGTGAGCGCGGCGGCATCCAGACCTGGCGCGGACAGCGACGCCATCCTGGCCGACTGGGGCTGGTCGGCCGATGCGATCGCCGCGCTCAGGGGTGCGCACGTCATCTGAGGGCGTCGAAACGCAGCCGGTAGTAAGATGGAGCGACTGATACTGCAGGGGAGTCGCGATGGACGAAATGCTGCGCGCGGGACTGGGCATGCCGGGCCTCACGGCCGGCGCCAACAGGGAAGCGGAGGCGCTGCCTGGCCGCGACCTGTTCGAGGTGGCGAAGTTTCTGATTCCAACCGACGCGCACCTGGTCCACGGCTGCCTGGTGGCCAACGGCGTGCCGGCGGTGGTGGCGGACTCGAACCAGGCTGACCTGATGTTCGGGCCGGCGCTGGGCGGCGTGAGGATCCTGGCGCCCGAGTCCTACCTGGCACAGGCACGCGAGGTCCTGGCCGCCTACGAGCGCGGTGACTTCCTTCTGGACGACGATACCGACGTCGGCCAGCCGGACTGACGCGCGCCGCGCATGGATAAGGAAAGCGAACTGCGCGCCGCCAAGCGGCTGGCCCTGATGTTCTTCGCGGGCGCGGGCGTCCTTTTCCTCATCACCCTTTTTCTGCGGCCTGTCTGGTGGGTCGGCCTGCTCAAGGCGTTTTCCGAAGCGGCGATGGTGGGCGCGCTGGCCGACTGGTTCGCAGTGGTGGCGCTGTTCAAGCGGGTCCCGATCCCGTTCGTCTCGCGCCACACCGAGATCATCCCCAAAAACAAAGAGAAAATCGCCGACAACCTGGCCGTTTTCGTGCGCGACAAATTCCTCGACACCGAATCGCTGATTGCACTGATCCGCCGCCACGACCCGGCGCAGAAGGTGGCCGGCTGGCTGGTCAAGCCGGACAACACGCGCTACCTGGGCGATTACCTGGTCAAGCTGGCCGCGGGCGTGCTCGATTTTATCGAGGATGCGCCGGTGCAGAATTTCATCAGCAAGGCGGTCCATACGCTGGTCAAGAGCGTCGACCTGTCGCAGTCGGCGGGCGCCATCCTCGAGTCGATGACCAGGAATGGGCGCCACCAGGAGCTGCTGGACGAAGGGATCAACCAGCTCGCCATCCTGCTGCACAACGAGGATACGCAGGCGTTCATCGCGCAGGGCATCGTCGACTGGCTGAAGGACGAGTACGCGATGTTCGAGAAGGTGCTGCCGTCGGAAGCGATCGGCCGCAAGGGCGCCGACATTGCCGTGCGGCTGGCGGCCGGCATCCTCGCCAAGGTCAACGGCGACGCCGAACATCCGCTGCGCCAGCACTTCGACGCGTTCACGCACGGCTTTGTCGAACGGCTCAAAAGCGACCCCGGGTTCCACGAGAAGGGTGAAGAGATCAAGCGCTACCTGCTCAGCGACGACACCTTGAACACGTATCTGAAATCGTTGTGGGACGACCTGAAGGCCTGGCTCAAGAAAGACCTGCACAGCGAACAGTCGGTGCTGCACCAGCGCGTGATGGCGACCGGCGCATGGGTCGGCAGGACGCTGGCGGAGGATGCGCGCCTGCGCCAATCGCTCAATGAGCACCTGGAATCGGCGGCGCGCAGTGCGGCGCCCGAGTTTGCCCAGTTCCTGACCAAGCATATTTCCGACACCGTCCGCAATTGGGACAGCAAGGAAATGTCGGAGCAGATCGAACTCAATATCGGCAAGGACCTGCAGTTCATCCGGATCAACGGCACCATCGTCGGCGGCCTGATCGGCGTGGTGCTGTTCCTGCTGTCCCGCCTTCCCGCACTCCTGGGCATCGCTGCGATCCCGGGATAGTCAGCCGGTCGGCTATCGCATTCAAGGTCATCATAGTCCCGGCTAATCGTTGCCTCCAAATCACTTTTTCTCTCGCATTATTTATTGCTTTAACTATAATTGGCTTGCAGGCGCGTCGCCGATCGCGTGACGACCTCTTGGAGGCCCATCCGATGATGCAGTTCCGATTGTCCCCGCAGCTGTGGAAGTGGCTCATTTGCTCGCTTGCGCTGTTGTCCGCGATGCTGCTGGTGAGCGAATTCAGCCACGCGGTCAAACCTGTCCTCATCGACGGCGAGCACGGCAGCCTCGGAGTGGTCCTGGTCGACCAGACCGGCGCCAACCAGAATGGCCAGGGCACCTATCGCCTGCGCATCGAATCGCTGGCGCCGGAGTCACCCTTGCTGGCCGCAGGTGCCCGCGTTGGCGACTTTCTCAAATTCGACCGCTACCTGGACCGTTTTCGCATGTACGCGCCGGGGGAACGGGTGGGGCTGACCTTGTACCAGGGCGCCGCCGAACGCAAGCTGGCGCTGGCCGCGCAGGCGGTCAAGATCACCTTCGCCGAATACTTCGACTACTGCGGAAGGTTCCTGCTGTCGCTGCCCGCCCTGATGTTCGGATTGATGGTCGCCTTCAAGCAAAGCGAGGGACGCAGCTCGCGCGCGCTGGCGATGACCTTCCTGATGTTCAGCCTGGTGTATTTTTACGGCGTGAATTATTCACCGGTGAGCCCGGCTTTCGCGCTCAGCAAGTTCCTGCACCTCATCACCAACTCCCTGATCTGGTATGGCTGTACGGTGTTCACGCTGTCCTACCAGCCATATCCGCCAACTCCTCTGCGCGCATCGTTAAACCGTATGCTTCCCTGGTATCGCCTGCTCGTATTTGCCACCACCGTCTATTTCGTCGGCTACGCGCTGGGCATGGAAACACCGCTGCTGTGGCTTGGCGCACTGCTGTCGGTGGCCGGTGGGCTTTTCCTGACCCTGGCCAGCCTGATAGATGGCTGGCGGCATAGCAGCGGCGAAATCCGGCAGCGCCACTTGTGGTTGCTGCTGTCAACCGCGCTTGGCACGGTGCCCGCGTTGCTGACCCGGATTGCGGCACTGGACGCAACGATCGACGGCTTGCGCATCACCGTCATGATGTTCTTCGCCGGGCAGTTCCTGATGTTCGTCGGCTTCACCTATGCCGTGTTGAAGTATCGTGTTTTCAATTTCGATTTTGCGATCAGCCGCGCGCTGGTATTCAGCGTGGTCAGCGTGTTGCTGCTGTGCGCGTTCGGACTGATCGAATGGATATACGCGACCATGATGCATGGCGGCGGTGCGGGGCATGGCGGCCAGAAAAGCAGCCTGGTGGTCGACGCCGCCCTGGCGCTGGTTGCCTACCTGGTTTTTAACAAGCTTCACGGCAGGCTTGAGCGCGTGGTCGAGCGCTTCCTGTTCGAGAAGTGGCACGTCAACGAGCGCAAGCTGCGCGCGTATGTCCGGCAGGCAGCGCACATTACGACGGCGGATTCTTTGCTCGACTCGTTCCGCGGCGCGCTCGATCGCTTCACCGGCCAGGCCGGATGCGCGATCTACCTGCACCAGGACAGCGGCGAGTACGCGCTGGTGACCGGCACGCTGGAGGGCGCCCCGGCCATCGTCGACTTCAACGACAGCGCCGCGGTGGCCCTGCGCACCGACATGAAACTGGTGTTCGTCGAGCAGATGCAGACCGCCTTGCGCGGCGAACTGGTGCTGCCGATGTGCCACCGCGGCGTGCTGGACGGGTTCGTGCTGGTCGGCAGCAAGCGCCGCGGCTACAGCTACCGGCCCGACGAGTTCGAGGCGCTGGCCTTCGCCGCGAACCAGGTCGGCCTCGACCTGCAAGCGCTGCGCGTCGACACGCTCGAGCGGGAACTGCGTGAACTCGAGCGCAAGGCCGGGCAGCAAAAACAGGAGTTGATGTTGATGGCAGGCCGGCGCCGCAGCATCCGCGACGTGGCGGAGGCGCTCGATGTGGGACCCGCGGCAATCGGCGCGTGACGCCGGCGGCAAAACGGTGACGGCCCCACGAAGCTGAAAGCGCGTGGGGCCGTTGGACCAGCGCCCATGCTTCCGGACGCAAGGAGCGCCTTAGCGCGGACGCCGGCGGCTCAGCGCGAGGCCGGCCAGCCCGAGGGCCGACAGCAGCACCGACGCGGGCTCGGGAATCGAGCTGGCGCCGACCGGGACTTCGCCCAGGTTGACCAAGCTGTTGCCGTCGATGCTCAGGTTATGGGCCGCGATAAACGAACCCGTCAGCGTGCTGTATTGCCCGAAATTGAGATTGCTCGCCGCGCCGGCGCAAAGATGGTGCCGGTCCACGCTCATCTGGACAGCGCCAGCAGCACCAGTCCGACGGCCACGGCAATCGATGCCGCAATGCGCCTGGCGCCAAAGCCCTCACGCAGGAAGATCGAGCCGATGCATGCCGCGAACACGACACTGGTCTCGCGCAATGCCACCACCTTGGCGATCGGCGCTATCGACATCGCAACGAGTGCAATTGCGTAGCCCGACACCGCCAGCGTCCCCGCCACTAGGGCGGAGCGCCAATGGGCCGCCGCGAACGCGGCCAGCAGCGGCCTGCCGCGGGTGCCGGCGGCGCAGACCATGCCGGCGCCGGTTGCGATTTCAAGCCATGCGATGTAGCCGAGCAGCGATCCGGACTTGCGTATCCCCACGCCGCTGAGGAGGCTATAGCCGGCAATCACGATGCCGGTGGCGACAGCAAGCATCACCGCGTGCCGGTTGTTCGCCTGTCGTCCGGCAGCGAGCGCGAGCACGCCGCACGACAGGAACAGCACGGCGAACAAGGAAAGTCCGCCGAGCACTTCCTTGGCCAGCAGCGCGCCGAGCAGCACCACCAGCAGCGGTGCAATCCCGCGCGATATCGGATACACCTGGCTCATGTCGCCGACGCGGTAGGAACTGATGATCAGCGCGTAGTAGACATAATGAACGGCGGCCGCGGCGAGCAGGAACGGCAGGCTCTCGATCGACGGCAAGGGTGCGATCGCCGCCGCCACGATGCCGGCGGTGAGTCCGACGAGACGGATCGAGGACAGCATCAGGAAACGGTCGCCGCTGTTCTTGAGGATGGCGTTCCACGACGCATGCGCGAGCGCGGCCAACAGCACGGCGGCGTAGGCTGCGCTAACTGACACGCGCTGGTGTTCGATTCGTTGGCATGCGGACGGCTCCTGTCATTGCTACATTCCCTTGAAGCGGTGCTGAAACCGCTGGCTGACCGGAAGCCGGGTCGTATGGTCGCGCAGGCTGAGCCACATGGCCCCATCCCCGTCGCGGCTGACCGCCGCAATGCGCTTGAGCGCGACCACAAAGCCGCGATGGATCTGCCAGAAACCGGCGTCCTCCAGGTCTTCCGCCAGTTCCTTGAGCGGCGTGCGGATATGCGCTTCGGTGCGGTCCGTCACCACCCGCGTGTACTTGAACTCGGCGCCGAAATAAATCACTTCGCTCAGGTCGATGAAATGGATGGCGCTGCCGACCGAGGCCTGCAGCCACGCCGGCGCCGGACGTTTGCGCCTGAGTTGCAGCATCAGCCGGTCCAGCGCGGGCGGCGGCGCGCCCAGGCGCGAGCGCACGCGTTCGATCGCGCGCGCGAGCCGCACCGGGTCAGTCGGCTTGAGCACGTAGTCGATCGCGCCCTCGTCGAACGCCGCCACTGCGTGCTCCTGGTAGGCTGTCACGAACACCACGTGGGTGCGTGCGCCGAAGGTGCGCGCCAATTCCAGGCCGTCCAGGCCAGGCATGCGGATGTCCAGGAAGGCGACATCCGGCTCCAGTTCGCGCGCCAGGCGCAGCGCTTCGTAGCCGTCGGCCGCTTCCGCCACCAGTTCCGCTTCAGGCCACAGCGCCGCCAGCGAATCGCGCAATTCCGCGCGCAGCAGGGGCTCGTCATCGGCGATCAGGATGCGCGGCCGGTAGCTTGCTGGCTGCTTCATGCGGCTCCGATCGCCGATGGAATCGGCAGCGACAGTTCGGCTTCGGTCCAGCCGTTGGCGGCCATACGCAGGCGGAAGCTGGCGGCGCCGCCGTACAGCGCGGCCAGCCGCTGCCGCACATTGCGCAGGCCCACGCCGCTGCCCAGCACCGCCTCGGCAATGCCGGCGCCGTTGTCGCGCACCGTCACGATCATGCGGTCTCCGTCGCGGCGCGCCGCGACGTGCACGGCGACGTCGCCGACGCGCGCTTCGACGCCATGCTGTACCGCGTTCTCCACCAGCGGCATGAGCAGCAGCGGCGGCAGGGCCATCTCATCGAGCGCCGCCGGGCAGTCCAGTTCGACCTTCAGGCGTTCGCCGAAACGAATCGTCATCAACGCGAGGTAATGCTTGGCCAGTTCGAATTCGCGGCCCAGGTTCGACGTCGGGCTGCGCATGTCGGGCAGGGCGCTGTGCAAGTACGAGATCAGGTGGTCCAGCATCTCGACGGCGCGCAGCGGATCGTTGCGGGCCAGGTAGCGCGTGTTGGCGAGCGTGTTGTACAGGAAGTGCGGTTCGATCTGGGCTTGCAGCGCTCTCAGGTCGGCCGACAGCGCCGCCTGCGTCAGGGCGGTCAGCTGCGCCGCGCGCGCATGAAGGTGAGCCACCCACAAGGGCAGCATCAGCATCACGCCGCCCAGACTGAGCGCGGCGACGAACACCTGCGTCTCGTTGACGGCGTTGATGCCGAACCAGGCCAGCGCCTTGAAATACAGGCGAGCCGCTCCCCAGCTCGTGAGCGCCAACAGCGCCAGTACGCCAATCCACAGCGCGCGCCAGTTGCGAGCGAAGCGCCAGCGCGCCTGCAGCGCGCGCAGGCCCAGCGTGCTGCCGGCAAGCGGCAGCAGCAGCGCGCAGAACAGCGCCAGCCAGGTGTAAGCGCGCCATTGCAGCGCGGCGAGGGCCAGCGCGGCAGTCAAGGCGATGCCGATGCCACTTTGCGGCAAGGTACACGCGGCGACACGAAGCAAGGCTTCGCGCGCGCCGTCCGTCTGCTCGCCCTCTACGGCGGCGGTCATAGCGAGGGTGTTTCCGGCATCTTCCTTGGGGGCGGGGCATCGACGGGTACGTCCTTGCCCACAGGTTCGAGCGAGAGTTCGTCGATCCAGACCTGGCCCGCGCCGCTGTTGATCACGCCAAAGGAAAGAACCGAGCCGTCGGCCGGCACGTCCAGCACCACGCTGCGAGTGTGCCAATCGGTCGTGCCGCTGATCGGTTTGTCGCGGCTGTTGTAGAACGCGGCGCTGTGGTCGTTGACATCGATGCGCATCCACAGGCCGGCCCAGTCATTGACGTCGCGCGTTTTCACCTTGGCCTGGAAGCGCACTCGCTGGCCGCGATAGCGCTCGGCCGAGACCTGCTGCATCAAGGTGCCCCAACCGGTGTTGTCGCCCTGCGCGTAGCGAATGAATTTGGATCCTTTGCCGCTGACGGTTTCCAGATTGTCGATGCCGACCTGGTAGGACGCCGGCTGCTTTCCTGCGACGACCCAGGGCGCAGGTAATTTGCTGACCGATTCGGCTGCCGCGACCCAGAGGGAAGTCGCCGCGAGGGCGGCGGCAACAACATAGAGTGGTTTCATCATTTCTCCATTGGCATGACGGGATGTCATGCTTGCTACTTTGCCGCAGCCGCGCTTGTCCTTGGAGCCGATGCGACAGGCGCTGTTCCAGCGCGACGAGCGAAGGCAGTTGGCGACAAGCGCGGACGAAGCCGGCGCGCACGCTGATTCTGCATCAAGGTTGCGTAAATGGCAATCGCCGCGGCCGGACCTGTGCAGGGCAATCAGAAGGGGGATCGCGTGCGGCGCCCAGGATCCTTGCAGCGCCAGGTGCGTTCGAGCTAGCCTGGCCTTCAGTTGCAAAGCGCGTCGCCGGCGCTGTACCCCAGCGATTCCGCATTGACGATCGTCGTCGAAGTAGGTAGCGATATGTTCAGCGGAATCAGCCCAAATAGCGGTTGATACTGGACAGGATCGCACTCGTCGCCAGCACCCGGGAGGCAAACACGCACCCGCACCAGTCGAATACAACTGCCGCCATAAGGATCGGTCAGGCAATTCTGGCGATTCCGTGATGGACAACCCGGCAAGGATCCGGGCAGGATAGGCGTCATGGCAAGGCTCCCGTTGCCTTGCCTGGCAAGGGACAGATAGTCGATGCGGATGTGCTGGTCGGTGATTGGATCGCCCACGACCAGCGCACCTGGCGATTGACGAAAAATGGCTTGCTGCCGCGCCAGACTCAATCCTGAAGTGTTGTGAAAATCAATATTCGCTGCCGCCCTGGCCGCGCCTCTCGTGGACTCGGCGAGGGTGTTATACATGTACATGACCCGGGCGATTTCGATGATGCCAAACAGGAGTGTGAAAAGCACGATAGAGACCAGCGCGAATTCGAGCCCGGCGGCCCCGGTCTGCGCGGATCGTCTCGCAGCGCGAATCGGCGCCTGGTGCAGCTTAGTTGCCCACATAGTCTGTACTCGCCACAGGGGAAAGAAGGAGCTGACTGCCGCCAGTGAAATCCGCAGTGAGCCCGCCGAAAGAATCGTCGTACAAGGGAACCGTGACGCCAACAGTGACCTGAGCCGGAATCTGGAAGCCAAAACAGGTGCGGCCATCGCACAGGACGTCCACCCCGGGCGAGTACGGCCCCGGATTGAGTTCCGCTATCTCGGCCATGACGATCGCCCGTGCGGCAGCGGCGACCGGCGCCTCCATCCCGCCGGAACCGGGCGTCCTGATCTCTGCGGGGGTGGCCGACGCGAGGAACCTGACCGCATCCTGCGCCGCCTTCTGCGCCACCGTGTAATGCCAGAAGACTCGCCCGAACAACAGCGGCACGGCCAGCAGCAACAGCATGTACGGAATCAGGATCGCAAACTCGACGGCCGCACCGCCTCTTTGACGCAGCGTTGTTTTCATCTGTACAGCTCCACTGGTCCGCCGAACTGCTGATCGACAGCCGCACCGGCGAACTCCGCACTGATCGTGGTTGCGTCGGCTGGAATCGTCATGAAAAATTTTCCTATCGCGAGGACGTTGGCGCTTGCACCGGAAACCGGGCACTCGAGCAGCGGGATATTCAGGACGCGCCGGTTCACGATCCCCGGGCGGTTGACAGTTGGCGCCTGGGCGTTTGAACCGCCCGCGGTGTAAGGCGTCGCATAGGTGGAATTCGGGTAGATCAGGATCGTAGGGCCCGGGTTGTACAAGGAATTCCACATCGCCTGAGTGGCCGCAAAGGGGATGTACCCATTGGCCGGTTCAGCTTGACCCACGGACGAGAAGGGAATCGGGCGAGCGTAGGACCACAACGGTCCATACTCCTTTGGCGCCTGGGGATTCGGCGGGGGCAGATCGGCGATCGTCCTCAGTGAATTTGGGCTCGTCAATATGTCCGCCCATGTCCTGGCGGTCTGATAGCTGGCAGCCGGGGAGGCAAGGACTGGCTTGGTCATCCAGCCGATGGTGGCGGCGGCATACTGCTTGATGTTCGTATCCGGCGGCGCGGCATTGGGATTGCAATTGCCGTTCGAAAGGTCGAAGCGCGAATTGAGGTGATTGAACAGTGCGGCAAGCGGAAAGCCGCTCTGCACGCTCACCGACGCACCGCTTACCTTGGGCAAAGCCACCGTTCCGGCGCATACATGTGGCCCCACCGTCGCTACGGTGAAGTTGCTTGCGGCGCCTCCGCTTCCTGGCGGCGATATTGGATCGACCAGGAAATTCGCCCGCGTCGTGCCATTCGGGTTGAGGTTCATCAGATCGTAGCTGACACCCCGGCGGAAACCGTATTCGACCAGCTCGATAATTGCGGGCGGGTTAGTCCGCGATGCTGTCGGGGTGTTCGACATCGCGCAAATGGCGAGCGGCGTCACGCCGAGGCGGCTCTTGCCCGCCACTGAAACATGGCCCACATTGAAGGATCCGAGGGCGCCTGGCAGCACCGGCATGAACATCATGTCGACCTTGCCGTAATCCGGATTTAGTGCGTTCGTGTCGACCTTCACGAACATCAGGCCGGCCGGTGATGCGGAAGCGTCCGACGCATCCATCCATCCGGTGCTGCCATCGGCCGAGCGGCTGAACTGGATTGCCGCGTTGGACCAGTTCATCATCAGATTGTAGTCGTACTTAGGCCTGTAATTGCCCTGGTCCAGGATGTTATGCGCTGCGGCCAGTGCCGCGTTAATCCCGTTCGTGGACCCGTTCAGGCTTCTGGCCGCAGCGACGGCAACCGCATCAGCCACACCCTGCATCTCGATTTTTCGGTTGTACACCCGGGACAAATCGAGAGCCAGCCCGAAGAATCCGATAATCAATATCAAACTTCCCGCGAACACGATCGCCACGGCGCCGCCCTGCGGCTTGCAGTCGGGCCGAACGTGCGGCAAGCTCCAGTTCGCCAAGCAGCAAGCGTCGCCAGCGAGTGGGTGGACCATTTCCTTCATCGGGCTCCTCCGTCATCGCGCGCAACGACTGTCGGCGTTAGAAAAATTTACTTGGATCAAGAAAAATTCTAGTGCCGCAGCAAATCTGAGATTTGATTTTCGGCAAATCTGGGGACGACGCTTCACAGCAGAAGATTTCAGCATTGGAGGTCATGGCGCCCTGCTCGCGGACGTTCCGGATCTGACATTCATCAAGCAAGCGCGAGGCTTTACTTGAGGCGGGGTCAGGCGCTCGCCCAGCGCAATCGACAAGTACGCTTTCCAGCTTTCGGCACTACGAAAGACCGAGGTGGCCAAATCACGCAAGCAGCGGCGCACTTTGAAGCAGCTTCATGAAGAACTAAGGGAGTTGGGCTTTGAAGGGTCTTACGACCGGGTCGCGGCGTTCGCGAGGGTTTGGAGGGCGGGTCAAACTGACAGGGTCAATTCAGCTAGCAAACGCACAATAATTATGAGGGAGAGGGCAACCCGCCTAACTCGCAAGAATTTCAAAAAACAAAAATTATTATTCGACTTCAAAATTTAAAGTTACAATGTAAGCTGTGCCAAAGGGACGATTTTGATCTTGGTATTTCTCCGAGATATTCTTAAAGGAACGCAACATCATGAGATTTTATTTTCATCCCTCGCCGAACCCGATGAAGGTCGCGCTGTTGTTAGAGGAACTGCGCGTGCCGTTCGAAGTAGTGCCCGTCGACACTTTCAAAGGTGAGCAACATGCTGCGAAATACTTGCAAATAAACCCCAATGCCAAAGTGCCAGCGTTGGAGGACGACGGTGTGACTGTGTTCGACTCGCAAGCGATCCTGCTGCATCTTGCAGGAAAGTACGCAAAGTTCGATGGCACCACCCCCGCCGCACGCGCGCAAATGCTTTCCTGGCTTATGTTCGTCGGGACCGGCCTTTCGCCGTTTTCCGGCCAAGCGATACACTTCCTACACCATGCGCCGGAACAACTGGCGTACGCGAAGAATCGCTACCTGAAAGAAGTCGAACGCCACTATCGCGTACTCGATGACCGCTTGGCAGAGCACCGTTACCTGGCGGGCGAGGAATACACCATCGCCGACATGGCGCTCTGGGGCTGGGCTAATTTTGCGGGCTACATTTTCGGCGACAGCAGCCTGAGCGCCTATCCAAACGTCGAGCGTCTGATTGCGGAAATCTCTGCCCGCCCAGCTGCCGCGGGCGCGCACAGGCTGAAGGAAACTCTGGTGCTAAAGCAGGAATTTGACGCCGAGACTCGTCGCGCGCTTTTCCCCCACAATCCTTGAGTGGCTCGTCTAGGTGGCGCGGTCGAGTTCGAGCGTAGCCCCGGTGGCTGATCCCTCAGCACCAGGCCTCACGTCAGCTTTATTTCCATTTTTTTTCACGAAAAGCATATATGACAAAGAATATTTTTAGCTTGGAAGGCAAAGTCGCCTTGGTTACCGGCGGTTCGCGCGGCATCGGCGCTGCAGTGGCCAAACAGTTAGCGGAGCATGGCGCGACTGTGGCGATAAGTTATTCATCCAGCGAGGACAAAGCAAGAGAAGTTGTTGCGCTGATCGAAGCAGAAGGCGGCCACGCCGCAGCGTTTCAGGCGGACCAAAGCGATGAAGCGCAGGTGCTTCGCCTGGTCAACGACGTGGTTGCGAAATACGGCAAGCTCGACATCCTCGTCAATAACGCCGGCGTGTTCGAGACTGGTGTTGTTAGTACTTCGGACACTGACAATTTCGACCGCCAGTTCTTGATCAACGTGGGGGCGGTCGTTACTGCGATTCGCGCCGCGTCCCTAGTAATGGCAGACGATGGACGAATAGTGTCGATGTCTTCGTCACTCGCGGCTTTCACGGGTGCTCCGGGCCTTGCCGACTATTCCGCATCAAAGGCGGCCATCGAAGGATATTCGCGCGGGGCCGCGCGCGATCTCGCTGCACGCGGCATCACGGTCAATGTTCTCGGAATTGGCTCTGTCAACACAGACATGAATCCTCAGGACGGCCCTTCCGCAGAATGGCAAAAGAACGCGAATGCGTTTGGGCGATTCGCACGCCCCGAGGAGATAGCGGCAGCAGTCGCTTTCCTGGTCAGCCCCGCGGCCAGTTTCGTCACCGGCGCCATCCTGCCGGTCGACGGCGGCCGCGGCGCCTGACTGTCATCGGCAGGCCCGACGTCCGGCGCAAGCGCCGTGCGCCGGGCATACCGGACCGGGGGCGGGGTTACAGCATTCCTGGCGTGCTACTTGCCAAGCACTTCTGGCTTGAAGCTGGTCAGGACTATTTGAGAAACTCCAGCATGGCCGCCGTCACTTGCGCGGCCTGTTCTTCCTGCACGAAATGGCCGCTCTCCGATATCTTGATCGCGGTGAAATCCACCGTTTTTTTCTCCATGACTGCTTTCAGTCGCTCAAAACCAGAGCCCCCCAATCCCAGCACCGGCATCGTCAGCTTGGCGTAGCTTCTGTCGTCAATAATATCTTGGCTGAATGCTTGATACCATCCATTGCTGGCCCGTATTGCGTCGGCGCCGTTATAGGCGTTTTCGTACACCGTTCGGGAGCGCGCATCAATCGCGCTTTCATCCTGCAGCATGTACGTAAAGAACCAATCCTGCTCTAGCCGTACACGTCCTTCCAGAATCTTCTCTGGTAGTCCCTTGACCTGATGGAAGGAAAACCACCAGAAATAGGGATGCGCCGGATCGATCTTGTCACCGAAAGTTCCATGAGCCGGAAGCAGGGGCAATGCAAGCAGGCCCTCGGTCGGTGGTGGGGTGTCGAGCATGACCAGCTTTCGTGTCGCGAGCGGGAAGTTGGCAGCGAAACTATAGGCAACTTGCGAGCCGATGTCGTGACCCGCGATATTGGTTGATGTGTATCCGAGATGCGCGACAAGAGCGTGCACATCCGTCGCCAGGGTTTTCTTGTCATAACCGGAGGCTGGTTTGTGCGAATCGCCCATGCCGCGTAAATCGACCACGATTACCCTGTAGTGCTGTGACAGCGCTTGCATGATTTTATTGTAGGCCCACCAAGTTTCCGGCCATCCTGGCAGGAGCACGAGCGGTTCGCCCGATCCCCCTACGACATAGTGCAGTGTAGTGCCGTTCACGTCGGCGAAGCCGTCCGTAAACCCTGGCACCGCCTTCAACAGCGCGGTGGCGGATTTATCGATCGGGTCTTCAGCCGCGAACTTCTTTGCGCCGACTTCTTTTGCACCGGCAGGAACCTGCCAAGCCAAGGTGAGCGCCAGCCCCAATGCCGCCCGCAGCAGCCCCCAGACGCGGGGAAGGCGAAACGTGATTCCTGTCATTTTGTGTCCTTGAAAGTGAAAACGGAATTTGCTTGAAAGTACCGACGTTCACACGCATTGCAAGAGCTTCAAATTATGAAGGGATTAAAAGACGACGTCAAGGTGAAGACCAGGTTGCTGGAATGTTGACGCTTGCATTCTCCAGCGTCCTGCGAGAGGGATCGCAGAAACAGCTTTACTTGCTTCAAATTTTGAAGTTACAATCAGCCGGCCGAACGCTTCGGGGATCTGTGAAACCGAAAACAGTGTCGGCAATTTTGGCCCAATACACCTTTTAGTCCTGACAGGGAACCTGATGAACATCATTCGAAATCTTCTTTTCACTACCACGGTTGCCGTAGCATTCTGCAATGCCTTCGCCGCAGATATCAAGGCCCCACCGCCGGCACTTTCCTACAGCGCGGAACACACGGCGCTGCTCATTGTCGACCCCTACAATGATTTCATGACCGAGGGCGGAAAGCTCTTCGCGGCGATCAAGCCGACGGCTGACGCGTCGGGCATGTTTGGCAATCTGCGAAAGATCATTCCGGCAGCGCGCTCTTCCGGAATGCAAATTTTCGTCCTGCCGCACCATCAATCGTCTCACGAAGGTGACGACTACGCGGGCTGGCAACATGTCAATTTGTTCCAGGCAAAGAATGCAGCCTTGGAAGCCTTCGAAGTAGGCAGCTGGGGCGCGCAGTTCAACCCGGAGTTCGGGCCCAAACCAGGCGATGTGGTGGTTCGCCAGCACTTCGCACAGAGCGGCTTCGCCAACACCGACTTGGATTTCCAGCTGAAGCAGCACGGCATCAGCAACATCATCCTGGTCGGCCTGATCGCGAACAGCTGCATCGAGTCGACAGCGCGCTACGGCATGGAACTCGGCTACCACGTCACAATCGTGCCGGATGCTGCCGCCGCATTTAGTCCGGAAGGAATGGTTGCGGCCGAGGTGAACGCGCCGATGTTCGCGCACGCCATCACGAAAACCGACGACTTGCTAAAGCAGTTCCCGCCAGCCAAGGCGCAGTGCCTGCGCAAGGCAGACCGCAAGTCGACAAACCCAGCAAAGCCAGCGAAGGGCGACACTGAAATCAGTTGCCCGCTCTGACCGGCGCCGGCGCGTGAAACGAGCCTTGTTGAAACCTTGAATCTGGAGCCTTGCATGATGACGCTTAATTTGAACGGGCAGGTGTGCACCGTTGACGCCACCGACGACATGCCCTTGCTGTGGGTGCTGCGCGACTTGGTTGGGCTGACCGGCACGAAATTCGGCTGTGGTATCGCGCAGTGCGGCGCCTGCACCGTACACGTCGATGGCAAGGCTACCCGGTCCTGCGTATTGCCCATGCGTGCGGTCGGCACCGCGCAGGTGACCACGATCGAGGCGGTCGGCAACACGGCGGCGGGCAGGAAGATCCAGGAGGCCTGGAACGCGCTCGAGGTTGTTCAGTGCGGCTACTGCCAGTCAGGCCAGGTGATGTCGGCGACTGCCTTGCTTGCCGCCAATCCGCACCCCAGCGATGCACACATCGATGCTGCAATGGCCGGCAATATTTGCCGCTGCGGCACCTATAACCGGATTCGCTCGGCGATCAAATTCGCTGCCAAGGAGGCTTGAATGACGCGCACGCCAGATAATCCGCAACGCGGTGCAGCCGTCGACCGACAGCGTCGCTCGCTGCTGGGGTTTGGAGTGGCGGCAGGCGTCGCGGCCGGTGGCGGATTGCTGCTGGGATTCAGCTTGCCTGCACAGGCCGGGCGGGCGGCGAAAAAGGCGGTGTTGATCGGTGATGGCGTGCTTGCGCCGGGCAAGGGCGTGTTTGCGCCCAGCGCCTTTGTTCAGATCGATACCAGCGGGATGGTGACCTTGCTGATGCCGAAGGTGGAGATGGGGCAGGGCATCTACACCGCCATTCCGATGCTCATTGCGGAGGAACTGGAAGTGTCTCTGGACGCGGTCTCGATCGCCCACGCGCCGCCCAACGACGCGCTGTACACCGACCCTGCGCTGGCCAGTCAGATGACCGGCGGCTCGACGTCGATCCGTTATGCCTGGGAGCCGATGCGCAAGGCCGGCGCTACCGCGCGCACGCTACTGATCGCCGCAGCGGCGCAGCGCTGGAAGGTCGATCCCGCGAGTTGCTTTGCCGAGCGTGGCGAAGTCGTGCACACACCGAGCGGACGCCGCCTCGGTTATGGCCAGCTGGCCGACGCCGCGGCAAAGTTGCCGATCCCTGTGAACGTCCGCCTGAAGGACCCGGCCCAATTCAAACTGATCGGCACCGCCGCCAAGCGGCTCGACGCGGGCGCCAAGATCAACGGAAGCGCCGTGTTCGGCCTGGATGTGCGGTTGCCGGCGATGCGATACGCGGCGATCGTCCAAAGTCCGGTGTTTGGTGGCACGCTAGCGAGCGTCGACGATACCCATGCGCGGAAAATTCCTGGGGTGCGACAGGTGGTCCGCCTTGACAATGGGGTGGCGGTCATCGGGGACCATACCTGGGCAGCCAAACGCGGCGCCGCCGCGCTGGTCATCGAGTGGAATGAAGGCCGTGGCGCCAGCTACTCCACCGAGACGGTGCTGCAAGAGTTGAAGACGGCGTCGAAGCGCATGGCAGGGGTCGCGCGGCGCGACGGCGATGTCGCAGGCGCCATGGCCAAGGCCAGCAAGCGCATCGAGGCGGTCTACGAACAGCCGCTGTTGGCCCACGCCACGATGGAACCGGTCAATTGCACGGTCTCGGTGCGGCGCGACGGCTGCGATATCTGGGTCGGCACGCAAGTGCCCACCCGTGCCGTCGCCACCGCGGTCAGGATCACAGGCCTATCCAGCGACAAGATAACCTTGCACAACTTCCTGCTGGGCGGTGGCTTCGGACGCCGCCTCGAGACCGATTTCATCGCCCAGGCGCTCAAGATCGGCATGCAGGTCGATGCGCCGGTCAAGGTATTCTGGAGCCGCGAGCAGGACATTCAGCACGACATGTATCGCCCCTATTACTACGACACGATCAGCGCCGGGCTCGACGCCCAAGGCAAGCCGATCGCCTGGCAGCACCGCATCGTCGGTTCGTCGATCATGGCCAGGTTCGCGCCGCCGCTCTACCGGCGCGGGGTCGACCGCGATGCAGTCGAGGTCGCTGCCGAGCTGCCTTACCACCTGCCTAATCAAGTGGTCGAATTCGTGCGCCAGGAGCCGGGCGCGATCCCGACCGCGTTCTGGCGCGGCGTCGGCCCGACCCGCAGCACGTTCGTGGTGGAGAGCTTTATCGATGAACTGGCCATCGCGGCCAAGGTGGACAGCGTGCGCTACCGCATGGACTTGCTGGCCGGCTCGCCGCGCGCGCGAGGCGTGCTCGAGGTGGCGGCGCGTGCGGCCGGCTGGGGCGCGCCAAGCGCCAAGGGCAGCGGTCGCGGGGTCGCGGTGATGCATGCGTTCGGCAGTTTCTTCGGCCTGGTCGTCGATCTCAGTGTCAACGACGACGGCGAGGTAGCGATCAAGCAGATAGTCTGTGCGGTCGATTGCGGGATGGTCGTCAATCCGAACACCGTCGAGGCGCAAGTGCAGGGCGGCGTCATCTTCGGCATCAGCGCAGCCCTGTACGGCGAGATTACGGTCAAGCAGGGCCGGGTCCAGCAGTCGAACTTCCATGACTATCGGGTGCTCCGGATCAACGAAACGCCGGCCATCAAGGTCGTCATCATTAAGAGTGGCGAGGCGCCCGGAGGCATTGGCGAGCCAGGCACCGCCGCGCTGGCGCCGGCGCTCACCAATGCGATCTATGCCGCCACTGGCAAGCGGATCCGCAAGCTGCCGGTTGGCGCCCAGTTGAAGCGCACATCAGCATGAGGACATATACGATGACGAAACACTGCTTGTGGCTGCTCGCCTGGGCATGGTCGGCGCTGGCGCATGCGGGCGCGGCGCCCAGCGCGCTGGTCGAGCGTGGCGCATACCTGGCCAAACTCGGCGACTGTATCGCCTGTCATTCGGCGCCCAACGGCGAGCCCTTCGCTGGCGGCTTGCCGATGCAAACGCCGGTCGGCACGATCTACTCGACCAACATCTCGCCCGATAACGCCACCGGTATCGGGCAGTGGAGCGCACGCGAATTCGACCAGGCCTTACGGCGCGGGGTGTCCCGGGATGGCCACAATCTGTACCCAGCGATGCCGTATCCCTCCTATGCCAAGCTGCGCGATGACGATGTGGCGGCGCTGTATGCCTACTTCATGAAGGGGGTGGCGCCGGTCCGGCGCGCCAACCGCGCGCCGGACATCCGCTTTCCACTGAACATGCGCTGGCCGCTGAAGCTGTGGAACCTCGCTTTCCTGGAGCGCGGCGTTTTCCATGACAGTGTCGGCAAGAGCGCTGAATGGAACCGCGGCGCCTATTTGACGCAAGGCCTTGGGCATTGCGGCTCGTGCCACACACCGCGTGGCGTGGCGTTCCAGGAGAAAGCGCTGGACGAGGGCGGCGCCGCGTTCCTCACCGGGGCGGAACTGGACGGCTGGTTCGCATCGAATTTGACCGGCGAACGCAACGCCGGCCTGGGCCGCTGGAGCGGCGCCGACCTGCAGGCCTTCTTGCGTAGCGGAGCGAACCGGCATGCATCCGCGTTTGGTCCGATGACAGATGTGGTCAACAACAGTACCCAGCACCTGAACGATACTGATCTGCGCGCCATGACGGCCTATCTTCGATCGCTGCCGGCGCGGGGCCCGAACGCTGTCGAACACCGGCCGCCGGCCCAGCTCGCTTCGCCCGCAGGCGCCAGCTTGTACGGCCAGTATTGTGCGCACTGCCATAGCGTGAACGGGCAGGGCGTCGCACCATGGCTGGCGCCGCTGGCCGGCAATCCCAACCTGCGCGCGCCGAGCGCGACCTCGCTGATCAATGTCACCCTCAACGGCAGCCGCGACCTCGTCATCCAGGGTGTGCCGGCAGCGTACCCGATGCCGGGCTTCGCGGCGCTCCTCAACGACCGCGAGCTGGCGCAAGTACTGACCTTCGTGCGCGCCGCGTGGAGCAATGGCGCGCCACCAGTGTTGCCGGGCGAGGTGGCGAAGGTCCGCCGGCAAACCCATTGAGCGATGGGCATTGCAGGTCTGACCCTTTTCTAACTTTAAAGGAAAAAAAGATGAACATCCAAGACTCAGTCGTATTGGTCACCGGCGCCAATCGCGGCCTCGGCCTGGCGTTTGCCAAGACTCTCATCGAGCGCGGCGCCCGCAAGGTCTATGCCCCCACGCGCGATGCTGGCACGGTCACGCTGCCCGGCGTCGTACCTGTCAGGCTGGACGTCACGGACGCGGCGCAAGTTGCCGACGTCGCCAAGACCAGCCCGCACGCAGTGGCGGCGCAAACCCTGGACACGTTGGAGGCGGGCGGGCTCGAAGTGCTGGTCGACGACATCACGCGCAACGCCGAGGCCGGGCGGTCCGTACCGCATTGCGTGTATCACCGACCGGCAGGCTGAAGTGCGGCCAGGCAGCCGGGCGCCGATTGGGCTTGGCGTCGCTTTGCTGCTGCATGCGCTGGCGCTGGGCCTGATGATTAGCCAGCAGGCCCCATCGCGCATCGATAATCATCGCCGCTGGAGCACTCCGCTGATGATGATCATGGCGCCATCGCGGGTCGCGACCGTACTGCCGGCGCCGCGATCCACTGCGTCCAGGCCGAGGCGCAGCGCGCCACGGCCCACGCCAGTGGAAAGCCGCGACGTGACTTGGTCGACGGCGGCGCCGATGGTGGACGCGGCGCCGTCCGAGGCGACACACTTCGACATGGGGGCTGCAAGGACCAGCGCGCGGCGCCTGGCCAGCACGCTGGGCGCTGACGCGGACGAGCCCGCCAATGGCCGTTCAGGCAACCAGCAACATGGCCGTGTGAGCAGCGCGGACAAGTTCGAACGCGCAGTCGCTACAGCGGCACGGCGCGACTGCAAAAAGGCCAATGGGGCCGGCCTGCTTTCGCCGTTGATTCAATTGCTCGACAGCAAAGACAGCGGCTGCAAGTGGTAATGCGCGAAGTGCGGCTTGACCTTCGGCAGTTTCGTACCCTACCTTCGGGCACGAGGTGCTCAGCGTTGACCAGGTGCCGGCCGCGTTCGATCAAGCCGGCGCCCGATGCCGCAACTGGCCGGCGCGGGCGAGCCCTAGCGCCGCGCCCGCGCCGTTGCAGTTGCTTTGCCGGCGGAGGCGGCGGGCGCCTTCTTGGCCGCAGTCCTCGGTGTAGCCGCCAGCTTCGTAGCCAGCTTCGTAGCCAGCTTCGCGGCTGGCTTGGTGGTCGGCTTCGCGGCTGGCTTGGTGGTCGGCTTCGCGGCTGACTTGGTAGCCGGCTTTGCGGCCAACTTCGCGGGCCGCTTGGTTGCGCTGTCCGGGCTGGCGTCAGGTGTTCTTAGTTTTGGTTCGCGGGCATGAAACGCAGCGCTCCGTTTGGCCCGTTCGGCTGCAAAGGCCGGGCCGGGAATCGCCTCCACTTCGTCGAACGTGAAGTCCCTGCCACCGCCCGGAATTTGCCACAGATCATCCAGCACGATGCCGCTGGCCTTGTGCCGCACGGTCGTCGCCGGCTGGCCGGGAGGGCAATCGCCTTCCCATTTCCTTCCCCAGGTGCGCAATATCATCAGCACCGGATCGAGCCCCTTGCCTTTTTGGGTCGAATAGTACTCGAAGCGTGGTGGCCGCTCGCTGTACGCCCGGCGCTCGATCAAGCCATCTTGTTCCATGCGTTTTAGCCGCGTCGACAGCAGGTGCGATGACATTCCGGTCTGCGCCTGCAGTTCGTCGAAGCGATGCACGCCCCGCACCAACTCGATCAAGATCAACATGGTCCAGCGGTCGCCAACCAGCGCGAGTGCGCGCGCTATCGGGCAGACGCTGTTGCTAATTTCATCCCAACCCATCGTACTCCTCACTATCGTAGTTTTTTACGCAGTTAACAATAATTAACCGGATCGGCGACAGTGTACCAAAAAAAATCCAACAGGTTTAAGTTTTGAAGCTACTATTGATCGACTTGCCGCGACAGGATGTGCTGGATCAGCTGCGCGCTGCCGGTGGCGCCGCCAACAGCGGGTCGTTCGACCGTTGCAGCTTTTGATAAGCATAGGCGCGGGTGGTGTTGAGCAGGCGGTAAGTCAGTTCACTGTCGCTGCGGAGCGAGTGTAACCACGATTTTTCGACCAGCGCGGGCAGGATCGCCGCCAGGCAGGCGGGCGAAATGTATGCGCAGCAGGCGATCGCTGCGGCGCAGCCCTGGGTAAACCCCGCCTGAAACAGTGACAGGCGGCCGAGCACGATTTTTTCCTTGAACGAGAGCATCTCGAAGCCCCACTCCAGCGCCGCCCACATCGACTGATGCCGGGCAACCGGGCTGCGGCGCGGCGTGGCCAGCAGCGCGAAGCGGTCACTAAGGCGCGCCAGCAGTTCGGCCGGACTGAGAATGTCCATGTACTGGGCCGCAAACTCCAGCGCCAACGGCACTCCATCGAGTTCGCTGCAGATGGCCACCACCGGCGCGACATCGGTCGGATGCAGTGCGAATCCCTGGCGGTGTGCGCACGCGCGCTCACAAAACAGCCGTACCGCGGAAAATTCGAGCGCTTTTTCCGGCGTCTGGTGGGCGCCGGGCTTGGGTACATCCAGCGGCTGCAGCGGGAAGATCGTAACCTCCCGCGCACGCACGGGTTCGCGGCTGGTAGTGAGCAGCCAGGCATTCGGCAACGCCGCGCGCAATTGCCCGGCCAGGGCCTCGCGATGGCGAGCCGCGCCATCGCAGCTGTCGAGGACCAGGACGAATCGTTCGCCGCTCAACCGCTCGAATAGGATGGGCAGGGCGCCGTCGCTGGGCGGCTGTAGGCCCAGCGCTGCCGCGATCGCGCACATAGTGCGCGGCAGGTCGGTGCAGCCGGACGCGTCGACCAGGCAGGCCGGCAGCGACAGCCGGGCGGAGACTTGCGCCGCGACCGCCAGCGCAACGGCAGTCTTGCCGACCCCGGCGCTGCCGCTGATCGAGCTGAACCGCCCGAACAGCAGCGACCTGCCGATGGCGTCGACGAGGCTGTCGCGGCCGACCAGCGGTTGGAGATCGGACAGTGCAATGCACTCGGCCCGCAGCAGTGCGGCAGCACGCGCAGGCGTCGGCGCCTGCGCGTGCTGCTGCACGGTCGCGCTGAACACATAGCCTTGGAACGGTATCGCTTCGATGCAGGTGGTGCCTGATACCTTTTCGCGCAGCGCCTTGCGCAGCGTCGAGATATGCACGCGCAGGTTGACGTGCTCGACGACCGTGTCGGGCCACACCATGCCGATCAGCTGTTCCTTCGTCACCAGCTTGCCGGCGCGTTCCACCAGCACCTTGAGTATCTCGTAGGCGCGGCTGCCCAGCGGCACGCGGGCGCCGCCGTGCAGCAGCGCGCGCTGCTGCGGCATCAGTTCGAAATCGAGGAAGGTGTAGGTGACGCCGTCGGGCGTGGCGGGAAGGTCGGGGGGCATGGCCGATTAGCGCCGCTGTCCGCCGTCCGGCGAAGCCAGGGCCGGCTCGGCGCCGGTCGCCAGGTCGGCCAGCGCGCGTGCCGGCCCGCGTTCGCGGTGGCGTTCCAGTGCATACGCCTTGGTGCTGTTGAGCAATCGATACAGCGTGCAGTCCGGCCTGTGCTCGACCACGATGAGCGAGGCCGCCACCAGCGCCTGCATGGTTGCCAACGCCGACGAGGCAGGAATGCCGCAGGCGGCCAGCGCGGCGCAGATGGCGCTGAAGCCGAAGGTGTGGCGCAGCGTCGCCAGTTGGCACAGCGCCGCCTGCTCGGTGGCGCCGAGCTTGCCAAAAGTCCAGTCCAGCGATGCCCACATGGTATGTTGGCGTGTGGTCTGCGCCTTGGCGCAAGGTCGCCTCTGTGCTGGCGGGGTGTGGCAACGGGTCAGCAATTGCGCCAGGTTGAACAGCCCGCTGCAGCTGGCGGCCAGTTCCAGCGCCAGCGGCAGGCCGTCGAGCGCGTGGCATAACTGGATTAACTCCGGCACGTCTTGGTCGGTGAGCGCGAAGGTAGGGTGGCAAGCGCGGCCCCGTTCGCAAAACAGTTGGACCGCCGGAAACTGACGGGCCTCTTGCAGCGACAGCGCGGCGCCGCGCGGCGGCATTGCCAGTGGCGGCAATTGAAACATGGTTTCGTTGCGTACCTGCAGCGCATGCCTGCTGACCGCCAGCACCAGGGAATGCGGCTGGCGGCGTGAAAGTTCCCCTGCGAGCTCGATGGCGCGATCGAGGTCGAACTCGCAGTGGTCGATGACAATCAGCGATTGGCGCAGGGGACATGCCTGCAGCTCGGCCGATTGGCCTGGCGCACTGGCCAGGTTCGCGTCCGTAGCGAGGTCGATGAACTGCAGGGCGATCCCGCTAAGGGTCGTGAGGCGCACCGCCACCGCGCGGGCGACGGCGGTCTTGCCGGCGCCGCCGGTGCCGACCAGCGTGACGAAGCGTTTTGCTTGCACCAGCCGGACCAGTTCCTCGGTCAGGTCCGCGCGCCCGAACAGCCGGGCCGGCTCGGCCATGCGTGCCAAGCGGCGGGCGGGCGGGGTGCCAATCTGGCGCGGATTGTCCAGCAGCGCGGTGTGCTGGACGGGCTGCACAAAGCTGTAGCCTTTGCCTGGCACGCTGTCGATGTAGCGCCGGCCGTGCTTGTCCTCAGCCAGCATTTTGCGCAGGTGCGAGATCTGGACCCGCAAATTGGCGTCCGACGTTTCGCTAGAGCGCCATATTTTTTGGAGCAAGGTGTCGCGTGGCACCACCGTACCGGCGGCGCGGACCAGCTCCACCAGTACGTCGAATTCGCGCGGCCGCAGGCGCATGTGCTGGCCATTGCGAAGCAGGGAGCGGGCGGCGGGGATCAGCACGTAATCGTCGAACAGGTACGCTGACGCCATCGACGACGGCGCAAGCGGCGCAGCGGTCAATGGCGTGGCAGATACAGGTGGCGAGGCGTTCACAAGCGAGAAACCCAAGAGCGAAGAGTATTGAATAGTGATCCAGGTTTGAAGCACCACTGCCATTTCGAAAACCGCGAAAGGTTCCATGCAGTATACCACTTCAAGAATTGAAGCTACAATGGTTGTGTCCAACTATTGTCCAGGCAGCGACGGCCGGCATAGGCATCGATCGCCGTGCATGCGGGACATCCGAACAATCACACACGGAAAATGGAGTCGACATGAAGGCAAAGGGATTTTCAAACTGGCAGGGAAGCTGGAGAGAGGGCGCGGGGACGATCTCGACCGCCAGCAGCACTGTCGAGGGGGTGTCCTACAACTTCGCCAGCCGCTTCGAGGGAGCGCCAGGCGCCAGTCCGGAAGAACTGCTGGCGGCCGCGCACGCCGGCTGCTTCAATCAGGCGCTGGCGAATAATTTCGGCATGAACGGGCTGACTGCCGAATCGATCGATACGTCGGTGATTGTCGAGCTGGGCCATGATGAGCAGGGGCGTCCGGCCATTATGGGAGCCCACATTGAGGTCGAGGCCAAGGTGCCCGGCGCAACAACGGCGCAATTCGACCTCTGCGCGCAGCGCGCCAGCACCAACTGCACCATCTCGAAGATTATGCTATGCCCAATCACGCTGCAAGCGCGCCTGCTGCCATGACGCGATCAGCCGGCTAATCTGGTCGTGGGCCGGCTGCCACGGCAGCCGGCGGCTTCGGCACGCAGCCAATGCAAAAGTTCCAGAACTCGCTTGCCAGCAGCCAAAGCAGGATCGCCGCGGCGAGCAGGGCGACCGCCATGAAGACGTCGTTGTAGGCCAGCACATGCGCCTGGCGCGTGGCGGCGGCGCTGAGCGACGCCATGCTTTGCGCGCCGCGCGCCGCCGGATCGCTGATCAGCCCTGACAGCGCGTTGGCGCCAAGCTGCAGGCGCGCATTGACCAGCGGCGCGGCCAGGCTCAGGTGTTCGACCAAATGGCTGGAGTGGTATTTCTCGCGCACCGTTTCGAAGCTTCCCAACACCGCGTTGCCGAGCAAGCCTCCGATGTTCTGTGTGATGGTGAACATCACCGAGAAGCTGACCAGGTAGCGCGGTTCGGCCAGCACCGGCCCGAAGCCGGCCAGTACGGTGGGGCCGAAGAACAGCGTGCTGCCGAACGCCAGCAGGAACTGGCTGAGGTACATCTCCATCGGCCGCGTGTCGCTGGTGATGCCGGCATCGATCAACGCGCCTACGGCAATCAACACCAAGGCCACCATCAGCGAGCGGTTCAGATTAGTCGGCTTGATCGTCAGCGCGCTGGCCGCCAGTCCCAGTACGCTGCCAGCCAGCGCGAAGCCGAACATTGTGCGCATTTGGTCGGTGTGCAAGCCGAGCACCTGGAACAGTCCCACCACGCCATTGCCTTCGGCCAGGATGAGGCGAAAAAGGATCACCGACAACGCCAGCCGGGTGATCTGCGGACTGGTCAGCCAGCGGGTGTCGAGCAGCGGGTTGGCGCGGTGATGCTCGATTGCCAGCGCGGCCGTGATCAGACCCACCGCGCCTGCCAGGCACAGGCCGATCCATGGTGCCTCGAGCCACCATACGAAGCGCCCCAGCGCCAGCGCCGCGCACAACATGGCCACGCCCGGCGCGAACAGGGCAAAGGTGAGAAAGTCGGCGCGCTCGAAGGCGCGGGTCCGATCGCCTCTCGGCAGTTTCAGCAGCAGCACGCAGGCGAGCGCAAACAGCGACAGGCCGAGCTCGAACCAGACCAGGCCGGACCACTCGCCGATCTCCAGCAGTGCCGGCGACATCACGCGCGCAATCGGCAGCGCGAGCTGCGCCGTGCCGAAGCCGAAAATAAGCGCCTTGATCCGATGGGCAGCCGGGAAGGCCTGGATGGCGTAGTACACCGACAGCACATTCAGCGCCGCGCCTACCATGCCGTGGGCCGCGCGCACCGCGATCGCGGTCGGCAAATTGTGAGCGAACAGGTGAGCAAAGGTAATGAGCGCGTACAGGCTGAGAAACAGTTCGGTGAACAGTTGCAGGCCGTACTGCTGACGGAATTTGACCAACAGCAGATTCATCGACACGATCGCCATCGCGTAGGCGGCCGGCAACCATTGCATCTCGGTCGCATAGGCGCCGAACGAGCCTTGCAGGCTGACCAGGTTGGCGATGACCAAGCCATTGCCCAAGCCGCCGGTGAGCGCCAGCACCAGCGCGACAAAGCCGAACGCTATGCGCAGGCGCAGCGGGTGATCGGGTGTCGATGGCGAGCCAGGCAATTGCGGTCGCTCGCTCGGCAGCCATTGGCGTGGTGTGTAGTCGTCTTCCATTGCCAGATTCATGATTTTCCTTCTGCTACAGGCGCTGCTGCCAGACTTGGCCGAACCGATGGCGCCTGGTCGACGGGCGCCACCGTCTTCAGTCAGGGGCGGTTCAGGCCCACGGCTGCAGCACGATCTTGCCGGTGCTGTGGCGGCCTTCGAGCAACTGATGCGCCTGCGCGGCCTGGGCAAGCGGCATCACCGCGCCGACCTGCAGCACCAGGCTGCCGGCATTGACATAGCCGACGATCTCGGCCAAGGTTGCCTTGATTAGTTCCGGGTCCTGGAAGTAGCCGCCGATGTAGAAACCGGTCACCGACTGGTTCATGCCGACCAGTCGTTGCGGGTTGACGGTGGCGGCCAGGCCGCTGGCCTGCCCATACACGATCATGCGCCCGTACGGCCCAAGCGCATCGAGCGCTTGGCCAACGGTGTCGCCCCCGACCATCTCGAGGATCACATCGACCCCTGTGCCGCCAGTCATCTCGCGCACCCGTTCGGCCCAGCCCGGCGCCGTATAGTCGACCGCCGCGTCGGCTCCCAGGCCGAGCGCATAGGTGCGCTTCGCCTCGGAACTGGCCGCTGCGATGACGTGCCCGGCGCCGAACAGCTTTGCCAGTTGTACGGCAAACGAGCCGACGCCCCCGGCGGCTGCTTCCACTAACACACTCTCGCCTTTAGCAAGCCGGGCGGAGGCACGTAAAGCGAGCGCGGCGGTGAGTCCCTGGATCACCAGCGTGGTGGCCTGCACTGCGTCGATCCCGGGTGGCAATGGGATGACGGAAGCGGCCGACGCCGTGACGAATTGGGCGTAGCCGCCGCGGCGCGGCGCGGCATACACCTGGTCGCCAATGTTCAGGCCGACTACGCCTTTGCCTAGCGCCGAGATCGTCCCAGCCACTTCGCTGCCGGGGGTGTAGGGGGTGGGCGAAGGTTCCGGATAGTCATCCCCGCGACGGCGCAGTACGTCGGAGAAATTCAGGCCGACCGCCTCGACCCGAATCACTACTTCGCCGGGCGCCGGGGTCGGGTCGGGTACTTCTTCGAAGATCAATACCTCGGGGCCGCCGGTCTGGTGGAAGCGTACTGTTTTCATGATGCAGTTCCTGGATTGGCTTGTGCCGGCGGGCGCACCGCGGCCAGGAATTCGTCGACCGTCAGCACTTCATGGCCGAAGGTCGGGTACGAAATTTCCAGCGCCGCATGATGCGCTTCGGCGGTGAATTCGGCGACCGCATCTTTAACGAACGTCAAGTGGTAGCCCAGCTCGGTCGCGTGGCGCCCGGTGCCCTCGACGCAGGTATGCGAGGTGAGGCCGGCCAATACCAGTTGGCGAATGCCTCGCGCCTTCAATTGCGCGTCGAGGTCGGTTCCCATGAACGCATTGAAGGTGCGGTGACGGCTGGCGACGATGTCGCCGGGTTGCGGGCGGAACGGCTCGAAGAAGTCCGAGCCGGGTTCGCCGATCCAAAAAATATGGTTTTCCATGGCACCTTTCATCCGTACCGGCACGGCGGCGACGTCATCGAAGGAGTGTTCGTGCAAGCCGTGCGGCGCATACACGATCGGCATGCCTGCGGCGCGAGCGCCGGCGATCAGGCGGGTCGTGTTCTCGACAAACTTGACCGTCTCGAGCTGATCCTTGATCCAGCCGTGGATCTTTCCGTCCGGCGCAAGGAAGTCGTTGAGAACGTCGACGAGCACGAGTGCGGACACATTGGTGGGATAGGTGGCGGTGGTCATGGGATTCCCTTTCTGATGATGTGGGGGGAGGGTAAAACTGCGGTTTGCCAGCCGTTCTGGCGAAATGGCTTCAATATTTGAAGTGATGTTACGAGGCCCGGTTCGACTTGTCAAGCGTCCATTGCACTCGGGCAGAACGGGGCGCCGCTGGCGTGCGCACGCGGCGGAAAACGGCATTACTGCTTGACATTTCTGTACAGTCCCTTCAATAATTGAAGCTGAAATAGTCATCCGACTCCAATCATCCAATCACCATTTGAAGCACAGAGCTCATGAACCAGACTTCCCGCCTTACCACCGCAGCTGGCATTCCGGTCGCGGACAACCAGAATTCGATCAGCGCCGGCGCGCGCGGCCCGTTGCTACTGCAAGACTTTCACCTGATCGAAAAGCTCCAGCATTTCAACCGGGAGAGGGTGCCGGAGCGCGTCGTCCACGCGAAGGGATCCGGCGCTTACGGCCGCTTCACGGTGACGCATGACATCACCCACTTAAGCAAGGCCAAGCTGTTCGGCGAGGTCGGCAAGCAGACCGAAATGTTTCTGCGATTTTCTACCGTCGGCGGCGAACGCGGCAGCGCCGATACGGAACGCGATCCGCGCGGTTTTGCGATGAAGTTCTACACGGAAGACGGCAACTGGGATCTGGTCGGCAATAACACGCCGATGTTCTTCATTAGTGACCCGATCAAGTTTCCCGATTTCGTCCATACCCAGAAGCGCGATCCGCAGACCAATCTGAAGTCGGCCTCGATGATGTTCGATTTCTGGAGCAGAGCGCCGGAAAGCTTGCACCAGGTGACGATGCTGTTCTCCGACCGCGGCACGCCGAACGGCTATCGCCACATGGACGGCTTCGGCAGCCACACCTACAGCCTGGTGAACGAACAAGGCGAGCGCGTCTTCGTCAAGTGGCATTTGAAGACGCGGCAGGGCATCAAGAACCTGTCCGCGTCAGATGCGCGGCGGCTGGCCGGCGACGATCCGGATTACGCCCAGCGCGACCTGTTCCATGCGATTGACAATGGCGAGCTGCCCGGTTGGGACGTGCGGCTGCAGGTGGCCTCCGAGGCCGCACTGGCGGCGTGGGAGCAGCGTACCGGCTGGAACCCGTTCGACCTGACTAAAATATGGCCGCACGCTGACTTCCCGCTGATCCCAGTCGGACTGGTCGAACTGATCCGCAATCCGGTGAATTACCACGCAGAAGTCGAACAGGCTGCGTTCTCGCCGGCCAATGTGGTGCCGGGCATGGGCTATTCGCCCGACAAAATGCTGCAAGGGCGGCTGTTCGCTTACCACGATGCGCAGCTGTACCGCATTGGTGCGAACCATCAGCAACTGGCGGTGAACGCGCCGCGTTGCCCAGTGCAACACCACCAGCGAGACGGCCGCATGGACGGACATGGTGGTAGCGGCGCCAACTACGCGCCGGTGGACGTTGCACAGGGTGCGCCTGCCGGCCTCGGGCACGGCGAGCCAGGCTGGGCGCTGTCCGGCAGCGCGGGGCGCTACGACGAACGCGTCAGCGACGATTTCTACACTCAACCAGGGAACCTGTTTCGCTTGCTGCCGCCTCAGGAGCAGCAAAATCTGTTCGACAACCTGGCTGCGCCGCTGTCCCAGGTCGGCGAACAGATCCGGCAGCGCCAGCTTGCCCTGTTCGACCGCGCCGATCCGGCCTACGGGGCCGGGGTACGCCAGGCGCTGCGGGCGCGCGGTATCACCGTCGCTTGAGCGATGGCCACCGCCTGGTACTCAAGCGTGCATTCCTCCCCCCTCAGCAAAAGAAAGATCCACATGAAACCCATTCTTACCCTTGCCGCCGCTTCGGCGGTGCTGTTCTCCAACGCCACCCTGGCTGCGCCGAAACCTGCCATCGCACTGGTCCACGGTGCCTTCGAAGACGTTCACGTATGGGACCGTGTGAGCGCCAAATTGCAGGCCGACGGCTTCCGAGTGCTGACCGTCAACCTGCCCGGCCGGCCGAGCGCGCCTATGGGGGCAGACCAAGTCAGCCTGGACGTATACCGTGACACCGTGCTCAAAGCAATCGAAGGCGAGCGCGACCCGGTCGTCCTGGTGGGTCACAGTTTTGGCGGCATCGTCATTTCGGCAGTCGGCGAAGCCGAGCCGGCCCGCATCAAGACGCTGGTCTACCTCGCCGCCTACCTACCGCAGAGCGGCGCGTCGGTGGTGTCGCTGGCGAAGGGCGACCGCGACAGCAAAGAGGGCAAGCAGCTGGTCATCGACAAAGAAACGGGCATGGCGTCGATCAATTACGCCGCGCGCGCCGACCTGTTCGCAAACGGCGCGTCGGCGCAGGTTCGTAGGGAGCTTCCCGATGCGATGGTCGACGAGCCGGTCGGGCCGCTGCTGGCACCGGTCACCCTGAGCGCACCGCGTTTCGGTGTCATCGACAAGGTCTACATCTATACCGCCAAGGACAAGATGGTCAGTCCCTACCTGCAGCACAAGATGACCAGTGCCACGCCGGTACGGCTGACATTCACCTTGAACACTGGTCATTCACCGTTCCTGACCGATGTTCCTGGCCTGGTGAAGGCGATTGAACTGGCAGCTCGCTAAGCCTCACTGATGCCAGCGATATCGCCGGCATGAGTCGATTTCCCGCCGGCTGACCAGATGCTGCCGTTGCGTCGCGCGCCGTCGTTGCCCATCCCGCACCCTCTTGACTGGAATTTGCATGGAGCACAGCCTGCTGCTGAACGTCTTGTTTTACCTGGTCGCCTCGGTGGTACTGGTGCCGCTTTCTATACGGTTGGGGATGGGGGCGGTGCTTGGCTATCTGGTCGCCGGCGCCGCGATCGGGCCGTCGGGCCTCGGACTGATTGTGAATGTCGACGACATCCTCGGGTTCTCCGAATTCGGCGTGGTGCTGCTGATGTTCTTGATCGGACTCGAGCTCGAACCGAAACGCCTGCTGGCGCTGCGCCGGCCGATCTTTGGCTGGGGCGGGGCGCAGGTGCTGGCCGTGGCCGCGGCCTTGTTCCTTGCCGCCCTGGCGTTAGGCGCCGATTGGACGGCGGCACTGGTGGCTGCACTCGGCATGTCGCTGTCGTCCACCGCCATCGTGTTGGCCACTTTGAGCGAGCGTAAATTGATGACGACGCCGGCCGGCTCGGCTAGCTTTTCAATCTTGCTGTTCCAAGATATTGCGGCAATCCCGATGATCGCGCTGCTACCTTTGCTCGGCGGCGTTGTGGTCGCCGGCGCCGGCCATGGCTGGCAGCATGCGGCCAAGTTTGCCGGCGTGCTGATCGCGCTGGTGCTGGCCGGGCGTTTCTTGGTCAATCCGGCCATGCGCTTCATCGCCAAGACCGGGCTGCGCGAAATTTTTACCGGCTTTGCGCTGCTACTGGTGATCGGCATTTGCCTGATGATGCAATGGGTCGGCCTGTCAATGGCGCTTGGCACCTTCATGGCCGGCGTGCTGCTGGCCGACTCCGAATACCGCCACCAGCTCGAAAATGACCTCGCCCCATTCGAGGGCCTGCTGCTCGGACTATTCTTCAGCGCGGTCGGCATGTCGATCGATTTCGGGGTGCTGCGCGCGCAGCCGCTGCTGATCCTCAGCCTGGTGGTGGCGTTTCTGGCGATCAAGGGCACGCTGCTGTACTTGCTTGCGCGCTGCTTCGCCATTCCGGAGCGGCAACGGCTTTTCTTTACCATTTTGCTGTCGCAGGGCGGGGAGTTTGCGTTCGTGGTGTTCGGCGCCGCGGTCAGCGCCCAAGTGCTGACGGCACGAACTGGCGCAATCCTGGCGGTGGTGGTGGCGCTGTCGATGGTGGCCACACCCATCCTGCTGTTGCTGCATGAGCGACTACTGGCGCCGCGGCTCTCCGACGCCGGCAAAGCCCGCTTGCACGATGAAGTCGAAGCGCAAGACAACCCGGTGTTAATTGCCGGCTTCGGGCGCTTTGGCCAGATTGTTGGCCGGCTGCTGATGGCCAACCGGATCGGCGTGACGGTGCTCGACCATGACCCGGACCAGATCGACCTGCTGCGCGAGTTCGGCCTGAAAGTGTTTTATGGCGATGCGACCCGGATCGACCTGTTGGTGGCAGCCGGCCTCAGCAAGGCCAAGCTGCTGGTGGTGGCGGTCGATGATGTTGACAACAGCCTGGCACTGGTGGACGCGGTGCGCAGGCGGTTTCCGCAGATGACCATCCTGGCGCGCGCCCGCAATGTGACGCATGTGTACGAATTGACCAAGCGCGGCGTGACCCTGGTCGAGCGCGAGACGTTTGAATCGGCGCTGAAATTGGGCGTGAACGTGCTGCGACAACTGGGTTTCGGCGCCGAACGGGCGCAACAGGCAGGGGCGATTTTCCGTACTCACAACCTGGCCACGCTGCGCGCGGTGTATCCGCACTATACCAATCAGGACAAAGTGGTGTCGATGACGGTCAAGGCGCGCGTGGAGCTGGAAGAAATGTTTGCGCGCGATGCCGCGGAGCTGGCCGCAGCGGAAGTGATGCCGGACGGCGTGGCGGCCGGCTAAGGTGCTGCCAGCCGGCGCCGGCTGGTTCAGGCGGCTTTTGAAGCGCAACACGACTATTGCCAGTTCGCGCATGTTCAGCCGCGTCCAGCGATCGCCCACCTATGCGGGCGCGCCGCCAATTTGGCACACACTGGCGGAAATCTCATCCCGACCGATTGCTCGTCATCCTTTCCTGCGCCAATCTACTTCAAATTTTGAAGTAAATGTTGACGCCCCCATTTTGCGCCTTCATAATTTGAAGCTGCTCCGCCTCCAGGTGCGCGGGACGCGAGCTCTGCCGGTTCATGCATGCAATGTCGTTACCCCGACGCGGCCGCCATTTAGGGAGCATGGGGGTAAGACGGTCCTGGCCATGCGAGGCGATGCAACGTTCAAACGCGCGACTAGCCACTCGGCGGCGGCCATAGTTGCCGAGTTTGGCTCCGTAGGTGTCTATGCAATTCCTTCTTCTTTCTGCGAGTAGACCATGACCATTTCTCCCCCCACTGACATACCGCTGGTGCAGCTGCCCGCCGCTGCACGTACCCGCTTGTGGTCCTATTTGGCGTTTGGCGCAATCGGTTGTGCTGGCGTGCTGGCGGTGCTGTTCGCGTGGCGCTTACCGCCCTTCAGCAGCGCCGTGGTCAGCACTGAAAATGCGCTGGTGCGCGGCCAGGTCACGCTGGTAGGCAGCCAGCTGTCGGGCTACGTGGTGGACGTGAAAGTGCAGGATTTTCAAACGGTGAAGGAAGGTGACCTGCTGGTGCTGATCGACCCGCGCATCTTCCAGCAGCGTTACCAGCAGGCACAAGCGCAGTTGGCCAGCCAGCAGGCGGCGCTGGGCAACTGGATCCAGCAGCGGCGTAGTGCGGAGCAGGGGATTCGGCTGGCGCAAGCCACTCTCACCAATGCGGTGGCGCAAGGAGTCCGGTCGAGGGCGGACTTGCATCGGGTGAACCAGCTGGTCGGAGATGGTTCGCTGTCGGTGCGCGAACAGGACCAGGTCGCAGCGGCGCAGTCGCAGGCCGTTGCCGGCGCCGAGCAGGCGCGCGCCGGGTTGGAGATTGCCCGACAGAACTTGCGGTCGGTGATCGTCAATCACGACGCGCTGGAAGCGAATGTGGCCAGCGCGCGGGCGATCCTGGCAGGCGCGAAAGTTGATCTCGACAATACTCGGATCACCGCGCCATGCGACGGCCAGCTGGGCCAAGTCACCGTACGGCGTGGCGCCTTCGTCAATTCGGGCGCTCTCCTGATGGGCTTGGTGCCGAAGCAGCTGTGGGTGATCGCCAACTTCAAGGAAACCCAGATGAACCTGGTGGCGGTCGGCCAGCGCGCTCCCTTCACGGTGGATGCGCTCGATGGTGCGCGGCTGAACGGCCGGGTCGAGCTGGTCTCGCCAGCGACCGGATCCGAGTTCAGCGTGCTACCGCCGGACAATGCAACCGGCAACTACGTCAAAGTAGCCCAGCGCATCCCGGTGCGAATCCAGGTCGATCCAGACCAGCCCGCTGCGCGCCGGTTGCGGCCCGGAATGTCGGTGGTGGTGAGCATCGACACGGCATCGGGCCCGCATCCCGGCGGCAAGGAGAAAATGTGACCCCGGCCCTGCCCATGCTACTGGCGCTTTGTGCCTTGCTGGTGGGCTGCGTTGCAGGAAAGGTGGCGCCGACGCCAGCCTCAGCCCTGCAGATCCCTGCGCTGTGGCGCAACGACATTGGTCCCGCCAGTCGCGGCGCATCGATTGAGCGCGGATGGTGGCTGGCGTTCGACGATCCGGCCTTGAGCGCACTGGTGACCGAAGCGATCGAGCGCAGCGGTGACCTGCGCATTGCACGCACACACGTGACCGAGTTGCAAGCCCGCAGTGTGATTGCCGACTCCACCTCGCTCCCGACGCTGACGGCTGAAGCCCATCCGGCGCGCACCCGCATCCTCAATCCCTTCGGTCAGCCTTACGTTACCAATGTTCTTCAGGTTGGTGTTCAAGCGAGCTATGAATTCGACCTGTGGGGCAAGCTTGGAGCGGCCAGCGATTCCGCCATGGCCAGCTTGCAGGCGGAGCGCGCCAGCACCGACGCAGTCGCGCTGTCGATCGCAGCCAGTGTGGCCTCAGCCTATCTGAACATGCGCGGCCTGGATGCCCAGCTCGAGCTGGCAGAGGCCACGCTGGTGCTGAGGGTGCAATCGCGCGAACTGGCGCGCAAAAACTTCGAGGCTGGCTATAGCACGCGCCTGGAGGTGTTGCAGGCGCAGGCAGAATATGGAGTCACCGCGGAGCTGGTGCCGCAGCTGCAGCGCGCCATCGGCGAACAGGAAAATGCGCTGTCGCTGTTGGCTGGCCGTACACCCGGTCCCGTGCAGCGAGGGCGTCCATTGGCCGCGCTGCCGATCCCGCTAGTGCCGGCGGGCTTGCCATCCGACCTACTGCGACGCCGGCCGGACATATACCGCGCGGAGCAAAACCTGCTGGCCCAGCACGCCAACCTGGAGGCTGTGCGCGACCAGTTACTGCCCTCGTTCAAGCTAAATGCCGGGGCGACCGTGCAGAACCTTAGTTTCTCCAAACTGCTCAACGCGCCGACGGCGTTGTGGAGCTTGGCGCTGGGTGCAAGCGGACCGCTGTTCGATGGCGGCCGCTTGCAGGCGCAGACCGATATCGCCGCGGCCCAGCGCGACGCCTCGGTTTTCGCATACGAAAATGCGGTGCGCCAGGCACTGGCTGAAACCGAGAACGGCCTGAACGCGTTGCGCCGCCTCGATCAGCAGGCCGCGATCACTGTGGCGCGGCGCGCCACCGCGGCCGAGGCCTTGCGCATCGCGCGTGATCGGCACTCCAACGGATACAGCTCCTACCTTGAAGAGCTCGATGCCCAGCGCGGCTTGTACAGCGCCGATCTTGCGGTGCTACAGATCAGGACGCGCGCGTTGGTTGCGTCCGTTGACCTATACCGCGCGCTCGGCGGGGGCTGGCGGGCCGATGACTGATCTGTACCTTTCCCGCGTGCAGCAAACCTTTTATAACCACTTTCTAGGAACGCCATGTTAGCTCTACCATTCTCCAGTTGGCTGTACCGGCGCGGGATTCACTACTCGTGGGTGATCGCCGCCATCACATTTTTGACGATGCTCACGTCGTCGGCCGCGCTCGGTCTGCCCGGAGCAATGCTACAGCCGCTGAGCAAGGAGTTCGGCTGGAACCTCGAACAGATTTCTTCGGCGTTGGCGATCCGTTTCGTATTGTTTGGCCTGCTCGGCCCGTTCGCCGCGATCTTCCTGGAACGCTTCGGCTTGCGCAACATTGTCTGCGGCGCCTTGGCGCTGATTGCAAGCGGGCTGATTCTGGCGACAAAAATGAGCCAGTTCTGGCACCTCATTGCGTTGTGGGGCATCCTGCTTGGCGTCGGTTCCGGCATGACCGCGCTGGTGCTGGGAGCAATGGTATCGACGCGCTGGTTCGACAGCCACCGCGGGCTTGTGATCGGCTTGCTCACCGCCAGTTCCGCCACCGGCCAACTGGTCTTCCTGCCGTTCGCCGCCTGGCTTATCGAGCACCACGGCTGGCGCGCCGCCGTGCTGCCGGTCTTTTTCAGTTGTGCGATGGTGGCGGTGCTGGCCTTCCTGTTCATGCGCAATCGACCGCACGAAGTGGCGCTTGCGCCATACGGCGCTGACCCTGCAACGGTGCCGGAGGCGCCCCGAGCCACCGCGCCGCTGTCACTGTTCACGCCATTCCGGACCTTGCGCGACGTGGCTGGCAACAAGGTGTTCTGGATACTGTTTGGCACCTTCTTCATATGCGGCCTTAGCACCAGCGGCCTGATACAGACGCACTTCATCTCGCTGTGCGGTGATCAAGGTTTGGCGTCGGTGCGAGCAGCGTCGGTTCTGGCGATGATGGGTGCATTCGATCTGATCGGCACGATCACATCGGGCTGGCTGTCTGACCGCTACGACAACCGAAAACTGCTGTTCTGGTATTACGGCTTGCGCGGTCTTTCGCTATTCTGGCTGCCGCACTCGGAGTTCACGCTGTACGGCCTGTCGCTGTTCGCGATGTTCTACGGTCTTGACTGGATTGCCACCGTGCCGCCGACCGTCAAGCTGGCGGGCGCCGCATTCGGCAAGGAGAAGGCACCCATGGTGTTCGGCTGGATTTTTGCGGGGCACCAGTTGGGCGCCGCGGTGGCAGCGTTTGGCGCCGGACGCGTGCGCACCATCATGATGACCTATAACCCGGCGCTGTATTCTGCCGGCGCCTTGTGTCTGGTGGCAGCGCTGATCGTGATGTTGATCCGTCGCCAGCCAGCGAAAGCTGCGGTGATGCCTCTCAAGCGGTCGACCCAGCTCTAATGGCAGGCATTGATGGCGCCTCGAAGGCCTGGTTCGCGCATTCCGGCGACTCCAAAACACTCTTTCCCCCTTTAAAAAATGGATCATGACCATGCGCCTGCTATTGCTCTTGCCGTTTATTGCCTTGTTGTGGATTCCGTTCTACAACCGTGAACTCCCATCCCTGTTTGGTTTCCCATTTTTCTACTGGTACCAACTGTTGTGGGTGCCGCTGACGGCGCTGCTGATCTGGTTTGTCTATCGTAATGGCGTGGCCAAAGGGGAGCAATAATGGAGCCGCACATCAACTGGACCGCGCTTGGGGTTTTCATTTTCTTTTTTGTGCTGGTGACCGTGATCGGCTTCCTCGCCTCGCGCTGGCAGCCGGGCGGTGGTAAGCCCAAAGAGGCTGGCCTGGACGAATGGGGCCTCGGCGGACGTAATTTCGGCACCTGGATCACGTGGTTCCTGGTCGGGGGCGATTTCTATACGGCCTACACCGTCATCGCGGTACCGGCCCTGGTGTACGCAGTTGGCGCGTACGGCTTCTTCGCGCTTCCCTACACCATCCTGGTCTACCCGATTGTCTTCGTGATCATGCCGAAGTTGTGGCATGCCGCCCAAAAAGCCGGCCATGTCACCGCGGCCGACGTCGTGTTCGGCCGCTACCAATCGCGACCACTCGAATTGGCGATCGCGCTGACTGGCGTGCTCGCCACCATGCCGTATATCGCGCTTCAGCTGGTCGGCATGGAAGTGGTCATCAAGGCGCTCGGCCTGACCGGCGAGTTGCCGCTGGCGGCAGCCTTCATCATCCTGGCGCTCTACACCTACGCAGCTGGCCTGCGCGCGCCGGCCCTGATCGCCTTTGTCAAGGACCTGATGATTTACATCGTGGTACTGGTCGCTGTCGTGCTGGTGCCGATGAAGCTGGGCGGTTACAGCGCCGTGTTCCACTCCGCCGGCGAGGCGTTCGCCGCGAAAGGAGGCGCTACCGGGCTGATCCTCAAGCCGCAGCAAATGCTGCCATTCGCCAGCCTGGCACTCGGTTCGGCGCTGGCCGCATTCATGTATCCGCACACCCTGACCGGCATATTCGCCGCGAAAAGCGCAGACACGATACGCAAAAATGCGGTGTTTTTGCCAGCCTACACCGTATTGCTTGGCCTGATTGCCCTGCTCGGCTACATGGCCTATGCGGCAAAAATCACCGTCAATAGCAATAACGACGTGGTGCCGGCGCTGTTCAACGCCCTGTTTCCCGCCTGGTTCAGCGGCTTCGCTTTTGCCGCCATCGCAATCGGTGCGCTGGTTCCCGCTGCCGTGATGTCGATTGGCGCCGCAAACCTGTTTACCCGCAACTTCTGGAAGCCATACGTCAATCCGGCGGTGACCCCTGCGGGCGAGGCCAAAGTGGCCAAGCTGGTGTCGCTGGTGGTCAAAGTGGGCGCGCTGGTGTTCATCTTGTTCCTGCCGACTAAATTTGCGCTCGACCTGCAATTGCTCGGTGGCGTCTGGATATTGCAGACCTTCCCGTCCGTCGTATTCGGCCTGTTCTTCGGCTGGTTCGGCGGGCGCTCGCTGCTCGCAGGCTGGGCCGTTGGCATCGCCGGCGGCAGCTGGATTGCCTTCGCCGACGGCATCAAGCCGGTGCACACCCTGGCGATCGGCGGCGACAGCTACAGCGTCTATACGGGCCTGCTTGCACTAGCGCTCAATATTGCCGTGGCGGTCATCGTTCAGCTTGTTTTTGGTACGCAAAAAAAATCGGTATCTGCAACCAGCCTGCGCGGAAGCACTGGCACATGACGATCAACGCAGCAGGCGCCCGTGCGCACTTCGCGCAACTGTTGAGCGGGCGAGCCCGGACGGGGTGACGGGTAAGCGGGTGTCGTGCCTGGCCCAGCAAGCGGATCTGCATCTTGAGGTCTTGCTTGCTGTGCCAAGCCGGCGCCTTCTGCCCACGTACGCGACGTCATGCGTGGGCCGGAGGCGGCACCCGAAGTACCAGCTGGTGCCGCGCTCGACGGCATCTATTGGGGTTTTGCCACACTTAGCGCTGGCATAGCCAAAAACGCGGGAGCCGGGCCGTGCGCGCCTAGCGCGTCACCGAGGCGGCGTTGATCTGCCTGAGCGAGGTGCCCCCGCCTGGCGCATGATGGTGGTGAATTCACGATGGATGATGGTCAGCACCGCCTCCCCTGGCATTCCGGTTGCATTCATGGAGTACGCGTCGACGTCGTCTTGCGTTGCGACGGAATCGGGCTTGTATCCTCACCGGCCATCGCTGTGTTCAACAGACAGACGCTGATCGACACCACCGTTTGCTCATTGTGCTTCAAGGTGTGATCTGGGGCTACGCGGAGCCCGCGTTTAGTTTCTTTGGTTGGGGGGGATGTGGCCAGTATTCAGAGGGGATGGAACCATCGCAGGGGCAGCCAGCCAGGCGAGCGGGAATAGGGCGCCCGCTCTTTCGCCGCCTGGCGAGGTTTGATAGTGTGGCGCACAGTGGAAGGCGAACGATCGCCGCCAGGTATGTGGGTGAAGGCCCTGGCGCATGCCCGGCGCCAGGATCAACCAGGTTGCCCATGCGCGGGCGGCTTCGTCCGACCGGATCGATGCGAATCTACGTAGTTTCCGGCCGCCGCCGCGACGGCTAGACGGTCAGGCCACCGGTCGCCAGTAAGGTTTGTCCCGTTATCCATCCGGCGTGGTCAGAAGCCAGCAGGACGGCGGCGCGGCCGATGTCTTGCGGGGTGCCGATCCGGCGCAGCGGCGTGGTCGCTAAAGACAGGTCGTGGAACGCGCTTCCGATGACCCCTTCCGCAATCGTTCCGTCGGTCTCAACCAGGCCGGGGTTCAAACTGTTGACACGGATATTGCGTGGCCCCAGCTCCTTCGATAGCGAAATGGAAATCGCGTCGACCGCAGCCTTGGTAGCCGCGTAGACAGACGCCATCTCCGCCGGCATCTTGCCGGCCATCGAGCCGATATTGATAATGGCGCCGCCCGCAGGGCCAAACAATGGCAGCGCCTGCTGGATGGAGAGCATTAGGCCAAGGACGTTCAGATCGAACTGGCGGTGAAACTCTGCGGCAGTGAGGTCCTCAATACTGAAAAAGCGGAATACGCCGGCGTTGTTGACGAGAATGTCGAGTGTCGAATGGCGCGAGCCGATCTCTGCGTACACCCGGCTTATATCTTCCTCCTTCGAGAAATCGCCCTGGATTGCTTCAGCTTGGCCGCCGGCGGCAAGGATGGATGCCACCACCTGTTCCGCGCCAGTCTTGCCGGTCGAATAGTTGACGATCACCGTAGCGCCGGCCATCGCGAGTTCTTTTGCAATGCCGGCGCCAATCCCTTTGGAGGCGCCGGTCACGAAAGCAACCTTTTTGTCGAGTAGTTTCATTTGTTTCTTTCTGTCCGTGCAGGCCGGTGTTCGGTTCGGACGGACGCATGTATCCATCGACGCGCCACGTGCGCCGATGGATGCTTGGTGGGAGAGTGATGTCGGTTGCGATCGACGGCGATTTACTGCTTGCGCGCAGCAGGAAGCTGCGCGAGCAGATCGTTTGTCTTGAGGATAGCGTGCGCGAACATTGGTGCATTCACTTCGGCAGCGACCATGCCTGCGGCGCTGAAAGCAGCGGTTGCGTCGGGCACAAGAGTGACGTGGTACCCGAGTTCCATACCGTAGCGAGCGGTGGATTCGATGCAGCTATTTGCGATCAGCCCAACCACGATGATCTTCTGGATACCGTGCTGTTTCAGTTGCATGTCCAGGTCGGTGTTGGCGAAACCATTTTGCGCCCAGTGCTCCTTGGCGATGATGTCGCCCTCTTGCGGACCGAATTCGGCATTGAACTGGCCACCCCAGGTATCGACTTCGAACGCTTTGGTCGGCACGTTTTGTTGCTGGAACATGTTGACGTGCTGCCAGTTGGCATAGTCGTCCCCGTGGGTGTGCGAGCGGTGGTGCGGCACGATGACCACTTGGATACCCGCCGCGCGTACGGCGGGGAGAATCTTGCGCAAGTTGCCAAACATACCGGAAGCGTCCGCGGTAGGCTTGATGGCGTCATACAGCTTGCCGCCTTCGCTCATGAAATCGTTGTAAGGATCGACCATCAGCAATGCGGTGCGGTCGGCGAGATAGGGGGTTATAGTCATGGCATGCTTTCAAATGGTGGTAGGGCGCGGTAGGTAGCGCACGCGTTTCCGGCGCGGCGTGCTGAGGCTTACTGAACCAATAGCATAAGCTCGAATTCATAGTACCTTCAAAATATGAAGTTGTAAATGGGCGCGGCATTTTTTTCGTAAGGACGCTGTGCGGGCTTGCCTGCGCACTTAGTCGGGCAGCAGGTCGGATGGCGGAAGCTCGCATTGGCGGCGTTTCTTCGGAACTCGCTTGCTCTGCTCGAAGACTGCCACGCGTAGCGCCCGTTCACTCCGGAACGAATCGCTGAGAACCGCATCGACGTCATCGAAACTGAATGCCCGCTCGCCGCGAGGCATCTGCCAGGAGGGATCAATAATTTCATTGGTGCTTCTGTAGCGCAGCGTGACGGCGGGACCGCCTGGCGGCCGTTTCCCCCACCGCATGCCCCAGTTGCGCAAGGTAAGCAGCACCAGGTCGAGATCCTTTCCCATCGCCGTGCCCTGGTAGGCATAGCGCGGTGGGTGCGTATGGTACAGCCGGCGTTCGAGAATGCCATCCGCCTCCATGCGTCGGAGGCGGTTGCGCAGCAGGTGCGAGGACATTCCGGTCTGTGTCTGGATCTCGTCGAAGTGATGTACGCCCAAGCGCAGTTCACGCATGATGAGTAGCGTCCAGCGGTCTCCAACGACGGACAGGGCGTAGCTGAGTTCCGATATGCTACACATCGTTTTGCTGCGGACCATAACGGCTCCTTGATTTGATCGCATCGCGCCGAGGGCATGCGTGGGCAGTGGAGGCGGGCGCGTTTCTTCGAGAGCGCCAGCGATTTCGCAGAGCTTACTTCATTTTTTGAATCCACAGGCAACATTAATGAAACAATATTCCTGCGGACGTCCGTAAATATCGTTTCTTGACTTTGAGCGGTAGTAACTTCAAAATGTGAAGACTATGTGCAGTGGTCGGTTTCTGGCTACTCGTCCTCGAACAACCGGAAAAGACCATGTCTCCTGAAAATATCCCAGATTTCATTCCCGACTCACCAGTCGATGATGACGCGGCGCTGAACTCCTCGGCTGTCGACATCGTGGCGCGCGCCCATCAGATTTTTCCAGTGCTCACTTCGATGGAAATCGGGCGCTTGCGACGCTTTGGCGTGCCGCGCCGCTGGCGCGACGGTGAAATGGTATTCCAGGCGTCCGCCGGGTCGCCTGGCATGGTAGTGATCTTGCAGGGACGCATCGCCTGCACACGCGTCGATGGTCTCGGAGGGCGCTTGCTGGTGGTCGAATTCGGCCCGGGTCAGTTCAGTGGCGAAGTGGCGCAATTGTCGGGGCGCCCGCCGCTCATCGATGGAATGGCGGTCGGCGAACTCGAGGCCTTGGTGATTGATCCGGAATCGTTGCGCGCCTTGGTAGTCGCCGAGGCCGAACTGGGCGAGCGCATCATGCGCGCGTTGATCTTGCGCAGGGTCCGGCTGAACGACACCAATCCAGCTGGTCCGGTCCTGATCGGTGCGCCGGGAAATGCTGCGATGTTCAATCTCGAAAGCTTCTTGTCCAGCAATGGGCATCCCTATACCAAACGGGATCCGGGCGTCGACAGCGAGGCCGCGGAAGTCGCGCGTAAACATGTCCTCGCTCCAGAAGATTGGCCGCTGGTGGTTTGCCCGGATGGCACCATTCGCAGAAATCCCAGCATTGCCGATTTGGGACACTGCCTCGGCACCCTGCCTTTTTTCTCACCTGATGCGCTGTTTGACGTGCTCGTTGTCGGCGCCGGCCCCGCAGGCTTGGCTACCGCGGTGTATGCAGCTTCGGAAGGCCTGTCGGTGATGGTGCTCGACCAGCGCTCATACGGCGGCCAGGCCGGTGCGAGCGCCCGCATTGAAAATTACCTTGGATTCCCAACCGGCGTGTCCGGACGGGCGCTGGCCGGCCGGGCCTACGTTCAGGCGCTGAAGTTTGGCGCCGAGATCGCGATTCCCGCGACCGCTTCGCGGCTCATGTGCGGATCGATGCCGCTGGCCGTCGAACTGAATGACGGTGTCCAGGTGAGGGGGCGCACGGTAGTGTTGGCCGGGGGCGCGCGCTATCGCCGTCCTCCCCTGCCCGAGTTGCACCAATATGAGGGGCGTGGCGTATATTACTGGGCCTCGCCGGTCGAAGCGAAACTGTGCAAGGGCGAGCCAGTGCTCCTCGTCGGCGGCGGCAATTCGGCCGGGCAGGCAGCGGTGTTTCTCGCTGCTCACGCCTCCGTGGTTCACATGATCATCCGCGGCCCTGGCCTGGCGGCGACCATGTCGAGCTACCTGATCGAACGGATCGCGGCAGCCGCCAACATCATTCTGCACTCCCATCTGGAAATTAATCAGCTGGAGGGAAACGAGGACGGGCTCACCGGCGTGTATTGCAAAGACCGTGCCGATGGCAGCGTGTCCCGTTACGACGCGAAACGCTTGTTCCTCTTCATTGGCGCTGATCCGAATACCGCCTGGCTGAAAGAATGTGGCGTCGAGCTCGATGCATCAGGATTCGTGCGTACCGGCGGTGAGGTAGTGGCCGTGAAGTCGCATGAGAAGACCTCGCACGCCACCGACGCACGCTCAGCATTGGAGTCCAGTGTCCCAGGTGTGTTTGCCATAGGAGACTTGCGATCCCATTCGACCAAACGGGTCGCTGCGGCGGTCGGCGAGGGCGCTGCAGTGGTGGCGCAGATTCATGCTTATTTGTCCGGGTCGGAAAAGACATTGACGGCAGGGGCATGACTGGTATTCCGGATGCCTGACAGAGACGCCGAACCGGCCATTATTTTCCTGCCGATGAGATTGAGCTGCGCGGATGGCCCGACGCGTCCGGCATAATCGGCCTATAGTACTAAGTACTAATCTGATCTAGCAGTAAGGGGACGACGATGGGATCGGAGATGAGCAATCCGCCGGCAGAGAGTGCGCAATGCGAGATCACAGCGAGGGTCACCAAGGAGTTCGCGCAGGTGACGCGCGCGCTCAAGACGCTGGGCGCCGGCAACCATACCGTGCTCCGCTCGACGGACGAGCAGGAACTGCTGCAGGATATGTGCAGCGTCATCGTCGAAACGGGAGGCTACCCATTTGCCTTCGTGACTTACTCCGTGCACGATGAGGCGAAAAGCGTTCGTTGGATGGCGGGGGTTGGCAGCAACGTTGAGCTCGTCAAGTCCTATCTATTCACCTGGGCCGATAACAAGGCGGGCGGCACCGTCACAGGCACCGCGATTCGGACCGGGCGTCCCGTTGTCGGCAGAATTTTTCGTCCAGAGACGGACTACGCCGGACCCGACTACGCCAAATTCCAAGAACAGTTGATCGGAGAGGGCTATCAATCGGTCTCGGCATTTCCGTTGCGGATCGATCAAGAGGTGATTGGCGCGCTTGTGATCGCCGCTGCGGAGCCGGACGCATTCGATTCTGCCGAAACGAAGTTGCTCGACGAGTTGGCGAGTGACTTGGCCTTTGGGATTCATCACTTACGCCTGAGCGTATTGCATCGCAAGGCGCAAGCTTCATTGGAGCATTTGGCGTATCACGATGAATTGACGGGCTTGCCAAACCGAACGCTCTTGCTAAAGGTGCTAGCCGATGCAATGGAGGCGGCGACAAAACGACGTGCATCGCTGGCGTTGCTGCACCTCGAAGTCGGCCGTTTCGCCGAAATCAACAAGGTGCTGGGTTACCGCTGCGGCGACGAGTTGGTGCAAAAGCTTAGCTGTCGTCTCAAGCGGGTAGCCGGTGCAGGCGAGTCGTTGGCGCGGGTAGGGGAAGCGGAGTTCGCCCTGCTGTTGCCAGACGGTGGCGCTGAGTATGCTATCGAGGTCGCCCGAAGATTGCTGAGTACCTTGCAGGAACCGGTGGGCGTCGGCGGGCTGATGGTCGATGCGCGCGTCGATATCGGTATCGCGCTGTTTCCGGCGCACGCCGACAACGCCGACGCATTGATGCGCCGTGCGAACGCGGCGATGCACCAGGTTAAACGATTCGGTGGCGGCTATGCAGTCTATACCGAAGGCCAGGAGAGCGGGCAGACGAGGCGCCTGATGCTCATGGGTGACTTGTACCGGGCCGTCGAGCGCAACGAGTTGCGCATGTATTGCCAGCCGAAGGTCTGCATGGCGACAGGCCGCCTGGGCGGGGCCGAAGCGCTGCTGCGCTGGCAGCATGCCACACTGGGCATGATGCCGACCATCGAATTCATCAGCCTCGCCGAATATGCCGGAATGATCACCCCGCTGACCAACTGGATTATGGAAGCTGCGTTCAGTCAAATCGACGCCTGGCAGAAGGGTGGTCTGTCGCAGGCGCTGGCAATCAACTTGTCGGCCCATGATCTCTACGATGCGGGGCTGGTTGACCGCATTCGCGGCTTGTTTTCCACGTGGAGCATTGACCCCGAACTGATCCAGTTTGAACTGACCGAGAGCGTACTGATGGCGGATCCGGTCGCTGCGCTGGAAACGCTCACACGCTTGAAGCAGCTCGACGTCAAACTGTTCGTCGACGACTATGGCACGGGTTACTCCAGTCTTAGCTATCTGCAAAAACTTCCGGTTGACGCGATCAAGATCGATCAGTCATTTGTGGCACCCATGGTGTCGAGTCGCGACTCGGCCACGATCGTCTCTTCGACCATCGAACTTGGGCATAACCTGGGCAAGCAGGTCGTCGCGGAAGGTGTGGAAACTCAGGATGTTTGGGACCGCTTGCAGGCGCTGGGTTGTGACTTCGCGCAGGGTTACTTGATCAGTCGACCGATGCCGGCGGACCAACTTCGGCAATGGCGCCGCAGTTGGTCCTAACAGCGAGCTTGCCCTAACTGCTCATCGAGAAGCTCATGCAAGATTTGCCTCGCTTGACGGATACCCAGCGTCCTCATGCTTTTCCCTTTGCCCTTTTCGCTTAGCTAGAACCTGTGCAAGGCTCGGGCGGCACTATCCGGAGGCCGCGATAGCTTTGTTTTTCCAAATGCCTGGTTTTAAGCTTTGTCGTGATGGAGATAAGATGGTGGGCAGGGTTACATCTAGAGCGTCGTCTCATAGAAAGTTTCTAGGTACAGCTCCTCCGCCACCAACAAGTAGGGCGTTTGTACTGAAGTGGTCAACGGCCAGGGCGTGAACCTAAAGCGTAGTGAATGACGATGCTGCTCAGCTGCGACCGGCTTGGCTGGGCGGGTAGCCGAACTGAGTTTTGAACGCGCGACTGAACGCGGCGTCAGAAGCGTAGCCGATGCGCTGCGCCGCCTGGGTGACCTTCAGGCCGCCGCTGGCAAGCATATCGGCGGCGAGCGTCAGCTTCCAGCGCGTGACGTAGTGTAACGGCGTTTCGCCGATCCTGGCCGTGAAACGCTCGGCGAAAATCGAGCGCGACATTGCGGCGATAGCAGCCAACGATTCGACCGTCCATTGCCGATATGGATCGGCGTGGATCGCGCTCAGCACGCGGCCGATGCGCTCCTCCCCCAGTCCGCCGAGCCAGCCACCGCTGTCGGTCCGGTTGGCCGCCCAGGTGCGCAACGTGCGGATGACTAACAGGTCGATCAGGCGCGAGATCATCAGCGACGATCCGGGTTCGGGCTCGCGCGATTCCTTCACCAGGAAATGGGCAATCGCGTCGAGCCAGTCGGGTGTCGTACCGTCGACGCTGGGGATATGGACGACCACCGGCAGCGCGGCCATGATGGCGGCCAGCGAACCGCCTTCGAAATGGAAGAAGCCGCCCAGCAGGCTGCAAGCGGCGCCGTCGCCGCCGAAGTTCAACACGAAACGGTCGGCATCGAAATGCGCGGGCAAGATCGATTGGACGTCGCGCCCGGGCGTCTCTGGCCTGTCTGAAATAATGTGCCCCGTTCCATGCGGCAGCAGTAGCAGATCGCCTTTCTGCACCAGTAACGGCTCGGCCCCGGGCGTTCGGACCCACAGCGACCCTTGCTCGACAAAATGAAAATGTGCGTGTCCCTTAGGAAAGCGAATGCCCCACGGGCCTCCTAGGTCGGCGGAATATACCAGTTCGCCACGTAGGCGGATCAGGGTCAGGACCTGCGATAACACGTCGGAACGGGTTGCCGCCATTCCAAAGTCGCCGTCGTTTCCGGACGATCGAGCATGAAGTGCGGTCTCCTCATCATAGCCATCCAAATTGTGTCCCGGTACCATGTTTAGGTGTTTTTCACTGAAACAAAAAGGATAGCACAGCAGCCATTTGTTGTGCTCCGCCTGCATGTTTCGCGTTTTTCGCGATCTATTCGGTGGCTGCAGAAACACCGGCCATCACCGAACAATCCCTACCATTCATAGAAACAGAGAAAGTACCTCATCATGAAAACGACATTTTGGAGTTCCACCCGAGTCGCCCTGGCCGCGCTCGCCGCCGTCGCCACCGCCACCATTTTTTCCGGTTGCGGTGCCAGCGCCGCCGCCACGTTGCCGGCGCCGCCGGCCGCGCTTAAGCCGACCACCGCGGTGCTGGTGCACGGCCTGTGGGCCGATGGATCAAGCTGGTCAAAGGTGGTCGCACAGCTGCAACAGCGCGGCTTGAAGGTGGTCGCGGTGCAGTTGCCGCGCACCTCGCTGGTCGACGATGCCGCTACCGTGCGCCGCGTCATCGAGGCGCAAACGGGGCAGGTGGTGCTGGTCGGCCATTCGTACGGCGGGGTGGTGATCACCGAAGCGGGAGCCGCCGATAAGGTTGCTGCGCTGGTGTACGTTTCCGCATTTGCGCCGGCTGAGGGCGAATCGATCACCGACATCACCAGCCCGTATCCGGCACCGGAATGGCAAAAAGGCCTCATGCCTGATTCGGGCGGTTTTCTGTCGCTGAGTACCGATGCCTACCTGAAGTTTTTTGCCCCGGACCTGCCGAAGGTTGACGCTGCCGTGATGGCCGCCACTCAGGGCCCGGTTTTCAATCACGTGCTGCAGGACCGCGTGACTGTCGCCGCATGGAAGACCAAGCCCTCATTCTGGGCCGTGAGCGGCGATGACCAGATCGTCCCGGCGGCCTTGCAACAAGGCATGGCCAGCCGAATCAAGGCCAAAGTGACGCTGATCGCGGGCGCTAGCCATGTGGAACTCGTGTCGCAGCCTGCCGCTGTGAGCGCAGTCATCCTCGACGCAGTCGGCAGTGTCGGTGGTTTGTAAGGAACTCATCGGATCGGGGGGCTGACGAAGGCGACGGGCGCGTCGCTCACTCCTTCACGTTGATGATCCAAATAGTCCACCAGCGAGTGGACTATTTTTTTGGGCACGCGCTTTTTTGGCCACCTGAATGTGAAAGTTAGCACAGGTTGGCCAGGAATTGGAGGTACTTCACAAAGCTTGCGCCTTGAGCGATCTTGTCTAGCCTACCGGTCGTTGCACATTGACTGCGCCGGCAACGTTTTTCTCTTTGCGCCGCAGCCAACTCGCCTCGGCAAACCTACATTAATTCCTTGGAATCATGGCTATGTCCGCACCACCTGCCGCGCATCGCGGAAAACTGTTCATTTTGGCCGCCGTCTGTCTGGCGGCGTTGGTCCTGCCCTTGAGTCTTTCCTGTGGCGCCGTATCGACGCCAGAGATCGGGCGTGAACTCGGCGGCAGCGCGGTAGCCCTGACACGGATCACAGTCACGATAAATGTGTCCCGGCGAGCGCGCCATATGTGGGCGGCAAACAGGTCTTGAGGATGCGAGCAAACGCCATACACAAACTGCTGACAAATACACTAGAATAGAAACACAAAAGGCCTAGCTCGATGTGAGCTAAGCCTTTGATTGTGTGGATTATTCAGTGGTGGTGATAGGTGGACTTGAACCACCGACCCCAGCATTATGAATGCTGTGCTCTAACCAACTGAGCTATATCACCCGACAGCCGAGCATTATCCGGGGTTTGCTTTTATCTGTCAAGGGCGGTCACGATTCCCTTGGAAAAAAATCGCGCGCCCGGGCGTGGAGGCTCAACGTTTGCGCGCCGCCAGCTGTCTCAGCATCTCTGTCGCGGGCTCGCCGGCGATGCAATCGATCACCACGCGGTCGGGCATGGAACGCAGCCAGGTCAGCTGGCGCTTGGCCAACTGGCGCGTGGCGATGATGCCCGTTTCGCGCAATCCTGCGCGATTAATCTTGCCATCGAGGTAATCCCACGCCTGCCGATAGCCGACACAGCGCATCGACGGCAAACCGGGATGCAGGTCGCCGCGCGCGCGCAAGCCCGCCACTTCGGCGACGATGCCGCGGTCGTCGCTCCGGCCGAGCATCTGGTCGAAGCGCGTCGCGATGCGCGCGTGCAGCACCGCGCGGTCGGATGGCTCAAGCGCGAACGACAGCAGTTCGAACGGCAGTTCCAGTTTGCCGCGGCCCGACAGTAGTTCCGACATCGGCTTTCCGCTCAGTTCAATAATTTCAAGCGCGCGGTTGATGCGCTGCGCGTCGTTCGGCGCCAGGCGCTCGGCGGTGACGGGGTCGAGCGCGCGCAGTTTGTCGTGCATCGCTGGCCAGCCGATCCGCGCAGCCTCCGCCTCGATGTCGGCACGCAGTTCCGGATTCGCGCCCGGCAGGTCATCGAGGCCGTCGGTGAGGCCCTTGAAATACATCATGGTGCCGCCGACCAGCAGCGGCAGCTTGCCGCGCGCGCTGATGTCGTCCACCAGGCGCAACGTAGCGGCGCGGAACTGCGCCACCGAATACGCCTCAGTCGGGTCGATGATGTCGATCAGGTGGTGAGGCACGCTGGCCAGTTCCCCGGCGCTCGGCTTGGCGGTGCCGATGTCCATGCCGCGGTACACCAGGGCCGAGTCGACCGAGATGATTTCGGACGGGATCTCGCGCGCAATCGCCAGCGCCGCGGCGGTCTTGCCGGACGCGGTGGGGCCCATGATGGCGACCGCCAGCGGCTTCACGATACGGCCTCCGGATGGCGCGCGCCGAGCAGGCGCACCGACGCGAAGATGCTGGCGCCGAGTGCGCAAGAGACCATTGCCAAGGGATACAGCGTGCCGTCGAAGGTGGCGCCGACAACGGTGCCGACCAGGAAGGCGACCGCCATCGCCAGCGCACCCATCAGGCCCGCCGCGGTGCCGGCTTGCTGCGGAAACGGCGTGACCGAGCCGGATTGCCCGACCGGGAAGTTGATGCCGTGCGCGCCCATGGTGAGGAACATCGCGGCGACCACCAGCGTCCAGTGCACCGCGCCGAAGCCGAGCGCCATCAGGAACAGCGCGCCGGCGGCAAGCGACATGGTGCTGCCGATGCGCTGGGTCGCTGCCTGGCCAAACCGCGGCAGCAGGTGCCGGCACACGATGGTGCCGCCCAGGTAGCCCGACACGCCGAACGCGAAACAGTAGCCGAACCACGCGGTCGGCACATGCAGCACCTTGATCAGGACCAGCGACGAACCGGAAATGAACGCGAAAATCGAACCATACGACAGCGCGCATGGCAGCGCGTTGGCCCAGAATTCGCGGGCGCCCAGCACGACGCCGAAGTTGTGGATCAGTCCCGCCAGTTCGGTTGCGCGGGGATTCTTGTGGACGTTGGTCTCGGGCAGGCGCAGGAACACAGCGGCCAGCAGGCAGGCGCCGAGGATCGAATGGGCCACGAACGCCGCGCGCCAACCGAAAGTCACCTGCAGATAAGAGCCGAGGATAGGGCCGAGCAGCGGCGCCAGCGACAGCCAGCTGCTCGCGCGCGCAATGACGCGGGCGCTGTCGGACGGGGCGTACGCGTCGCGCACGATGGCGCGCGCGATGATGATCGCCGAGCAGCAGCCGAGCGCCTGCAGGAAGCGCGCGACGATCAGCAGGTCGATCCCGGGTGCGGCCGCGCACAGCAGGCTGGCCGCAACGTACAGTCCGAGGCCGGCCAGCAGCACCGGGCGGCGGCCGTAGCGGTCCGACAGCGGGCCGATCACAAGTTGCGCGCCGCCGAAACCGATGACGAACATCGACAGCGTCAGCTGCACGGTCGATGCCGGTACGCCGAATACCGTGGCAAGACTCGGCAGCGATGCCAGGTACAGGTCGGTCGACAGCGGTTGCAGCATCAGGAAGCCGATGATGAGCAGCAAAACCGGAGCGTGCGCGTACGCGGGGATGGGATGGATGGCGTCGCTCTGCCGGGTCGTCATCATTGACCGCGCAGGAAAAGCTTGTCGAGCGCGGAGATCTCGAGCTGGACCCAGGTCGGCCGGCCGTGGTTGCACTGGTCGGCGCGTTCTGTACTCTCCATCTGGCGCAGCAGCGCATTCATCTCGGGCACCGACAGGATGCGGTTGGCGCGCACCGCGGTGTGGCAGGCGAGGGTGCCGAGCAGTTCGTTGCGGCGCTCGATCAGCACGCGCGAGCCGCCGAATTCGCGCACATCGCGCAGCACGTCGCGCGCCAGCGTCTGGGCGTCGGCGTTCTTCAGCAGGGTTGGCACCGAGCGCACCGCCAGCGTGGTGGGCGACAGCGCGGCGATGTCGAAGCCGAGCGACTTCAGCGTCTCCTGGTTCTCGTGCGCGGTGCCCACTTCGACCGCGTCGGCGAAGAAGGTGACCGGAATCAGCAGCGATTGCACCTGCATGTCCTGGCCGTCGACCTGGGCGTCGAGCGCGTTCTTCAGCTGCTCGTACAGGATGCGTTCGTGCGCGGCGTGCATGTCGACCAGCACCATGCCCTTGGCGTTCTGGGCCAGGATGTAGATGCCGTGCAGCTGCGCCAGCGCGAAGCCGAGCGGATACTCGTCGTTCGACATGGTCTGCACGGGTGGCGTGAATGGCGTGACCGGCGCTCCCGCCGTGCCGGAGTCCGGCGACGCGAACAGCGCGCCGTAGCTGTCCATGCGCTGCGCCACGCCGGCGGCATCGTAGCGATTGGCGGGCGGATAGGGCGATGGCGAGAAGGTGGCCGAGAACGAGGTCTGTTCGTGCTCGCGGCGCTGCCAGGTGGCCGCTGCGCTGCCGCCGACATCGGCGGCCGGCAGCGGCGCCGGGACGCTGCCGTAGGCGGTGGCCGAGGTCTGCGCCAGCGCGCGCTGCACCGCGTGGAACACGAACTGGTGGACCGCTCGGCTGTCGCGGAAGCGCACTTCGACTTTCGACGGGTGAACGTTGACGTCGACCAGCGCCGGGTCGAGGTCCAGGCCCAGCACGTAGGACGGGAAGCGGTCGCCGTGCAGCACGTCCTGGTAGGCGGCGCGTACCGCATGGACCAGCAGCTTGTCGCGCACGAAGCGGCCGTTCACGTAGAAGAACTGGCCGTCGGCGCGCGCCTTCGACGCGGTCGGCAGGCCGGCGAAGCCATGCAGGCGCAGCGGGCCGGCCGACTCGTCGATGGGCAGGCGCGCTTCGGCGAATTCGCTGCCGAGGATGTGCGCGCTGCGCTTGGCCATCTCGCTCACGTTCCAGTGGTCGATGGTGCGGCCGTTGTGGGTCAGGCTGAACGACACGTCCGGACGCGCCAGCGCGATGCGGCGCACGACTTCGGCGCAGTGGCCGTATTCGGTCTGTTCGGATTTGAGGAACTTGCGTCGCGCCGGCGTGTTGAAGTACAGGTCCTGCACATCGATCGTGGTGCCTTGGGGGCCGGAGGACGGCGTCACGGCGCCCAGGTGCGAGCCGACGATTTCCCATGCGTGCGGCGCGTCGGCGGTGCGCGACGTGACCGAAACGGCCGCCACCGCCGCGATCGACGCCAGCGCCTCGCCGCGAAATCCGAGCGTGGCGACGTTTTCCAGGTCGGTCAGCGAAGCGATTTTCGATGTCGCGTGGCGCGCCAGCGCGAGCGGCAACTGGTCGGGCGCGATGCCCCGGCCGTTGTCGGTGATCGCGATGCGCTTGACGCCACCTTCTTCCAGCCGGACCGTGATCTGGCTGGCGCCGGCGTCGAGTGCGTTTTCGAGCAATTCCTTGACGACGGCTGACGGCCGTTCGACCACCTCGCCGGCGGCGATCTGCGAAATTAACTGGTCGGGGAGGGCCTGGATCGGGCGATGGGAGGGCATGGGCGCGTTCATGCCGGGATTATATCCTGCGCGGTGTTGCAAAACCTGGGTCCGGCCCGCGGGGTCAGACCCTTTGACGCGGCTTTGCCTATTTCTGCTCGCGCACCGGAATCGGGGCGTTGCAAATGTCGATGTGGCCGGCCGCGACCTTGGTCCATGGGCCGCCGCGGTTGCGCTGCGCTTCGACCGCTGCCTTGTAGGTCGCCGTCTCGGTACGCATGACTTCGAACTTGCTGCGTTCCGCTTCCGGTACGTCGGCCGCCATCCGGACCGAGGCGATCGGCACATTCAGCTCGGGCTTGTCGTAAAATCCCATCGGGCCGGCGCCGCGCGGCATGGTCGACAGCAGCGGCATGCCGGAAATGACCCGCCCGACCACGGTAATGTTGCGGTCCAGGTGGCGCGGCCCGTGGCCGATCACCACGTACAGCGATGAGCCGCTGCCGCTGTCGGCCCCCGTGTCGCGCCCGACGCCGACCATGCCGTAGCAATGGGTCAGCCAGGCGCGCCCGGATTTCGGATCGCGCGCCGACGGGAAGCCGTTCGAGTGCCCGACCTGGGGCGCGTAGCCGTCGCGGTCCGGCAGCCGGGTAAAGTTGGTGTCGTTCTTCAGCGGCACCGTGAACTCGCCCGGGAGCTTGGCTTTGGCGCTTTTCATCGGCCGCGGGTTCTTCTCGTCCGGATCGCCCCATTGCACCACCCAGTTGTCCTGCGAGCGAATCACCGCCAGGCCGTCGAAATAGTGCTCGCGCACCATCGTGCGGATGTTGTCGGCGTGGTTGGGCGCGAACGCCGGCGCCATCTCGATCACCACCCGGCCGGCCGGCAGCTCCATATACATCGTGTTCTGCGGATCGAGCGAGCGCCAGTCGGACGGCTTGGAGCCCTTGATCACGTCGGCCAGCGTCGCCTTCGCGGCGAGTTCGGCAGCGCTCGCGCCGGTGGTCAGTACGGCCAGCGCGCCGGCCAGCATTGCAATTTTGTTGATTCGTGTGAAACCTTGCATTCTCTATCTCCCGATAATGGCCGGCATGACGCCCGCGTGCCGAGGAATTGTAATCTGGAAAATGGACGTTCAGGAAACTTGTCAGCAGGCCAAAAATACGCGAATATCCACTATGCATGGGTCAATACAGTGCCGCCGGTGATGGTATGATTCGCGGCTACCTTTTAGGAAATTTATGGATCTGATGCAATTTTTCGACATGATCGTGCATGTCGATACGACGCTGGGTATGTTGCTGAACCAGTATGGCGTCTATGTTTATGCAGTCTTGTTCGCGATCGTCTTTTGCGAAACCGGCCTGGTGGTCCTGTTCTTCTTTCCTGGCGATACCCTGCTGTTCATCGCGGGCGCGTTCTGCGCGACCGGCGAGATGAATTACATTTTGTTGATGGCGTTGCTGATTACCGCCGCCGTCACCGGCAACACGCTCAATTACTGGATCGGCGAGGCGATCGGCCAGCGCGTGTTCACCCACGACTACCGCTGGATCAACAAGGATGCCTTGCACCGCACCCACGATTTTTTTGAAAAACACGGTGGCAAGACCATCATCCTGGCGCGCTTCGTGCCGGTGGTGCGCACCTTCGCCCCGTTCGTGGCCGGCGTGTCGGACATGACGCACGCCCGCTTCCAGCTGTACAACGTCACCGGCGCGGCGCTGTGGGTAATCACCCTGGTCACCGGCGGCTACTTCTTCGGCAACATTCCGGTGGTGCGCGATCACCTGACCGCGATCGTGCTGGTCGGCGTCGGCGCCGCGGTGGTGCCGCTCGCGCTCGGCGGCCTGTGGAAATTCGGCCGCAGGATGATAAGCCGATAGCGTCATGCGGCTTCCGCGCATTTTTATCGCGCGGAAGTTGCCGTACGGCTCAAGTTTACCTCTCTCCGCGCCGTTATCCAGACTGTACCGCTACTTTCTGGACTCTCATGCGTAACCTGATCGCCCTGGTCGCTTGCAGCTTCGTCATCGCGACGGCAAGCGCAAACGATCCCCCCGCCGCCGCTCACCCGCTGGCTTCTTCCGCAGCCGCGAAGGCCGTGGCGGAGCCTGCCAAAGCCGCGCCCGTATCGATCAAGCCGAATATCGTTCCGCCATTGTCGGCGGCCGCCCAGCGCGCCAAGGAAGACGAGGCCGAGGCCGAATTGTCGGCCAAGATCGCCGCACGCCTGGCCGTCATGCGCGCCAACCAGCTCGCCCGTGTCACCGCGGCGGCAAAGGCCAAGAAGGCCGCCGAAGCAAGGCAGAAGGAAGACCTGGTCCTCGCGGCCGCAACGATTCCGCCGGCGCCGCGCCACAGCAACCACTGGTCGTACGACGGCGAGACCGGTCCGGCCAACTGGGGCAGGATCAACTCCGACTGGGCCAAGTGCGGCACTGGTACGCGCCAGTCGCCGATCGACCTGCGCGATGGCATGAAGGTCGACCTCGAGCAGATCGTGTTCGACTACCGTCCGTCCGGCTTCAACGTAGTCGACAACGGTCATACGATCCAGGTCGCGGTGGGGATGGGCAATTACATTACGGTGCAGAACCGCACCTACGAGCTGGTGCAGTTCCATTTCCACCGGCCGTCGGAAGAGCGCATCAACGGCAAGGGCACCGAGATGGTGGTGCACCTGGTGCACAAGGATGCCGAGGGCAAGCTGGCGGTGATCGCCGTGCTGCTCGAACGCGGTCTGCCGAACAGCATGATCCAGACCGTATGGAACAACCTGCCGCTGGAAAAGAACGACACCGCGACGCCGTCGGTGGCGCTGGACGTCAACGAGATCCTGCCGGCCAGGCGCGAATACTTCACGTTCATGGGGTCGCTGACCACCCCGCCTTGCACCGAAGGCGTGTTGTGGCTGGTGATGAAAAATCCGATGCCGGCCTCGCCGGCGCAGATGGCGCTGTTCAGCCGCCTGTATCCGCTCAATGCGCGCCCGACGCAGGCAGGCGGCGGACGGGTGATCAAGGAATCGAACTAAAAAACCGGGTCAGACCCGTTTTAAATTTGGCGTTGAGCGGATTTTTATGGGATCAGCCAGGGTCATGTAAGGCAAAAAACAGGGTCAGACCCGGTTTTTATTTGGCCAAAATTTCCTTGGCTAAGGCAAAAAACCGGGTCAGACCCGGTTTTTATTTGGCCAAAATTTCCTTGGCCATTAAACAAACGGGTCTGACCCCATTTTTTCCTAAGCCCTGATGCGGTATTGGCCGCGCCAGCTTTCACCACTTTGCAGCGTGACCGGCTCGATCACGGCCGGCTCGATGCAGACGAAACGCTGATATTCGTCGTCGGCCAGGTCAGGCATCGCCGCAGCGTTCGCAGCGCCCGGGTTCCACACCACCGCATCGGTAAATCCTTCCTGATCCAGTTCGACCGCGCCCGATCCGGTATGCAGCGTGATGTGCCCGCCGATGTCGTAGAAGATATCGTCGAGCGTGTCGCCGATCGCCAGCGCACTGTCCCGCAGGCCGTCGATGCGTACCGTGCCGGCATCGTCGACCAGATGGTAGGTGTGCAGGGCGCTCGAAAACGCGAACGGTTCGGCGCCTCGGTTGCGGACCTCGAGCGCCATCATCAGCCGGTCACCGCCGACCTGTACCCGCAGCTGCAACTGGAAGTCGTGCGGCCAGGCTTGCGCGCGTTCGGGCGTCAGGTCGTGGGGCTCGAGCGCGAAGACGGCAAATGCCGCATCGCCTTCGGCGCCGCTGTCGACCAGGGCCCAGTCGCTGACGCGCGCAAAGCCATGGCGCATGCCGGGGCCGCGCTCGTTAAACTGGGGGAAGATGACGGGAACGCCGCCGCGAATCGCCTTGCTGCCATCGAACGCCGACTTCGCGCTGCAAAATATGTGCTCCTTGCGGTCGGCGCTTTTCCATGAAACGAGGTGGGCGCCATACAACGTCACGGTCGCTTGCGCGCCATCGGCGGCGATTACCTGCACGGCGGGGAGCTGGCCGAACGGGGCCAGGGTGATGACGTTCATGCTCGATTCCTCAGGTCTGCCGGCTCTTGGCCAGCGGTGGATTCTTGGCGAAATAGCGCCGGATGCCCTTGGCGATGGCATCGGCGATCTGGTCCTGGTAGCCGTTGTCCTTCAGCTTCGCTTCTTCTTCCGGATTGGAGATGAAGGCAGTCTCGATCAGGATCGACGGAATGTCCGGCGCCTTGAGCACCGCAAACCCCGCCTGCTCGACGGCGCCGCGGTGCAGGCGCGCGATGCCGCCGATTTCACCCAGCACCGCCTTGCCCAGCTTGAGGCTGTCGCTGATCTGGGCGGTGGTCGACAGGTCGAGCAGCACGCTGGCAAGCTGCTTGTCGTGGACGCCGATGTTGACGCCGCCGATCGCGTCGGCCAGGTTTTCCTTGTTGGCGAGCCAGCGCGCGGCGGTGGAGCTGGCGCCTTTTTCGGACAGCACGAACACCGACGATCCGCGCGCGGTCGGCTCGACGAACGCGTCGGCGTGCAGCGACACGAACAGGTCGGCCTGCACCTTGCGCGCCTTTTCGACGCGCATGCCGAGCGGGACGAAGAAGTCGGCGTCGCGCGTGAGCATGACGCGCATGTTGGGAATTTCCTCGAGCTTGAACTTGAGCCGCTTGGCGATCGCCAGCACGATGTCCTTCTCGCGCGAGCCCGATGCGCCGATCGCGCCCGGATCCTCGCCGCCATGGCCCGGGTCGAGCGCGATGGTGATCAGCCGCGCGATTTTCTGCTGCTGCGATTTCGGTTCGGGCCGCGACGCCACGGGCGCCTCGGGTTTGACCACCACCATCGCCGGCATTTCGGTTTCCTGTCTGGCGAGCGGATCGGGCGGCGGGCCTGGCAGTTCCGGCTTGCCGATCGGCGCCTCGGCGTCGCGCGACCAGTCGCCTTTTTCGATCATCGCGGCGATCGGGTCGACCGGGTTCACCGGATACAAATCGAATATCAGCCGGTGTTTGTAGGCGCCGACCGGCGCCAGCGTAAATACCTGCGGCTTGATTTGCTCTTTCAGGTCGAACACCAGGCGTACCACGTTTGGCCGGTTCTGGCCCACGCGCACCTGTTTGATGTACGGGTCGCCCGACTGGATCTTCGCGACCAGGCCTTTCAGCGTGGGATTGAGGTCGAGGCCTTCGATGTCGACCACCAGCCGCTCGGGATCCTGCACGATGAAGTGGGTGGCTTTGAGGTCGCTGTCGTTTTCCAGCGTCACGCGGGTGTAGTCGGCCGCCGGCCAGACGCGCACCGCGAGGATTTGCGCCGCGCTTGCGGTCAGCGGCGAAAGCACTGACAGCAGCAGCGTGCCACCGGCCTTGAGGACTGTGCGCCGCGTGAGGCGGGTCGTGGTCACAGGTTCGGTGCGAAGGTGAGACGGTCGAGGCATAGCAAACCCAGGTCGGACAACGCTTGCAATTCTACCTCACGACCTTCGCCAGAAACCTGCAAGGTCACATTCAAGTCGGGCGGCGGCAACACCGGCTCGCCTTTTTTCGGCCATTCGACGATGCAGATGTTGTGCTGGTTGAATTCCTCGCGAAAGCCTGCGTCGAGAAATTCTTCCGGGCTGGACATGCGGTACAGGTCGAAGTGGATCACCTGCACCTCGCGCCCGGCCAGCATCACGTGGTAAGGCTCGGCCAGCGTATAGGTGGGGCTCTTGACCTTGCCGATGTGGCCCGCGGCATGCAGCAGCGCGCGCGTCAGCGCGGTCTTGCCGGCGCCGAGGTCGCCGTGCAGGTGGATCGTCAGGCCAGGCGCCAGGACCCGCGCCAGCGCGGCGCCCAGTGCGGCGGTCGCGGCTTCATCGCGGAGGTGGGCTGTAAAATGCTGCATCGAATAGAATATTGTGTTGATTGTTGTTCGGCGCCGCGCGCCCTTCATTTTCCTTGCCCCGCATGCCAACTCCTCATCCGGACCTGCCCGCACTCGCACGCTCCATCAAGCAATGGGGCGCCGAACTGGGCTTTGCCGACCTGCGCATCACCGATATCGACCTGGCCCATGCCGAGCCGGGCCTGCAGGCGTGGCTGGACGAGGGGCACCACGGCGAGATGGATTATATGGCAAGCCACGGCATGAAGCGCGCTCGGCCGGACGAGCTGGTGCCCGGCACGGTGCGCGTGATCAGCGCACGGATGGATTACCTGCCCACCGACACGCCGGCCGACTGGCGCGAACGCGAGACGGCGCGGCTGTCCGATCCGCGCGCGGCGGTGATCTCGATGTATGCGCGCGGCCGCGACTATCACAAGGTGCTGCGCTCGCGCCTGCAACAGCTGGCGGCGCGGATCGAAGCGGCGGCCGGGCAGTTCGGCTACCGCGTGTTCACCGATTCGGCCCCCGTGATGGAGCTGCCGCTGGCTGAGAAGGCCGGACTGGGCTGGCGCGGCAAGCACACGCTGATGCTCAATCGCGAGGCCGGCTCGATGTTTTTTCTCGGTGAAATCCTGGTCGACCTGCCGCTGCCGGTCGACCAGCCGGCCAGCGCCCACTGCGGCCAGTGCCGCGCCTGCATCGATGTCTGCCCGACCCAGGCCATCCTCGGTCCCGGCAAGCTCGACGCGCGGCGCTGCATTTCCTACCTGACCATCGAACTGAAGAGCAGCATCCCGGTCGAGTTGCGGCCGCTGATCGGCAACCGCGTGTACGGCTGCGACGACTGCCAGACAATATGCCCGTGGAACAAGTTCGCGCAGCGCGCAACGATCCCCGATTTCGACGAGCGCAACGGACTGGGGGGCGCCGCGATGGCCGACCTGTTCGGCTGGAGCGAGGATGAGTTCAACCAGCGCATGGAAGGCAGCCCGATCCGCCGCATCGGCCACGAACGCTGGCTGCGCAACCTGGCGGTGGGGCTGGGCAATGCGGCCGACAGCGTCAAGGGCGACCCTGCGATCCTGGCCGCCTTGCACGCGCGCGCGGACCACCCGTCGGCGCTGGTGCGCGAACACGTGGAATGGGCGCTGGCGCGCCATCGGGGTGAGGTCTGACATTCGGACATTTTAAGCACCAAATGCCCGAATTTTCCCCAAGGGGGGCTTGCCCCCCAGCTCAGATCCGCTTCAGGCGCAGCGCCGACCAGTCGCCATCGACTGAAATGATCGCCACCGCGGTGATGCCGTGTTTTTGCGCGTCGGCGTTGATCGTGTCGCGGTTGATGTCGGTGGCCTTCGACGCAGTCTGCTTCAGGTAGGCAATCCACAGCGAACCCTTGTCGCCCAGGCGCTGCGTGGCAAGCGGCAGGTACTGGTCCAGTTCCTTCTGGTTAAACGCGAACATCAGTACGACATCGGCCGGCCCGCTGCCGTTGTCGATCAGCTGCGCCGGCAGTTGGGACACCATGCCGGGATGCGCGGCGCCATTGAGCACCGCGATCGATTTGACGTTTTTCAAGAACATCTTATCAGCTACCGTTTTTTCGCTCATCGGAATTTCCTCAGCTCGATTATTGGTGTGGCACAGTCCCGTGGCGCTTCGCGCAAGGCGCGGCTGGAGCCGCCGATCTTTTTATTCTACAAGCTATCGCCGGCAAGCAGAGCTAAACACAGTTGTGCGCACGATACGGCTAAAAGTTGCCAACGAACAACAGTACCTGTGGTACCGTCTGCCGGTGCTTTTGATGATTCCGTAGCCATCTGCTGGACCCATGTGAAAGAATCAGCAACAAATAGCTCATCCGTACGAGGAGGCAGACATGTCACACCTGGTTCGAGTCCTTTTCGCCGCCATGGTTCTGTGCGGACCGGGCGGCGCACTGGCCCGGTCGGGCCCCGATCCGCTCCGGCCGCTGACGAACTGTCGTTTCGGCAACGAATTGCAAGCCAAAAGCGTGGACCGCTGGCCGGCCAGCCTGTCGTCGCGCATGGTGCAGACTTCGACCGGGCCGATGCAGGTGTCGGTCGCAGACGGCTACCGCATGATGCTGGCGTTTCCCAACACCGCGCCGTTCGTCAACCTGAAACTGGAGCGCTCGCAGCCGGGCAAGCTGGCGGCCGACCGCACCGCGATCCTGGCCCAGATGACCAGCTTCGCTGCGACCCCGGGCGCGACCGTGACGCCGTTCAAGGTCGTCGAGCGCAATGGCGTCGAAATCATGGCGCTGAACAATCCCACGCTGAACGGCGGCGTCATCAGCATCTATACATTGATCTCGGAAAAATCAAACGTGATTGCAACTGCCTACCTGCTGAACCAGAAGCCGTCGGAGCGCAAATTCAAGGACTACATGCAGTACCAGGCCTTGCGTGACGATTTCATCTTCGCGCTGGCCGTCTGCATGGCGGAGTTGTAGCCATCGGCGCCGCGGCGATCCTCGGCCAAACGAGGGCAGGCAATGTCGCGCGCGGGTGCTGCGTGTTTGCGCTGGCGTTGCTGGTGCAGGGAACGGGCGCCGCGATGCCGGAACCGGCCGCCGCTGCGCCGACGCGGCCGCACGCCGGCATCGAGGAATTCATGCGCGTGGCCAGGCAGGACCTGGGCAAAATCGACAAGGAACTCCGCGACGAGGAAAAGGAAAAAGAAAAGGGGAAAGAGAAGCGCGACGAGGGAACCAATGACCCATTCAGCGCTGCCGGCGACTCCGCGCAGCAGCGCCTGTCGAAAGGTATTGAAGAAGCGCACGCCGCCGCGCCCAACAAGTGGTATCAGGCGGCCAGGATTGAAGACTTCACGCCGCCGGGAGACGACGCACGCAAGATCTATAAAGTGACCACGGCGCTCGGCACCTACTGCGTCCGCTACAAAGACAAGAACCGGGCGTTCAACCAGGGCGCCGCCAATCTAGGCGAGCCGCTCATCGGGGCTTGTCCCCACATGTTCAAGGGGCCTTAGCGATGGTAGCGATATTCCTGGGTCAGGCCGCCGTAGCCGTATGAAGTCGCGCGGACATCCTGCACGTACACGTAACTCTCTTCGTGCAGGTTTCCCAGGATGCGGGCGAAGCCTTCGAAGGCTTCCCTGATGTACTGCGCCTTCTCCGCCTTGGTGTTGGTTTCGTCGGTGATCTTGATGTCGAAGTAGACGCTGTTCATGCCTTGTTCGCTGAGCAGGCTGCCGCCGACCACCCAGCTGTCGTGGGCGATGTAATCGATGGCGATCGCCGTCAGCTTGCGCTCCTTCTTCAGGATGCGGGTGGTCAGCTCGAGCAGAAGATCCGCTATCTGGCGCGTCAGTTCGGGGGATTTGATGGCGCTGACTTTGACGTTGAGGATGGGCATGGTGCTTCTTTTTTAGTTAGTTATGCAATTATTTGCATAAAAAATTTCAGGTGAGGGCGGAGCGGATCTGTTTGACCTTGCTGACCGTGTCGTCGAAATGGCCGGCGCCGAGTTGCTTCTTGAGGCGCCTGGTGACGGCGGCGCTGGCGGCGTTGAGCGAATCCCTGATCGCCATCGCTCCTGGTGTCGGATGGATCGCATATTCACGGCCGTCGGATTCGGTGCTGCGGCGTTCGATCAGGTCGAGTTTCTGCAGGCCGTCGAGGGTGCGGGTGGCGGTGGGGCGGGCGATGGCCATTTCCTGCGCCAGCTGGCTTTGCAGCAGGGATGGCTTTTCCAGGACGACGCGCAGCATGAACGCTTGCGACGGCGTCAGGCCGAAGGGCTTGAAGGCGCGCGTCCATTCTCGCTCCAGGGTGCGGGCGAGGGCGGTGGTGTTGAAGTAGAGGCAGTGATCGAACATGTGCGGACTGTACGCCGAATTAGTTCGCTATGCAACTATTTTTTTCTATTTCGTTCCGCGAATGTGCGGCGATGGCGGCAAGCGCCCGGTGCGGCGACAACCCCGGGGTCAGGTCCGCCGGACCTGACCCCAGTCCTTGGGCCGCGGCGCGTGCATGAGTGGCCGAGCGACTACTTCAGCAGTCCCGCCAGCTCCACCGCGGTCTTCACTTGCATCTTGTCGAAGATATGTGCGCGGTGCACTTCGACCGTGCGCATGCTGATCCCGAGCTGGTCGGCGACCACCTTGTTCAGTTTTCCCGCGAGGATCAGGTCGAGCACTTCGCGTTCGCGCGCCGACAGCGACGCCAGCCGGGCCTGTACCGCAGCATCCGCGCCGGCCTGGCGCGACTGCGCCAGGGCTTGCTCGACCCGGTCCATCAGCTGATTGTCGTTGAACGGCTTCTCGAAAAAATCGAAGGCGCCGCGCTTCAAGGTGTCTACCGCCATCGGCACGTCGCCGTGGCCGGTCAGGAAAATCACGGGCAGGCGCGCGGTCAGGCCGCGGCCGCTCAGCTGGTCGAACACCGCCACGCCGTTCATGTCCGGCATGCGGACATCGAGCAGCACGCAGTCGCCACTCGCATCGAAAGGGGCGCCGGCCTTGTCGAGGAAATCCTGCGCGCTGGCATAGCCGCAGGCGCTGATCCCGCGCGACTGCGCCAGCCAGGCGAGCGAGTCACGGATGACGTCCTCGTCGTCGACGATATGCAGCATGAATGGTCTCCGTCATATTTTTATAGTTCGATGATACGAAGTTTATATCACGCTGGCTACGATAGTCTCGGCAAGGAAAATTTGAAGATGGTGCCGCCTTCCGGGTTGGCGCTGTGGGTGAGGGTGCCGCCGTGGAATTCAATCGCGGTGCGGCAGATCGACAATCCCATTCCCATCCCCTCGGCCTTGGTTGAGAAGAACGGCGAGAACAGCCGCGCCGCCACTTCGGGTGCGATGCCGTGGCCCTGGTCGATCACCGACACCGTCACCTGCCCGGCTTCCTGCGCGGCGACGATGCGCAGCACGCGGCGCTCGGGCGCGACGTCCTGCATGGCCTCGATCGCATTGCGCGTCAGGTTCAGCAGCACCTGCTCGAGCATCATGCGGTCGGCGCTGACGGCCGGCAGTGCGGGCGGGATGCTGGCCTGGATCGCGACGAAGTATTTGCTGGCCTGCAGTTCGATCAGGGCGCCGATGCCTTCGACCACGCTGGCGATGTCGACCAGCTGGCGCTCGGGTTCGCGTTTCTTGACGAATTCGTGCACGCTGCGGATGATCTGGCCGGCACGCCGCGCCTGCACGCTGGCCTGTTCCAGCGCCGGCTTCAGGATCGCCGGATCGAGCGCGACACCGCTATCGGCGGCGCGCCCGAGCATGTTCAGCGCGCCGGTGGTGTAGCTCGAAATGGCCGCCAGCGGCTGGTTCAGTTCATGCGCCAGCATCGACGAAATCTCACCCATCGTCGCCAGGCGCGCGCTGGCGTGCAGCTTTTCCTGCTGCTGCCGCGCCAGCTCTTCGGCATTCTTGCGATCGGAAATATCGAGGATCGATCCCATCCAGCCGGTCTGGCGGCCTTCGCTGTCGACCAGCGGCGCTTCGAAAATGAGCACCGGCACCCGCACCCCGTCGGAGCGCTGGAAGATGGTTTCGAATTGCGGCGTGACGTGCCCGGCCAGCACTTCGGCGAAGCGCTGCTGGTATTCGGCCATCGCTTCCGGCGCCCAGTAGGCCATCGGCGGCGCCTTGCCTACCAGCTCTTCGGGCGGCAGGCCGACGATCTGGCAGAAGGCCGGATTGACGTAGGTGACGCGGCCTTCGAGGTCGCGCGCGCGCAGCCCCGTCACCAGTGAATTTTCCATCGCGGTGCGAAACGCCATCTGCTGGCGCAGCGCGACTTCGGCGGCGAGCCGGCGCGCGATGTGGCGCCACAGCGCGGCGAGACTGAGCAGCAAGCCGAGCGCGAGCGCGATGACCGAGCCGACCAGCAGGTTCGGCAGCAGGCGCGGCGCGCCCTTGACGCTGTCGGTGGCCAGCACCATCGTCGCGCCCGGCAGGTCGAGCGGGCGCTTGTGGGTGTACACGCCGCGGCCCGGGCCGGCGGCGGCGCGCTTGGCCAGCACCTTGTCGTCGCGGTCGATCAGAGAGATCGCATTGTCCTGCGCGAACCACCAGGGCACGGTTTCGTCGAGCAGGGTCTTGAGGTCGTAGGTGGCCGACAGGCTGCCGGCGAAGACGCCCGCGCGGAACAGCGGCAGGTGGTAGTCGACCAGCGCCGGGCCGGCCGCGCCGGCCATCCAGGGTTCGCTGTAGCGGGCCTTGCGCGTGTCGCGCGCCAGCTCCCAGGCATTGCGCGACGGCGCGGGCAGGATGCCGCCCGGCAGTTCGGCGCCGTTCGCCTGCAACTGGCGGCCATCGGCACCGATCCAGCGCACGGCGCGCAGTTCGTGGCCGTTCTTGAGCATCTGGGCCATTCGCGCCTGCACCGCGCCGGCAGGCGGGGCGACAGCCAGTTCGTTGCCGAGGGTGGCGAACGCATCTTCGTTCCGGCTCAGTTCGAAACGCACGGCCTGTTCGACCCACAAAGTGTCGGCAATCAGCTGTTCCTGGCGCTCATTGCTTTCCATCTGGCGCGCCTGCCAGGGCAGCCACAGCAGGACGGCGAGGAACAGCAGCACGAGGAAGGCGGGCAGCAGGAAGCGCAGCGGGCCACTCAGATGGTGCGGCGCAGCATGCACGAACGGAATTTTCATGGCATAAAAGTGTTACATTTATTGCGAAAGCGCCATTGTGGGTTTCCACAATAGCGATGCTGGAAAAGCCCGCTCAGACTGGGGAAACAGTTTTAATAATAATAGACTTTCAACAAAACGAGGAGACAAGCATGCAATTCAAAACCCTGGTCGTAGCCCTGGCAGCCGCCGTCAGCATGAGCGCGTTCGCGCAAGCGCCGATCGTCATCAAGTTCAGCCACGTGGTCGCCACCGACACGCCGAAAGGCCAGGCCGCCGAACGCTTCAAGCAGCTGGCCGAGAAAAACACCAAGGGCCGCGTCAAGGTCGAGCTGTATCCGAACAGCCAGCTGTACAAGGACAAGGAAGAGCTCGAAGCGCTGCAGCTGGGCGCGGTGCAGATGCTGGCGCCGTCGCTGGCCAAATTCGGCCCGCTCGGCGCCAAGGAATTCGAGGTGTTCGACCTGCCCTACATTTTCCCGACCAAGCAGGCGCTGTATTCGGTCACCGAAGGCCCAATCGGCAAGAGCCTGATGGCCAAGCTGGAGCCGAAGGGCATCACCGGCCTGGCGTTCTGGGACAATGGCTTCAAGGTGATGTCGGCCAACAAGCCGATGCACATGCCGGCCGATTTCAAGGGCATGAAGATGCGCATCCAGTCGTCCAAGGTGCTCGACGCGCAGATGCGCGCGCTGGGCGCCAACCCGCAGGTGCTGGCATTCTCGGAAGTCTACCAGGCGCTGCAGACCGGCGTGGTCGATGGCACCGAGAACCCGCCGTCGAACATCTATACGCAGAAGATGCATGAAGTGCAGAAGCACATCACGATGTCGAACCACGGCTACCTGGGCTACGCGGTCATCGTCAACAAGAAGTTCTGGGACGGCTTGCCGGCCGATATACGCACCAGCCTGGAGCAGGCGATGCGCGACGCCACCACGTACGAGAAAGCCATCGCCCAGCGCGACAATGACATGGCGATGGACGCCATCAAGAAAACCGGCAAGACCGAGATCTATAACCTGACCGCGGCCGAACAAGCGGCATGGCGCAAGGCCCTGCTGCCAGTGCAGAAGGATATGGAAGGCCGGATCGGCAAGGACCTGATCACCGCGATCAGCAAGGAAGCCGCGAAGTAATCCGGCAACGACCCCGCGGCGGTGTACCGACGGTGTGCCGCCGCGCCCGTGCGCCCATTCGCGGCGCCCGGTTTCCAACCTGAAGGACATCATGAAATACCTCGACCACCTCGAAGAGTGGATCATCGCGACCTTGATGGGCGCGGCCACCGTTGTCATCTTCATCGCGGTAGTGCACCGCTATGCGTCCGGCCTGCCGATTCCCTGGCTGCAGGACGAACTCATCAAGATCAACACCAGCTGGGCCCAGGAGCTGTGCATCTATATGTTTGTGTGGATGGCCAAGTTCGGCGCCGCTTACGGCGTGCGCACCGGCATCCACGTCGGCGTCGACGTGCTGATCAACCGCATGAGCGAACGCTGGCATGCCAGATTCGTCGTGTTCGGGCTGCTCGCCGGCGCGCTGTTTACCGGCATCGTCGGCACCCTGGGCGCCAATTTCGTTTGGGGCATGGCGCATACCGAACAAACCTCGGCCGACCTGGAAATCCCGATGTGGATCGTCTACCTGGCGGTGCCGCTGGGGTCCTACCTGATGTGTTTCCGTTTCCTGCAGGTGATGGTGCACTTCCTGCGCACAGGCGAGTTGCCGAAGCATGACCATGCCCACGTCGAGGGACTGGAAGACGAAATCGCCGCCGCCAAGGGAGGTGCAGCATGAACGCCGCCATCATTTTCGTACTGCTGCTGTTGCTGATGTTGACCGGGATGCCGATCTCGATCTCGCTCGGCCTGACGGTACTCACTTTCCTGTTCACGATGACCACCGTGCCGATCGAATCGGTCGCGCTCAAGCTGTTTACCGGCATCGAAAAATTCGAGATCATGGCGATCCCTTTCTTTATCCTTGCGGGCAATTTCCTGACCCATGGCGGGGTGGCGCGGCGCATGATCAACTTCGCCAGCTCGATGGTCGGCCACTGGCACGGCGGGCTGGCGCTGGCCGGCGTGTTCGCCTGCGCGCTGTTCGCCGCGGTGTCCGGCTCGAGCCCTGCGACGGTGGTGGCGATCGGTTCGATCATCCTGCCGGCAATGGTGCGCCAGGGCTATCCGAAAAGCTTCGGCGCCGGCGTCATCACGACCTCGGGCGCGCTTGGCATCCTGATCCCGCCGTCGATCGTGATGGTGATGTATTCGGTCACCACCAATACTTCGGTCGGCCAGCTGTTCATGGCCGGCGTAGTGCCGGGCCTGATGCTGGCGTTCTTCCTCGGCCTGACCACCTGGTTCCTGGCCCGCAAGCATGGCTACCCGCGGCTGCCGCGAGCCAGCTGGGGTGAGCGCTTCGTTGCGTTCCGCCGCAGTGCCTGGGGCCTGCTGCTGATCGTCATCGTGATGGGCGGCATCTACACCGGCGTGTTCACGCCGACCGAGGCGGCGGCGATGGCGGCGGTGTATGCCTTCATCATCGCAGTGTTCGTCTACAAGGACCTGAAACTTAAGCAGGTGGGCAAGGTGCTGCTCGATTCGGCAGCGATGTCGGCGATGCTGCTGTACATCATCACCAACGCCGTGCTGTTCTCTTTCCTGATGACGAGCGAAAATATTCCGCAGGCGATGGCCGAATGGATCACGGGCCAGGGCTTGGGCGTGGTGACCTTCCTGCTCGTCGTCAACATCTTGTTATTGCTAGCCGGCAACGTGATGGAGCCTTCGTCGATCGTGCTGATCATGGCGCCTATCCTGTTCCCGGTGGCGATGAAGCTGGGCATCGATCCTGTGCACTTCGGCATCCTGATCGTCGTGAACATGGAAGTGGGGATGTGCCATCCCCCGGTTGGCCTGAACCTGTACGTGGCGTCGGGAATCACCAAGATGGGCATCTCCGAGCTGACCGTGGCGGTATGGCCGTGGCTGCTCACGATGCTGGCGTTCCTGGTGCTCGTTACCTACGTACCACAAATTTCCTTGTGGCTGCCAAATTTGATTTATAAGTAAAATTATTTCAAGGAACGTGCAAAAAAAACCACGCTCTCCCTTTTTAGATGCGTTATGATTGGCTCCGTTCCAAGGCACCATGATGGTGCGCAGGGATGACCGAATTAAAGGTTTGGGGAGTAGTGATAAAAGCACGGTAGTCCATACCGGAGAAATATCGAGGAGACACACGTTTTACAGAATGTCGTTGGCACGACCAAACGACCGGAAACGTGAACAGACTTGAAGCGCACCCAAGGGTGCGCTTTTTTTTCGTCCCGGCCTTATGCGGCCGACGTTTCTTTGGCGCCAGGATGCGGTAAACTGGCCTGATGAAACCCATCACAGCTCTTCAGCAAGGCAGCGCCATCTTCAGCGCCATCGTGGCCGCGCCGTTCGGCGCAATCGGCATCCGCACCGAAGCGGGGCAGTTGCGCGAGCTTGTGTACCTGCCGCCCCATTTCAGTGAAAAAGATGCGCGGGACGGCGTCGCCGAGCAAGCCGCGCAGCAGGTCGAGCGCTACCTGGCCGATCCCGATTTCCAGTTCAGGCTGCCGCTGGCCGAGGCCGGCAGCGCGTTCCAGCAACGCGTGTGGGCGGCGATCTCGAGCATCCCGCGCGGCAGCGTGCGTACTTACGGCCAGGTCGCCAAGCACATCGGCTCGGCGCCGCGCGCGGTCGGCCAGGCTTGCGGCGCCAACTGGTTTCCGCTGGTGATCCCTTGTCACCGGGTGACGGCGGCCGGCGGCTTGGGCGGCTTCTCCAATCACGACGACGAAAACGGTTTCCACCTGAGCGTGAAGCGCTGGCTGCTGACCCACGAAGGCGCGGCCCTCAGCGGCACGCCATGGCAACAGCAGGCGATGTGGGCGTGACACAAGACGCGGCCGAGGCCGCGCCGCCATCGGCCGCGAACCTCGCGCTGATCGACGAATTCTGCGACAACCTGTGGCTCGAACAGGGCCTCGCCAAGAACTCGCTGGACGCCTACCGGCGCGACCTGCGCCTGTTTGCCCGCTGGCTGCAAGTGCGCCGGCCGGCAATCGCCACCCTGCACCAGGTCGAAGGCCATGACCTGGCCGCCTATTTCTCCGAGCGCCATGCCGAGTCGAAGCCGAGCTCGGCCAACCGCCGGCTGTCGGTGCTCAAGCGCTTCTATCAGTTGGCGCTGCGCCAGAAGCAGGTGGCGGCCGATCCCTGCCTGAAGATGGCGTCGGCCAAGCAGCCGGACCGTTTCGTGCACACCCTGACCGAGCAGCAGGTCGAAGCCTTGCTGGCCGCGCCCGACGTGACCACTCCGCTCGGATTGCGCGAGCGCACCATGCTCGAACTGATGTATGCCAGCGGGCTGCGGGTGTCGGAGCTGGTGACCCTGAAGCTGGTCGAGCTGAGCCTGAACGACGGCGTGCTGCGCGTCACCGGCAAGGGCAGCAAGACGCGCCTGGTGCCGTTCGGCCAGGAGGCGCGCCAGTGGATCGAGCGTTACCTGGCGGACGCGCGCGGCGTGATTCTCGACGGCCAGGTCGACGACGCCCTGTTCGTCACCGCGCGCGGCGGCCCGATGACGCGCCAGATGTTCTGGGTGCTGATCAAGAAGCACGCGGCGCGCGCGGAGATCGCCGGCCCGCTGTCGCCGCATACGCTGCGCCATGCGTTCGCCACCCATTTGCTCAACCACGGCGCCGATTTGCGGGTCGTACAGTTGCTTCTGGGACACTCAGATATTTCCACAACGCAAATCTACACCCATGTTGCGCGCGAGCGGCTGAAACGGCTGCATTCGGAGCATCACCCACGTGGTTAATTCAAATGCGGTTCGCATAACTGCGTCATAATGTGGGCAAGGCATTCCTTTCTATTGCGACAACTCAAGAGGTGATTCATGGCTAAGACTAATTTTTCGTACGAAAAGCGGCAACGGGAATTAGAGAAAAAGAAAAAGGCGGAAGAAAAAGCCAAGCGCAAACTGGAAGCGAAGAGCAATCCGGGCGGCGCCAGCGAGACGGATGAGCCAGACGAGGACGCGGAAAGCGCGTCGCCAGAAACAGAAAACCCGGCCTGAGCCGGTGGCCGTCATCCTCGCGAATGCGGTGGTCGAATTTGCGGGAATGCCGAGAACGGCGCCCGCATTCGTTGACGGCCAACGGGTTTTGTAGAAATTGGATTCCCGTCAAGGGGGACGCCGAGTCGGGAACGACGTGCAAACGAGCGCGGCCAATTGGCCGCGCTTTTGTTTTGATCAGGCCACTTCCGCCAGGTCCTTGTCGCGGCCTGCGGCAGCCGGCTCGGCGTGCAGGTCCACCTCAGCGCCCTTCCTGAACCAGCGCGCCGCGCGCTTGCCGAGGTTGTCGAGGTAGGTGTAAGCCACCGGCACCACCACCAAGGTCAGCAAGGTCGACGTAATCACCCCGCCGATCACCGCGCGCCCCATCGGCGCCTGCTGCTCGCCGCCATCGCCCATGCCGATCGCCATCGGCAGCATGCCGAAGATCATCGCCAGGGTCGTCATCAGGATCGGACGCAAGCGCACCTGGCCGGCGTCGAGGATCGCCGCATATTGCTGCTTGCCCTCGCGCTGGCCGTGGTTGGTGAAGTCGACCAGCAGGATCGCGTTCTTGGTCACCAGCCCCATCAGCATGACGATGCCGATCACCGAGAAGATGTTCAGCGTGCTGCCGGTCACCAGCAGCGCGATCAGCACCCCGATCATCGACAGCGGCAGCGACACCATGATCGCGATCGGCTGCAGGAAGCTGCCGAACTGCGACGCCAGCACCAGGTAGATGAAGATGATCGCGATCACGATCGCCGCCAGGAAGCCGGACATGGTTTCCGCCATCTGCTGGGCGTTGCCGCCGATGTCGAAGCGCACGCCATCGGGCAGCGCGATTTCCTTCATCGCCTTCTTGACGTCGCTGTCGACGTCGCCGTTCGGCCGTCCTTCGACGCCGGCATAGATCGCCACCCGGCGTTCGAGCGCCTGGCGCTTGAGCACCTGCGGGCTGGTCGACGGTACGAACTCGACGACCTGGCGCAGCGGCACCATGATCGGGTTGCCCGCGGCATCGCGCTTGGAGGACGCCACCGACAGCTCGGCCAGGTCGGCAATCTTCTGGCGGCCCGACTTCGGCAGCTGCACGTTGACGTCGTAGTTCTGTCCGTCCGGCGCCAGCCAGCGGCTGATCTGGTCGCCCGCCACGAACGGACGCAGCGCGGTGCCGATCTGCTGCACCGACAGGCCGAGGTCGCTGGCGAGCTCGTTGTTGATCTTGACGATGGTGGCCGGATTGGCGCCTTCCTGGCTGTACTCGATGTCGGCGACGCCCTTGATGGCGCGAATCTTGTCCATCAGCTTGTGCGCCACGGCGTCGAGCTTGGCCTCGTCCTGGCCCAGGATCGCAATGAAGATCGGCTTGTTACCCACCGACATGGTGATGCCGGCGATCGGCTGCAGGCGCGCCCGGATCAGCTTCTCGAGTTCCTGCTGCGAGCGGCGCTTGAACTTGCGCGCGTCGGTCAGCTTCAGGTTGACCTGCGACGCGTTGCGTCCGTCAAAGGTGCCGACCGTGGTCGAGATGCTGTCGATCTCCTTGAATTCCTTCAGCGCCGCCTCGACCTGCTTGACCTTCAGGTCCGAATATTCCAGGCTCGAGCCGACCGGCGTCTTGAAGCGCAGCTGGATGTAGCCGTTGTCGGTTTCCGGGAACATCTCGCCGCCGACCATCGGGATCAGGGCGAGGGCGCCGATGAACAGGCCGAGCGCCAGGGCCAGCGTGGACTTGCGCCAGTTCAGCGCCAGCACCAGCGTCTTGCCATACCAGACGTGCACGCGGTCGATGCCGTGCTCGATGTGCTCCATCAGGCGGCCCAGCCACGGCACATACTTGAAGCGGTCCTTGACCGGATCCGGCCACACCGACGACAGCATCGGATCGAGCGTGAAGCTGACGAACAGCGACACCAGCACGGCCACCGCCACCGTGATACCGAACTGCAGGAAGAAGCGGCCGATGATGCCTTGCATGAAGGCGATCGGCACGAACACGGCGACGATCGCGAAGGTGGTCGCCATCACGGCCAGGCCGATTTCGTTGGTGCCGTCGTAGGCTGCCTGCAGGTGGCGCTTGCCCATGCCGAGGTGGCGCACGATGTTCTCGCGCACCACGATGGCGTCGTCGATCAAGAGGCCGATGCACAGCGACAGCGCCATCAGCGTGAGGAAGTTGAGCGTGAAGCCGAAGCACTTCATCGCGATGAAGCTGGCCATCACCGAGATCGGCAGGGTCAGGCCGGTGATCACGGTGCTGCGCCACGAATGCAGGAACAGGAACACGATCAGCATCGTCAGCATGGCGCCTTCGATGATGGTCTCCTTGACGTTGTCGAGCTGGCTCTGCACGCGCTCGGCCTGGTTTTCCATGACCTTCAGCTTGATGTCGGCCGGGAAGTTCTTCTGCATCTCCTGCACCACTTTCATGATGCCGTTGCCTACTTCGACGACGTTCGCCCCTTGCACCTTGGTCACTTCCAGCGAAATGGCGCGCGCCCCGTTGATGCGGGAAATCGAAGTCTCTTCCTGTTCGCCGTCGATGATCTCGGCCACCTGGTCGAGGTAGACCGGACCGCTGGCGCGGCGCGCCACGATGATGCGGTTGAAGTCGCGCGCCTGCTTCATCTTGCCTTCGATGCGCACCAGGCGCTCGGTGGCGCCGTAGCTGATGTTACCGGCCGGCAGGTTGGCATTGGTCGACTGGATCGCCTTCAGCACTTCGTCGACGCCGATGTTCTGGCTCAGCAGCTGCTCGGGTTTGAGGCTCACCAGGATCTGGCGGTTGGTCTTGCCGTTGACGCGCACCTGGCCGACGCCGGCCACGCCCTGCAGGCGCTTGGTGATCACCTGTTCGGTCAGGGTCGACAGTTCGCGCAGGCTGCGCGTTGGCGACATCAGGGTCAGTTCGACGATCGGCTGCGAGTTGTCGCCCTCGGCGCGGATGATGAACGGCTCCTTCGATTCTTTCGGGAAGCCGGGGCGCACGCGCGCAATGTTGTCGCGCAATTCCTGCATCGCCTTGTCCATATTGGTGGACAGCTGGAACTCGAGCGAGATGCCGGCACGGCCTTCCCACGAATTGCTGCGGATGGTCTTGATGCCGCTGACGGTGTTGATTGCGTCTTCCACCGGGCGCGTGATGTCGTTCTCGACCTGCTCGGGCGAGGCGCCGGGATACTGCACCTCGACCCAGGCGAACGGGATTTCGACGTTCGGCATGCTCTCGAGGCCCAGGCTACGGTAGGAAAACAGGCCGAGGACCATCAGGCCCACCATCACCATGGTGGCGAAGACCGGATTCTGGATACTGGTTTTAGTGATCCACATGGCTTAACCCTTGGTCGCTGCAGGAATCGAAGCCGACGCCGAAGCGGCCGGCGCCGCGCCGACGCGCACCTTGTTGCCCGGCTTGACGCCATCGAGCTTGGCGATGATCACGCTGGCGCCTTTGTCGAGTCCTGTGGTGACCTGGGCCATGCCTTCGTCCTCGTTGCGCATGCCGATGGTGACCGGCTGGGCGACGACCTTGTTGCCCTCAATCTTCCACACGACGTGCTGGCCCTTTTCGCTGCGCAGCGCCGCGATCGGCACTACCGGCGACTGCGCCGACTTGTCGGTGGTGATGTTACCTTTGGCGAACATGCCGCCACGCAAGGCCGCATCGCTGTTGTCGACGCTGATATACACCAGCATCGAGCGCGAGCCTGCCTCGGTGGTCGGGCTGATGCGCGCGACCTTGCCGGCGAAATCGCGCTGCTGGTAGCCGTCGACCTTGAAGCGCACTTCCTGGCCCACTTTCACGCGCGGCACTTCGGACGCCGGCACCTGCGCTTCGAGCGTGAGCTGGTGCAGGTTGACGATGGTAAAGATCGGCATGTCCGGGGCAACTTTTTCGCCGGCCTGGGCGTGGCGCTTGCTGACCACGCCCGACAGCGGCGCCTTGATCACCGTATCGGCCAGCGCGATGCGCGCCAGTTCAAGCTGGGCGCGCATGGCGTTGACGCTGGCCTGCGCCAGTTCGACGCTGTTCTGCGTGGTGTCGTAGGAATTTTGCGAAATGTAGTTTTGCTTGAGCAGCAGCTGGCTGTTGGCGTTGTTCTTTTTGGCGAGCGCCAGCCGCGCGGACGCCTCGTCGAGGGTCGCCTGCTGCTGCGCCACGCGGGCGCGCTGGTCGGCCGCGTCGAGGCGGGCGATGACCTGGCCGGCCGTCACACTCATGCCTTCGCGCACCGCCGTCTCGAGCACCACGCCCGACACCTTCGCCTTGACGGTGGCCTGCTCCTGCGGCGCCAGCGCGCCCGACAAGGGCAGGTTCAGGCGCAGCTCGCGCGCGTCGATCGCGGCGACGTCGCCACTGGACAGTTCGTAGACATCGACCTTGGGTCCATCCTTGCCCGGGCCGGCCTGGGCCGTCTTGGCCGGCGCGCTGCTCGCCTTCGACTTCTGCATGAACGCCCAGCCGCCGCCGGCCAACAGCACGATCAGCAACCCGGTCGCGGGCTTCTTCCAGCGGCGCGAACGGGTGGTTGGTTGGGATTGCGCCAGCGGCAGGGTTTCGATTTTCATGGCCTTGTACTTTGCATATGGAATTGTTATTCGAGATTGCGGGAATGGCGCGCATGTGCTCCGTCTTGTGACGAGATGGAGCTCCACGCGCATGTTGGCACTATAGAAAAAGGCAAGGGCCGCTGCCATCGGAATGCGACAGGAAGTGGATTCCGGACGCTGGAATGCAGAAAAGCCCGATAAAGCGCAAATTTTCCTGAGCGGAAAGGCAACCCGCCGGAAACTGATTTGCGCACGCACAAGCGTGGCCCGGGGTGTGTGGACCAGAATGGTCTGTCCCATGAGGGGCGCGAACCAAAAGGTGTTGAGTGGACGACGAGATGCACGGCCTGCCGCCTGGCGACGAACCGAAAGGAGCGGGCCTGGCCGCGCTCGATTTGCTGTACCGTTTCGTCGCCGCGGTTGAACTGACGCCCAACGTCGCGGTCCACAGCAGCGACGGTGACGGCATCGTGCGCTACTGGAACAACACCTGCGTCCAGCTGTTCGGCGTGGACGCGCGCGACGCCGTCGGCAAGCCGCTGACCAGCCTGATGTCCCATCCGCAACACGAGGCCGAATTCGCCGGCCTGCTCGAATCGATCCGCCGCACCGGCCAGGTGCCGCCGGCGCGCGACTGGCTGGTGCGGCGCCGCGACGGCGCCGAGCGCTGGGTCTATTCCAGCCACTTTGCGGTGCGCCGCGACAACGGCTCCCAGCACGTGCTGAGCATGGAGGTCGACGTCACCACGCGCAAGTTCGACGAACACGCGCTGATGCGCGCCGGCGCCAACTTCCGCCAGCTGTTCGAGCGCTCGGCCGACGCCATCGTGCTGGTGCGCGGGCGCGATATCGTCGACGTCAATCCGGCCGCGGTACGGCTGTTCCATTGCGCCGGCGAGCACGAACTGGTGGGGCGCTCGCTGCTCGATTTTTCGCCCGCCGAACAGCCATCGGGCGAATCGTCGCTGGTGCGCGACGCGGGACTGGCGGCCAGGGCCTTCAGCGACGGCAACCAGCGCTACGAATGGCTGTACCACACCCGGCGCGGCGATCCGTTCTGGGCCGAAGTGCTGCTGACCTCTGTCGCGCTCGACCACGAACGCCTGTCCTACGCCGTGATCCGCGATATTTCGCTGCGCAAGTCGACCGAGCGCACCTTGACGATGGCCGCGCAGGTGTTCGAGAACTGCCGCGACGGCATCCTGATCATCGACAACGCGTACCGGGTAATGGCCGCCAACCAGGCCTTCAGCAACATCACCGGCTTTGCGCCCGCCGACGTCATCGGCCAGGAGGTGCCGAACCTGCGCGCCGGCCTGCACGAGCCGGCGTTCTACCAGCAGATCTGGGACTACGTCGCCGACCACGACCACTGGGAAGGCGAACTGTTCTGCGTGCGCAGCAACGCCGAGGTCTACCCGGTGTGGGTGGCGCTGACGGCGATCCGCGACGCGGCCAACCAAATCCGCAACTACATGGCGATCCTGTCCGACATCACCGACCGCAAGCAGATCGAGGAGCACACCCGCCACCTGGCCGAACACGACTTCCTCACCGACCTGCCGAACCGGGTGCTGTTCCTCGACCGCCTGCAGCAGGCGCTCGCCACCGCACGGCGCCAGCACACCAGGGTCGCCGTGATGTTCCTCGACCTGGACCGCTTCAAGGCCATCAACGACACGCATGGCCACCTGGCCGGCGACACCGTGCTCAAGGAAGTGGCGGCGCGCCTGGTGCGCTGCGTGCGCGGGGTGGATACCGTCAGCCGCCAGGGCGGCGACGAGTTCGTCGTGATCCTGGCCGACATCGGCGGCGCCGACCAGGCCGCGCACGTGGCGGGCAGCGTGATGCACGCGGTGTCGCAGCCGATGCGGCTCGGCGAGCACGAAGTCGCGCTGTCGGTCTCGATCGGCATCAGCATCTGCCCCAGCGACGGCGACGACATCGACACGCTGCTCAAGAACGCCGACATTGCGATGTACCACGCCAAGCGGGATGGCCGCAACGGCTTCCAGTTCTTCAGTCCCGAGATGAACGCCCACGTGGTCGAGCGGGTCGAGATGGAAAACCGGTTGCGCCAGGCGCTGGCCAACGACGAATTCGTGCTCGAGTACCAGCCCGAAATCGACATCGCCAGCGGGCGCACGATCGGGGTCGAGGCGCTGATCCGCTGGCGCCATCCGGAGCGCGGGCTGCTGCAGCCGGACCAGTTCCTCGCGATCGCGGAAGCGTCCGGGCTGATCGTGCCGATCGGCGAATGGGTGCTGCGCCAGGCCTGCGCGCAGGCGCGCGCATGGCGCGACCAGGGTTATCCGGTGGTGGTGGCGGTCAACCTGTCGAGCGTGGAGTTCATCCACGACCGGCTGCTGCAGTACGTCGACGCTGCACTCGCCGGTTCGGGACTGGAGCCGCAACTGCTCGACCTGGAAATTACCGAGGGCATGCTGATGGACGGCGACGCGCGGACCATCGCCACCGTCAACGCGCTGCGCCAGCGCGGGGTGCAGCTGACGGTCGACGACTTCGGCACCGGCTGCTCAAGCCTGTCGGCCTTGCGCCACTATGCGCTGTCCAAGCTCAAGATCGACCGCTCGTTCGTCGAGGACATCACGAGCGATCCTGGCGATGCGGCGATCATCCCGGCCATCATCGCGGTGGCCCGCAGCCTCAGGCTGCGGGTGATCGCGGAAGGCGTGGAGACCGCCGAACAGCTGCGCTTCCTGCGCCAGCATGGCTGCGACGAATACCAGGGCTTCTACGCCGGCATGGCGACCAGCGACCCTGATTTCACACCCCGGTATCCATAAGGCCCTCGGCCACGTCGAACAGGCGGATGCGCGCCAGCACCTGGCCGTGGTCGGACGCTTCCGGCAGCTCCAGCACAAGGTGGTCGTTCAGGTAGACCACGTCGACCACTTCGCCGATCGCGTTCGGCAGCGCCGCGTTGAATTCCTCGGACACCAGGATATGGTCGATGGTCGTGTAGTGGCCGTCGTGCAGGCTGGAGAAGCCGACGTGGCGCAGGTGGTCCTGGCGGCGCTGCAGCTGGTAGGCGTCGAACAGGCGGTCGCCGAGCGGCGCGCCGGCGCCGAGCACGATGCCGGTGGTGACCGCGTCGGCCACGTCGTTGAAGTCGCCGAGCACCACGCGCGGACGCGAATTGCTGCGCGCCAGCTTGCTCAGCAAGACGCGCAGCGCCACCGCCTCGGTGCCGCGCCGGATCAACGAGCGCAGGCAGGCCAGCGCGTACAGTTGCGGGTCCTCTCCGGTGTCGCCGGTGCGGTAGTCGGGGCGTTTCGATTTCAGGTGCACCACCACCACGTCGACCGTGACGTCGGGCGAGACGACGACCTGGGCGTGCACCACCGGCCGCGCGAAGCGGTCGGCGTCGCGGGTGCCATCCGGCATCGTAATCCCTTCCGGGAAGGTCGCGTGGGCGACGCCGGCCTCCGCCAGCGGCAGGCGCGACACCAGCGCCACGCTGGGCGTCAGGCGTTCGGCGGCCGGATCGGGATCGAAGCCGACATGGAAGGCGTCCCGGTAGTTGCGGGTGCGCGACAAGGCCAGCTTCAGCGCCGCCTGCGAGAAAATTTCCTGGAAGCCGATCACGTCGGCGTCGAGCAAGTCGATCTGGCGTGCGGTCCAGTTGATCTTCGCTTCGAATTCAGCCTCGGTGCACGGCAACAGGTTGTCGTACAGTTTCGCGCCGGCGGGGGCGAGGTTGAACACGTTAAAGGTGGCAAAGCGAATTTCCTGCTGCATAATAAGAAACTCCTCGTGCGACACGTAGTCGCTGAAGTGCCGGTTTCTCGGCAAACACTAAGCAGTACACACCGCAAACATGCGCTAAGTCCTTGATTTTCACAGGATGTTAGCGTCGGCTCTACAGGTTCGCCTCGCGAATTTGTATAGTTTAACTTCAAAATACTCCACCAAAAAGAACGTCAATCCCGAACCCTATGGGTCGCTGGATCGCAAATTCTCGCCCAAAAGGCGGTTGAGTGTTGTCAAAATGCGACATCGCCGGAAGTTTTCCTTCCGACACGTTGCGCTGCTCCTTTACCGAGAAACAGCTCAGACAAGTCAGCAATGGCGTTTGGATCATGTAAGCGTAAGTCCTGCAAAAGTCAGAGCGCAAACTCTGTGATGTCTTGTCGTATCCAAAATATCAGGAACTGCGACCGAATGTACGACCATTCGTCACCTATTCGGACATGCGTCACTGGCAACGGTGGGGTGTGAAGCTCCGAAGACAATATACCCCCACCTCGGTGGCGTCGTCCCCACGCGAGTGGAACGGCGGAAACTGCTAGCAGAAAGGCGGTGGAGGGGTTAGGTGAGCGCTGTACGGGCAACGTAAGTGAACTGTCGATTGAACCCTCGTTATCTTAGCAAGGCCCAATCTGCTGTTGGCCTTAACCAAACGGTGCATGGTCAGATATTTCCGTGAGGTGGGAAATACGTCGTTATAGAAACCATCGGGGGATAGACAGGCCCTAACCAGTAGGTCGCGGCGTAAGTCAGCCGCGTCGACATTGCAGGGAACGTGGTAAGCCCGATTTTTCGCCTACCTTCAGAACAACGAAAAGGGCAGGAGACCCGCAAGGGGAACTGTTGAAGAAGCGGGTATGGGACGATGGAAAAAGCGAACGCCGGATTGTAATGATTCGGATACGGATTCAAGATTTGTTCGACCTGAAAGGGTGCAGACTTCCATCTGGTGTAATTGTCGTCATACGACCGCATTGTCTCCAAGTAGTTATTTTTCAACCGCCCCGAAGGGATGCAGTTCACCCTTCGGGGGGAACCTGCGTCCTCGGTGGGCATCACTACCCGAGGTACAGCATGAAAGTAATCGATATGAAAATTATCGGTTCTGCGTCCTCGCACGCTCCGCCTGAATGGGCCGCCATCAACTGGCGGCTGGTTCAACGGAATGTGAGAGCCATGCAGAGTCGATTAGCGAAGGCTTCGCAGGACGGAAATTGGCGCAAGGTGAAAGCCCTGCAACGATGGCTGTCCCACTCGTTCAGTGCGAAAGCATTGGCAGTCAAACGAGCGACGGAGAATCAAGGCAAACGAACCGCAGGTGTGGATCGTGAACTATGGGATACGCCGCAGCAGAAATTCGCTGCGATTGCTCGATTGAAGAAACAACGGTATAGGCCACTGCCATTACGGAGGGTCTACATTCCGAAACCAAATGGGAAGTTACGTCCTTTGGGCATACCAACCATGCGGGACAGGGCCATGCAAGCACTACATTTGCTTGGACTTGACCCGGTCTTGGAAACGGTGAGCGACCCGAACTCATATGGGTTCAGGAAAAACCGCTCAACGGCCGACGCGATGTCGCAAATATTCCTGCAAACGTGTCGGAAGGTCTCGGCACAATGGATCTTGGATGCGGACATCGAGGGGTTCTTCGATAACATCAATCACGACTGGATGATCGACAACATCCGAATGGACAAGTCGATCCTGAAGAAGTGGCTGAAGGCCGGGGTGGTCGACCGGGAGCAATTGATGGCAACTACAACGGGAACGCCGCAGGGCGGCATCATTAGCCCTGCGCTGGCTAACTGGACGCTGAATAGCTTGGAAACCGAACTTGTCGCGCACCTTGAAGCGACATGTGGCGTACTCAAGACCAGGAAACTGAAAGTCGGCGTTGTACGGTATGCGGATGACTTCATCATTACGGGCGCGTCGAAAGAGGTGCTCGAAACGATAGTCAGACCTTGGGTAGAAGGCTTCCTTGCAGTTCGAGGGTTGCGACTGTCTGAGGCGAAAACCAAAATCGTGCACATCGACGAAGGTTTCGACTTCCTTGGGTGGAACTTCCGGAAGTATTCGGAAAAACTACTCATCAAGCCAAGTAAGAAAAACGTGCAAGCGTTCTATGAAAAGCTAAGGAAGGTCATCGGCGACAACCTTGGGGCAAAGCAGGAGAATCTGATTCGACTGCTGAACCCGATGTTGCGGGGCTGGGCGCAGTATCACAGTCCTGTCGTTGCTAAGCAGGCTTACTCGCGCATGGAGTCGCTGTTGTTCTGGCGGCTTATGCGGTGGGCAAGGCGGAGGCACCCGATGAAGAGCGCCGACTGGATTCGCCGGCGGTACTGGCGTACGGTCGAAGGTCGGAACTGGGTGTTCGCCGCGGACATCAACGCGAAAGATGGTGGAAAGGATGTGGTCGAACTGTATTCGCTTGCGAATACCCCGATCGAACGACACAGGAAAATCAAAGGGGCTTACCAGCCCTATGATCCGCAATGGGAAATGTACGGTGAGACACTTCGACAGGAACGCATGCTCAAGAGCATGAGTTACCGGAAGCAGTGGGCTCGTCTGTATTTGGATCAAAGCGGTCTGTGCGCGCTCTGCGGGTACGAGATGGATATAGAGACGGGCTGGCACGATCACCACATTGAATACCGTGTGGCGGGAGGCTCGGACGCCCTTGGAAATCGCGTACTATTGCACCCAAACTGTCATGCCCAAGTGCATAGTCTTGGTTTGAAAGTTGTTAAGCCGGTTCCAGTATAGGAACTTTTATTATGCTTGAGCCGTGTGCGATGAAAATCGCAAGCACGGTTCTTAGGGGGGAGAGATCCAGTAATGGGTTTCTCCTACCCTCCAATGAACGAACAGCGTATCACGCATGGCCAAGAAAGAGCACATTTCAGAAACACCGGCGACACAGTTGCTGCGCAAGCACCAGGTCGCGTTCACCGAACATCCATATGCATATGAGGAGAAGGGCGGCACCGCGGTGTCGGCGCGCGAACTGGGCGTCGACGAGCATGCGGTCGTCAAGACCCTGGTGATGCAGGACGAAGCGGCGCGCCCGCTGATCGTGCTGATGCATGGCGACTGCAAGGTGTCGACCAAGGAACTGGCCCGCCAGGTCGGCTGCAAGAAGATCGAGCCATGCACGCCGGAAGCGGCGAACCGGCATACCGGATTCCTGGTGGGTGGCACCAGTCCGTTCGGCACCAGGAAGGCGCTACCGGTGTACGTCGAGAAAACGATTCTCGATTTGCCGCTGATGTACATCAACGGCGGGCGCCGCGGCTACCTGGTCGGCATCGCTCCGGCCGAACTGCTACGCCTGCTTGCTCCGAAGGCCGTCGCAGTGGCGCTGCCCTAGTATGCCAGCTACAGCAGCTTGACTCCCGGGAACGACAGCAGCGATGTTTCACGCATGACCTGGACGAAGTCCGCCAGGTAGGCGTTGCCGGCAAGGTGCTTCGGGGTGACTGCGTACAGGCGCCCCGTCAAGCCGTCCGGCCCGATGCGCTGGCGCGCGACATACCCGCGCTCCAGATAACCATTGACCGCCCACAGCGGCAGGGCCGCGAAACCGCGGCCACTCGCCACCAGCTGCAGCATGCCGACCGTCAGCTCGGTGGTCCGCCGCGGCGGCTCGATGCCGGCCGGTTTGAGCACCTGGCGCACCAGGTCGAGCATATCGTCCGGCACCGGATAGGTGATCAGCGCCTGTCCGGCAAAGTCGGCCGCTTCCAGGTAGGGCTTGGCCAGGTAGGGATGGTTCAGCGGGAGCAGGGCGACCATCTCGAATTCGAACAGCGGGTGAAACACCACGTCGGTTTCGTCCTCGTCGAGGTCCGAGACGATGGCAAGCTCGGCACGGTCCTGGTGCAGCAGGCCGATCGGATCGGCCTGGAATCCCGAAATGATGTCTTGCTCCACCTCCGGCCAGCGTTCGCGCAAGGCGTCCATCGACGGCATCAGCCAGTCGAAACAGGTGTGGCATTCCACCGCGATGCGCAGCTTGCCCGTGCCGTGACCGGCCAGTCGCGCCAGGTCGCGTTCCGCCATCTCCACCGCCGGCAGCACCTTCTGCGCCAGCTCGAGCAGGCGCTGCCCCGCGGCGGTGAACACAATGGGCGTCGATTTGCGTTCGAACAGACTGGCCTGGTAGAGATCTTCGAGGATTTTTACCTGGTGCGACAGCGCCGATTGGGTGACGTTGAGCAGCTGCGCCGCGCGCGAGATGGTGCCCGAGGCCTTCAGGGCGACGAGGGTGCGCAGGTGGCGCAGTTCAAGCAGCGAGTTGGACATGAATGATTTTCAGGGTGACTGTAAAAAATTTCGTTTGAATTCCGGTCGGCAGCCAGCGATCATCATAACTATTATTCATACAGAATGGAAGTTATCATGATCAAGTCTCATATTCTCGGCTATCCACGCATGGGCCTGCAACGCGAGCTCAAATTCGCCCTGGAGCGCCACTGGCGCGCCGAGATCAGCGAGCAGCAGCTCGAGGAATGCGGCGCGCAACTGCGCGAGCGCCACTGGGCGCAGCAGCGCGATGCCGGGCTCGACTTCGTCACGGTGGGCGATTTCGCCTATTACGACCACGTCGCCAATCACATCCAGCTGTTCGGCTGCGAACCGGCCAGGTTCGAATTCACGGGCGCCGAACCGGCGCTGGAGCGCTACTTCACGCTGGCGCGCGGGGTGGCGAACGAGCACCGCCATGAAGGATCGTGCAATCACGCGCAGCCGGCGGCGGGCAAACCGGCGCTCGAGATGACCAAATGGTTCGATACCAACTACCACTATCTGGTGCCGGAATTCGACGAAGCGACCCGCTTCAGCCTGGCATCGGCGCGCCTGCTGGGCGAGGTGGCGGAAGCCCAGGCCCTGGGCCATTGCGTCAAGCCGGTGCTGCTCGGCCCGCTGACCTTCCTGTGGCTCGGCAAATCGCGCACCGAAGGGTTCGACAAGCTCGCCTTGCTCGAGCAGCTGCTGCCGGTCTACGTCGATTTGCTGCGCCAGCTGAAAGGCGCCGGCGTCGAATGGGTGCAAATCGACGAGCCCATCCTCGGCCTCGACCTGCCTGGCGCCTGGCAGCTGGCGTTCGAGCGCACCTTTCACACGCTCAACACGGCGCAGGTTTCGCTGCTGCTGGCGACCTATTTTTCGCCGCTGCAGGAGCATCTGAGCCTGGCCTGCAAATTGCCGGTGGCCGGCCTGCACGTCGACCTCATCCGCGCCGGCGAGGAACTGCAATCGGTGATCGACTGGCTGCCGGGCCACAAGGTGCTCTCGCTCGGCATCCTCGATGGCCGCAACATCTGGCGGGCCGACCTCGACAAGGCGCTGCGCCTGCTCGCGCCAGTGGTGCAGCGCCGCGGCCAGGCGCTGTGGATTGCGCCATCGTGCTCGCTGCTGCACACGCCGCTGAGCCTGTCCGACGATGCCGCCATCGACGACGAACTGCGCAGCTGGCTGGCCGGCGCCAGCGACAAACTGGGCGAGCTGCGCATTCTGCAGCGCGCCATCAATGAAGGGGAACACGTCGTCAGCGCCGAACTGCTGGCCGCGCGTACGGCAATTGCCGCGCGCGCCGGCAGCGCCCGGGTGAAGAACCCGGCGGTCGCGCAACGCGTCAAGCAACTCGCGCCGGGGATCGATCGCCGCAACAGTGCTTTCGCGGTGCGCCGGGCCGGGCAAAAGGCGCGCTTCGCCCTGCCGCATTTCCCCACCACGACGATCGGCTCCTTCCCGCAGACGGCCGAGATCCGTGCCGCCCGCGCCGCCTACAAGCGCAAGGAGCTCGGGGCCGAGGCGTACGAAACGGCGATGCGCGCGGAAATCGCGCACGCCGTGCGTGAGCAGGAAGAACTCGGCATCGATGTGCTGGTGCACGGCGAAGCGGAACGCAACGACATGGTGGAATACTTCGGCGAACAGCTGGACGGTTTCGCCTTCACCGCCAACGGCTGGGTGCAATCGTATGGCTCGCGATGCGTGAAGCCGCCGGTGCTGTTCGGCGACGTGGCGCGGCCGGCGGCCATGACGGTGCGCTGGACGGCGTATGCGCAAAGCCTGACGGAGCGGCCGATGAAGGGCATGCTCACCGGCCCGATCACCATCTTGCAATGGTCGTTCGTGCGCGACGACCAGGCCCGTTCGGCGACCGCGCAGCAAATCGCGCTGGCGATCCGCGACGAAGTGGTGGACCTGGAGGCCGCCGGCATCGGGATCGTCCAGATCGACGAGCCGGCGATCCGCGAAGGGCTGCCGCTGCGCCGCGCCCGCTGGAACGACTACCTGCTGTGGGCGGCGCGCGCATTCCGCATCGCCGCCAGCGGGGTCGCCGACGACACCCAGGTGCACACGCACATGTGCTACGCCGAATTCAACGACATCCTGCCGGAGATCGCGGCGATGGACGCGGACGTCATCACCATCGAGACCAGCCGCTCGGACATGGAGCTGCTGCGCGGATTCGGCAGCTTCCGGTATCCGAACGAAATTGGTCCTGGCGTGTACGACATTCACTCGCCGCAAGTGCCGTCCGTCGACGACATGGTGCGGCTGATGAAGAAGGCGGCCGAAGTCATCCCTGCCGCGAATCTGTGGGTCAACCCGGATTGCGGTCTCAAGACGCGTGCCTGGCCGGAGACGCGCGCCGCCTTGCATAATATGGTCGCGGCGGCGCATCGCCTGCGCGGCGAGGAGGCAGGCCCGGCGATCTGACCGGTGCGGGGCTGCGGCGCGGCGGCATCTTCTTGCCGCCGTGGTCAGATTGCATTATTGTTATCTTGACCGGTCGTCGCCGCTCCCGGCGGCTTCGCAGGGCGCCAATGATGGTGTATATTCACGATCCCGGCGACTGAGACCGGCTTCGATAACAAGAAAGACACCATGAACACCCTGATATTTGTGATTGCCGCCTACCTGATCGGCTCGATTTCGTTCGCGGTCGTAATGAGCCGCGTGTTCGGCCTGTCCGACCCGCGCACCTACGGCTCGAAAAATCCCGGCGCCACCAACGTCCTGCGCAGCGGCAACAAGAAAGCTGCCATCGCGACCCTGATCGGCGACGGCCTCAAGGGCTGGTTCGCGGTCTGGCTGGCGCTGCGCCTGGCCGACCAGTACGGCGTCACCGATGCCGGCATCGCGCTGGTGGCGCTGGCCGTATTCCTCGGGCACTTGTGGCCGATCTTCTTCCGCTTCGTCGGCGGCAAAGGCGTGGCGACCGCGCTGGGCGTGCTGTTCGGCCTCAATCCCTGGCTGGGCCTGGCGACCCTGGTGACCTGGCTGGTGATCGCGTACGCTTTCCGCTACTCGTCGCTGGCGGCGCTGATCTCCGCCCTGTTCGCCCCGTTCTACTATGGCCTGCTGTTCGGCGTGGACGAAAAGCTGTTCGCCGTGGTCGCGATGAGCATGCTGCTGGCCTGGCGCCACAGCAAGAACATCGGCAATCTGATTGCTGGCAAGGAAAGCCGGATCGGCGGCAAGCCGGCTCCCGCCGCCAAGCCCGCCAAGAAGAAATAAATTTCAACACCGGGGTCAGACCCCGGTTTTAGAATTTTGCTTGAAATGCGCTGCTCCGGGCCAACATATTAGTCTGACTAATAGAAGGGATGTATTGTGAGCAAACAGATCAGGATTGATTTCGTGTCGGACGTGTCGTGCCCTTGGTGCGTCATCGGCCTCAAGTCGCTGGAACAGGCGCTCGAGAACGTTGGCGATGCCGCCACTGTCGACATCCACTTCCAGCCGTTCGAGCTGAATCCGCAGATGGCGCCGGAAGGCCAGGACATCGGCGAACATCTCGCGCAGAAATACGGCGCCAGCGCCGAGCAGCGCGCCGAAACCAGCGAGATGATCCGCGCCCGCGGCGCCGACCTCGGCTTCACTTTCGGCCAGCGCGACCGCATCTACAATACCTTCGACGCCCACCGCCTGTTGCACTGGGCCGAAGAGCAGGGCCTGCAGCGCGAACTGAAAATGGCGCTGTTCGATGCCTACTTCACCGAAGGCTACAACCCTGGCTCGCACGACGTGCTGGTGCGCGTGGCCGGCCAGGTCGGCCTCGATGCGGCCGAAGCGTCCCGCATCCTGGCCTCCGACACCTACGCCGCCGAGGTGCGCGAGCGCGAACAGTTCTTCCAGCGCCACGGCATCAATTCGGTGCCGGCGATTATTATCAACCAGCGCCACCTGATCTCCGGCGGCCAGCCGCCCGAGGTGTTCGAGCAGGCGCTGCGCCAGATCCTCGCCGAAGGGTAAGCGCCATGCCGACCGCCACCTGGAACGGCGCCGTCATCGCCGAAGCCCCCGACGACCAGGTCCACATCGTGGAAAACAACGTTTATTTCCCGATGTCGGCCGTGCACCAGCAGTACCTCCAGTCCAGCGCGACCGAGACCATCTGCCCGTGGAAGGGAACCGCCGCTTATTTCACGCTCGTGGTGGACGGCGCCACCAACCCTGACGCGGCGTGGATCTACCGCGCCCCGTTCGAAGCGGCCGCCCAGATCCGCGACCACGTCGCGTTCTGGAAGGGCGTGACCGTCCAGCGCTAGCCCACGCTCGCGCGGTGGCGCTGTTTTGGTGCGTCGCACAATTGCGGTGCTAAAAACTCACCTGAAGCGGCGCCGCGCGCCGCCTTCCCCGTCAATACCCTCTGTTTTCTCGTTGGCACGCCACTTGCTGTAGGACTGGTAACGGCAAGCGCCAGCGCGCGCTTGCTCCGACTGTGCCTGCCAGCCGAAGCCAATGAGGGAACGATGACTACTGAACACAAAACCAGCCAGATCCGCCGCACGATCCTGAAAGCCGGCGCCTCCGTATCCCTGACCGGACTCGCCAGCGGCGGTGTTTGGGCTGCGGGCTCCGACAAGCCCGAAAAAGAGGAAGTGAAAATCGGTTTCATCCCGCTGACCGACTGCGCCTCGGTGGTGATGGCGTCGGTGCTCGGCTTCGACAAGAAGTACGGGATCAAGATCGTCCTTTCCAAGGAATCGTCCTGGGCCGGCGTGCGCGACAAGCTGGTCAACGGCGAACTCGATGCGGCCCACGTGCTCTACGGCCTGATCTACGGCGTCCAGATGGGCATCGGCGGCGCCAGGAAGGACATGGCGGTGCTGATGAACCTGAACCATAACGGCCAGGCCATCACGTTGTCGAAGAAGGTCGCCGACAAGGGCGGCGTCGACGGCCCGTCGCTGGCCAAGCTGATGCAGACCGACAAGCGCGAGTACTCGTTCGCCCAGACCTTCCCGACCGGCACCCACGCGATGTGGCTGTACTACTGGCTCGCCACCTACGGCATCAACCCGCTGAAGGACGCCAAGGTGATCACGGTGCCGCCGCCGCAGATGGTGGCCAATATGCGGGTCGGGAACATGGACGGCTTCTGCGTCGGCGAACCGTGGAACCACCGCGCGATCGTCGACGGCGTAGGCGTCACTGCCGCCACTACCCAGGATATCTGGAGGGACCATCCGGAAAAGACGCTCGGCACCACGGCCGATTGGGTCAAGGCGCATCCGAACACCGCGCGGGCGCTGGTGGCGGCCATCCTCGACGCCAGCAAATGGATCGACGCCTCGCTGTCGAACAAGACCAAGATGGCCGAGACGATCGCCGACAAGTCCTACGTGAACACCTCGGTCGACGTCATCAACCAGCGCATCCTGGGCCGCTACCAGAACGGCATGGGCAAGACCTGGGACGATCCGAACTACATGAAGTTCTACGACGACGGCAACGTGAACTTCCCGTACCTGAGCGACGGCATGTGGTTCATGACCCAGCATAAACGCTGGGGCCTGCTGAAGGGCGAGCCGGACTACCTCGCCACCGCCACCGCGGTCAACCAGATTGCCTTGTACAAGGATGCGGCAGCGCTGGCCAAGGTCAGCGTGCCGAAGGTTTCGATGCGCACCACGAAGCTGATCGACGGCTCGGTCTGGGACGGCAAGAATCCCAAGGCCTACGCCGAATCGTTCAAGATCAAAGCGTAAGTGAAGGAGCAAGCCATGAGTGCAGTATTCGAATCCGTAAGCGCGCCACCGGGCGGCGCGGCAAGCGTCAAGGCGCCGGCCGCCGGGAAGCCGCGCCGCAGCGAGCGCCTCGCCAACCAGGGCTACAAGATCGGCGGCAAGCAGCGCAGCCGCGCCTTCCTGCTGGCGGTGCTGCCGCCCGTATTGGGCCTCGCGTTCCTGGTGCTGGTGTGGCAAATCATCTCGGCCAAGACCACCAGCTTCCCAACGCCGTACGTGACGTGGCAGGAGGCGGTGCGCCTGTTCTCCGATCCGTTCTACAGCAAGGGACCGAACGACCAGGGCATCGGCTGGAACATCCTCGCTTCGCTCAAGCGCGTGGCGGTGGGCTTCGGCATGGCCGCGGCGGTGGGCATCCCGCTCGGCTTCATGATCGGGCGCTTCAAGTTTTTGGCGGGGATGTTCAACCCGATCATCAGCCTGCTCAAGCCGGTCTCGCCGCTGGCCTGGCTGCCGATCGGCCTGCTGGTGTTCAAGGCCGCCGATCCTGCCGCGATCTGGTCGATCTTCATCTGCTCGATCTGGCCGATGGTCATCAACACGGCGGTGGGCGTGCAGCGCGTGCCGCAGGATTACATGAACGTGGCGCGCGTGCTGAACCTGTCGGAGTGGAAGATCTTCACCAAGATCCTGCTGCCGTCGGTGCTGCCGTACATGCTGACCGGCGTGCGCCTGGCGATCGGTACGGCGTGGCTGGTGATCGTCGCGGCCGAAATGCTGACCGGCGGCGTGGGTATCGGCTTCTGGGTCTGGGACGAGTGGAACAACCTCAATGTCCCGCACATCATCATCGCGATCGTGGTCATCGGCGTGGTCGGGCTGCTGCTCGAACAGGCGCTGGTGGCGCTGGCCAGGTCGTTCACTTATGAAGAATCGGGAGCCTGACATGAGCACGCAAAAATTCATCGAGGTGCAGCATGCCGAGATGCGCTTCGAGACAAAGAAGGGCAGCTTCCACGCGCTCAGCGACATCAACCTGACGGTGGAGCAGGGCGAATTCATCACGCTGATCGGCCACTCCGGTTGCGGCAAGTCGACGCTGCTGAACCTGATCGCGGGCCTTACCACCGCCACCGAAGGCGCGCTCATTTGCGCCGGCCGCGAGATCGCCGGCCCGTCGCCGGAACGCGGCGTCGTCTTCCAGAACCATTCGCTGCTGCCGTGGCTCACCTGCTTCGAGAACGTGCACCTCGCAGTAGAGCGGGTGTTCGGCGCCAAAGAATCGTCGGCCAAGCTGAAAGAACGCACCACCGCTGCGCTGGCGCTGGTCGGCCTGACGGCGGCATCGTCGAAGCGGCCGAATGAAATCTCGGGCGGCATGAAGCAGCGCGTAGGCATTGCGCGCGCCTTGTCGATGGAGCCCAAGGTGCTGCTGATGGACGAGCCGTTCGGCGCGCTCGATGCGCTGACCCGTGCGCACCTGCAGGATGAGCTGATGCGCATCGTCGCCAAGACCGGTTCGACGGTCGTGATGGTGACCCACGATGTCGACGAGGCCGTGCTGCTGTCGGACCGCATCGTGATGATGACGAACGGCCCGGCGGCGACCATCGGCGATATCGTCCAGGTGCGCCTGGCGCGTCCGCGCGACCGGGTCGAACTTGCACACGACGCCCTCTACATCGAGTACCGCATGCGTGTGCTGGAGTTCCTGTACCACCGCCAGGCGCGCCCGGCCAAGGAAGCGGCCTGACGGCGACGCCTAACCCCAGTGGTTGTTGTAGGCTATGTCACGGTTAAGTGCGGGACGACTGCGGCGTGGACGGGCCGCCTCTTCATGCATGCGCCGCAGTCCAAGGGCCGGGGTCAGGTCCGTCGGACCTGAAAGGAGTCGAGCCTTGCAAGGCTCGACCGTTTCGCAGGAGCGAAGCTTCGCTTCACTAAACCCCTGCTTCACCCCCGGGGTTGTCACCGCACCGGGCGCTTGCCGCCATCGCCGCGCGGTTTTACCCGGCAATGTCGAGAACGATCGGCTGGTGGTCCGAGGCCGAGGTCTCGGACAGCACTTCGACCTCGGACAGGCGCGGCACCAGGTCCTCGGTGACGAAGAAGTAGTCGTAGCACTCCGGCTTTTCCGGCCAGGCGAAACCGTGCAGGCCGGCGGTCGGCGCGCGCGCGATGTGCGGATGGGTCGCGCTCCATGCGTCGACCAGCGGCAGCGCGATGCCTTGTTCGGGCGCGATCAGTTCCTTGTATTCGGGCGATGACGGCGTGCAGTTGAAATCGCCGCAGTAGATCGCCGAACCCGGTCGGAATCCAAGCTGGAATGGCGCCTCAAGGCTCGGGTCGGGCTGGAAGATGCGGGCGCGCTCGCAGGCTTCCCAGTGCAGGTATTTGATGTGGCGGATCTGCGCCAGCCGCTGGACCGGCGAATAGTATTCGAGGTGGGTGGTCAGCACGCGCACCTTGCCGCCGGGCGCATCGAGCACCGTTTCGATCAACCCGCGCGGCATGCCGGCCGGGTTGTCCGGATCGGGCGGCCAGGGCAGCAGGTGCCGGTGCACCTGGGTGATGCGGTATTTCGACAGCAGCAGGTTGCCGAACTGGCGCGGCAGGTTGTTCTGGTAGATTTCACTGGTTGGCTCGATCACCGCGTGATAGCCGCCGAACGCACCGGCCAGCTGGCGAAACTGGTTCGCGCTGGCGCTGCCTTCGAGCTCGGGGTGATTCGACGCGACTTCCTGCAGGCAGATCACATCCGGATTCAGCTTACGCAATACGTCGATAATCGCGTGAATCCTGATGCGCCCGTCCTTGCCGCATCCCCAGTGAATGTTCCAACTTACAAGCCGCATGCCGCACCCCCGGAAAATCTAAACCTGAAGATATTGACAGTTTTTGGACGCGGACGGCCACACAGTAAGAAGTTGTTACACTTTGTAAGTAGTTGATTGGAAAGATAAAATCGCAACGGCTGTTGCCGCGAGCCAAGGGGCTGACCCACGGGCGCAGACTAGGTTTTGCAACGATTACACTACCTTGATGTCGTCCAGCGCCCAGCGCGGGCGCACATTGAACGAGTAATCCTTCTGCGCCGCTTGCGGGTTGATCTGCAGCCGCATCGCGCCGGCGAACGCGATCATCGCGCCGTTATCGGTGCAGAATTCCAGCTCCGGATAGAACACCCGGAACTTCTTCTTCTCGGCAGCCGCATTGAGCGACTCGCGCAACTGCGAATTGGCGCCCACGCCGCCGGCGATCACCAGCCGCTTCAGGCCCGTGTGCTTCAACGCGCTGACGCATTTCGCCGTCAGCACGTCGACGATCGCATCGACAAACCCGCGCGCGATGTTCGCCTTGTCCTGCTCGCAGATGTTGGCGATGACCTTCTCGTCATGATTCTTCACCACCGTCAGCACCGCCGTCTTCAGGCCGGAGAAGCTGAAATTGAAATCCTTCGAATGCAGCATCGGCCGCGGCAGCTTGTACGCCAGCGGATCGCCGAATTCGGCCAGCCGCGAAATCGCCGGACCGCCCGGATAGCCGAGGCCCAGCAGCTTGGCCGATTTGTCGAACGCTTCGCCGGCCGCGTCGTCGAGCGTTTCGCCCAGCAGCGTGTACTGGCCGACGCCGTCGACCCGCATCAGCTGCGTATGCCCGCCCGACACCAGCAGCGCGACAAATGGAAATGCCGGCGGATCGGACGCCAGCAGCGGCGACAACAGGTGGCCTTCCAGGTGGTGCACGCCGATCACTGGTTTGTCGGTCGCCAGCGCCAGGCTGCAGGCGATCGAGGAACCGACCAGCAGCGCGCCGGCCAGCCCGGGCCCCTGGGTGTAGGCGATTGCGTCGATCTCAGACAGCGCGACGCCAGCCTGCGCCAGCGTATGCTCGAGCAGCGGAATCGCGCGCCGGATATGGTCGCGCGAAGCCAGTTCAGGCACCACGCCGCCGTACTCCTCGTGCATCGCCACCTGGGAATGCAGTGCGTGGGACAGCAGGCCGCGTTGCGTGTCGTACAACGCAAGGCCGGTTTCATCGCAGGAGGATTCGACGCCGAGAACAATCATTGGAGGTGCAGACATAGGGAGGAATGCGTCATTGTAAAGCACCGTGGCCCTACAGCGCTCCGTCCGGGTGCATGCGGCGCCTGCTCACGGGCGGGAGCCGCTGGCACCGCTCTTGCTAGAAATAGGATGTAAGGCCGGTGTCAGCAGACAGTGCTGCCGCATCGGCATCCTAAAAAAAGCAGGCGAAACGCGCCGGTGCGATCCACCGGACGTTCAACAGGAGGACGACATGTCGGAACAATGGAAAGTCATTTGCAAGGTCAGGAACATCCCGCTGCTCGGCGCCCTGGTGGTGCAACGCGGGTTCGCATGGCAGGAGCTGCCCAGCGTGGCCATCTTCCGCACCGGGGACGAACGCGTGTTCGCGCTGCTCGACCGCTGCCCCTGCATGCGCGGGCCGCTATCGCACGGCATCGTGTTCGGCGACCGGGTTGCGTGCCCGCTGCATAACTGGAGCACCGACCTGGCCAGCGGCGCGGCCGGCGCGCCGGGCGAGGGCGTCGTCAAACGCTACAAGGTGAAGGTCGAAAACGGCCAGGTGTTACTGGACATCGACGAATTGAGCGCGCCCGCCAGCAAGGCCGAAGCCGCGCTGGCCGGTTCGTTCGCCGTGGCGACGCAGCTGGTGTCCGCTTAAGGGCGCTGCAGCAGTTCCTGATGCGCCGCGCGCAGCATGGTTTCGGTGGCGTCCCAGTCGATGCAGCCGTCGGTGACCGAGCAGCCGTACTTCAGCTGGGACAGGTCGGCCGGGATCTTCTGGTTGCCGCCGACGATGTTCGACTCGATCATCACGCCCACCAGCGACCGGTTGCCGTGGCGGATCTGCTGGATCACGTCCGACATCACCAGCGGCTGCAGTTCCGGCTTCTTGTAGCTGTTCGCGTGCGAGCAGTCGACCACCAGGTTGGCCGGCAGGCCGGCCTTGGCCAGCGCCTGCTCGGCGATGGCGACCGACACCGAGTCGTAGTTCGGACGGCCGTCGCCGCCGCGCAGCACCACGTGGCCGTAGGCGTTGCCGCTGGTGCGCACGATCGACACATTGCCTTCGCCGTTGATACCGAGGAAGGAGTGCGGATGCGCCGACGACAGGATCGCGTTGACGGCGATGCTGATGTCGCCGTCGGTGCCGTTCTTGAACCCGACCGGGGTGGACAGGCCGGACGACATCTCGCGGTGCGTCTGCGATTCGGTGGTGCGCGCGCCGATCGCGGTCCAGGCGATCAGGTCACCGAGGTATTGCGGCGAAATCGGGTCGAGCGCTTCGGTGGCGGTGGGCAGCCCCATTTCGCACACGTCCAGCAGGAACTGGCGCGCCCTCTCCATGCCGACGTTGACGCGGAACGAGTCGTCCATGTCCGGATCGTTGATGTAGCCTTTCCAGCCGGTGGTGGTGCGCGGCTTTTCGAAGTACACGCGCATCACCAGCAGCATGGTGTCGGCCACTTCGGCCTGCAGTTTTTTCAGGCGCGCGGCGTAGTCGAGGCCCGCGACCGGGTCGTGGATCGAGCATGGGCCGACCACGACGAACAGGCGCTTGTCCTTGCGGTCGATGATGTTGCGCAGTACCTCGCGCCCGTTCATGACGGTGTCGCGCGCGCGGTCGGTCAGCGGGAGCTTGGAGTGCAGCTCGACCGGCGACGGCATCCGCGCGAACGAGGTGACGTTGGTGTTTTCGATATCTGGGATGATCATTGTCATTGCGGCTTCTTTGCGGATTTAGCTGGAGGGTGCAAGCAGTTTAGCGTTAATTCGCGCACGTTGCAGGCGGCTGGCCAAAAAGAGGTTGGCGCCGCGTTGGCATTCGCGAAGGGTCAGACCCCGGTTTTTCCGTTAGGGGCTGACCCCGGTTGAGTTGGCGCCCAGGAACCGGGGTCAGACCCTTTAAAAGAAGAACCGGGTCTGACCCCTCTGGTACGCAGGCGGCTGGCCAAAAAGAGGTAGGCGCCGCGTTGGCATTCGCGAAGGGTCTGACCCCTCTGTTACGCCGACAGCAGCTTCAGGTCGAACGCGCGTTCGACCAACCAAACCGCCGCGATGATCACGATCAACGCCGAGCCGGTGGTCAGCAGTTGTCGATAAAACCACGTTTTCCGTAGCGCGAATGCGAGCGGCAGGAAGACGCCGACAATGGCAAGCTGCCCGAGCTCCACGCCGGCGTTGAAGCCGAACAGCGACAGCACCAGCGCCGACTGCGGTAGTCCGAGGTCGGCCAGCACGCCGGCAAAGCCGAACCCGTGCACCAGCCCGAACACGAATGCAGCCACCCAGCGGCGGCCGCGGAACAGCGGCCACAGGTTGTTCAGCGCCGCCAGCGCTACCGAAGCTGCAATCGCCGATTCGACCCAGCGCGACGGCAGCGACAGCACATGCAGGCTGGCCAGTGTCAGCGTCAGCGAGTGCGCCAGCGTGAACGCGGTGACCACCTTGAGCACGTCGATGAGTGCGGACTTCATGGTCTGCACCTGCCTGGCGGCCGCCGGCATCATCACCGCCGGCAGTAGCAGCGAGAGCAGGAACAGGATGTGGTCGAAGCCGATCCAGATGTGCCACACGCCGTGCTTCACGTAGTCGCTGAACTGGAGCCAACGGCTCGGCGCGGCCAGCGACAGCGACTGGCGCGCGCTGTCCGGGCTGAAGATGGCGGTCGAGGTCATGCCTTCGTGCTCGAGCTTGACCAGTCCCTTGTGCTGCGGATCGATGTCGGCGAACAGGCGGTAGTTCACCGTTAGCGCGTCGATGGCGCCTGGGCAGGCGGCGATGAAGCGCAGCACGGTATAGGCGCCGTCGGTATGGTTGTCGATGAGCTGCTCGCCAGCCGCGATCGTACACGCGCCCTGGGCGGTGGACAGCGCCAGCCGCTCCTGCGCATACGCCGCGATGGCCTGGTGCTGGCTGCGTACCTCGTCCCAGGTCAGATCGCCGTCGCCGTTCCGGTCGAGGCCGAGGGCAAAATCGAGGTCGCGCAGCGCGATGTCCCACTGGCCGGTAATCTGCTGGCCCCTGACGTTCAGGGTCAGGTAGCTGTCGCTCGGCTTGTGGGCTTGCGCGGGCAGCAGGGCAAGCATCAGCAGCGCAGCGAGGAGCGCGCGCATCATGCGCCTTCTCCGATCAGTTTTGCGAGGCGGGCCAGTGCCACGTCTTCCACCGCGTTCTTCCTGATCCAGTCGAGCACCGGCGCGGCGGCGCGCTTGTCGCCGGATTTCAGGGCTGCTTCGAGCAGAACGCGCATGTCGGCCGACTCCTTCTGCACTTCCCAGTTCTTCTGCGCCAGCGACAGTGCGGTCTTGCCGTCGCCGCGCACGTGCAATTCGTAGCGCGCCTGTTCGCGCTGGTGCACGCTGTCGCCGCGCTGCGTGGCGGCTGCGAAGCGCGCCTTCAATTCGTCGTCGGCGCGGCGCAGCGCTTCCTGCGCGCCGGGGATCCGCTGCAAGGCCAGCGCATGGCGCAGCAGCAGGCCGTCGATGCGGCTCTGGTCCTGCACCAGCCGCAGCACTTCGCGCGGACGGCGCTGGTCGAGCAGGAAATCGGCATACGCGCCGACCAGGTAGCTGTCGCGCGGCGTCAGCGCAAGAGCGCGGCCAAAGCGCTGTTCGGCGGCCGCTGCGTCGCCGCGCCGGCTGGCCATTTCCGCGAGCAGCGTGAGCACCCAGGCCCGCATGCCCGGATCGATCTCTCCTGCGCGCCGCAAGGTCGCATCGAGCAGGGCTTCGCTCTTCGCTGCGCGGCCGCTCATGCCGGCCACGTTGGCGATGCAGGTGATGGTGACAAGTTCGGTCGCGAGCGACGACAGGTGCGCGCAGCTTGCGGTGGCCGCCGCATAGTCGCCGCGCACTGTCTGCACCGTGGCGCGCGTCAGCCAGGCCTGCGAATTGCGCGGGTCCGCCGCGACCACCGCATCGAGGTCCCGCAGCGCTTCGGGAAAATGATGGGTGCTTTGCAGCAGGGTCGCGCGCAGCAGGCGCACTACGGGCGGCGGCGCGGCGCTGTTCCACCACGGAGCCAGGGCGGCCTGTGCGTAGCCCAGATAGCGCGGATCCGTTTCCTCACGTGCGGTAACGATGTAGCGCTGGGCGATGCCGGTGGCGAGCGCCAGGTCGCCGGGATTGGCCGCGAGCCGGGCGCGCAGCCGGCGTAGTTCCTGCTGGACCGGATCGGCGCGGCGCGGGAGGTGTTCGATCACTTCATCGCCGCGGCTGGGGATGCGGGGCGCGGCGTGGACAGCCGGCGCCAGCAGCGCCAGCGCAAGGACGGCGTATGCCAACCTAGTCGACATGGTGGATTCCTTTTTTTGTGGCTATTTCACCGTTAAGTGTGGGACCTGTGGCAATGTCGGCAAGCACCCCATGCGGCGACAACCCCGGGGTCAGGTCCTCCGGGACCTGACCCCAGCCTTTGGACCGCGGCGCGTGCATGAAGAGGCGGCACGTCGAGACCGCAAGTCGTCGCATACTTAACGGTGACTTAGATTTTTTTTAGTCCGGCCGGCATGCGCGATTACAGCGACGGCGGCTCGCTGTCCTCCGGTGCGGTCGCCACCAGGGCGTCGATGGCGGCCGCTTCGGCCTGATCAGGCATGGCCGTGACTACCGTCGCCACCTTGGCATAGAACGCGTCCACGACTGGTGATGGAATCGGCGGCCGGCTGTCGTCGCTGTGCCCGCAAGCGGCCAACAGCATGGCGGCCAGGATCAAACTCGGCTTTTTCATGATGCTCTCCTGTTCGTGTGAGTGGGGCTGCCATCACGGTTGCTGCGGCGAACCCGGCAGCGGCGTCTTCAGGTAGGGGAAGCTGCCGTTGAACGAAGTCTGGTCAAGGAAGGCGCCGTCGGTGAAGCGAATCGCGCCGGCCGGCGCGTCGGCGGGAGCGCAGCCGATGTTCAAGGTGCACAGCTTGCCCATCACGACCCGCAGTTCGATGTCGACCACGTCGTCGCCTGGACGGCGGCCATTCGGAAATCCGGCGTTGTCGCCACCGATCACGCCAAGGCGGTTCTGACTCGTGCTGGGGGCGACCGAGGTATTCAGGCGCAGCATCTCGGCCGGCGTCACCTTCTTCGGCTGGTTCAGGCCCGTGATGCCGGTGAGGAAAGTGGCAACCAGGTCGTTGCGCGGGAAGTTGGTCGGTGCCTTGGCGCCGGCGGATCCGAACAGCACTTCGATCAGCGCGGGCAGCGTGGGATTGGTGACGTAGTCGGCGAACTGGGCATCGGCCGACGGCTTGCTGTGGTTGAACCTGTCCTTGTCCTTGAGGCCGATGACGACTTCGTTCACCAGCGGCATGCCCAGGCGCGACACCTGCACCCATGCGCCGCCTTCGAGCGAGGGGCCGACGTTCGCGCCCGGAGTCGGATTGAGCAGGCGGCCCTGGCGCAGGCTGGCTGTGGTCCAGCCGCCGATGACGGGGTCGCCCGCCGTGCCCACCAGGCAGGCGGTCGGCGCTTCGAGTTCCAGCGAGGTGACATTCTTGTCGGCCAGGTCGTCGCGTGCCGATTTTTCGGCGTTCGGGTCGAATTCGACCGCCGGCGCCTTGTAGTTGATGAGGTCGAAGGTTTCGCCGAGGTTGACCACGAACGAGTCCTTGCGCTGGCCGACGAACATGCGCGCCGGCGTGGCGCAGCCGGGGATGTTGATGTTGTAGACATGCTTGCTGGCGTACGCGTCGTAGTTGGGAATCGACTTGTTGCCGATGTTGTCGATCGGCTTGTCGAAGGTGTCGCCGCCGCCATCGGCGTTGGTGACGGCCTGGCGCGTGCCGCTGCGGCGATTGCCGCGCACCACGGTCACGGTGTAGGTTTCGCGCACGTTGATGCCGGGAGGATTGACGCTGTCGATGGCGCCGCCGTTGATAATCAGCGGAATCGAGACTTGCTTGCCGCCCACCGTGAACTGGGCATTCTTGTTGGTGTTTTTGAAGCGGAACTGGAAGGTCAGGTCTTCCTGCGCGTCGCCGTTGTTGTCGACGTGGATTTCATACAGCGCGTCCGGATCCATCGAAAAGTAGTTCGGTCCGCCGTACGCATCCTGCAGCGGCACGTAGTTTGCGATCAGCGTGGTGTACTCGGAGCGGCCCGCCTGGTAGCTGCGGAACATGTAGAAATCGGTGGCGTCGACTTTCGGATGGCGTGTAATGAACGGCGCCTCGCGGTGGCTGGACGCGATTGCCTGCGGCGCCAAACCGATCGCCAGCAGGTTGCCGACGACCAGCGCTGCGATGGATGCCCTTTGTCTCATCTGACGTTTCATCTTGTTCTCCTCGAATGAAGGTTGCATCGTTTGGTCCAGGGTTATACGAGGCGGCTTTGACAAAGGATTCAAGGTTTGACAAAAATATTTCTCAGGCCGGTGTAAGCTTTGGCCTATGAATACTTTGCAAGAAACATTCGCCGCTGCCCGCTTCATTAAAGAGATCGGCCGCGGCAAAAAAGGTTCGCGCAGTTTGTCGCGCGACGATGCCCGCGCGCTATACTCAGCCATGCTCGACGGCCGGGTGTCCGACCTCGAAATGGGCGGCATCATGCTGGCCATGCGCATCAAGGGCGAGTCGGTCGACGAGATCGCCGGCTTCCTCGACGCGGCCGAACAATCGTTCGAGCTGCTCCCCGCGCCGCCGGGCGACTACGCGCCGGTGCTGATCCCCAGCTACAACGGCGCGCGCAAGATGGCCAACCTGACCCCGCTGCTGGCGATGCTGCTGGCGCGCGAGGGCGTGCCGGTGCTGGTGCACGGCGTCACGCGCGATCCGGGCCGGGTGACCACGGCGGAGATTTTCGAAGCAATGGGTTTGCCGCCGGCCGCCAACATGGCCGACACCCAGGTCGCGCAGGCGCTCGGCCATCCCAGCTTCATGCCGATCGAAACGCTGGCGCCGAAAATGGCGCACCTGCTGTCGCTGCGCCGCATCCTGGGCGTGCGTAATTCGACCCACACGCTGGTGAAGATCCTGCAGCCCTACCAGGGCCGCGCGCTGCGCCTGGTGTCGTACACCCATCCCGAATACCTGGAGATGCTCGGCGAGTACTTCACCACTGCCGCGCCGGCCGAGCGGGGCGATGCCTTCCTGATGCGCGGCACCGAAGGCGAGACGGTGGCCAACGCCAACCGCGCCCAGCAGATCGACTGGTTCCACGGCGGCGAGCGCACCATTTTGGTGCAGCGCGACGCGCCGACGGACGAATTGGCGCAAGTTCCGCCCGAACGTGATGCAGTCACCACCGCCGCCTGGATTGCCCGTGCCCTGCGTGGGGAGGAAGCGGTGCCGCCATCGATCCTCGAGCAAGTGGCACAGTGTTTGCTAGTTTCAAAGGCATTACAAGCGAATACAGGTGGCGATCATGGAGAGCACGGCTAAGGTATGGCTGGTGGGGGCGGGGCCGGGCGATCCGGAGCTGCTGACCTTGAAGGCGGTGCGGGCAATCGCCGGCGCCGATGTGCTGCTGGTCGATGACCTGGTCAATCCCGAGATCCTGTCGCATGCGGCGCCGACGGCGCGCATCGTCCATGTCGGCAAGCGCGGCGGCTGCAAGTCGACGGCGCAGGAATTCATCGAACGGCTGATGGTGTCGGAGGCGCGGGCAGGGCGGCGCGTGGTGCGGCTCAAGGGCGGCGACCCGTTCGTGTTCGGGCGCGGCGGCGAGGAGCGCGCTTTCCTGATGGCGGCCGGGGTCGAGGTCGAAGTGATCAACGGGATCAGCAGCGGGCTGGCGGCGCCGTCCGCAATCGGTGTGCCGCTGACACACCGCGACTGGAGTTCCGGCGCGATTTTCGTCACCGGGCATGAGCGGCAGGATGAACAGGGCGCGGCGCGCACGCCGGACTGGGGCTTGCTGGCCAAGACCGGGTTGACGCTGGTGATCTATATGGGAGTGGCGCGCTGCAGGCAGATCCAGGCGGCGCTGCTGGCCGGCGGGAAGTCGGCCACGACGCCGGTTGCGGTGATTCAGTCGGCGAGCGGGAATGGGCAGGCGCACTTGCTGACCACGCTCGGTGCGCTGGCCGACGACCTGGTGGCGTCCGGCCTCGGCAGCCCGAGCATCATCGTCGTTGGTGACGTGGTGCGCTGTGCAGATGTCGCTTCGAGTCCGATGCTGGCGGCGCACGCAGCGGGCTAATCGCGCAAATTAGGTTCCCGCCTTCGCGGGAACGACGGTTTCGAGGTTTGCGGTAAAAGGCGACGCAGCGCATTATTCCTCTGCGCCGGCCGGAAGACCGTCATCCTCGCGCACGCGGGGATCCCATTTCGGCGCGTCGCCAATTCCAACGCCGGTTACCCCCGCGCAGTTTACAATCACGCTTTAAGTGATCAGCGGAATCGGCAGCAACCATGGCAAAACAATTTGATGTAGCGGTAATCGGCGCCGGCGCCGCGGGCATGATGTGCGCGGCAGTCGCCGCCCAGCGCGGCAAGCGGGTCGTGCTGATCGACCACGCCGCCAAGCTTGCCGAGAAAATCCGCATCTCCGGCGGCGGCCGCTGCAATTTCACCAACATCAACGCGGCCCCAGCCAACTTCCTGTCCGCCAATCCGCACTTCGCCAAGAGCGCCTTGTCGCGCTACACGCCGCACGACTTCATCGCGCTGGTCAAGAAGCACCGCATCGCCCACCACGAAAAACACCGCGGCCAGCTGTTCTGCGACGATTCCGCCGAACAGATCATCCAGATGCTCAAAGCCGAATGCGCCGCCGGCGACGTCGAATGGCGCATGCCCTGCAAAGTCGAGTCCATCGAAAAATTCCCCGAGGGCTACTTCATTTCGACCGACACCGGCGACATCGAGGCCGACAACGTGGTGATCGCCACCGGCGGCCTGTCGATCCCGAAAATCGGCGCGACCGACTTCGGCTACCGCATCGCCACCCAGTTCGGCCTCGCGATGGTCGAACCGCGCCCCGGCCTGGTGCCGCTCACCTTCGACGGCCCCGCCTGGGAGCCGTTCGTGCCGCTGGCCGGTATCGCGCTGGAAGTGGAAGTGGAAACTGGCTCAGGCAAAGGCAAGAGTGCGCTCAAAGGAAAATTCCGCGAGGACCTGCTGTTCACCCACCGCGGCCTGTCCGGCCCGGCCATCCTGCAGATTTCCAGCTACTGGCAGCCGGGCACGCCGATCGTGCTGAACCTGCTGCCGGACATGGACGTGGCCGAGGCGCTGATCGAAGGCAAGGGCACGCTCAAGAAGCAGATGGGCAACGTGCTGTCGCAGTGGCTGCCGACCCGCCTGGCCGAAGGACTGCTCGAGGCCAACGGCTTCGCGCTCGACGCGCGCCTGGCCGACCAGCCCGACGCCAAGCTGCGCAAGCTGGGTGACGCGATCAACCGCTGGGCGATCGTGCCGACCGGCTCGGAAGGCTACCGCAAGGCCGAGGTCACCCTGGGCGGCATCGACACGCGCGAATTGTCGCAGCAGACCATGATGGCCAACAAGGTGCCGGGCCTGTATTTCATCGGCGAGGCGGTCGATGTGACCGGCTGGCTGGGCGGTTACAACTTCCAGTGGGCATGGGCGTCGGGCGTCGCCGCAGGGTCCGCGATCGCCTGATGGAAATGGGGTAAAATACGCCCCCTTCAACGTGGTTCTGGCGAAACAGCTTGGCGAAAAGCTTCCAATGCTTCGCAAATCCTGCTAGAATCTCGTTCTTCCCCTAATCTAACGGTTTGATTTTTACATGACCACTATTCGCCTTAAAGAAAACGAGCCGTTCGAAGTCGCCATGCGCCGCTTCAAGCGCACCATCGAAAAAACGGGTCTGCTGACCGAACTGCGCGCACGCGAGTTCTACGAAAAGCCAACGGCTGAGCGCAAGCGCAAGCTCGCAGCTGCTGTGAAGCGCCACTACAAGCGCATCCGCAGCCAGCAACTGCCTAAGAAATTATTCTAAGATTGCTAGACATGTAATCCTGGACGGCGTGCCTGTCCGGATTGCGGCTGACGCATCGCAAGCCCGCTCCGGTTTACCGCAGCGGGTTTTGCTATTTATACCTACCAAAAAGAGGATGCCATGGGCTTGAAAGATCAGATCACCGAAGACATGAAAACGGCCATGCGCGCGAAAGAGGCGAGCAAGCTGGGTACGATCCGCTTGATCATCGCCGAAATCAAGCGCAAGGAAGTCGACGAGCGCATCGAAGTGACGGACGAGCAAGCCCTGGCGATCATCGAAAAAATGATCAAGCAGCGCAAGGATTCGATCACCCAGTTCGAAGCGGGCAACCGCGCCGACCTGGCCGATATCGAAAAGGCTGAACTGGCTATTCTGGCCGCCTACATGCCGGCCGGCCTGTCGGAAGCGGAAATCAGCGCGGCGGTCGCCGATGCGGTGGCCGCCTCGGGCGCCGCCGGTCCGCAGGACATGGGCAAAGTGATGGCTATCATCAAGCCGAAGATGCCGAAGGGCACCGACATGGGCCTGGTCTCGGCCATGATCAAGAAGGCGCTGACGCCGGCGTAATCGCGACGAGGGGTCAGACCCTGGTTCTTCCGTTAGGGGTCTGACCCCGGTTTAGCCGCCAATAGCGCCGAGATCTCCCTCGGTTTGCCGCAGCCAACAAAACCGGGGTCAGACCCCCAACTGAAACACCGGGGTCTGACCCCGGGAAGCTGCTGGACGCGGGTCAATTGTTGTAAATCAACCTGACCCCGGCCTGGCGGTATAGTCTGACATTAGACAAAGACTGTTCATTCAACGTGATTCCACAATCCTTCATTACCGATTTGCTCAACCGGGTCGACATTGTCGACGTGGTCGGCCGTTACGTCCAGCTGAAAAAGGGCGGCGCCAACTTCATGGGCCTGTGCCCGTTCCACAACGAAAAATCCCCCAGTTTCACGGTCAGCCCGACCAAGCAGTTCTATCACTGCTTCGGCTGCGGCGCGCATGGCACCTCGATCGGCTTCCTGATCGAATACTCGGGCATGGGCTTTGTCGACGCGGTCAAGGACCTGGCCCAGGGCTGCGGCATGGTCGTGCCCGATGCGGACGACAAGATCCCGCCGGCGCAACGCGCGGCCAACCAGGCCCAGTCCATGGCGCTGACCGACGCGATGACCCAGGCCTGCGACTTCTACCGCGGCCAGCTGCGCGGCGCCGACAATGCCATTGCCTATCTGAAAAATCGCGGCCTCACCGGCGAAGTCGCGGCCCGCTTCGGCATGGGCTACGCCCCGAGCGGCTGGGATAGCCTGAAGACCGTGTTTCCGCAATACGATGCGCTGGCGCTGGTCGAATCCGGGCTGGTGATCGACAAGGTCGACGAAGACGGCGGCAACAAGAAGCGCTACGATCGTTTTCGCGAGCGCATCATGTTCCCGATCCGTAACACCAAAGGCCAGGTGATCGGCTTCGGCGGCCGCGTGCTCGACCAGGGCGAGCCGAAATACCTGAACTCGCCCGAAACGCCGCTGTTCCAGAAGGGACTCGAGCTGTACGGCCTGTTCGAAGCGCGCCAGGCGATTCGCGACGCCGGCTACGTGCTGGTCACCGAAGGCTACATGGACGTGGTTGCGCTGGCGCAGCTGGGATTCCCGCAGGCGGTGGCTACGCTCGGCACCGCCTGCACCACCACCCACGTGCAGAAACTGTTGCGCCAGACCGACACGGTGATCTTCAGTTTCGACGGTGACCGGGCCGGCCGCAAGGCCGCGCGCCGCGCGCTCGAGGCCTGCCTGCCGCAAGTGTCCGACAACAAGACCATCAAATTCCTGTTCCTGCCGACCGAGCACGACCCGGACAGTTTCGTGCGCGAGCGCGGCTTCGAAGCGTTCGAGCAGGAAATCCACGAGGCGATGCCGCTGTCGCAATTCCTGCTGCGCGAAGCGTCGGGCGAGCACGATCTTTCCACGCCGGAAGGCCGGGCCCGTGCCCAATTCGACGCCAAGCCCTTGCTGCAGTCGATGGCGCCGTCGTCGCTGCGGCTGCAGATCGTGCGCGGCCTGGCCGGCATCACCCAGTCAACCCCGGCCGAGATCGAAGCGTTGTTCGAACTGGCGAAGCCGGTGTCGGTTGCGCGCAGGGCGCCGCCGCGCCAGGGACGGCCGCAGCCGGTGGGGCTGGAGCTGCAGATTTTGCGCATCCTGGTGTCCCATCCGCCCCTGAGCCTGGAGCTGGATGAGTCCGCATTGCAATGTTTCGATTTCTTCGGCGCCGAATCGGCCGAGCGCCTCCGGCAGTTGGTGGCGACCGGCCAGGCGCTGGGCCCGAACGGCGGATTCGCCGCCTTGTCTCAGCATTTGAAGGAAGCCAGTGTCGAGTACGACAGCCTGATCGCCGAAATCGCTTCGGAGCCGGAATCGGACTTCGACAGCGTCAAGTTGTGGCTGTCCGGCGCGGTGAGGCAGATCAAAATGGATGCGCTAAAACAGGAGCTTAGCCAGTTGTTTTCGTCGGGACTGACCTCAGATCAGGTGGGTGTTCGGTACCGCGAAATCACCGCGATGCAAGAGCAGTTGATGCGCGAAAACATGGCGGACATGACCCAGAAGTAAACGGTAAAAGTTGCTCCGATTCAGCGGGGTGCTGCGACTGGAAAAAGTTGGGGTGCGTGCTATAATAAAACGATAAGTATTGTGTCCTGGGAAACGATTCTTCGTTTCGAAAGGGGATGATCTTTCAGATCAGTTAGGCTCTTGATCGGCGCGGATGGTGGCGTCGGCGGCCAGGGCCAGCTTTGGTTGCGACAGCGCGATGCGCGGTCGACGGCGAACAACAGTTTGCCCCGCAACCACACAGGTCTACGCCCCCAACCGCCGCTGTGCTGCAGTAGAAGACTGCCGGAAACGGCAGCGCGGATCGTGCCTGCAAGGTGATGTAAAGGTGTAAGAGTGCAGTAGTGCCTGCGCTGTCCCGCGAGGGACGGCAGGAGACGTAGGCCCGGATAGGGCGGCAACAAACTTTATCTAAATCCACCGTAAAGCTAGTCGTTGTGACATCGAAAGCGCCTGTGCCAATCAAGAAACCCGAATCCAAAGTGGCTGTAAAGCCCACGAAAATGTCCGCGAAAGCAGACAAAGCGCAAGACAAGGCCGAAGCCCGTACCACGAGCACCACGCCTGTCGTGAGCCAGACCACCGACGCCGCCACCCTGGCCGCGATCGACACGTCCGGTTACGTCCTGCCGTCGGTCAAGGTGCCGGGCCGGCGCGGTCGCAAGCCGAAGGAATTCCAGCCCGAGAACGACGAAGTCGCCGCGCTGAACGCGGTCGAGCGCGCCGAACTGAAGGCCGTCGACAAGGCCAAGGCCAAGGACCGCAAGGCCAAGGAAAAAGCGCTGCTCAAGGATGCGTTCTCGTCGGATACCGAAGCCTCCGAGGAAGAACTCGAGCGCCGCCGCCAGAAACTCAAGACCCTGATCAAGTTCGGCAAGGAACGCGGCTTCCTCACGTATGCCGAGATCAACGACCACCTGCCCGAGAATATCGTCGATCCGGAAGCGATCGAAGGCATCATCGGCACCTTCAACGACATGGGCATCGCGGTGTACGAGCACGCGCCGGACGCCGAGACCCTGCTGCTGTCGGACAACGTTGCCACCGTCACCAGCGACGACGAAGCCGAAGCGGCTGCCGAAGCTGCGCTGTCGACGGTCGACTCCGATTTCGGCCGCACCACCGACCCGGTCCGCATGTATATGCGCGAAATGGGCTCGGTCGAGCTGCTGACCCGCGAGGGCGAGATCGAAATCGCCAAGCGCATCGAAGACGGCCTGAAGGACATGATCCAGGCCATCTCCGCCTGCCCGGTCACCATCGCTGAAATCATTTCCGCCGCGATCCGCATCCAGAACGACGAAACCAAGATCGACGAAATCGTCGACGGCATGGTCGATTCCGAAGACGGCCCGGCCGTGGTCGCGCCGGCCTCATCGTCCGATGACGACGAGGAAGACGAAGAAGGCGACGAAGAGGAAGAAGCTGAAGAAGAGGAAAACAATGCCTCGGGCGCGGCCGGGTTCTCCGCCGAACAGCTGGAAGCGCTGAAGGTATCCGCGCTGGACAAGTTCGAGATCATCTCGATCCAGTTCGACAAGATGCGCAAGGCCTTCGAAAAGGACGGCTACAACTCGAAAGCCTACGTCAAGGCGCAGGAAACGATTTCCAACGAACTGCTGGGCATTCGCTTCACGGCCAAGGTCGTCGAAAAGCTGTGCGACACCCTGCGCGGCCAGGTCGACGAAGTGCGCCACATCGAGAAGCAGATCCTCGACGTGGCGGTGAACAAGTGCGGCATGCCGCGCGCCCACTTCATCAAGGTATTCCCGGGCAACGAGACCAATCTGGACTGGGTCGACGGCGAAGTCAACGCGGGCCACGCGTACAGCGCCATCCTTGGCCGCAACATCCCGACCATCAAGGAACTGCAGCAGCGCCTGATCGACCTGCAGGCGCGCGTCGTGCTGCCGTTGCCTGACCTGCGCAACATCAACCGCCAGATGGCGGCCGGCGAAATGAAGGCGCGCAAGGCCAAGCGCGAAATGACCGAGGCCAACCTGCGCCTGGTGATTTCGATCGCCAAGAAATATACCAACCGCGGCCTGCAATTCCTCGACCTGATCCAGGAAGGCAACATCGGCCTGATGAAGGCGGTGGACAAGTTCGAATACCGCCGCGGCTACAAGTTCTCGACCTATGCGACGTGGTGGATCCGGCAGGCGATCACCCGTTCGATCGCCGACCAGGCGCGCACCATCCGGATTCCGGTGCACATGATCGAGACCATCAACAAGATGAACCGCATCTCGCGCCAGATCCTGCAGGAAACCGGCGCCGAGCCGGATCCGGCGACGCTCGCGATCAAGATGGAAATGCCGGAAGACAAAATCCGGAAGATCATGAAGATCGCCAAAGAGCCGATCTCGATGGAAACGCCGATTGGCGACGATGACGACTCCCACCTGGGCGACTTCATCGAAGACAACAACACGCTGGCGCCATCGGATGCCGCCTTGCACGCCTCGATGCGCGGCGTGGTGAAGGACGTGCTCGATTCGCTCACCCCGCGCGAGGCCAAGGTGCTGCGCATGCGCTTCGGCATCGAGATGTCGACCGACCACACGCTGGAAGAAGTGGGCAAGCAGTTCGACGTCACGCGCGAGCGCATCCGCCAGATCGAAGCGAAGGCGCTGCGCAAACTGCGCCACCCATCGCGTTCCGACAAGCTGAAGAGCTTCCTCGAAGGAAACTAAGGCTTGACGGAATCAGGGCATAAGCAATATCCTCTCGCCACTTCGTTCCGGGCTCATCCCGGACGGTGGCGAGTTGCCGCAACTCCCGCCGCACCGATTTCGGGCCTCTAGCTCATGCTTGGTTAGAGCAGCGGACTCATAATCCGTTGGTGCCGTGTTCGACTCACGGGAGGCCCACCATCTTCGCCTGGGCGCAATTCGATCGTGAGTTGCTGCCCCCTCATCGCAAGCATATTCATCAAGTATGCTTTTTTCTCAGGGTCGTGTTCTGCCTCGGCTCCTGCCAGCGCTACGGCCCGTTCCGGGTCTTCTCCAATTAGTTCAGCCAGTTTCGCCGCGTAATAGGCGGAGATGTGTCTGTTCTTCTTCCACGTGCTAACCGTACCGCTGCTTAGATTGAACATTGCAGCGATAGCCACTCCCTTATAGCTATCAAGAACTTGATTTAATAAATCAATCGTACTGTTCATCATTTCCCCTTGCCAATAATTCTTGTATGACATAAGATTTCTCATGTGATGTGAGAATATCTTGCATCTCATGAGATGCGAGTAAACGATAGCACACGTGTGCACACAATCAATCGCTTTCGCGGGCGAAAATTCAAGGGAAGTTCAAATGTCCATGCAGCTTCAGTATCGCGTCGTAGCCTTTTTGACTTGGTTTATTGTCAAGTTCATCGATAAAGCCTGCTTGGTGAAGCTTCTTCATGGCGTTGCCCCAAAGCTTCTCGTCGTCGGAACCTATCGCACGGTAAATCTGGCCTTGTTCGTTTCTAATACCGATACGGATGCCACCCTCTTTCTCGATTTGACGCATGGTCGTGTCCGTCGCTTCGATCATGGCGACGATTTGTTGATCAAACGCAGCGATCTGCTTTCCTTTGATGACAGTAGTCTTCAAGTTAAATCTCCATATGAATATTTTTCGCCTTTGTGGCTTCATTACGTCGGGAAGTTTATAGGGAAGCTGCGGCCAACAGCTTCTTTGCATCATCAGGCATAGCGCATTTTAAAACCAATCAATTGCTCTAGCGGGCGAAATTTTTAAGGAAAAAAAGTCATGAAAAACATCATTCAAATTATCGGCGTCGTGCAAGTTGCTGGCCGCTCGAAGAAGACTGGCAATGACTACGATATGCGCATGGCTCAGTGCATCGTTGAGCGTGTGAATCCCGATACGGGCGCTCCTGCACCCTTGATAGGTGAGCTGGTCCTCCCTGAAAAATTCAAAGATACCGCGCCGGGTCGCTACGAAGTCGAGTTCGAAGTGTCAGTTTCGCAGGACAAGCGCATCGGCTCCCAGGTTTCCTCGATGGTGCTGTTGTCTTCGCCTCGCGCTGCTGCTCCAGCGCCGGTTGCCGCTCCTGTGAAGGCGTAAAAAATGTTTGATGCCATGAGTGTGCAGGACATCGTTGCTGTTTGCGGTTTTGTGCTCGCTTTTGGCGTCGGCTTCATCTCCGGTTTGCTCTCATGAGTAGCAATTTGGCGGTGTTGGTGGGTGGCCTCCTTTCGGCTTTCGGGCTGGGGTGGTGTAGTGGTCGGATGGTCAAAGCCATTCGGCAATTTTTCGATAATGTAGGT
>JBKPEJ010000045.1:0-14008 GCA_046728335.1 Pseudomonadota bacterium | reverse complement strand
TCCAGGTCCATCGAATCGAGCACCTGGGCTTCCATGTCGCGGTCGGACAGGCCGCCGCAGATCTGGATGATACGGTCGGCCAGCGTCGATTTGCCGTGATCGATGTGGGCGATGATGGAGAAGTTACGTATGTTGTTCATTAACAAAATTCAAGACCAAGAAGAAAAGGCAATGTTGGAGTCGGACCTCGCGGCGCGGGCGATGCCGGCGCAACGAAAAAAGCGCTCCGAAGGGGTTATAGCAATCCCCAGACGAGCGCCTTATCAAGCGAGAGAAGCTGTTTGCTAGGACAGAAGCTTTTCCGACCCCCCGCATTTTACCGGATTTCGGGGTAGAAAGCCCGGTTTATGCGGCGCCGCGCCAGCCGAAATGCCGATTTCGGCGCCGCCGGCGCCCTTGTGCGGAGAAAATTATGCAGAACTTTGCATAAAAACAACACTCATCCGGCCGCCTGGGTGGCCAGGTAGCGCCGCACCGCGTCGGGGTCGAGGAAGTAATGGCACAGCTCGGGAGCGGACAGGTCGGCGCCGAACAGCACCGGCACCAGCTCGTCGAAGCGCGCCACCAGCGCCGGATCGGCATCGACGTCGATCACCTCGACGGCGAAGCGCGCGCCGCCGTCCATCGCCTTCAGCGCCGCGAGCATGTCGTCGCACAGGTGGCAGTAGCTGCGCGAGTACAAGGTGAACTTCGGCGCGAACCCCATTATTGGCGCGGCCGGATCACGAGGTAGGACGTGGTCGCCGTGCCCTGATTGTCGCGGCGCACCAGCAGCGCCACCGATTTCTTCGGATCGAGCTTGCTGACGATATCGTTGAATTGCTTGGCGCTTTTGGCTTCGACGTTGTTGATCTGCAGGATCAGGTCGCCCGGGCGCACGCCGGCGCGCGCGGCGCCGCCTTCGCTGGCGTCGACCATGACCGCGTCGCCCTTGAACTCCTTGCGCTGGGCCTCGGACAGGTCGGACACGTGCAGCCCGATCGCGTTCGGGGCCGCATCCGGCTTGGGTTTCTTCGGCGCCGGCTTGGCCGCGGCTTTCTCGTCCTCGGCCGCGACGATGGTGGCGTTGATGTCCTGCTGCACACCCTTGCGCCACACGGTGACCACCGCGCGGCTGCCGATCGCCGTGCCGCCCACCAGGCGCGGCAGGTCGGCGCTGCGCTCGATCACGGTGCCGTTGAATTTCAGGATGATGTCGCCGACCTTGATGCCGGCCTTGTCAGCCGGACCGCCCGCTTCCACCAGCGACACTTCGACGCCGCGCGCCTTGCCCAGGCCCAGCGACTCGGCCACGTCCTTGCTCACTTCGCCGATCTGCACCCCGAGCCGGCCACGCGTGACCTTGCCGGTCTTGCGCAGCTGGTCGGCCACCCGCATCGCCTCGTCGATCGGCACGGCAAAGGAGATGCCGTTGTAGCCGCCCGACAAAGTGGCGATCTGCGAGTTGATGCCGACCACCTCGCCGCGCATGTTGATCAGCGGGCCGCCCGAATTGCCCGGGTTGACCGCGACGTCGGTCTGGATCAGCGGCAGGTAGTCGCCGGTATCGCGCGACTTGGCCGAGATGATGCCGGCCGAGACCGAGTTCTCGAGGTTGAACGGCGAGCCGATCGCGATCACCCACTCGCCGACCCGGATCTTGCCCGAGTCGCCCATCCGCAGGTAGGGCAGGTTGCTCGCATCGACCTTCAGCACGGCGACATCGGAGCGCTTGTCGGCGCCCAGCACCTTGGCCTTGAATTCGCGCCGGTCGGTCAGCGTGACCAGCACTTCATCGGCGCCTTCGACCACGTGGGCGTTGGTCAGCACCAGGCCGTCGTTGGAGATGATGAAGCCGGAGCCGACGCCGCGCTGGACTTCTTCTTCCTGCGGCTGCGGCGTGCGCTTGCCGCGCGGCGATGGCGCGCGCGGGGCCTGCTGGCCGAAGAAGCGGCGCAGGAATTCCTGCATCTCTTCGTCGCCGGGCGCGCCCTGCCCCAGCTTGATTTTCTCGGTGGTGCGGATGTTGACCACGGCCGGGCCGACCTTCTCGATCAGGTCGGTGAAGTCCGGCAGGCCGGTCACCAGCGGCGCGGCGACTTGCTGCGCAGCCCATGCGGGAGCGCCGGGCAGCAGGACGGCGCCGCTGAACAGCAAGGCGGAAAGGACAAGACGGCCGGCGCGGGAAGGTGTGGTCATGGATTCGATGTGGTCAGGTCGCTATTGACGCAATGGTAAGCGAAAATCCCCGCCTTGTCGCGGGACCGGCCCCCCGCAGTGGTCAGGTCCGTCATTCGGACATTTGGCCGTTCAAATGCTCGAATAAGGGATCCGACCCCAGAGTTTGCTGTAGATGCGGAGGAAAACACCTGAACTGCCGTTGTAGTGAGCTTGGCTAGCGATGAAAAGCTGGGGTCAGGTCATGCATTCCGGCCAAACCCCGGCACCCCGGGGCCTGACCCGCGGGACCAGACCCTAGGAGGTAGTGGTGGCGACTTTCCTGTCGCCCGGCACAGCCGCCTCGGCCGCGGCCGGCTCGGCCGGAACCGCCGCGCGCTTGCCATGCGCGGGTTCTGCCGCCAGGCGCGCCGCGAGGCGCTCGCTGAAACCGTCGGACAGGTCGGGCGAGGCCTCCGCTCGCAAGACGTCGCCGATGCGGTGGTAGGCACTCCAGGCCTGCTGGCCGTCGGCCGCTCGCAAGGCGGCAAACGCCAGCTCCAGGTCGGACGCCGCCAGTTCGCCGTCGCTCAGGGCCGAAATATGCTCGCGAATTTTCTTCTGTGTGTCCATCTGTGTTTCCATTACCGTCCGTGTGATCAAAAAATCACCACCTCTTGCCATCATCGCTACTGCTAACGCCGCTTGTCAACCGGAAAATCGAGCAAAGGGCGCAATTTCTCGGCAATAACTTCGCGCGCCCGAAAGATCCGGCTGCGTACTGTTCCTATCGGACATGCCATCACTTCGGATATTTCCTCGTAACTCAGCCCCTCGATCTCGCGCAACACGATCGCGGTGCGCAGTTCCAGCGGCAAGGCCTCCATCGCCGCATTCACGGTGTAGGCAATCTGCTTGCTGGCCAACATCGATTCCGGCGTGTTGATGTCGCGCAGGCTGTCGGCATCGTCGAACGCCTCGGCCCGCTCGGCGTCGGCCTCGGTCGAAGTCGGCGCGCGCCGGCCCTGGGTGACGAGAAAATTCTTTGCTGTGTTTATCCCTATCCTGTACAACCACGTATAAAATGCCGAATCACCGCGAAAATGCCGCAGGGCCCGGTACGCCTTGATGAACGTTTCTTGAACAACATCTTCCGCCTCGGCCGGGTCGTGCACCAGGCGTGACACCAGCCGCATCAGCCTGCGCTGATACTTGGCCACCAGCAGGTCGAAAGCCTGCCGGTCGCCGGCCTGTACGCGCTCCACCAGCAACTGATCGCACTCACGTTCTGTTGTCACTGAACCGTATCCCGTTGGTTGCAGCGGCATGGACTCCTTGTGTGTAAGAGTTGGCGCGCTGCAATAAGTTCAAAGTTTTTTGTTAGTTTCCGATTATTTATTTTGTCCGCGAAGCAATATCGCGGATTGCCGCCGACAGGGGCCGGAATTGCCCGGCAACTACGCTATCCGGCAACAATGCCAGCGACCGAACCACGCGATCCTCGCCGCGCAGCCGCAACAGCAGCAGGCCGGGCCAGACGGTCGATGCGGGCAAAAGCTGCACCAGCGCCGTCCGCTCATCGTTGGAGCCGATCCCTTGTTGTACCGTCAGGTGTAGCTCGCCGAGTCCAGAAATATCAATCCGGCTCACTTTTGAATTATGGGCGGCGGAGCGCAGCACGAGGGCGCCCGCCAGCAGGCAGGAGGCGGCGCCCGCCCATGCCAGCCGTGACGGCGACCCAACGCCGACGCCGAGCGCGGCGGCCGCGCCGAGGTTGGCCGCGCCATAGCACAGCCACGCCAGCCGCAGTATGCGTGACGGAACAATGACGGCAGATACCGCAATCGACATGGCAAGCAAGGAAGTGGAACAGGGGCGCCGGCGACAGGGACCGGGAAAAAGCGGACAGCTGAAAGTCGAACGCCCACCCTTGAGACAAGGATGGGCGTTGCTTAGTTCACGCCGGCATTCGTTTTATCGCGAATACGGCTGACCGGGATGCGCGTTACGCTTTGCCGAACACCAAAGTACCGTTGGTGCCGCCGAAGCCGAACGAGTTTTTCACCGCGTAGTCGATCTTCATTTCACGCGCGGTATTGGCGCAGAAATCAAGGTCGCAGGCAGGATCCTGGTTGAAGAGGTTGATGGTCGGCGGCGACACCTGGTGATGCATCGCCAGCACCGTGAACACCGCCTCCAGGCCGCCTGCGCCGCCCAGCAAGTGGCCGGTCATCGACTTGGTGGAGTTGACCACCAGCTTGGACGCATGCGCGCCGAAGGTCTTCTTGATGCCCTGCACTTCGGCCAGGTCGCCCAGCGGCGTCGAGGTGCCGTGCGCGTTGACGTAGTTGATCTGGTCGATGTTCACACCGGCGTTGGTCAGCGCGGACACCATGCAGCGGCTGGCGCCCGCGCCGTCTTCGACCGGCGAAGTCATGTGATAGGCGTCGGCGCTCATGCCGAAACCGAGCAGCTCGGCGTAGATCGTCGCGCCGCGCGCTTTCGCATGCTCGTATTCTTCCAGCACCATCACGCCGGCGCCCTCGCCCAGCACGAAGCCGTCGCGGTCGCGGTCCCACGGCCGTGAAGCGGTCGCCGGATCGTCGTTGCGCGCGGACAGCGCGCGCGCCGAGGCGAAACCGCCCAGGCCCAGCGGCGAGATGGTCGCTTCGGCGCCGCCGGCAATCATCACGTCGGCGTCGCCGTACTCGATCAGGCGGCCAGCCGCGCCGATGCAGTGCAAACCGGTGGTGCAGGCAGTGACGATGGCCAGGTTCGGGCCGCGCAGGCCGTACTTGATCGACAGGTCGCCCGAGATCATGTTGATGATCGAAGCAGGCACGAAGAACGGCGAAATGCGGCGCGGGCCGCGCTTGTCGTAGTCTTCCTTGGTTTCCTCGATCAGCGGCAGGCCGCCGATGCCGGAACCGATGATCACGCCGATGCGGTCGCGGTTTTCATCGGAGACCACGATCCCGGAATCCTGTAATGCCTGGATGCCGGCCGCCATGCCGAAATGGATGAAGGTATCCATGTGGCGCGCTTCTTTGGCGGGGATGTAGTCTTCGATGTTGAAGCCTTTGACTTCGCCCGCGAAACGGGTCGAAAACGGCTCTGCATCGAACTTGGTGATGTTGGCGATGCCGGACTTGCCGGCCAGGGCCGCGCTCCAACTGTCGGCAATATTGTTGCCGATAGGTGAAACGGCGCCCAGGCCGGTGATGACGACACGCCGGTTTCGTGAACTCAAGCGATTCTCCCTGATGCGTACAGCAGCTTAGGCCTTGACGTGCGCCGTAGCGTAGTCGATTGCCTGCTTGACGGTCGTGATCTTTTCGGCCTGCTCGTCCGGGATTTCCATTTCGAATTCGTCTTCCAGCGCCATCACCAGTTCGACCGTGTCGAGGGAATCTGCGCCGAGGTCGTCAACGAACGAGGACTCGATTTTGATGTCTACTTCTGCAACACCGAGTTGCTCAGCGACGATTTTTTTAACGCGTTGTTCGATATCCGACATGTTATTGGCTCCAATGTGTGTGTTACGGAAAGTGCGCGCATTTTATCAGGTTTGCGCGCTGTAAAACTAATTTCGGTGTCTGACACTAACTCGACCGAAAGCACTGCTAAAAGATGAGATTTTACTGGAATCAGGCGCGGCGCCCCCGCCAATTCTGCCCGACTTCAATCAAACCTGCATCAATTCATGTACATACCGCCATTCACGTGCAGGGTGTTGCCCGTGATATAGGCGGCCTGGGGACCGGCCAGGAAGGCCACGGCGTGGGCGATGTCTTCCGGCGCGCCCAGGCGGGCCAGCGGAATCTGGGTCAGCAAAGCGGCATGCTGGTCGGCGCCGAGCGCCTTGGTCATGTCGGTATCGATGAAGCCTGGGGCGACGCAGTTGACGGTGATGTTGCGGCTGCCGATTTCGCGCGCCAGCGCGCGGCTCATGCCTTCCACGCCGGCCTTGGCCGCCGCGTAATTCATCTGCCCCGGATTGCCCGACGATGCTACCACCGACGTGATATTAATAATACGCCCATGTTTAGCTTTCATCATGCCGCGCAGGACGGCGCGCGACAGGCGGCCGACGGCGTTCAGGTTGGTCGAGATGACGCTGTCCCACTCTTCGTCCTTCATGCGCATCGCCAGCTGGTCCTGGGTGATGCCGGCGTTGTTGACCAGGATCGACAGGCTGCCGTAGCTGGCCTGGACATCGGCGATCGCCGCGGCGCAGGCCGCCGCATCGGTCACGTTCAGGGTCACGCCCTTGCCGCCGAATTCGCGCAGATAGCCGGAGATGGCGGCCGCGCCGCCGTCGGTGGTGGCGGTGCCGACCACTGTGGCGCCCTGGCGCGCCAGTTCGATGGCGATGGCCTTGCCGATACCGCGCGATGCGCCGGTGACCAGCGCGACTTGATTTTCCAGATTCATTGTTGTCCTTGATAGTTTACGTACAGCGGCGCCGGCTCGTGGCGGGCGCCGATTCAGGTCCGGCGCGGCTCAGGCCAGAGTGGCGAGCACGCGTTCGAGCGAGGCCTGGTCGACCAGCGCTTCGCCGGCCAGCTGCGGATCGATCCGCTTGGCCATGCCGATCAGCACCTTGCTCGGGGCGCATTCGATGACCTGGGTTACGCCCTCGGCCGCCATCTTCTGCATGATTTCGACCCAGCGTACCGGGCTCGCGGCCTGGCGCACCAGCGCATCCTTGATCGCGGCCGGGTCGCTGACGACGGCGACGTCGACGTTGTTGACCAGCGCGATCGTCGGCTTCGAGAATTCGATGCCGGCCATGTAGGCCTGCAGGCGGTCCGATGCCGGTTTCAGCAGCGACGAATGGAAAGGCGCCGATACCGCCAGCTTCATGGCGCGCTTGGCGCCCCTGGCCTTGGCCAGTTCGCAGGCGCGCTCGACCGCGCCGGTGTGGCCGGCGATGACGATCTGGGTCGGCTCGTTGAAGTTGACCGGCTCGACCACGGAGCCCGCTTCGGCAGCGGCCGCTTCGAGGCAGACCGCGCGCACGTCGCCGGCGGACAGGCCAAGGATCACGGCCATGCCGCCCTGCCCGACCGGCACGGCGTCCTGCATCGCCTGGGCGCGGAAGCGCACCAGCGGCACCGCGTCCTTGAAGCTGATCACGCCGGCCGCGACCAGCGCCGAGTATTCGCCGAGGCTGTGGCCGGCGACCATCGACGGCGCCGGGCCGCCGGCCGCGATCCAGGCGCGGTACACGGCCACCGCCGCGGTCAGCATCACCGGCTGGGTGTTGGTGGTCAGGTCGAGGTCGTCTTTCGGGCCTTCGGCGATCAGGCGGGCGAGGTCCTGGCCGAGCGCGTCGGAGGCCTCGGCCACGGTGGCGGCGACGACCGGATTGCCGGCGAAGCCATTCAACATGCCGACGGCTTGCGAGCCTTGGCCGGTAAACAGGAATGCGAATTTACTCATCGGGTCAGTGTGCTCCAAATGTCATTTTTATGGCGCGGGGCGAGATGCGCCGCTTACATGCGCGCCAGCACGGCGCCCCAGGTGAAACCGCCGCCCACGCCTTCCATCAGGACATTATGTCCCGGCTTGATGCGGCCATCGCGCACCGCTGCGTCGAGCGCGAGCGGGATCGAGGCGGCCGAGGTGTTGCCGTGCTGGTCGACGGTGACGACCATTTTCTCGAGCGGCAGGCCGAGCTTCTTGGCGGTGCTCTTCATGATGCGGATGTTGGCCTGGTGCGGCACCAGCCAGTCGACCTGTTCCGGCGTCATGTTCGCGTGCGCCAGCGCTTCGGTGGCGACCGACTCGAGCACCGACACGGCCAGCTTGAATACCGCCGGGCCGTCCATGTACAGGAAACCGCTGCCGGCGATGGCGCCGTTGGCCAGGTTGCCCGGCACGCTGAGGATGTCGGCGTAGCTGCCGTCGGCGTGCAGCTTGGTGGCCAGGATGCCCGGCTCGTCGGATGCGCTCATGACGATCGCGCCGGCGCCGTCGCCAAACAGCACGCAGGTGGTGCGGTCGTCGAAATTGAGGATGCGCGAAAACACTTCGGAGCCGATCACCAGCACGTTCTTGTGGGCGCCGGCCTTGATGAAGGCATCCGCCACCGACACCGCGTAGACGAAGCCGCTGCACACGGCCTGGACGTCGAAGGCGGCGCTGTGGTTGGTCATGCCGAGCTTGCGCTGGACGATGCAGGCGGTGCTCGGGAAGCTGCCGTAGAAGTCGGGGGTCGAGCTGGCGACGATCACCAGGTCGATGTCCTGCGGCTGCTTGTCGGCCATTTCGAGCGCGCGCTTGGCGGCGGCGACCGCCAGGTCGGACGACAATTCGTCAGGCGCGGCGTAGTGGCGCGCGGAAATTCCGCTGCGCGAAAAAATCCATTCGTCCGAGGTTTCAATCCCCTTGGCCGCCAGCTGCGCGGTGAGGTCCTCGTTGGTGACGCGTTGCTTCGGCAGGTAGCTGCCGGTGCCGATAATCTTGCTGTACAAAGTCATTGCTGGCCGTCCCGCTTAAATAGTTGAGCCTGGAACTAACGGGTCGCTGGCGACCCGTTCAGGCGTGCTTGGCATCAGTTCGGCGATCATCGTCGAAAGCTGTTCCTGCACATTATATTTCGCCGCATCAAATGCGCGCTTGATCGCCCACTCGAAAGAGTAAGAATCGGCGCCGCCATGGCTCTTGAACACCAGCCCGCGCAGGCCCAGCAGGCTGGCGCCGTTGTAGCGCGAGGGGTTGAAGCGGTTCTTGATCTGCTTCAGCGCGCCGCGCGCAATCAGCGCGCCGAGCATGGTCAGCGGGGTGCGCTTGAATTCGGTCTCCAGCACGTCCTTCATGAAGCGGCCCAGGCCTTCGGCCGCCTTCAGCGTGACGTTGCCGACGAAACCGTCGCACACCACGACGTTGGTGGTGCCCTTGAAGATGTCATTGCCTTCCACGTTGCCGTAGAAATTGAGCAGGCCGCGCGCATGGTCTTCCTGCAGCAGTTTTGCCGTCGCCTTGACGACTTCGTTGCCCTTGATGTCTTCGGTGCCGACGTTGAGCAGGCCGATGGTCGGCCTGGCGACGCCCTCCATGGCGGAGAACAGGACCGAACCCATCACCGCGAACTGGTGCAGGTGGTGCGGCTCGCAGTCGACGTTGGCGCCGAGGTCGAGCATGTAGGTTGGGCCGTCCTTCTGGTTCGGCATGATCGAGCAGATCGCCGGACGGTCGACGCCGGGCATGGTCTTGAGCACGTAGCGCGAGACCGCCATCAGGGCGCCGGTATTGCCGGCCGAGATGCACGCTTGCGCCTTGCCGTCCTTGACCAGTTCGATCGCCACGCGCATCGACGAATCCTTCTTGCGGCGCAGCGCCACTTCGAGCGGATCGTCCATCGTCACCATTTCGGAAGCGTGCAGCACAGAAATACGGGGATGGGTATCGGCCTTCAGGCGCTTGAGTTCGGCGCGCACCTCGGTTTCGAGGCCGACCAGGATCAGGGCCGCGTCGGGTTCATGCTGAAGGAAAGAGAGCGCTGCGGGAATGGTCACGGAACAGCCGTGATCGCCGCCCATGCAATCGATCGAGAGTGTAATTGTCATTTGTTAGGTGCGTGCCGCGGCCCAAACATGGCGAGCGGCAGGATGCGATCTGTGGGCGAACGCCAGGCAGAGTCAGCGAAATTCAAAATGACGGTGTGCAAATTAATGCAGCCGAGGGCAAAGAAAAAGCGGCGCCACGCAATAAAAATACGTCGCACCGCCTTCATCTTACTCACAAGTAGGACGTCGATTACTCGTCGTTCTTGGTCTTGAGCACTTTACGGCCACGATAGAAGCCGTTCGGGCTGATGTGGTGACGCAGGTGCGTTTCACCAGTCGTAGGCTCGATACCCAGTTGCGGCGCAACCAGGAAATCGTGCGAACGGTGCATGCCGCGCTTCGATGGGGACTTCTTATTCTGCTGAACTGCCATGATAACTCCTAATACATAAGTTCTAAAATTCTAACACATTCGACTAGCAAATACATGCGAATCGAGTATCCCAGCGGCAAATAATTTCTTCACCGACATGTTTAACGCTTTTGCTGCATTTCCCACTAACACTGCCATACTCGATTGCTACACGCGTTTGACACGTTCATTACGTACTGCGACTACATTATTCTGGTTTCAGGTTCTTGAGGCCGGCAAACGGCGATGGCTTGTCGGTCTTGAGCACGTCGAGCAGCTTGCTGTCCGGGCACACCTCATGTTTCGGCACCTGCGGCAAGGCCAGCAGCGCCTCGTCTTCGATCAGGTCGCGCAGGTCGCAAGTGCGGCTGCCGACGATCACGTCGATGCTCTCGTCGTCGAGGATTTCCTCGATCTGGTCGGCTTCCTCGTCATCCTTGCCGAGTACCAGCAAGGTGGAAGAATCCATTTCGTAAGCAAACGGGGCCATGCAACGCTGGCACACCAGCTGGACGGTTCCGGAGACCGAGACGGTCATCGACGGGTAGCCGTGGCTGGTGGCCGCGCCATCCGCGGTCCAGGCGATCTCGCCGGACTGGTCGGCGCAATCCTTATTTAACCGGCTCATTTCCGCAACCGGCATGATGCCGTCGCGATGGCCGTTGCTTCGACTAAATTCAAAAGCGTCGATGACAAAAGCGCTCATTTGAGAAACTACCCCGAGAAAACCTGCGATAATAGCAGGCTTATCCCCATGCAGTCAAAGACTTGGCGCATTTTTTTGCGCCGCAGGGAGAGACCTGTTGCATGCGAACCGGAATGAGCGATTGAACCCTGACTGAGCCCGCTATGATACCAAGTTCCGCCCCGCCCCGCCTGATTCTTGCGTCCGGCTCGCCGTACCGGCGCGAACTGCTCGAGCGGCTGCGCCTGCCGTTCGAGGTGATGGTGCCCGACATTTCCGAGACGCCGTTGCCAGGCGAACAACCCGAAGCGACCGCGCTGCGGCTGGCGCGCGACAAGGCGGCGGCGGTGGCGGCGCGGGCTCCGGGCAGCATCGTCATCGGCTCCGACCAGGTCGCCACGCTCGACGGCGAACAGATCGGCAAGCCGGGCGACCATGCGCGCGCGCTGGCCCAGCTGCAGAAAATGCGCGGACGCAAGGTGGTGTTCCATACCGCCCTGTGCGTGTGGGATGGGCGCGCCTGCGCACTGACGGGGCCGTCCCAGCTGGAAAACGTGCAGACCGTGGTCACCTTCCGCAAGCTGCCGGACGTCGAGCTGGACGCCTACCTGCGCATCGAGCAGCCCTACGACTGCGCCGGCAGCGCCAAGAACGAAGGGCTCGGCATCGCGATCCTGGAGCGGATCGACAGCAGCGACCCGACCGCCCTCACGGGGCTGCCGATGATCGCCCTGAGCGCCATGCTGCGCAAGGCCGGCGTGCGCTTTTTCGGCCTGTAACCGCGCTAAAAAAAATGGGGTCAGACCCCATTTTTATTTAGGCCGGCCCACGTTTGGCTTCAAAAAAAACGTGCCAAACTGGGGTGGACACAAGATTTTTATTCATTGGCAGGCTTAGTTTTGTCATAAAAAAACGGGTCTGACCCGATTTTTTCACTCACATATTTATCAAAAGAACATGACCGGTACTCTCTACCTGATTCCGAATACCCTCGGCACGACCGAGGCCGCGCCCGGCGCGCTGGACCACGTCATCCCCACGCACGTGCAGGCGCTGACCGCCCGGCTCGACTATTTCGTCGCCGAGAACGCCAAGACCGCGCGCGCCTTCCTGAAATTGATTGCAATCGACCACCCGCTGACCAAGCCGCTGCAGGAAATCGAAATCGCCGAACTGAATGTGAATACGCCGCCGGCGGCGCTGGCCGGCCTGCTGGCGCCGCTGCTGGCCGGACGCGACGCCGGACTGGTGTCGGAAGCGGGCGTGCCGGCGGTGGCCGATCCTGGCGCCGACCTGGTGCGCCTGGCGCATCAGCACGGCATCACGGTCAAACCGCTGGTGGGGCCGTCCTCACTGCTGCTGGCGGTCATGGCCAGCGGACTGAACGGGCAGAGTTTCGCGTTCAACGGTTACCTGCCGACCGATGCCGCGCTGCGCAGCAAGCGGATCAAGGAGCTGGAGCAGCGCTCCAGTCGCGAAAAGCAAACTCAGTTGCTGATCGAGACGCCCTACCGCAACGGCGCAATGCTCGAGGCGCTGGTGGGCACGTGCCTGCCGGCCACCCTGATCTGCGTGGCGACCGACCTGAGCCTGCCGACCGAATCGATCCGCACGCTCAGCGGGGCCAAGTGGAAAGGTCTACTGGGTGCGGGGAAGATGCCGGACTTCCAAAAGAAACCGACGGTGTTCTTGCTGCTAGCCTAGCGGCGACGCCGCCAGGGTCCGACATCCGGACATTTCGTTAAAAATGTCCGGATGTCGGACTGACCCCAGCGTTTAATGCACTTCCTGCGCCAGTTCGTTGATCCACTCGAAGGCCGCCAATTCGATCTCGCGCAGGTCCTTGATCGTCATGTCGAGGTTGCGCAATGCGGCGTTGAGGGGCTTGCCGCATTTGGCCTTTTCCACCAGCTCGACGACGTTGAGCATGTCACCGTACTCGCCCTCGCGCTCGAGCAGGGCGCCACGCACTTCGCCGGCCACATCGACCGTGTCGAGGATATCTTCCATCGACATCGAAAACAAGGCGTCGGTGAGCGACATGATGCCCACCGTGAAACCAGTCTCGGCCGCGGCGCGATTGCCGGGATGGAGCTTCAGGCTCATCAGTTCGAGCATCTTGCCGCGCACGGTCGCCATTTGCAGCAGGGGCGAGTTGAGCTCGACCTTGGCGCCCGGCGCCGCATACAACAGGATCTGCAGCCAACGCTGCAGCTGTTGCCGGCCGAGCACTTCAATCGCCTCGCCCAGCGTGTCGATCTTGCCGCGCACGCCGGCGGCCGGAGTGTTCACAAGCCGCAGCAGGTTCAGACTGATCAGCGCGTCGCGCTTGACCGCCAGCTCGATGGTGTGATTGTCCACTTCCGAGTTGACCAGCTCCAGCAAGTGCAGGACTGCCAACTCGGACGGCTCGATTTTCTTGCCGCTGAGGATGGCCGGATGGGCAAAATAAAAACCCTGGAAATATTCGAAGCCGAGCTCGAGGCACAGCTGAAATTCGTCGACCGTTTCGACCTTTTCGGCCAGCAGCTTTTTGTTCTTGCCTTGCAGCGCCGCAGTCAGCGCGCGCAGGCGCGACGGATCGACCGCCTTGACGTCGATCTTGATGACATCAACCAGTTCGACCAGCTTGCGCACGTCGTCCGATTCGGCCACCACATCGTCGAGCGCGAACTTGAAGCCGAGCTCCTTCAGTTCAACCACGCGCGCAAGCAGCTCGGGCGTGGCCTTGACCGTTTCGAGGATTTCGAGGATGACCTTGTCGGCCGGCAGGAAGCGCACGTAGTCGCTCATCAGCGCGACGGCATTGACGTTGACGAATGCCAGTTGCGCACCAACCACATGCTCCATGCCCAGCTGCGAGGCGTGCGAGATCACCGCCGCGGTAGCCGCGGCGTCATCGGTCACGTTCGCTTCGGTCGAGCCGGCTGTGCGGAACAGCAATTCGAAGGCGACCAGATGCTGGTCACGCCCAAGAATGGGCTGACGCGCGAGGAAGAACTCGTCGAATGGCAAAGATAATTGGGCCGCAACATCAATAGGCACGGGACACCCCTGAAAACAAATGGGCACGCCAAAATCCCGGCTGGATTGACCCACCGGGCAACGCCCACATGACAACTATACTACAAAAGTCGTTTTTATTTACATTTCGACATCGGAACCCGTTATAGAGTTCACGGACGGCGCGATCCCGGGGTGCGCGGGCCGGTCGGGCGGCCGCTGGTGCGGCGCGCCCCGGGTGCGGCGGCAGGCGTGCGC
>JBKPEJ010000011.1:0-185248 GCA_046728335.1 Pseudomonadota bacterium | reverse complement strand
CGCGAGGACGACGGCACTAATTGAGGTCCGTCGTCCTCGCGCTAGCGGGGATCCATACTGAGGGGCACTGGCCGCTGGGGATGCTTAGCTGCTGGCGCCGGTACGCGACTGGGTAGGCAATGGCGTCCCGGGCCTCCACGACCGCGACATCGCCTGCCCCTCTTCGATCTGCTCCTGCGTCATCTGGCGCGAGATCGACGCGCGCTGCTCGGTCGCGTTCATGTTGCCGCTCGCCGAAGCCAGGTTCCACAGCATGTACGCCAGCACCATGTCCTGCGGCATGCCCGCCACGTGATAGCGGTACATCAGCCCGAGCGCGTGCTGCGCTTCGGCGTGCCCCTGCTCGGCGGCCTTGCGAAACCACGCCACCGCCGCCTTCTGGTCCTGCGGCACCGAATTGCCGGTGTAATACATGGCGCCGACCACATACTGCGCGTCGGCCTTGCCCTGCAGCGCAGCCTTGCGGTGCCAGGCCAGCGCCTGCTTGTAATCGCGCTGCACGCCGCGTCCCATGTAATACATCAGCCCGAGCAAATGCTGGGCGTCGGCATTGCCGGCCTTGGCCAGCGGGGCGATTTCCTTCAGGGCGAGCTCGTAATTACGCGCGTTGTAGGCATTTGCGCCTTCGGTAAAGCCCGCCATCGCACTGGCGTGCACGCCCAGCGCGAATGTGATCGCAACAAATAATTTTTTCATGTCTCGAGGTGAAAACCAGGTTCCATTGTTCGGCTATTTCCAGCTGACTTTGCCAAGGCCGTCGACGCTGACGCTGCGGTTGAGCGGCTTGCCGTACACCGTGACCGATCCCATTCCCGACAGGCTCAAGGTGGCGCTTTGCTTCGCGGTGACCGTGGCGTTGCCCAGGCCGCTCAATTCGAGCGTGACGGTGTCGGCATGGAACTGCTGCGCATCGAGTCCGCCGAGTCCACCCAGGTTGGCCTTCAGCCATTTGCTTTTGCCTGACAATGTGACATAGCCGGCGCCGCGCAAGTTCAAGTCGATGCCGTCGCTGTTGACGCCCTGGATGTTCATGCTGCCCACCCCGCCCAGCGTCGCGTTGACCACCTTGTAGTCGCAAATGACCTTCATCGCGCCGGCGCCGTCGAGCGAGAGCTCAAGCTCGTCGCCGCTGAAGCCGCTGACTTCGGTCGAGCCGACGCTTTCGGACGACACTTCGCGCAGCTGCGGCAAGGTCAGTTCGGCGCGCAGGCGATCGCGGCCGCGCATCTTGAAGCCGCGGCTTTCGGTGTCGATGTTGAGCGTGTCGCCGCTCTGGATGGTGGTGGTCCTGGCCAGGTAGCGCGGGTCGCCGCTGATGACCAGGCGGGCCACCGGACCCTGCCTGAGCTTGAGATCGATGACGCCGTCCAGCTTTACCCGCGTCACGCGCGCGTCGACGGTGCGCGTCTCGGTGACGTATTCCTCCGGTGCCGCGACCGCGGTGCCGACCAGCGCGCAGAACGCCGCGCCGGCAAAGCCGAATGTGAGGCCCTTGTTCATGACATCTCCCTGTCTTGTTGTTTTTTTTGATTTGCAGCCCGGCCTGTGGGGCCGTCGGTGCCAATACACTACCAGCAAGCGGACTTGCTTTCCAGCAAATTATGCCGATTGATCAATGCGCCCGCAGGCACTGTTTCGACATGGTGTCACTATAACCACACCCCCTGCCCCGCTCCATCGGATTGCGATGAAATGCATATTTCGCCACCCAGTCTACAAAAAGCCGGGGATGATTCGCCGCTGCTGCGCACCTCGTGACAATGTGCGTATTTTTCCACCGCCCGATGCGCTACGCTGAAGACCGGATGCAGACAGAGTAAATGCCGCAGCCGTTCGTGGGTGTGCGACGAGTTCATTTACACTGAAATCCCAAGGCCTGTACCGGCGCCGGCCTTGGTGGAAGTGCAATTCGGCGCCGCTGCAGCCGATGCTAACGACATCCACTACAAGGAGAGCGCCATGATCGACCAGCCGCAAATCGTCCAATCCCCGAAGCAGCAGACCGCAGCCATCCACGTCACCATTCCCCGCGCCGACATCCAGCAGGCCTTCCCGCCGGCCGTCAACGAACTGATCGCCGCGCTGGACGCACAGGGAATCAAGCCGACAGGGCCGCTGCTCAGCTACCACCTGAAGATGCCTAGTGAAGTTTTCGACTTCGAGATTGCGTTTCCGGTCGACCGTGAAGTGAAGCCGAGCGGACGCGTAGTCGCCAGCGAAGTGCCGGCGATGACGGTGGCGCGGACGACTTACCGTGGCCCGATGGAAGGCCTGGGATCCGCCTGGGGCGAGCTGTGCAACTGGATGAGCGAGAACAAGCACACGACGCGCTCGATCCTGTGGGAATCCTACCTGGTCGGCCCGGACTCGACGCCGGATCCCGCCAAGTGGCAGACCCAGCTGAACTGGCCGATCACCGCCTGACCCGCCACGCCGGGATTTAGTGCCCGAGCGAGCTGCTCAGGGCGGCGCGCACCAGTTCGTCGATTTCGCCGGTGACGTTGGTCATCGTGCTGGCGACGACGGCGAACTCACGGCCGGCCTGGCCCGCGCGCGCGGCAACGATCTGGGCGTTGAACGCCACCATGCGCGCCTGCCTGGCGATGGTCTTGATGTCGCCCATCATGTCCTGCAGCTGCCGCTTCTGCGCCATGGCATGGCGCTTGGACTGCTCTTCATAAACCAGGGTCAGGCCGTTGAGGACGCTGAGCAGCGGCGTGGCGCTGCGTACCAGTTCGTCGAGCAGGATCGGCGCGCCGATGGTGTTGCCGACGATGCCATCGAGCGTGGACTCGGCCAGCTTGATGAAGTTGCGGATGACCTTGTCGCCCTGCAGGGTGCCGAAGTAGGCATCGCGCAGCTGGCCGCAGAACACGCCCGGCAGGCCGCCCTTGCCTTCGATCAGCGTGATGTGCGCTTCCCGGAACAAGGCCAGCGTTTCGCGCGCGGTGGCGATGGCGCCCTCATGCCCCATCGAGGCGAGCACCGCGTACAACACCACCCGCTGGGACGTGAAGCGGCGCCGGCCGGACAAATTGATCAGGGCCCCGAACACGTCGCCGGACAGCTGCTGCGCGTCGGCCGCCACTTCGCTCTTGTGGTTGATGGTAGTGAGCTGGTCTGACATGGCGGCCTCCGTCGGGTGTGTTGCAAAGCCAGCTTTCTGCTGCTGGATGCAAAAGATAAACGCATATTTCATGCCAGCAAAGAAACGGCGTTTTCGACGGCGACTTCACCAAGTTGGCGCAATCCCGTCGAAAACAGCACTAAATCGACTCATACGCGTCCGATTCGGGGCATTGTTCAGATCGGAATATGCATATCAATCTGTTACTCTCGCGCATAGAAGTTCCGCTAATATATGGCGCTCGGTGGCGTGCGCGCCATCGACATTGAAGCCCGCTTTGCTGGTCAATCGCCAAATGAGGTCACTATGCGCAAACGCCACATCCCCGCCCTGCTGGCGGGACTTTCCCTGTCGCTGTCCGCGTTCGCCGCGGGCGCCGACCAGTGGACCCTGCCGGTCAAGGTTCAGAAACTGGACAACGGCCTGACGGTCATCGTGTCCGAAGACCATTCCTCGCCAACCGTCGGCGTCAGCGTGGTGTACCACGTCGGCATGCGGCTCGAACCGAAGAACCGCACCGGCTTCGCCCACCTGTTCGAACATCTGATGTTCCAGGGTACGCCGAACGCACCGAAAGGCGTGTTCGACAAGACCATCACCGGCGGCGGCGGCAATAACAACGGCTCGACCCGCGCCGACTTCACCAACTACATCGAAACCGCGCCGGTATCGGCGATCGACTCGATCCTGTGGCTGGAAGCGGACCGCATGAAAACGCTCGATTTCAACGCCAAGTCGCTCAAGAACCAGCAGGACGTGGTCAAGGAAGAGATCCGCGTCAACGTGAAGAACCAGCCTTACGGCGGCTTCATGTGGATCGACATCGGCCAGCAGGCGTTCCAGAAGTGGGAAAACAACCACGACGGCTACGGCAGCTTCGAAGACCTCGAAGGCGCCAGCCTGGACGACGTGCGCGCCTTCCACCGCGACTACTACGGCCCGAACAATGCGGTGCTGGCGATCGCCGGCGACGTCACGCCGGCGCAGGGCTTCGCGCTGGCCAAAAAATACTTCGCCGCGATTCCGAAGCGTCCGACGCCCGCCCCGGGCGACTTCAGCGAAGGGCTCAACACGGCCGAAAAGCGCATCGAGCAAAGCGACGCGCTGGCCCAGGCGCCGGCGATCGCCGCGGCGTGGAAGATACCGGCGCGCGGCAGTAAAGACCAGGCTGCGATGGCCGTGCTGGGCGAAGTACTGGCCGGCGGCGACGCCTCGATGTTCTACCAGGGCCTGGTCAAGGGCCGCGAGATCGCGCTCAACCTCGATTCGCTGTACGGCCTGACCGGCCCGTGGGAATACGACGGCCCGACCTTGTTCACCATTTTCGCGGTGTACAAGCCGACCAGCAGCGCCAACGCGATGCTGGGCGCGATGGATGAAGAGATCGCGAAAGTGGTCAAGAACGGTGTCGACGACGCCACGCTCAAGCGCGTGAAGACGCGCATGCTGGCCAGCTGGAACAACAAGCTCGAAAGCTTCATCAACCGCGCCGATACGCTGGCCAAGCTGCAGACGCTGTGGGGCGATGCGAACGTGGTCAACAAGATCCCCGGCTGGATCGAAGGCGTGACCTCCGACGACGTCAAGCGCACCGCGGCGACCTACCTGACCCAGGCCAACCGCACCGTCATCGACCGCAAGCCTGCCGCCGCAGCCGCGGCAGCCACCCCGCCGTCCGGCGACAAGAAATAAGGAGCGCATCGTGAAGAAACTGATGCTGACACTGACGATTTCCCTGTTGTTCGCGCCGGCCGCCTACGCCGCCGAAGCCGTAACGACGCCCGCCGGTATGCCGGCCTACGGCATGCCGGCCTACGGCAAGGACAAGCCGATTCCTGCGCCGCGCATCGCCAAGAAGACGCTGGAGAACGGCATGCAGGTATGGGTGGTCGCGCGCAACGGCCTGCCTCGCGTGGATTACGTGCTGGCGGTGCGCGGCGCCGGCTATGCCGCCGACGACAAGCTGCATCCCGGCTTCGCCAACCTGATGGCCGGCCTGCTCAACGAGGGCACCGCCAAGCACGATTCGCGCGCGATCGCCGAAGCTGCGCAAGGCATGGGCGGCTCGGTAGCGGCCTCCACCACTGTCGACGGCATCGTCGTGTCGGCCAACGCCGTCACCTCGCACGCCGGCGAGATGCTCGAGCTGCTCGCCGAAGTCGCGCGCCAGCCGTCGTTCCCGGCCAAGGAAGTCGCGCTGGCCAAGGCCAACGCGCTGCAGTCGCTGAAGGTGGCGGAAGCGACCCCGCGCTTCCGTGCCGAGCGCGCGGTGAGCCAGGCGATCTTCGGCGAGCATCCGTACGGCCATACCGATCCAACGGTCGACGCGATCAATTCGGCGACCGAAGCGATGTTCAAGGCCGAACATGCGAAGCGCTTCCGGCCCGACCATGCGCTGCTGGTGATCACCGGCCGCATCAAGGAAGCCGATGCGATGAAGTTGGCGCAGAAGGCCTTCGGCGACTGGAAGGCCGAAGGCGCGGCGCTGGCCGAGACCGCGCCGGCGCCGGCGTCCGCCAAGCCCGTGCGCGTGCTCCTCGAGCGCAACGGCAGCGTGCAGTCGACCATCCGGATCGGCAGCCCTGGCATTCCGGCCAGTGTGGACGAGCTGGTGCCGATGCGACTGGCCAGCACCATCCTCGGGGGCGGCTTCAGCAGCCGCGTCAACCTCAACCTGCGTGAGGAAAAGGGTTACACCTACGGCGCATCGGCCGGTGCGCGCGTGTACCGCAACGGCGGCGGCATCGTCGGCGGCGCGGACGTGCGCAATGCGGTGTCGGGCGCGGCGCTGACCGAGTTCTTCAACGAGTACCACAAGATCGGCAGCGAGCTGGTGCCGGCGGCGGAAATGGAGATGAACAAGCGTTACGTGGCGGGCAGCTACCTGATCAGCAACCAGCTGCAGCGCTCCGTGGCGAACACGCTGGCCACCAACTGGCTGATCGGACTGCCGGCCGAATTCCTCGGCGAGTATGTGCCGAAGATCCAGAAGGTCACGCCGGTGCAGGTGCGCGATATCGGCAAGAAGTACTTCGCGCCTGAGAACCAGTCGATCGTGGTGGTGGGCGACAAGGCCCAGGTCGGCGAACAGCTGAAGGCATTCGGCGAGTTTTCGGTGGTCCAAAAGTAAGCGCGCTTCGCCGCACGCAAAACGCCGGCCTTCGTGCCGGCGTTTTTTATGGCAATGTCACCGTACAGTGTGGGACCGCGCGGCGATGGCGGCAAGTGCCCGGTGCGGCGACAACCCCGGGGTCAGGTCCGCCGGACCTGACCCCAGCCCGTGGGCCGCGGCGTATGCATGCAGAGGTGGCACGTCGATGCCGCAGTCGTCCCACACTGTACGGTGACATCGCTTTTTTTTATTGATGACGTATGGCCTTTGACGGTGTCCGCAAGAGCACCCATACTGACGCACATCCTCATCTCCTTCCGCGCCGGCTCCCATGACTGAAGCGCTTTCTCCAAATTACGATGCGATCGTCGTCGGCAGCGGCCCCGGTGGCGCGACCGTTGCGCGCCAGCTCGCGCGGCGCGGCTGGCGCGTGCTCGTGCTGGAGCAAGGCAGCGCGGCGCCGCTGAGCGGAACGGTCGGGCAAATGGTCCAGATGGCGGCAATACCTGGCAAGGGAGTGTTCATCCAGCGCGACGCCTCGCTGCTGGTGCAAGGCATCACGGCCGGCGGCAGCTCGGCAATCAATTTCGCCACGGCCGCAGCGCCGCCGGTTGCTATGTTCGCCGCGCACGGCATCGACCTGGCGCCGGCGCTGCGGGAACTGCGAGACGAACTGCCGATCGGGCCCTTGCCCGATTCGCTGGTGGGCCCGATGGCGTCGCGCGTCATGCAAGGCGCCCTAACCCTCGGCCTCGATTGGCGGAAGCTCGACAAAATGATCCGTCCCCGGATCTGCCGCAGCGGCTGCTGGCGTTGCGCGTATGGCTGCCCGTTCGGCGCCAAATGGACGGCGCGGGACTTTCTCGACGAAGCAGGCCAACACGGGGCACAACTGCTGGACAACGCGAAGGTGCGGCGCGTGCTGCTCGAAAATGGCCGCGCCACGGGTGTCGAATTCGTGCGCGATGGCCAGCTTCAGCGGGCGCACGCCGGGATCGTGGTGCTGGCCGGCGGCGGTGTCGGCAGCCCGCGCCTGCTGCACAGTTCAGGGTTGCGTCCACGCGGCAGCAGCTTCTTCAGCGATCCGGTCATCGCCGTCATGGGCAGCGTGGATGACATCGACGGCGGCGCCGAAGTACCGATGGCCGCCGGCGTGCGGTTCGACGCTGATGGCATTTCGCTGGCCGACATGACCTTGCCCAAACCGATGTACCAGGGATTCACGGCGCAGGCGGGCCGGCTCGATCGCCTGCTCGCGCATCGCCGGACGCTCTGCATCATGGTCAAGATTCGCGATGAGATCGGCGGCTCGGTGGGTCCGCGCTGGGCCAGCAAACCACTGCTGGTATCGGATCGCCAAAAGCTCGACACGGGCGTGGCGATGGCGCGCGACATCCTGGCTGCCGCCGGCGCCAAGCATGTTTTCCAGAGCCGGCATTTTGCCGCGCATCCGGGCGGCAGCGTGCGTATCGGCGATGGCGTCGACAGCGACCTGCAGGCCGGGGCGGCCAAGCTGTTCGTGTGCGATGCTTCAGTGATCCCGCAGGCGTGGGGCTTGCCGCCCACACTTACTCTGCTGTGCCTGGGTACGCGCCTCGGGGAACACCTGGTTTCGCTCTGAGCGCGAAGGTCAGCGCGGCCTGCTCAGCACTTCTCGTATTTCCAGTTGCGGCCCTTGCCTTCGGCGATCCATTCGATCGCCTGCGCCATGCGGCGCAAGCGGGTCGCTTCGGTCTTCGCTTCCTCCAGCCAGTCGACGTATTCGCGCTTGAAGCTTGTGCTGCCGGCATCGAAATTCTTTGACGCCGCCTTGTCCGCCTTCAGCGCGGCCGCGAAGTATTCGGGTACCGCCAGCGGGCGCGGTGTGGCCGGCCGCGCACGCGGCGGCGCCACGACGCCCTCCTCGTTGAGCTGCATGGCTTGCTTGACGTAAGCGGCGATTTCCTTTTTGGGTGGCAGGTCCTTGACCGACGTGATGCGCCCGAAATGGCCCATCGCTTCCCGTTCGCTCATCCCCGGAAACATCATCGCGCCTTTCCAGAATCCGAATCCGCAGTGCACCTTGAACGCCGACATCCCGCACAGCAGGCCCTTGTACTCGAAGTGCGGACGGCTCCATTTCATCGTCTCCACCACCTCCGGGCAAGCGGTGTGGATCACTTCGCGCAGATGCGCCAGGATGGGCTGCGCGAAGTGCGGAGATTGAGAGATGTATGTATCGATGCGCGGATCAATAGTAGGCATGATTGATGTCGAGAAGTTGGGATGGGGATGCGACTGTTATCCAGCGAGTTTGGAGCTCGCCAAACGGTTGAGGCTAATACCTTGTTCTGCAGCTTGCAGCGCCAGGGGCCCTTGTTCCAGATTGGCGCGGCGCGCCAAAGTGATCTCCGCAGACTTTCAGCAAATCCGAGAAACGAACATTGCTCGGTTCCCGTCGCATCTGGTCAACGATTTTTGAGGAGCGCACCATGAGTTAATGGTATCAATATTGGCACCATGCCGTCAAACCCCGTAAAAGAAGCTAGTCACCGTAAAGTGTGGGACAGCTTGCGGCGTTGACGTGCCACCTCTTCATACACGCCGCAGCCCAAGGGCTGGGGTCAGGTCCGGCGGACCTGACCCCGGGGTTGTCGCCGCACCGGGCGCTTGCCACCATCGTGACATAGCCAAGAAAAAACCGCCAGGGCTTGCGCGCTGGCGGTTTCTTGTTCGGCCGAAGCCGGAGCGAGGATTACTGCGCTGCAGGAGCGGCGGCGCCTTCGGCACCTTCAGCAGCCTTCATCGACAGCTTCAGACGGCCGCGGTCGTCGGTCTCGAGGACCTTGACGCGCACTGCCTGGCCTTCTTTCAGGTAGTCGGCAACCGCGTTCACACGCTCGTTGGCGATCTGCGAGATGTGCAGCAGGCCGTCCTTGCCTGGCATGACCTGGACGATCGCGCCGAAGTCCAGCAGCTTGAGCACAACGCCGTCGTAGGTCTTGCCCACTTCGACCGATGCGGTCAGCTCTTCGATGCGGCGCTTGGCTTCCTGGCCGGCGGCAGCGTCAACCGACGCGATCGTGACCACGCCTTCGTCGCTGATGTCGATCTGGGTGCCCGTCTCTTCGGTCAGCGCGCGAATGACTGCGCCGCCCTTGCCGATGACGTCACGGATCTTCTCTGGGTTGATCTTGATGGTGATCAGGCGCGGTGCGAAGTCCGACAGTTCGGTCTTCACATGCGGCATCGCCTTCTGCATTTCGCCGAGGATGTGCTGGCGAGCTTCCTTCGCTTGCGCCAATGCCACCTGCATGATCTCCTTGGTGATGCCCATGATCTTGATGTCCATCTGGAGCGCGGTAATACCGTCAGGCGTACCGGCGACCTTGAAGTCCATGTCGCCGAGGTGATCTTCGTCGCCCAGGATGTCGGTCAGCACGGCGAACTTGCCGCCTTCCTTGATCAGGCCCATCGCGATGCCGGCGACGTGCGCCTTCATCGGAACGCCGGCGTCCATCAATGCCAGGCAGCCGCCGCAGACCGACGCCATCGACGAGGAACCGTTCGATTCGGTGATTTCCGAAACGAGGCGCACCGAGTAGCTGAAGTCTTCAGGGTTAGGCAGCGCTGCGAGCAGCGCGCGCTTGGCCAGGCGGCCGTGACCGATTTCGCGGCGCTTAGGCGTACCTACGCGGCCGGTTTCGCCAGTCGCAAACGGAGGCATGTTGTAATGCAGCATGAACGAATCGGTGTACTCGCCCATCAGCGCATCGATCTTCTGGCTGTCGCGCGCGGTGCCGAGAGTAGCCACGACCAGCGCCTGGGTTTCACCGCGGGTGAACAGCGCCGAACCGTGGGTACGCGGCAGGATGCTGGTGCGGATCTCGATCGGACGCACGGTGCGGGTGTCGCGGCCGTCGATGCGTGGCTCGCCGTTGAGGATCTGCGAACGCACGACTTTGGCTTCGATGTCGAACAGGATGTTGCCGATTTCCGAAGAGTCGATCTCGCCCAGGTTGCTGGCCATCGACTCGGCGGTCAGGTCGGAGATCACTTCCGAGAACGCTGCCTTCAGCTTGGCGGTACGCGCCTGCTTGTCCTTGGTCTGGTAAGCGTCGTTGATCTTGGCGTCGGCGAAGCGCTTGACGCGCTCGATCAGCGCTTCGTTCTTCGCTGGCGGGATCCATTCGATTTCCGGCTTGCCGCCGTCGCGCACCAGCTCGTGGATCGCCTCGATGACTGCTTTCATCTGGTCGTGGCCGAAGACCACGGCGCCGAGCATGATTTCTTCCGACAGCACTTTGGCTTCCGATTCAACCATCAGCACGGCCGTTTCGGTACCGGCGACAACCAGGTCCATCTGGCTCGTCTTGAGCTGGGTGGTGGTCGGGTTCAGGATGTACTGGCCGTTGGCGTAGCCGACGCGCGCTGCGCCGACCGGGCCGTTGAACGGAACACCCGACACGCACAGGGCGGCCGATGCGCCAATCATGGCGGCGATGTCAGGGTCGATCTCGGGATTGACCGACAACACGTGGATGATGACCTGGACTTCGTTCAGGTAGCCTTCCGGGAACAACGGGCGGATCGGACGGTCGATCAGGCGCGAGGTCAGAGTCTCTTTTTCGGAAGGGCGGCCTTCGCGTTTGAAGAAGCCGCCTGGGATCTTACCGGCTGCGTACGTTTTCTCGACGTAATCGACCGTCAGCGGGAAGAAATCCTGGCCCGGCTTGGCGTCTTTACGCGCTACCACGGTCGCCAGGACGACGGTGTCTTCGATCGACACCATCACGGCGCCGGATGCTTGACGGGCAATTTCACCGGTCTCCAGGGTGACCTGATGTTGGCCGTACTGGAAGGTTTTCGTAACTTTGTTAAACATGGGTAATCCCTTTCTATTTGCCGACAGATTTTCAGGGGCTGTCGTTCACCTCACCACAGGCAAATTTCCACTTGCCTTTACTGCTCTAATGCAACTTTGTTACTACTTGAAAATGCAAAATGCCCGCGACAGTCAGACTGGCGCAGGCATTTTTGTTTAAATCGCGTGAGGCAAGAATTACTTGCGCAGACCGAGTTTGGCGATCAGATCGCGATAACGGGCAGCGTCCTTGCTCTTCAGGTAGGACAGCAGGCTTTTACGACGGTTGACCATCATGATCAGGCCGCGGCGCGAGTGGTGATCCTTGGCGTGGGCTTTGAAGTGGCCGTTCAGTTCGTTGATGCGTGCGGTCAGCAGTGCGACCTGAACTTCCGGGGAGCCGGTGTCGTTTTGAGCACGGGCGTTGTCCGCGATGATTGCGGCTTTGTTGATGTTTTCTACGGTCATGATATTACCTTTCACATGCGGTGCAAGAGTCGCAACCCAGCGCACCGTGAACTACGTTAACAAGCTGACCCAAATGGCCAGACCCGCAAGTATATGCGAAAACCGTTTGTGCGGCCAGTGCTGAATGCGCCGGAGTGGAGCATCATAGGTTTTTTTGCGGCTTTTCGGAGTCACTATCATGCAAAAAATGATAAGAATATCAACACTTTCCGCGTTCTTGCTGCTGGGCGGCTGCGCCGGCCTGGGCGGGCCGGCGCCGGTCGTCGGCGACTCGGTCGACACGGTCAAGCTAAAACTGGGCCAGCCGACGTCCACCTACTCGGCCGGACCGGAACAGCTGCTCGAATATGCGCACGGGCCGATGGGGCAGACCACCTGGATGGCCCATATCGGGCCCGACGGCCGCCTGGCCAGCTACGAACAGGTGCTCACGGCCGAAAAATTCGCCACCATCCAGGTCGGCACGGCCACCCACGAGGATGTGCTGCGCACCGTCGGGCGGCCGGCCGAGAAGTCCTCCCTGCCGCTGCGCGACCTGGAAGTCTGGTCCTACCGCTACAAGGAGAGCAATGTGTGGAACTCGATGATGCACGTGCACTTCGACCGCAGCGGCGTGGTGGTGATGATGCTGAACGGGCCCGATCCGATGTATGACGATAAGCTGCATTTCAGGTAACCGCGAGTTATCGCGTCGTTCCCGGTCTCGGCGCCCCAGACGGGAACCCATGAACAGAAATTGCGCAGAGTCCTGCCGCGTTGCCTGGCGTTTAGCCCAGCATGGGTTCGGGCCATACGCCGGCATGAGCTTCTTCGAGTGAATTTTTCGTGGGTCCCCTTATGTCACACGACTATTTGCAGAGCATTGCCGAATACGTCATGCCGTCGTTTCCGGCGCGCGCTTCGGATCTCGGATTTCTTTTTGGGACCCGCCATGGCATACCGGAGTTTTGCGAAGTGGCGCATGGACTCTGGCAGAACGGCATGTTCAGCCGTCTGCTGGTATCTGGTGGACGGACAGGGTCCTCGCCTCTGGCAGAGGCGGACATGATCGCCGAGCGACTGGTCGGACTCGGGATACCTGAAACCGTTCTCATACTGGAGACTGCCGCAACGAACACAGGCGAGAACGTACGGTTCGGCCGGGCCAGGGTAGCTGAGGTGATGGACCTCGCTGCAATTCGAAGTGTCGTCGTCATTGGTAAAATATGTTCGACCCGACGCTACCTGATGACTTTGCAGAGACATTGGCCTGGCTTGCGTTTGTCGGTTTGTCCTGTCAACTATTTTAGTATTCCTGCCGAGCGCTGGCATGAACATGAGGAATTTCGAGCCCGCGTACTCAGCGAATTCGACAAGATCCCGCGTTACCTTGCCCAAGGCTTCCTGAAAGAGATCAACGGGTGCCCGGCGCACCCGCAATTGTGCAGGTCAAATCCGTAGCCGCCTCGTCGATCTTGGCCGGCTACTGCTGCGGATTGACCCGCTCGATCTTCGAATGAAGCTTGTTGAGGCCCGAGATGTAGGCCTTGGCCGAAGCGACGATGATGTCCGGATCCGAGCCGACGCCGTTGACGATGCGCCCCGAGCGCGACAGCCGCATCGTCACTTCGCCTTGCGACTGGGTGCCGTTGCTGATCGCGTTGATCGAGAACAGCACCAGTTCCGCACCGCTGGCCGCTTCCTTTTCGATCGCGTTGACGGTGGCGTCGACCGGGCCATCGCCCTCCCCTTCGCATGTGAACTCGAGTCCGCCGATCGAGAAGACCACTTTCGCCGTCGGCATTTCGCCGGTTTCCGAACGCTGCGCCAGCGACACGAAGCGATAGTGCTCGCCTTCGTGCGCGTGTTCTTCGTCCGATACCAGCGCCATGATGTCCTCGTCGAAGATCTCGGACTTGCGGTCGGCCAGCTCCTTGAAGCGGGCGAAAGCGGCGTTCACATCGGCTTCCGACTCGAGCGAGATGCCCAGTTCCTGCAGGCGCTGCTTGAAGGCGTTGCGGCCGGACAGTTTGCCCAGCACGATCTTGGTGGCGGCCCAGCCGACATCTTCGGCGCGCATGATCTCGTAGGTCTCGCGCGCCTTCAGCATGCCGTCCTGGTGGATGCCGGAGGCGTGCGCGAAGGCATTCGCGCCGACCACCGCCTTGTTCGGCTGCACCGCGAAACCGGTAATCTGCGACACCATCTTGGACGCGGCCACAATCTGCGTGGTGTCGATCCCCAATTGCAGCTTGAAGTAGTCCGAACGGGTGCGCAGCGCCATCACCACCTCTTCCAGCGCGGTGTTGCCGGCCCGTTCGCCCAGGCCGTTGATGGTGCATTCGATCTGACGCGCGCCGCCGATCATGACGCCGGCCAGCGAATTGGCCACCGCCAGTCCCAGGTCGTTGTGGCAGTGCACCGACCAGATGGCCTTATCCGAATTCGGGATGCGCTCACGCAGGCGCTTGATGGTGGCGCCGAAAACCTCGGGCACCGCATAGCCCACGGTGTCGGGAAAGTTGATCGTGTTGGCGCCCTCGGCGATCACCGCTTCCAGCACGCGGCACAGGAAATCCTCCTCCGAGCGGCTGCCGTCTTCCGGGCTGAATTCGATATCGTCGGTATATTGGCGCGCGCAGCGGATGGCCTGGATGGCCTGCTCGAGCACCTGGTCCGGCTCCATGCGCAGCTTCATTTTCATGTGCAGCGGCGAAGTGGCGATGAAGGTGTGGATGCGCTTGCGCGGCGCTTTCTCGAGCGCCTCGGCAGCGCGTGCGATGTCGCGGTCATTGGCGCGCGACAGCGAGCAGACGGTGGACTCCTTGATCGCGGCGGAGATCGCGCGGATCGCGTCGAAGTCGCCGGGAGACGCCGCGGCGAAGCCGGCTTCGATGACGTCCACGCGCATGCGCTCGAGCTGGCGCGCGATGCGCACTTTTTCATCCTTCGTCATCGATGCGCCGGGCGACTGCTCGCCGTCGCGCAGCGTGGTGTCAAAAATGATGAGGCGGTTCGGGTCAGACATGGCGGCTCCAGTAAGCGTAGGTATACAAATCACACATACGCGAACGCAACCGCCATCGGGATTACGCGATGGTCAGCTGCGCTCGCTTTGATCGACCGGTTCATCGTCGGTCTGGATGATGCTGACCGGCTTGCCCTTTGCAAGGCGCCAGAAAAACACCACATAACCGGACAAGCCGTATGCAACAAAAATCGGCCACAGCACTTTCGGCGGATCGATCGACACCAGCGCGAAGGCCAGCGCAATCAGGAACACCGCGATGAATGGCACCGACTTGCGGAAATTGACGTCCTTGAAGCTGTAGAACGGCACGTTGGTCACCATCGTCAGGCCGGCGAACAGCGCAATGCCCCAGGAGATCCATGGCATTTCCATGCCGCTGATTTCGAGATCGGTCATCATCAGGATGAAGCCGGCCACCAGCGCAGCGGCCGCAGGGCTGGGCAAGCCCTGGAAGTAGCGTTTGTCGACCACTTCGATATTGGTGTTGAAACGCGCCAGGCGGCAGGCGGCGCCGGCACAGTAGACGAACGCGGCGATCCAGCCGAACTTGCCGAGGCCGCGCAGCGACCACTCGTAAATCACCAGCGCCGGCGCGGCGCCGAAGGACACCATGTCGGACAGGCTGTCGTACTGGGCGCCGAATTCGGACTGGGTGTTGGTCAGGCGGGCCACGCGGCCGTCGAGGGCGTCGAGCACCATCGCGATGAAGATGGCCCAGGTGGCGTGCTCGAAGCGCTGGTTCATCGCCATGACGATGGCGTAGAAACCGCAGAACAGCGCGGCGGTGGTGAACGCATTCGGCAACAAGTAGATCCCGCGCCGGCGCACCGGGTTGCCGCTGGCATCGAACTTCTGGCGTCCGATCTTGCCAAAGCGCGACAGCTTCTTGGCGCCGGGTTTTCTACGACGGGGGAATGTGGGCATAGGGTTCCGTTTCAAGTGTTCGTATCGCCTGGCACGGCCGATCGCCGTGTGTTTACCCCCGTATTATAGTGGGCAGATGATTAAGATAGCGAATGGATACTATTACTTGAACTTAACCTTTCCGACGAGACGCATCTGCAGCGTGGTTTCACCCGGTTCGAAGGTCGGTTCGCTGACCTCCTGCTCCATCTTGCCGGCGCGCGACATCATCATCGGCGCGGCCGCCATGTCGGCACGCTGCGCGTAATTGCCCGAGCCTTCGAAGTCGACGGTGTCGATCACCGAGTCCGATACCTTGCGGCCCATTGCACTGGCGATCGAGGCGATCCGCTCATTCAGGTTCAGGTAGGTGGCGGCGATGCGCTGGTCATCCAGCTTCTTCAGGGTGGCCGGGGTCAGGCCGAAGCTGAGGTTGTTCAAGGCCACGACTTTCTGCGCGGCCGCCGTCAGTTTCGGCAGGTTTGCCAGGTTGGTGGTTTTCACTTCCAGGTATTGGCCGACACGCCAGCCGGTCGGTACCGGCTTCGGCATGGCGCCGTTGGGCAGCGGACGCTGTTCGGGATAGATCGGGTAGGTGTAATAGCCCTGGGTTTTCAGCGTGGCCTGCGGATCTTCGCGGCGGATGATCTCGGTGCCCTGCTTCATCTTCTGGTTCACGCGCGAGGCGGCGGCGGTCTTGTCCTTGTCCTGCTCCTCGACCATGAACAGGGCGATGGCCTGGTCGTTGGCGTGCTTGACTTCGCCGAACGCGGGCACAATCACGAGGGTGCCGCTGGTAGCCGGTGCGGTCTGGGCGTGCGCTTGCGTGGCCAGTACGATTGCGGCAGCGATGAACAATTTTGGTAAGGACATGTGGTTCTCTCCCGAGGTTGATGTTTCGATATCAGGAAAGATAACCGGAAATTGGGATTCGGCGTGCGCCGGACATGATTAGTTGCAATTTAGCAGGATTGCGTTCCCCACGATCCCCCGCAACGTCGTCCTCGCGAAACGGGGATCCATGCTCAGCACGGATCCCCGCTAGCGCGAGGACGAAGGTGTAACAATGAAACTTAGTTCTTCGACTGATCCACCAGCTTGTTCTTCGCGATCCACGGCATCATCGCGCGCAGCTTGGCGCCGACCTGCTCGATCTGGTGCTCGGAATTGAGGCGGCGGCGCGAGATCAGGGTCGGGGCGCCGGCCTTGTTCTCAAGGATGAAGCTCTTGGCGTACTCGCCGGTCTGGATGTCCTTCAGGCACTGGCGCATCGCATCCTTGGTCGCTTCGGTGACGATCTTCGGACCCGTCACGTATTCGCCATACTCGGCGTTGTTCGAGATCGAGTAGTTCATGTTGGCGATGCCGCCTTCATAGATCAGGTCGACAATCAGCTTCAGTTCGTGCAGGCATTCGAAGTATGCCATCTCCGGCGCGTAACCCGCTTCGGTCAGGGTCTCGAAGCCGGCTTTGATCAGCTCGACGGCGCCGCCGCACAGCACGGCCTGCTCGCCGAACAGGTCGGTCTCGGTCTCTTCGCGGAAGTTGGTCTCGATGATGCCGGCACGGCCGCCGCCGTTGGCCATCGCGTACGACAAGGCGATGTCGCGTGCGGAACCCGATTTGTCCTGATACACCGCGATCAGGTGCGGTACGCCGCCACCCTGGGCGTAGGTGCCGCGCACGGTGTGGCCCGGCGCTTTCGGCGCGATCATGATCACGTCGAGGTCGGCGCGCGGCACAACCTGGCCGTAGTGGACGTTGAAGCCGTGGGCGAAGGCCAGCACTGCACCCTGCTTGGCGTTCGGCGCGACGTTTTCGTTGTAGACCTGGGCGATGTTTTCGTCCGGCAGCAGGATCATGATGATGTCGGCGGCCTTGATCGCGTCATTGACTTCGGCCACTTTCAAGCCAGCCTGCTCGACCTTGTTCCACGAAGCGCCGCCCTTGCGCAGGCCGACGGTGACGTTGACGCCCGAATCGTTCAGGTTCTGTGCGTGTGCGTGGCCCTGCGAGCCGTAGCCGATGATGGCAACGTTCTTGCCTTTGACGAGGGAGAGGTCGCAATCTTTGTCGTAAAAAACTTTCATGATATTTCCTATGTTTTATTGTGTGTGTATGGGAAGAGCTGCTGCTTATACTTTGAGGATACGTTCGCCGCGGCCGATGCCGGAACCACCGGTACGCACCGTTTCGAGGATCGAGGCGCGGTCGATCGAGTCGATGAACGCGTCGAGCTTGCCCTTGTTGCCGGTCAGCTCGATCGTGTAGGTCTTCTCGGTGACGTCGATGATGCGGCCGCGGAAAATGTCGGCGGTGCGCTTCATCTCTTCGCGTTCCTTGCCGACCGCGCGCACCTTGATCAGCATGAGCTCGCGCTCGATGTGCGCGCCTTCGGTCAGGTCGACCACCTTCACCACTTCGATCAGGCGGTTCAGGTGCTTGGTGATCTGCTCGATGATGTCGTCCGAGCCGCTGGTGACGATCGTCATCCGCGACAGGGTCGCATCTTCGGTCGGCGCAACGGTCAGCGTTTCGATGTTGTAGCCGCGGGCCGAGAACAGGCCGACCACGCGCGACAGGGCGCCGGCTTCGTTTTCCAGCAGGACTGAAATAATATGGCGCATGTCAGAGGTCCTCCGATCCAAGCAACATTTCGGACAGGCCCTTGCCGGCCTTGACCATCGGCCAGACGTTCTCAGTCTGGTCGGTGATGAAGTTCATGAACACCAGCCGGTCCTTCATCGCGAACGCCTCTTTCAGGGCGCCTTCGACGTCGCCGGGTTTTTCGATCTTCATGCCAACGTGGCCAAACGATTCGGCCAGCATCGAGAAGTCCGGCAGCGAGTCCATGTAGGACTCCGAATAGCGCCCGCCGTAGTCGATCTGCTGCCACTGGCGCACCATGCCGAGGGCACGGTTGTTGAGCAGGATGATCTTCGGCGTCAGGTGGTATTGCTTGCAGGTGGCGAGCTCCTGGATGTTCATCTGGATCGAGCCTTCGCCGGTGATGCAGGCCACTGTCGCGCCGGGATTGGCCATCTGCACGCCCATCGCGTACGGCAGGCCGACGCCCATGGTGCCGAGACCACCGGAATTGAGCCAGCGGCGCGGCTTGTCGAACGGGTAGTACTGCGCCGCCCACATCTGGTGCTGGCCCACGTCGGAAGTGATGAAGGCGTCGCCCTTGGTGATTTCCCACAGCTTCTGGACCACCGCCTGCGGCTTGATGACGGTATCCGAACCCTGGAACTTCAGGCAATCGCGCCCGCGCCATTCGGCGATCTGCTTCCACCAGTCCTGCAGCGGGGCCGCATTGACCTTGGCTTCGGCCGCATCGAGCTGGGACAGGAATTCGATCAGCACGTCCTTGACGTTGCCGACGATCGGGATGTCCACCTTGACGCGCTTGGAAATCGACGACGGATCGATATCGACGTGGATGATCTTGCGCGGATGCGAGGCGAAGTGCTTCGGATTGCCGATCACGCGGTCGTCGAACCGGGCGCCGATGGCGATCAGGACGTCGCAGTGCTGCATCGCCATGTTCGCCTCATAGGTGCCGTGCATGCCCGGCATGCCGACCCACTTGTCGGACGAGGAGCGGTAGCCGCCCAGGCCCATCAGCGTGTTCGTGACCGGGAAGCCGAGCTTGTCGACCAGCTTGTTCAGCTCGGGCGCGGCATTGGCCAGGATCACGCCGCCGCCGGCATAGATCATCGGGCGCTCGGCCTGCAGCAGCAGCTGCACCGCCTTGCGGATCTGGCCCGAGTGGCCCTTGTCGACCGGCTTGTACGAGCGCATTTCGATTTCCTTCGGATAATCGTACATACACTTGTGCATGCTGATGTCCTTCGGGATATCGACCAGCACGGGACCAGGGCGGCCGGTTCGGGCGATGAAGAATGCTTTCTTGATCGTCGAGGCCAGGTCTTTCACGTCCTTGACGAGGAAGTTGTGCTTGACGACGGGACGGGTGATGCCGACCGTATCGCATTCCTGGAACGCGTCCTGGCCAATTGCGTGGCTGGGCACCTGTCCCGAGATGACGACCATCGGAATCGAGTCCATGTACGCGGTCGACAGGCCGGTAACGGCATTCGTGACGCCCGGGCCGGACGTGACGAGCGCGACCCCGACCGTGTTGGAACTGCGCGAATAGGCGTCGGCAGCGTGGATGGCGGCCTGTTCGTGGCGTACCAGTACGTGCTGGAATTTGTCTTGTTTGAAGATGGCGTCGTAGATATACAGGACCGCGCCGCCAGGGTAACCGAAGACGTGCTTGACGCCCTCTTCCGCCAGGCAACGGACGACTATCTCAGCGCCCGTGATGGGAGCTGTTGTTTCGTTGTTCATGATACATTCCTTTCAAGACCCATTGGGAGGTGATCGGATGCTCTTTCCTAACGAAATTCGCGTTGCGCGACAGTGCTCAGGCTTCCCTTCTCTCTGCGGTCACGGCGATCTTTCACGTACCCATAGATACGTTACGAACCGGCGCTAAACGCAACTCGTTTGGCGTGAGTTTCTGTAGCGGCTGAGCGAACCTCTCGTGCTTGTGGCACGGGTTAGAGCAAACTGCCTACATATGAAAGCGCGTCATGTCGATGTTGGCCTTGTGTGCCGGTCACGACCTGACCATAGAGCTTCGGGATGGCAAAGCGTGAGTTACCTTACTGCGTTGCACCATTTTGGTCAAGTTAAAAAAGTGTGAAATCGTCCGCACGGCGCGCGTTTCGCGTAAAAACCAAGCAAAATGGCCCGTTTTTTGCTAGGATGCGTCAGTTTTCGTTTCGGCACTATTGGCGTAAAGACGCACCCTTCCCACATCGCATGGCCACAGATAAAGAATTATCCGATTTCCTGGAACACGTCGAGCGGCGCGCCTTCAAGCAAGCCGTGTATGCCGTGCGCAAGGACGAGGCCGCTCTTGACATCGTTCAGGACGCGATGATCAAGCTTGCCGAAAAATATGGCGATAAGCCGGCGGCCGAATTGCCGATGCTGTTCCAGCGGATCTTACAAAACACCATCCTCGATTTCTTCCGCCGCGAGAAGGTGCGAAATACCTGGGTCAGCCTGTTCTCCGGCATGGGGAAACGCGATAGTGATGACGAGGACTTTGATATACTGGAATCGCACGAATCGGAAGTGGGCTCGGCGGCTGCGGAGTCGAGTGCGGACCAGGTCGAACGGATGCAAACGCTGGCAGTGATCGAAGCCGAGGTACAAAAACTCCCCGCACGTCAACGAGAAGCCTTCCTGATGCGTTATTGGCAGGACATGGACGTGGCTGAAACAGCAGAAGCAATGGGGTGTTCAGAAGGTAGCGTCAAGACACACTGTTCGCGGGCGACCCATACCCTCGCCGAATCGCTGAAAGCCAAGGGACTTAAATTATGAACACCGAAGACATCAATTTCGCGTACAAAGTACGCCATGCCCTGAACGCTAGGCTCGATGAGTTGCCGGCATCGACCGCCGATCGTCTGGCTTCGGCCCGCAAAATGGCGATTTCACGCAAGAAGGCGCACGCCCCTGTCAAGGTGTCCCAACGCGTCCTGGCGGGCAATTTCGGCGCGTTTTTCTCGTTTTCCTCGCTGGGCCGCGCCGGCGTCATCATCCCGCTGCTGGCCCTGGTGGCCGGCCTGTCCGGTATTTACCAGTACGAGCAGGAACAGCGCATTGCCGAAATCGCCGAGCTCGACGCTGCCGTATTGTCCGACGAACTGCCCCTGACTGCCTATCTCGATCATGGCTTCAACGCGTACCTGGCGCAGCGCGGTCAATAAGGTGGCTGGCGTACGTTTATCCACTTACCTGAAAACGGCCTCCGCAGTGGCCGCCGTGGCCGGCGTGCTGATCCTTGGCGCGCGCGCCCAACAGGCGCCGGCTCCGGCGCCCGCTCCCGTAAAGACAGCACCAGTGGCTGCGCCTGCACCTGCGCCCGCAAAGCCGGCGCCGGGCGCAAAAGCGCCGGCACCTAAGCCGCTCGACAAGCCGCTGTGGAATACCCTGTCGCGTCCGCAGCAAGTCGCGCTCGAACCGCTCGCGGCCGAATGGGACCGGATGGAAGGCATCCGCAAGCAGAAGTGGCTCGAGATCGCCAACCGTTTCTCGTCGATGAAGCCGGACGAGCAGGCCCGTGTGCATGAGCGCATGCGCGAGTGGGTCAAGATGACGCCCGAAGAGCGCCGCGTCGTGCGCGAGAACTACACCCGCACCAAGAAGATCGACCCGAGCCAGAAATCCCAGCAGTGGGAACAGTACCAGCAGCTGCCCGAAGAACAGAAGAAGCAGCTGGCGGCGGAAGCGGCCAGCGCGCGCGCCAGGAAACAGGTCGCCAACTTGCCGACGCAGGCGCAAGCCAACGTCAAGACAGTCGCGCCGATCAAGCACGAGCCGACCCCGGTGCCGCTTGCCTGCGCGCCAGGCACCGTGAAGAACACCGCAGCGGCAACGCCGCCATGCGTTCCGGCGCCAGCCGCGGGAACCGCGGTCGCACCAGTCAATCCACCACCGGCCACGCCGGCAGCACCAGTCCCAAATGCAAAATAGTAAGTCGCCGATCGCCACACCCACCATCAAACGCCGCCTGATCTCCATGGTTTATGAAGCCTTCCTGCTGACCGCAGTGGAGGCGCTGGCGATGTTCGTCTACCTGATGGGCACCCGCAACCAGCACACGCCGACCGTGGATCATGGCCGCAATGCCGTGTTCTTCCTGGTGGCGGCCGCCTACTTCATCCATGCGTGGACCGGCAGCGGACACACGCTGGCGATGAAGACCTGGCGCATCAAGCTGGTCAAGCTGGGCTACAAGACGGTGCCGTTCCGCGCCGCGGCGGTCCGCTACCTGATGGCCTGGGGCTGGTTCCTGCCGGCGATCGCCGTGTGCTACGTGTTCGGCTGGACCAGCGTGCGCGATGTGAGCATCGCGCTGATAGTCGGGATCGCGGCCTGGGCGAGCACCGCGCTGCTCGACAAGGATCGGCAGTTCCTGCATGACCGCATCGCCGGCACGCGCATGATTTCGCTGCCGAAGCCGGAGAAAAAACGAAGGCCGTGAAAGCGGCTGACGCTTAACTTCTTCATTGCGCATAGATGGTATGGGTTCCCGCCTCCGCTGGAACGACGGTCTTAGGCCAACACCTCAATGGCCGTCGCTCCCGCGCAGGCGGGAGCCTATGCTGAGCTCGCACTACCAACGGAAGCGCCGATGATCGAATGTAACCGCACGATGGAACAGGCCAAGCGCGATTTCGCGTCGGGCAGGCTGACCAGCGCGACGCTGCTGCGGGTGCCGATGACTGCATCCGATTGGACGATCCGGCTATCCGGCGCCAAGGGCGATGCCGGGATGCTGCTGGACGTGCAAACGCTTGAACCCTACAACTTCACCAGCCTCGATCGCGCCGTCAAGGCGCTGGACCAGATCGGCCTCTCCTTCAGCCAGCTCAAGGCCCTGTAAGCGGGATCAGAACCGTTCGTACTCGTGCAGGTAACGCCACTGCCCTGCCGGCAGGCTGGCCATGGGCACGCGGCCGACGCGGATCCGCTTGGTCGACACCACGCTCAAACCGACCATCCGGCACATATGAACCAGCTGTCCAGGCTTGGCGCCCTTGAGCGCGAAGCGCAGGCGCGTTTCGTTCTGCCAGCTGACCTTCATCGGCGCGATCTCCTTGCCGTTGAACGTCAGGCCGTGATTGAGCAGCGCCAGGCCGCCCTCGCGGATGTCGCCCGCCACTTCCACGATGAACTCCTGCTCGACGCGCTGGCCTTCATCGACCAGCTTGCGCGCCACGCGAAAGTCCTGCGTGTAGACCACCAGGCCGCTGGCCTTGGCGTCGAGCGGCGTCGCCACCGTCAGGTTGGCCAGGTGACGCTTCAGGAAGCGCTGCTTGCCGTGGTCGGCCGGCACGAGCGCCTCCTCCGACAGCAGCTTGACCGCCGCTTCCGCTTCCATTCCCGTCGGCTTGTGAAGCAGGATCGTCACCGGCGCCAGGTCGGCCAGGGTGGCGTTCGGATGCAACGTCACCTCTTGTCCGTCGGCCACGCGCGCGCCGGCTTCCTCGATCACCTTGCCGTCGACGCTGACCCAGCCGCCGGCGATGTACTTTTCCGCCTCCGCGCGCGAGCACGGAATCATTTCGGCCAGGCGCTTGGCCAGGCGGATGCTGTTATCGTCGGTCATTGTGCTGCGCGCCAGTCATTGAAAAATACGGTGAATACTTCGATGATGCGCTCGACGTCGGCTGCGCTTACGTCCAGGTGCGTGACCAGGCGCGTGTGCTGCCCCACCGTCGCGCGGATGCGCTCGCGCGCCAGCGTTGCGCGCAATGCGTCGCATGCGGCCGGCGGCACTTCGATGTAGAAAATATTGGTCTGCGGCGTGGCGACCTTCAGGTCTTCGATCGCCCGCAGGCCGTTCGACAAGCGCGTGGAATTGGCGTGATCGTCGGCCAGGCGCTGCACATTGTGCTCCAGCGCGTAGAGGCCGGCAGCGGCGAGGATGCCGGCCTGGCGCATGCCGCCGCCCAGCATCTTGCGCCAGCGCTTGCCCTGCTCGATGAATGCCTTCGGCCCGCACAGGACCGAACCGACCGGCGCGCCGAGTCCCTTGGACAGGCACACCGAAACGGTATCGAAGCCCGCGGTGGCTTCGCGCAGGCTGATGCCCTGCTTCACCGCCGCGTTGCAGATGCGGGCGCCGTCCAGGTGAGTGGCCAGGCCGCGCGCGTGCGCGAGACCGGTTGCCTGCTTCATGTAGTCGGCGCCCAGCACGCGGCCGCCGATAGTGTTCTCGAGCGCCAGCAAGCGGGTGCGCGCAAAGTGCATGTCGTCCGGCTTGATGTAGGCTTCGATGTCGGCCAGCGCGATGCTGCCGTCAGGCTGGTTGGCGATCGGCTGCGGCTGGATACTGCCCAGCACCGCGGCGCCGCCGCCCTCATACTTGTAGGTGTGCGCTTCCTGGCCGACCAGGTACTCATCGCCGCGGCCGCAATGGACCAGCAGCGCGATCAGGTTGCTCTGGGTGCCGGACGGCGCGAACAGGGCAGCCTCGTAGCCGAACATCTCCGCGGCCACGTCTTGCAGGCGATTGACGGTCGGGTCGTCGCCGTACACGTCGTCGCCCACCGGCGCGATCGCCATGGCGGCGCGCATCGCGTCGGATGGCTCGGTTACGGTGTCGCTGCGCAGGTCGATCCAGGTGTTGTCGCTCATGGTCTTCAGGTCGTCGATGACAGTTGTTCAGCTTGCGCCAGTTTTTCGGTGTAGAAGCGCTGGCCCATTTCTTCCAGACCCAGCGTCGCCAGCACTTCCTGCAGGCGTTCCGTCGGACGCTTGCGCGGCAGGTTCTTGTAGCTGGCGATGATCAGTTCATTTTTCATCGAATGCTCCCAGCCCACCAGCTCCGTCACATTGACCTGGTAGCCGTGCGCCTCAAGCTGCAGGCAGCGCAGAACGTTGGTCACCTGGCTGCCGAATTCGCGCGTGTGCAGCGGATGGCGCCAGATTTCGGTCAACGCGCTGCGGCCCAGGTCCTTGCCCTTGTTCTTCTTGAGGACAGTGGCGACTTCGGCCTGGCAGCATGGCACCAGCACCATGAACTTCGCACGTTTCTTCAGTGCGAAATCGATCGCGTCGTCGGTCGCGGTATTGCAGGCGTGGAGCGCGGTGACGATATCGATCTGCTGCGGCAGCAGGCTTGACATCGTCGACTCGGCTACCGACAGCGGCAGGAAGGACATGCCGGGGAACTCCAGCCGCTTCGCCAGCTCGGTCGATTTCTGCACCAGCTCTTCGCGCGTCTCGATGCCGTAAATGTGCGAGCCGTCATCCAGGTTCTTGAAGAACAGGTCGTACAGGATGAAGCCGAGGTAGGATTTGCCGGCGCCATGGTCAACCAGCGAAATGGCCGGATGGTCCTGCTGGATTTCCTTGAGCAGCGGCTCGATGAACTGGACCAGGTGATATACCTGCTTGAGTTTGCGGCGGCTGTCCTGATTGAGCTTGCCGTCGCGCGTGAGGATGTGCAGCTCCTGCAGCAGCGCGACCGATTGGCCGGGGCGGATCTCAGGCGCCAGTTCTTGCGGTGCGGCCGGCTTGCCGCCGGTGTCAGCGCGCTTCATCGATCCACGCCGCCTGGATGGCTTCGAGCACCTTCTCGCCGCCGCGGGTGCGGTCGTCGTCGAAGCCTTCGAGGTCGACGACCTTGTTGTGCAGGTCGACGAAACGGATCTGCGCCGGGTCGGCGTCCGGATATTTTTCGTACAGCGCTTCGGCGATGGCCGTGATGTCACTCCATTTCATGGCAGCTTCCCGTTCAATGGTTCTTTTCGGCGGCGTGGTTGATCGTGTATTTCGGGATCTCGACCACCAGGTCTTCCGAATCAACGATCGCCTGGCAGGACAGGCGCGACACGGCCTCGAGGCCCCAGGCCTTGTCGAGCATGTCCTCTTCTTTTTCTTCCGGCTCGTTCAGGCTGGCGTAGCCTTCGCGCACCAGCACGTGGCAGGTGGTGCATGCGCAGACGCGGTCGCAGGCGTGTTCGATGTCGATGTCGTTCTCGAGCATGACGTCGCAGACGGACTTGCCTTTCGGCGCGTCCAGCACTGCGCCTTCGGGGCAGAACACGGGATGGGGAAGGATGACGATTTGCGGCACTGGGATTACCTCTTCAATGATTCTGGATGACTCAAATTTCGTCGAGCGTTTTGCCGGCCAAGGCGCTGCGCACGCTCTGGTCCATGCGGCGCGATGCGAATTCCTCGGTGCCCTGCGCCAGCGCTTCGACCGCTGCGTGCAGCGCCGCCTGGACGGTGGAAACGTCGCTGCCCTTGACGGTGGTGGAGGCAGCCGCTTCGCGCACCTTGGCCATCAAGACGTCGATGGCGGCGCGTTCGTCGGCCGACAGCAGCTTGGCGTCGCCGTCGAGCGCGGACTGGGTTGCCAGCAAGATGCGCTCGGCTTCGACCTGTTCTTCGCGCAGCGCGCGCATGACCATGTCGACCTGCGCCGAGGTGTACGAATCCTGCAGCATGCGCGCCACTTCGTCGTCGGCCAGGCCGTACGATGGCTTGACCGTGATGTGCGATTCGACGCCGGAGCGCGTTTCGCGCGCCGATACCGACAGCAGTCCGTCGGCATCGACCTGGTAGGTGATGCGGATGCGCGCGGCGCCGGCTACCATCGGCGGAATGCCGCGCAGCTCGAACTGGGCCAGCGAGCGGCAATCGGACACCAGTTCGCGCTCGCCCTGGAGCACGTGCACCGACAAGGCGGTCTGGCCGTCCTTGAAGGTAGTGAATTCCTGCGCGCGTGCGCAAGGGATGGTCGAATTGCGCGGGATGATTTTCTCGACCAGGCCGCCCATCGTTTCAATGCCCAGCGACAGCGGGGTCACGTCAAGCAGCAGCCAGTCGTCACCGGAAGCGCGGTTACCGGCCAGCAGGTTGGCCTGGATCGCGGCGCCAAGCGCCACTACCTTGTCCGGGTCGATGTTCGCATGCGGGATGGTCTTGAAGAACTCGGTGACCGCACGCCGCACATGCGGCATGCGGGTCGCGCCGCCCACCATCACCACGCCGTCGACATCGTCGACCGACACCGAAGCGTCGCGCATGGCTTTTTTGATTGCGGTCATGGTCTTGGCGACCAGGTGCTTCGTCATGTCGGCGAAGGCTTCGGCGGTCACCTGCAGGTGGACGATTTCGCCCGAGTTGAGAATGGCGTCGACCGTGGTGAAGGCGTTGGTCGAGAGCTGCTCCTTGGCCTGGCGCGCCTTGACCATCAGGGTCGCGGTGTCCTCATCGGACAGGGGCGCCAGCTTGGCGTGTTCGGTGATCCAGCAGAACAGGCGGTGGTCGAAGTCGTCGCCGCCGAGCGCGGAGTCGCCGCCGGTGGAGAGCACTTCGAACACGCCCTTGGACAGCTTGAGGATCGAGATATCGAAGGTGCCGCCGCCGAGGTCATAGACCGCGTAGATGCCCTCGGACCCGTGATCGAGGCCGTAGGCAATCGCCGCGGCGGTCGGCTCGCTGAGCAGGCGCAGCACGTTCAGGCCGGCCAGCTGGGCCGCGTCCTTGGTGGCCTGGCGCTGGGCGTCGTCGAAATACGCGGGCACGGTAATGACTGCGCCAACCAGTTCGTCGCCGAGCGAGTCTTCCGCGCGCTGGCGCAGGGTCGCGAGAATCTGGGCCGATATCTCGACCGGGCTCTTGATGCCGGCCACGGTGCGGATCTGCACCATGCCGGGCGCGTCCTTGAAATCGTAAGGCAGGTTTTCGGCGTGCGCGATGTCGGCCAGGCCGCGTCCCATGAAGCGCTTGACCGAAACCACGGTGTTCTTCGGGTCGGTGGTCTGGTGCGCCTGCGCCTTGTAGCCGATGTTGGCGTGGCCGTTGGCCAGGTAGCGCACGATCGACGGCAGCAGCGGGCGGCCGTCTTCGTCGCTCAGCACTTCAGGGATGCCGCTGCGTACCGTGGCAACCAGCGAGTTGGTGGTGCCAAGGTCGATGCCGACCGCCAGCCGGTGCTGATGGGGGGCGGTCGACATGCCGGGTTCGGAGATTTGGAGTAAGGCCATGGTTGGTTTGTTCTATGTTGTTCTTATTGAGTGCGGTAGCTGAGAGCAGTATGCGGCTTCGGGTCTTCAGCATAGGTTCCCGCCTCCGCGGGAACGACGTGCATATTTTTGCGGCGCTCGGCTACTCGATTGCTTCGAAAGCGCGATGCACTTCCTCGCCGAATTTGTCCAGGAACATCAGCGCCCGCACGCCTTGCGCCGCCTGGGCGAAATCGCCGGCATCGAGCTCGCGTCCCACCAGCTCGAGCCGCGTCTTGCGTTCCCGCTTCACCTGCTCGTCGAGCGCATCGAGTCCGACGACATCCTTCGTCGCCCTCGCCTCGCCCAACGCCTCGCGCCATTCCATCTGCTGCACCAGGAAGTCCATCGGCATCGCCGTGTTCGATTCCGTCTGCAGGTCCACGCCGTTCATTTCGCACAGGTAGCGCGCGCGCTTCTGCGGATTCTTCAGCGTCTGGTAGGCCTCGTTGGCGCGCGTCGCCCACTGCATCGCGACGCGCTTTTCGGCGTCGGTCGCGCCCACGAAACGGTCGGGGTGCACCTGGCCCTGCACGTCGCGATAGGCGGCGTCGAGCGCACCCATGTCGAGCGTGAACCGGGCCGGCAAGTGGAACAGGTCGAAGTGGTTCTGCATGAGACTAGATGCGGAAGCTTTCCCCGCAACCGCACTCGTCCTTGACGTGCGGGTTGTTGAAACGGAAGCCTTCGTTCAGGCCTTCGCGGGTAAAGTCGAGCTCGGTGCCGTCGATGTACGGCAGGCTTTTCGGGTCGACGAAGACCTTCACGCCATGCGACTCGAAGACCTGGTCTTCGGCCGCCGCCTCATCGACGTACTCGAGCTTGTAAGCGAGCCCGGAACAGCCGGTCGTGCGCACCCCAAAACGCAAGCCAACACCCTTGCCGCGACGTTCGATATAGCGGTTGATGTGCTTGGCTGCTTTTTCGGTCAGTGTGATTGCCATGTATTTCTCCGCAACTTAGGCGGCCGTCGGGTGCTTGGTCTTGTAGTCCAGCACGGCGGCCTTGATGGCGTCTTCCGCCAGGATCGAGCAGTGGATCTTGACCGGCGGCAGCGCCAGCTCTTCGGCGATCTGGGTGTTCTTGATCGACAGCGCCTGGTCCAGCGTCTTGCCCTTGACCCATTCGGTCACCAGCGAGCTCGACGCGATGGCCGAACCGCAGCCGTAGGTCTTGAACTTCGCGTCTTCGATCAGGCCATCGGCGCCGACCTTGATCTGCAGTTTCATAACGTCGCCGCAAGCCGGCGCGCCGACCATGCCGGTGCCGATCGTTTCGTCGCCTTTGTCGAAGGCGCCGACGTTACGTGGATTTTCGTAGTGGTCCAACACTTTGTCCGAGTATGCCATGGTGATGCTCCTGAATTGAATACGGTGTTAGTGGGCTGCCCATTGGATCGAAGCGATGTCGATCCCTTCCTTGAACATATCCCACAGAGGCGACAGTTCACGCAATTTGTGGACCTTCGATTTCAGCAAGTCGATCGCGAAATCGATGTCGGATTCGGTCGTGAAACGGCCGATGGTAAAACGGATCGAGCTGTGCGCCAGCTCGTCGCTGCGACCGAGCGCGCGCAGCACGTAGGACGGCTCCAGGCTGGCCGAGGTGCAGGCCGAACCGGACGACACGGCCAGGCCCTTGATCGCCATGATCAGCGACTCGCCTTCGACGTAGTTGAAGCTGACGTTCAGGTTGTGCGGCACGCGGTGTTCCATGTCGCCGTTGATGTAGACCTCTTCGATCTCCTGCAGTCCCTTGGCCAGGCGGTCGCGCAGCGCCTTGATGCGCACGATTTCGGTGTCCATCTCTTCGCGCGCGATGCGGAACGCTTCGCCCATGCCGACGATCTGGTGAGTCGGCAAGGTGCCCGAACGCAGGCCGCGCTCGTGACCGCCGCCGTGCATCTGCGCTTCCAGGCGCACGCGCGGCTTGCGGCGCACGTACAGGGCGCCGACGCCTTTCGGGCCGTAGGTCTTGTGCGCGGTGAAGGTCATCAGGTCGACCTTGCTGTTGGCCAGGTCGATCTTGACCTTGCCGGTCGCCTGGGCGGCGTCGCAATGGAAGATCACGCCCTTCGAGCGGCACAGTTCGCCGATTGCGTCGATCGGCTGGATCACGCCGATCTCGTTGTTGACCAACATGACCGACACCAGGATCGTGTCCGGGCGAATCGCCGCGGCGAGCTGCTCGACGGTGATCAGGCCGTTGTCCTGCGGTTCGAGGTAGGTCGCTTCGAAGCCGACGCGCTCGAGTTCACGCACGGTGTCGAGCACCGACTTGTGCTCGGTCTTGACCGTGATGATGTGCTTGCCCTTGGTCTTGTAGAACTGCGCGGCGCCTTTCAGCGCGAGGTTGTTGCTCTCGGTTGCGCCGGAGGTCCAGATGATCTCGCGCGGATCGGCGCCGACCAGCTTGGCCACTTCGACGCGCGCTTCCTCGACCGCCGCTTCCGCGGTCCAGCCGTACATGTGGCTGCGCGAGGCCGGATTGCCGAACTGCTCGCGCAGGTAGGGAATCATCTTGTCGGCGACGCGCGGGTCGATCGGCGTGGTCGCCGAATAATCCATGTAAATCGGAAAATGCGGTGCGGTCACGAAAGTGTGTTCGAGGTTTTTGTCCAAAGGCGCGTTCATCAAATTACTCCAATATGCTTCAGTTTTGTCCGACAGCGGCGTGGTTGCGGTGCATCACGACGACTTGTTCCGAATTCTTTTGCTTCTGCTGGTCGACCAGGTCTTGCAGCGACACCGAGTCGAGGTAATCGACCATTTTCTCGTTCAGCGTGGCCCACAGCTCGTGGGTCATGCAGCGCGTGCCGGTGGCGGCGTCGGCGCCGTGGCAGTTTTCCTTGCCGCCGCACTGGGTCGCGTCCAAAGGCTCGTCGACGGCGATGATGATGTCCGCCACCGTCACCTTGTCGGCCTTGCGGGCCAGGCTGTAGCCGCCGCCCGGGCCGCGGATCGATTCGACGATCTCGTGGCGGCGCAGCTTGCCGAACAGCTGCTCGAGGTAAGACAGCGAGATCGCCTGGCGCTGGCTGATGCCCGACAGCGTGACGGGTCCCTTGCCCTGGCGCAGGGCAAGATCGATCATCGCAGTCACAGCAAAACGGCCTTTAGTGGTCAGACGCATCACAACCCCGGGTCAACAAATGTTAGAATATTGCCTCTGTTCAAATAGCAAGGCCGCATGAGAAGTTGCTTATGGCCTGATTAGTTGAACGATTTAGTCAAGTATAACAAATCCGGCAGCCTTTGTCTTGGAGCGCTCCAAAACCGCAGGCCACAAAAAGGCTTACGCTTGGGATGTCCCTCAGGCCCGCAGCAGCCTCATCGGGCCGAACAGTTCCTGCATGCCCGTATGGGTGATGAAGGACAGGTTGTACGGATGCTCGGAGCACAGCTGTTCCAGCTGCGCGCATTCGGGCAGTTTCTTGAGTTGCTCGGCAATTTTCCCCCATAGCACCAGCTTGGCGCCGGTCCCGGCCAGCGCCGCAAGAACCGTTTGCAGGAATGGCTGCCAGGCGCGCGCTTCGATTACCGGCGGCACATGCGGCCGGAATACCAGCGCCGCGTTCAGCAGCAGGAAGCCGTGGCGCGTCAGGTTCTCCTGCAACTGGGCCAGGGTCTGGATCGAGCCGTTCGCAAGCGCGTTCTGCGCGACCGGCGCCAGCGCGGCGCCGCTGGTCTCGTCGGCGGCGAGCTGGCCGTCGGCCACCAGCAGCATCTTCATGAAGTTGCGCAGCGAAGTTGCACGGTTGACCGGCTTCGATAATCCCGTCTCGCACCACAACTCACCCACCGCCCCGTCCATAAAACACACGCCGGTGGCGCTTTCGGCGCGCGGGTACGGCCCCTCTCCCACCAGCACGTAGCGTACATCCGGCAGCGGCAGGGCAAATGCGGCGAACAGGCGCTGCTCGGTCGGCAGGTAGTGGTCGGCGGCCAGCGCAGGCAGGTAGTCCGGCGTCGCGGCAGCGACGGCGTCGAGGCCCTTGCGCAGGTGCGGCTGCCAGGTCGGATGAGCGAGCGCGAGCGCATCGAGGATCGCGGCCGGAATGGTGTTGGAAGACATGTGGAAACGGCGGGGAAAGCTCCGATTGTAACGCAGCAGCCGCAGGGGCGCAGGCCGGAATGATGCAAGTTCAACCATGCGTCTGGATTATTGAAAAAGGCGCATCATCTGGCTTCCCCCGGTCGGGGCCCCACTAATAATTATCCAGTTCGGAGGTTCAGATGCAAACGATTCAAGACTTGATGACCCGCGATGTGAAAAGCATTTCGCCTGACGAAACTGTACGCCGCGCTGCGGAAATGATGAGCCAGTACGACGTGGGCGCGATTCCTGTATGCGACGGCAACAAGCTGGTCGGCATGATCACCGACCGCGACATCACGATCCGCTCGACCGCCAAAGGCCTCGCTCCCGCCAGCACCCGCGTGGGCGACGTGATGAGCACCGAAGTGCGCACCTGCCACCCGACCCAGACCGTCGACGAAGTGCTCGACGAGATGGGCGACACCCAGATCCGGCGCGTGCCTGTCGTCGACCAGGCGTCCCACAGCCTGGTGGGGATCGTCTCGCTGGGCGATATGGCAACGCGCCATGCCGCCGGCATCGAAAAGGCGCTGGGCGAAATCTCCGAGCCCGGCTCCGGCGCTTCCACGCATTGATCAAACCGGCACGCGCATACTCGCGCGTGCCTCAGTCAGGCCGGGGAATCCAGTTGTCCATGCTGCGGACGATATTGACCTTGGCGTCGACGAATGGCACCAGCACCTTGATTTTGAAGTCCGAACGCTCCGGCAGGCTGCCGGCTTGCCGGTGGGGAGCGTAAGCGGTTGTCAGGAACATGTCGAACATCAGCGTGCCGTGCACCTTCGATTCCACCTGGTGCGCAACGCCGGTGACCGGATCGACCCACAGTCTCACCGATACATCCATCGGCCCTTTCGATTCCGCGACATCGAAGATGGTCCAGCTCTTGCCGTGCAGCTGCTGGCCGTCGGTGCGCCGCACCGGGGCATCGGGACGCATCAGGTTCTCGCCCATATTCGCCGCGTCCGACATTTCGTTCTTGCCTTTGGAAGTCGGCTTCCCTGCGTCAGGCGGCGGCTCGATCTGCACGGTATCGTAGACCGGCTTGCCGTTTTCCCAGCCCTTCAGGTGCGATTTCGTGCGCGCGTTTTCACGCTTGCCTTCTGCGATCGCGTCCACTTTGGTCGCGGTGTCTTCGGGCGCCCATTTCTTCACCAGCGCGGCGTGCGCCAGCGTTTTGGTCCAGAGGGGATCGACCGTTTGCGCGCCTGACGGCAGCGCGAAGGAGAAGGCGAGAGCGAGGGCGGCAAGCTTGAAAGGTTTCATAAATTGCACCTTGGGAAAAATGCAATTGTATGAGTAGTTGCGGGGCGCAGGGGGAAATAATTGATATGTATGTCGGCACACGGCGCGGTGATTGCGACGATAGGGGAATGCGCAAAAATTGGATACCCGCTGTCGCGAGGACGACGTTTTCTAAGGTCGCGTGTCATGCAAGCGTTCGCGCGTCACACAGCACGCCGTCCTCGCGGCAGCGCAAATCCATGCATCGCATTGAATTTGCTCCATTCTGAGCCGGCCTACTCCGAATCGGGCTGCTGCGCAGGGTGGGCGGCGGCGAACGCCGGCAGCGCGGCGCAGGCGTCGTTGATCGCGGCAATGCGCGGATAGGCCGTCATGTCGATATCGAAACGCTGTGCGTTGTACACCTGCGGCACCAGGAAGCAGTCGGCCATCGTCGGCGTGTCGCCGTGGCAGAAACGCCCGGGCGCCGGATCGCGCGCCAGGTGCGCTTCGAGCGCGGCGAAGCCCTCCTTGATCCAATACCGGTACCACTCGTTCTTGGCGTCGTCGCTCACGCCCAGGGTGCGCACCAGGTAACGCAGGATGCGCAGGTTGTTGACCGGATGGATATCGCACGCGATCATCTGCGCCAGCTCGCGCACCCTCGCCCGCTCGAGCGGCGCGGACGGCAGCAGCGGTGTCGCCGGATGCGTCTCTTCCAGGTACTCGAGGATCGCCATCGATTGCGTGATCGTCGCGCCCTCGTCCTCCAGGCTTGGCACCAGCGCGCTCGGATTGACGGCGCGGTATGCGTCCTGCAGGTGCTCGCCGCCTCCCTTCACCAGGTGCACCGGCACCGCATCGTACGCAAGCCCCTTCAGGTTGAGCGCGATACGCACCCGGTACGCCGCCGAGCTGCGAAAGTAGGTATAGAGCTTCATCCGTGCCGTCCGTGGTAATGCGCCACTTCCTGGTCGATCGCGCCGAAGATGCTGGCGCCGTCGCCGTCGAGCATTTCGATGCGCACGTTGTCGCCGAACTTGAGGAACGGAGTGGTCGGCGCGCCCTTTTCGATCGTCTCGTACATGCGCACTTCGGCCAGGCAGCAGTAGCCTACTCCGCCATGCCCGATGCTCGATCCGTGCAGGCCACCCTGCTTGTTCGACACCGTGCCGGAGCCGATGATGCTGCCGGCCGCCAGCTCGCGCGTCTTGGCGGCATGCGCCACCAGCTGCGCGAAATTGAAGGTCATGTCCTCACCCGCATTCGGCTTGCCGAACGGGAGTTCGTTGAGCGTGACGAGCAGCGGCAGGCACAGCTTGCTGTCCTGCCAGGCCGCGCCAAGTTCATCGGGCGTGACCGCGACCGGTGAAAATGCGCTGGCCGCCTTGGACTGGAAGAAGCCGAAGCCTTTCGCCAGTTCGCCAGGGATCAGGTTGCGCAGCGAGACGTCGTTGACCAGCATGACCAGCTTGATCGATCCGGCGCACTTTTCCACGCTGGCGCCCATTTCGACGTCGCCGGTGATGACCGCGACTTCGGCCTCGAGGTCGATGCCCCAGGCTTCGTCGAGCGCATAGATCGGATCCCACGGGCCGACGAAGGAGTCGGAGCCGCCCTGATACATCAGCGGGTCGGTGTAAAACGAAGCCGGCACTTCGGCGTTGCGCGCCTTGCGTACCAGTTCGACGTGGTTGATGTAGGCCGAGCCGTCGGCCCACTGGTAAGCGCGCGGCAGCGGCGAATGGCACATCGATTCGACGAACGGTTCGGCCGCGAGCGCGGTACCGTCGTTCAGGTCCGAGAACACATTGCGCAGGCGCGGCGCGACGGCGTCCCAGTTATCGAGCGCGAACTGCATGGTTGCGGCGATCTTCGGCACGCGCTGGCAGGTCACCAGGTCGCGGCTGACGACGATCAGCTGGCCGTCACGGCCGGCGGTTTTGAGAGTGGCGAGCTTCATGGCTGTCCCTCGGTCCTGGCATGCATCCAGGCTGCGTGCTGCGGCGCCTTGCGGGTTTGGGCCCACTCGTTGAGCATGTCCCACTTCACGGCGTCGAGCTTTTGCATCATCTCCGGCGTGCCGGTGTTGACCGCCAGTTCGAGGCGATGGCCGTTCGGGTCGAAGAAGTAGATCGACTGGAAGATGGTGTGGTTGGTCGGGCCGATGACCTCGATGCCGTCCGCTTCCAGGCGCGCCTTGGCGGCCAGCAGTTCGTCCATCGATTCGACCTGCATCGCCAGGTGCTGGACCCAGGCCGGGGTATTTTCGTCGCGGCCCATCGGAGTCTGCTTCGGCAATTCGAAGAAGGCCAGCACGTTGCCGGCGCCGGCATCGAGGAACACGTGCATGTAGGGATCGGGCGCGCCGGTGGAGGGCACCTGGTCTTCCGCAATCGCCAGGACGAAGTCCATGTTCAGGTACTTGCCATACCACTCGACGGTCTGTTTGGCATCGATGCAGCGGTAGGCTACGTGATGGATTTTGGTGATCTTCATGGTGTTGCTCCTCTATTGTCCCGATCGTTCCCGCTATTAGAGTGCAAAAATGAATATGATACAAACATTTTCGCCAGAACACCCACGGTGTATCAGGTTGCGGCGCTTTTGGCGCGGCTATAATGAGCGTTCGCGTTTCAGGACTTAAACAATGTCACACAACACCATCGCCATCAACCAGCGCATGGACAAATTCGACGGCCACCACAAGGTTTGGCTGTTCGGCTACGGCTCGCTGATTTTCAAGGCGGACTTCCCCTACATCGAACGGCGCCCGGCCAGCATCGTTGGCTGGACACGGCGTTTCTGGCAGGGCTCGCATGACCATCGCGGCACCGAGACGGCGCCCGGCCGCGTGGTGACACTGGCGCCTGAACCTGGCGCGGTGTGCGCCGGCATGGCTTACCTGATCACGCCGGAAGTGTTCACCCACCTCGATCACCGCGAAAAGAACGGCTACCTGCGGCTGCCCATCGAAATCCGTTTCGATGACGGCGGCAGCGAGGAAGGCCTCGTGTACATCGCTACCGAGGAAAACGCCGCCTTCCTGGGTGAGGCGCCGGAGCGCGACATCGCGCGCCAGATCGCGTCATCGGAGGGACCGAGCGGCCCGAACCGCGACTACCTGATCCACCTTGCCGATGCCTTGCGCGCACTGGGCAAGGACGATCCGCACGTGTTCGCCATCGAACGCCACCTCGAGGAGTTCCGCTAGCAGGCCAGGCTCCCGTTGGCGCAAGCGCCGGGTCCGATATTCGGACATTTCGTCTTTTTGAAAAGCTATGTCGGTCAAACGCCGGGGTCGCCGGCGGCCAGCACCGCCCTCACCTGCGCGGCGCGTTCCTCGAGCGAACCGCGCACCACCGTATAGGCAATCCCGCGCGTTGCAAGGTCGTCCAGCACAAGCTGCTGGATGCGCGTTCGCCATGCCTCGTTTTCGCGCCAGCCGTCCTGCTCGAACGGAATGTCGTCGGCGCAGACGAAGTGGTAGGCGTAACGCGCCCTGCAGTCGTCGGCGTAATCGAGCAGCGCCGTCGGCACAGTGTCGATGTGACCGAAACAGATCCCGAGCAGCAAGGTCGTCAGCGCGCTGGTGTCGACAAACAGGTAGCGCCGCGCCTTGCCGAGCGCTTCCTCCTCGGCCTGGCGGTGCATCTCGGCGATGTCGACGTAGTCGTCCACATCGAGCACGCCGTTCTTTTCTTCCCACACGAAGCGCCCGATTTCCGGCACGAACACGGTGTCGTATTCGCGCGCCAGGTATTCGACCAGCGTCGACTTGCCGGTCGATTCGGCTCCGACAAAAACCACCATCTCAACTGCTCCACGCTCGCGGTCGCGCTCGGCCATGATTCAGATTCCCAGGATTGCGAACAGCGCAATCGTACCGCATTCGGCCTTGCCGGATTTATTGATATTTTCCTTGTAAAGGCAATTGCCCGTTGCTCTTTCTGTCGATGCTGATGAGGCGAGCGAAGAAATTTCGCTTTGCCGGCAGCGGTAGCTTGACCTCGACCAGGTCGCCCCATTTTTCACTTAATTGCTCGCACGTTGCGCGCAACAAAGGATCGACACCTGACGAACGCGACAATGCGGTCAGATGCCGCTCGATGACAGAAGCCAGTTTGAGGCAGGGTTCCTCCTTCTGGCTGCGCGCGATGTAATCGCGACATCAAGTGCAGCAAGGATGCAACCAGGAGCGTGTGTCGATGGCCGGAAGATTGCGGAGGCGGTAGTGCTTCATCTATAAATTGGTCATCCATGGCATCCATCCTTGAGTTCACTCTATATGAGAATGAGAATTATTCTCATTATGAGAGATGGAAATTAGCTTGTCAACAGAGTTATCTCGCGATCAGTGCGGCTCTTGAAACGCGCCGCCCGCGAAGTCCTGGCGCCCTGCTCCATGGCTGCGCAAGTCAGAACAAATCGAGCTGGCCGGTGGCGTTGCCGCATTGCTTGCCCGGCGCCGTGGGCACGACCAGCGGCTTGCGGAAACGCGAGAAATCGAGATTCTCGAAGCGCCGTGAATGGCTGCCACTCATGCCGAGCCGCGCGACAGTCTTGGAAAAGCGCTGGCGGATCAGGTCGGCCCAGACGCCCTCGCCGTGCATGCGTTTGGAGAAGTCGCTGTCGTACTCTTTACCGCCGCGCATTTCGCGCACGCGGTTCATTACCCGCTGGGCGCGGTCCGGAAAATGCGCCTGCAGCCATTCCTGGAACAGGGGATTGACTTCCCATGGCAGCCGCAGCACAACGTAATGGGCGCCCACCGCGCCGGCGTCATGCGCCGCTTCGAGCACCTTTTCCAGTTCGGGCTCGGTGACGAAGGGAATGATCGGCGCGACGCTGACGCTGACCGGAATGCCGGCATCCGTCAGGCGCCGGATGGTGCGCAAGCGCCGGGCGGGCGCGGCAGCGCGCGGCTCGAGCGTGCGCGAAATCTCCGGGTCGAGCGTGGTGATGGTGATCGAGGCCATGGCTTGGCGCCGCGCGGCCATCGCAGCGATGAGGTCGATGTCGCGCTCGATCAGCGAGGACTTGGTGATCAGCCCGACCGGATGCTCGCATTCGTGCAGCACCTCGAGCACGCGGCGGGTCAGGCCGAGCTGGCGCTCGCACGGCTGGTAGGCGTCGGTGTTGACGCCCAGCGCGATCGACTCGGGCACGTAGGACGGGCGCGCCAGTTCGCGCCGCAACAGCTCGGGCGCGTTGACCTTGGCGAACAGGCGGGTTTCGAAATCGAGCCCGGGCGACAGGCCGAGGTAGCTATGCGTCGGCCTGGCGAAGCAATAGATGCAGCCGTGCTCGCAGCCGCGGTAGGGATTGAGCGACACATTGAACGGAATGTCGGGCGAGGCATTGCGGCTGAGGATCGTCTTGGCGTATTCGTCCGTGACCTGGGTCTTGAACGGCGTGGCTGCGCCCTCCTCGTCTTCGTCCTGCACCCAGCCGTCGTCGAAACCCTCGCGCGCGTTGACTTCGTAGCGGCCCTGCAGGTTGGAGACGGCGCCGCGGCCTTTCCGCAGGGCGAGCGGCTTCGGCGGCAGCATGACCTGCCCTTCAAACTCGTTTTCGCTATCGTCCACGGGGCGGCCTCAATACTGTATAAACATACAGTATCTTACGCCGCCGCGTGGATGAATTCAAGCGGAGCGCGCACCGGTGTCGCGGGCGATGCGCGCGATTACCATCAATTGCAGTTGCCCGGCCGCCCGCACAACTGGTTGAACAGCGAAATCCAGCGGCTGTCCAGGATAGACGCGCCCTGCACTTTCGGCGCCAGGTCGTTGTAGATGTAGGAGGTGACTCCGACCACCTGATTCAGGCCGGCGTTGGTGCCGGTGCCGCCGCCCGCGGCGAGGGTGGAGAAGTTCTGCACCCACGGCCCGCCGCTCGATCCGCCCCTGGCGTCCGACCCGTACTCGACGTTGTTGGGCGCCGTGGTGCGGAAGGCATTGCTCATGACGTCCTGCATCTTCTGGCAGCTGTCCAGGTTGCACGGGTAGCCCAGCTTCGAGGTGTGATTGTTGACCAGGTTGACGGTCTGCCAGCCAAGCCAGCCGACCACATTGCCCAGTTTGGACGGCGGCGCGCCGGTCGACAGCGGCTGGTCGGCAAACTCGATCATGGCGTAGTCGGCCGCATTCGGCACGCCGCCTCCGCCGCCGGCCCAGGTCGCGGTGGTGGCCACATAGCGCCAGTTCCAGGACTTGAAGGGTGCGGCGCCGTCGCGAAACGCCGGCACGAATACGAAATTGCTGTGGAAGCCGCTGGAGGTGCCGGTGTGCACGCAGTGCCCCGCCGTCGCCACGACGCGGCGCTGGATCACCGCCGCCGAACAGACGAACGGCGATCCGCCGATCGAAAAGAACAGCTTGCCGACCGCAATGTAGGGATAGGAGCGGTCGGCCGAAAATCCGGCCGAAGTGCCGCTGAACATGGGGAACACCCTGGTGCTGGTATAGGGCGCGCCCAGGGAGCCGACCGCGCCCGGCTCGACCGTTTCGTCGCCTTGCAGGCGCGGCCTGGTATCCGGGGAATACAACTGCTCGTCGACGGGCTGGACCGGTTCCACCGGCGGCCTGGCTTCGCTCGATTGCGGCATCCCCTGGGGCTTGAGGGCCTCGCCGTCGCGCACAGTGTTCTGGTTGGCGCGCGGCATCGGCAACGGCTTGGCCTCCTGGAAGCGCTCGGCGGTCCAGTAGCTTTCCGCGCCGGTCTTGATCTCGGTGTTCGATTTGCCGACCACGTCGCTTTGCGCGCAGGCCGGGCCGGCGCACATCATCAGGATCGCGGAGGCAATTGCGGGTGGGTTCATTAGCGGGTATTTCATTTCGTCCTCGCAAACATCAAAGTCCGCCGCTTTCCCTTCGACTCGATGCGACAGGAAAGAATCCGGCGGTCATGCTGGAAAGGAGCCATCGCGCAAGCGGCGAGGCCATCGTCGGCAAATCTACCAGTGGATGGTAGCGACGGAATGCCAGCTCATCAGCACAACCTGCACGCGGGCTGATGAGTGTCAAAAAATGCGGGGAACAATGTGCTAGTGCAATGCAATTGCGCAATTTATCCGGTCGTTACGACCTCAGCGCGTAGCCGGCCTGCTGCGCGACGAAGCCGTCGAAGGCGTCCAGCAAGGGCGCGAAGCGCGCCTCGCCGCCATCGAGGCGCATCAGCGCATACGCGGCGGCTTCCAAGGTGGACAGCTGGTCCGGCGCGTGCGCTTTGCGGATGCGGTAGTGGGAGGCCGGCATGCCTTGCAGCGCCAGCCGTGGCAAGCCTTGCAGCAAGGGATTGAGATACAGCATCTTGCGGCTCTTGCGCCAGGTGCCGTCAAGCAGGACCAGCCGCAGCGCCGACGGATTCGCCAGCAGCGCGGGATCGAGCGGCGGCGCGGCCGGCAGCACCGGCGAGGCATGGTCGACGGCATCCGGATACAGCAGCAGCGGCTGGCGCCCGCCCTGGTGCAGCAGCGCGCACAGCGCGTCACGGTCGAACTGTTCTCCCGCCACCAGCACGCTGCCCGGCAGGCTGAGGTGAAGCAGGCGGGCGCTGCCCTTGGCGTTGGAGACTTCCAGCGGGTGCTGCAGGACGAGCACTTCGATCTTCGATGCAAGCGGCGCGATCCATTGGCAGATGCAGGTCGGCTGGGGCCGGAAGCAGGTGGCGCAGGTGGCGCGGCGGAGTTGGGACGGCTTGTTCATCCTCGTCAGCATAACCGTTATACCGGGTTGACGGCCAGGGCCTGACGGAAAACTGCGCCCGATTGAACCGGAACAAACCCGCTCTCGCAAATCGATTTTGGACCAGACGAATTTTACAAATACCGGTCCAACGATTACCTGCCAGCGCTGCTGGGGTTTGCTGAAAACCGACGGGACAATTCAACATGGCCAGGATCGGATTGCATATCGCTTTGGCTGCGACGGTCGTGTCAGTTACCGCATGTGGAAATTTCTTCGCGAGCCGACCTGCCGCTGGATTATCGGAGGCGGCACACGGGGCCGATACGATGGCTTCGGAGTCACCGGATGAAAAATGCAGACGAAACGGTCCGATCGCTTCCGTCGACGCCTACACAAAAGGGGTTGCGCACCATATCCTGCGGTGGAACCTGGGGTATACGTTCGACGATTACCTGGCGCCAAAGCTGCCGGCGATCGTGGTGCTCCGCCTCTCGGTCGACAGCGCAGGCAAGCTCGCCGACGTTTTCGTCCAGCGCTCGCGCGACGAAGCAGCTTCCGTGGCCGCGGTGGAATCAATCCGCCGCAGCGGGACCTTTCCCCTCCCCTGCGGGCTCATCGTTCGACCGTATGGCACGCTAAGTTTTTCGGAAACCTTCCTCTTCAATACGCAGTACCAGTTTCAACTGCGCCCGGTCGCCGACCCTCAATAGGATCTTCTGCTCCATACGTGATGCCACGATCGGGCCTTGACTGCTCCGGTTACGGGAAAGTGGCGTGAACGATCAAGCGGCAGGGATGGCAGCTCCGCGCCGGCCCAGCCAGCAAAAAACCCGCTGCCTCGGGGAGGACAGCGGGTTTTCTTGAGCTGGCGTACCTGGCGCCTGGTGGAATCAGAATTCTTCCCACTCGTCCTTGGCGTCGGCGGCGATCGACCTGCGAGCGGCCGGCGCCGGCTGGGCGGGGGTACGGACTACGTGGCGCAATACCGGCGGCGCTTCCTTGGCTGCCTTTGCCAGCGATGCCTGGCGCGCAGCGATGCGCGAAACCGGCGCGGCCAACACCTGGTTCAGCTTGAATACGCCGACCACTTGCGACAGGCGCGCCGACTGTTCCTGCATCGACGCGGCGGCCGCGGCGGCTTCCTCGACCAGCGCGGCATTTTGCTGGGTGACCGCGTCCATCTGGGTGATGGCCTGGTTGACCTGCTCGATGCCGTCGCGCTGCTCGTCGCTGGCGGTGGTGATTTCGTTCATGATTTTGGTCACGCGCGAGATACTGGCGACGACTTCGGCCATGGTCTTGCCGGCCTGGTCGACCAGGCGCGAACCGGTGTCCACTTTCTCGACCGAGTCGCCGATCAGGGTCTTGATCTCTTTCGCCGCGGCCGCCGAGCGTTGCGCCAGGTTGCGCACTTCGGACGCCACGACCGCGAAACCGCGGCCCTGCTCGCCGGCGCGCGCCGCTTCCACGGCCGCATTCAGCGCGAGGATGTTGGTCTGGAAGGCGATGCCGTCGATGACGCTGATGATGTCGACGATCTTGCGCGAGGAATCGTTGATCGAGCCCATCGTGGCGACCACTTCGGACACGACGGAACCGCCCTTGCTCGCCACCTGCGAGGCGGCGATTGCCAGCTGATTGGCCTGGCGGGCGTTTTCGGCGTTGAACTTCACGGTCGAAGTCAGTTCTTCCATCGACGATGCGGTCTCTTCCAGCGAACTGGCCTGCTCTTCGGTGCGCGAGGACAGGTCCATGTTGCCGCTGGCGATTTCGCTCGACGCGGTGCTGATGGTGTCAGTGCCGCTGCGCACCTGGCCGACGATGCCGACCAGGCTGTCGTTCATGGCCTTCAGGGCGGCCATCAGCTGGCCGGTCTCGTCGGTGCTGTCGACCACGATGTTGCTGGTCAGGTCGCCCGCCGACACGGTCTCGGCGACGCGCACCGCTTCCTGGATCGGGCCGGTGATCGAGCGCGTAATGGCGAAGGCGAAGCCGGCGCCGATTGCGATTGCCGCCGCGCACACCGCCAACAGCAGGTTGCGGCCGCTGGCGTATTGGGCGGAGATGACCGTGGCGGTCTCGTCGAGCGCCTTGCGTTGCGACTGGGACAGTTTGCCCAGTGCGTCGAGATAAGCCTCGCGCTTGCCGACCATGTCCTTGCTGTAAATTTCCTTGGCGGCTTCCAGTTCGCCCGCTGCCTTGCCCTTGAACACGCTGGAACGGGCGGTGGTGTATGCGGCGCGGGCCGACAGCACTTGCGCCAACTGGCCCTTGGCGACCGGCTCCTGCAGCAGCTCGACCAGCTTGTCCTGGACTTCGGTCGCACGCGCCGACGATTTCTTCATCTGGTCTTCGATCGACTTCTGGTCGGCCGGATCGACCGCCAGCCAGGCCCCGGTGGTGCGCGCCGCGTTGACATGGATGACCTGGGCCCACTCGTCCATCAGCCGTTCGTTCCTGACTTTCTCGTTGATCAGATTATCGGTCGCCACGCTCGCCGCTTGCATTCGCCAGATCGCGATCGCGCTGAGCGCGACCAATAATGACAAAACGACAGCAAAACCAAGGGCGAGGCGGGTACCGATATTCAGATTTTTCATAACAGGTATCAAGTTGCGTGATCGAAACTAATCCTAACAGGAAAATTTACGGCATTCGAGTCCATGTCGTTACATCAAGGCTTTTGAGCAACATAGAATTTAGCTATTGCAACTTTACAAGTTTGCTGAATATTTCGGTTGTTTTCCATGCTGCGCCGAGCCGCCGATCATCGCTGCTTTCCGGTGTCGATGCTGGCAACGACTGACATTCCGGGACGCAAACGCGCCACCAGTGGCTGGTGTGGATCGAGGCTGATCCGCACTGGGATACGCTGGGCGATCTTGACGTAGTTGCCGGTGGCGTTGTCCGGCGCGAGCACGGAAAACTCAGAGCCAGTGGCCGGCGCAATGCGCTCGACATGCCCGCCCAGCCTGGCGTTATCGAGGGCGTCGACTGTCAGTACCACGGGCTGGCCCACCGCGACTTTCGCCATCTGGGTTTCTTTGAGGTTGGCGATCACCCACAGCTGCTCCGGCACGAGCGCCGTGAGCTGCGAACCGGCATTCACCCAGGCGCCGGGGCGCACGGCGACCGGGCCGAGCTGGCCGTCGCGCGGGGCCAGCACGCGGGTGTTCGACAGGTCGATCTCCGCCAGCCGCACCGCGGCTTCGGCGCCGGCGAGCGCGGCCCCGGGTTTGCGGTCCTGCGCCGCCAGCTGCGCCCTGGCCTGCTCCAGTTTCTGCTGGTAGATGCGGTCGTCGAGGCGCACCAGCAAGTCGCCCTGCTTCACTTGCTGGAAGTCCTGCACCGGCACCTCCACCACGTACCCCGCCAGTTGCGGGCTGATGATCGTCACCGGTCCGCGCACCAGCGCGTTTTCGGTACTCTGGATGGCGCTGCGGAACGGCGGCAGGTTCCACGCGTACAGCACGACCAGCACGCCGGCCAGCGCAATGGCGCCGAACAGCAGTGCGCTAAGCAGAACGGCGCGGCGCGATCGTTCGGGGGGAAGCGGTGCTTTCATATCAGTCCGTGACAGGGTCGTTGGTGGTTGCCGCGGCGGGGACCGCGACCGGAGGGTTCTGGTGCAGCCACAGCGCGTGGGTGAAGATCCAGGCGGCGGTGGCCAGCGCGATCACGCCGATCAGCATGAACACGTCGTTGTAGGCGAGCACGTTGGCTTCGCGGGTGGCGGTGGCGCCCAGGTTGGTCAGCCCACGCAGCGAGCGCGCGGCCGGATCGGTCAGCAAGCGGCCATACGCCGCGGCGCCGGCCTGGACCCGGCTGGCCACCTGCGGATCGAACTGGCTGAGGTGTTCGACCAGCTCGCTGGAATGGAATTTTTCGCGCATGACCTGGAAGGTGCCCAGCGCCGCGGCCCCGATCAGGCCGCCCAGGTTCTGGCTGAGGCCGAACATCACCGAGAAGCTGATCAGGTTGCCCGGATTGCTGATTACCTTGCCGATCAGCGCGATTACCGACGGTCCGAGGAACATGGCGCCGCCGAACGCGAGCAGGAACTGGCTGGCGTACATCTGCCCGGGGCGGGTCAGGCTGTTGGCGTGCGCATCCATGAAGGCGCCGGACGCCATCAGCAGCAGCGCGATCACCACCGGCGCGGTGAGGTGCTCGCTCGACAAGGTCAGCGCGCTGACCGCGATCCCGGCGATGGTGCCGACCAGCACCAGCACGAACAGGAACTGCATCTGCTCGTTGCCAAGGCCGAGCGCGCGCAGGAAGCCGACCGCGCCGACGCCCTGCTCCGACAGCACCACACGGATCAGGATCATCGACAGGCCGAGCCGCGCAATGTCGCCGCTGGCCAGCCAGCGCGTGTTGAGCAGCGGGCGCGCGCGGTTGTGCTCGACGAAAATCGCGGCGGCGATCAGCACGATCGCGCCGGCCAGCGCGGCGCCGATCCAGGGCGTTTCGCGCCACCACAGCAGGCGGCCGAAGGTGAGCGCCGCGCACAGCAGCGCCATGCCGGGCGCGAACAGGCCGAAGGTGACGAAATCGAGTTTTTCGAAGGTCTTGATGCGGTCGCCCGGCGGCAGCTTGAGCATCAGCACGCATCCGAGCGCGAACAGGGTCAGGCCCAGTTCGAATAAGTACAGGCCGCGCCACTCGGCGAACTGCAGCAGGTCGCGCGAGAAGATGTAGGCGATCGGCAGCGCCAGCTGCGACACGCCGAGCGCGACGACCATCCCCTTCGGCCGCCACACTTTCCGGAACGCCTGCACCGTGTAGTAGAGGCCGAGCGTGGACAGCGCCGCGCCCACCATGCCGTGCGCGGCGCGCACCGCGATCGCCGACACCAGGTCGCCCACGAACAGGTGGGCGAAGGTCACCAGCGCGTACAGCACCAGGAAAAATTCGGTGAACAGGCGCAGCCCGAACTGTTGGCGGAATTTCACCAGCAGCAGGTTCATCGAGACATTCGTCATCACGTAGGCGGCCGGCAGCCAGGCCGTTTCGGTCGCGTACGCGCCTAGCGTGCCCTGCAATGCGACCAGGTTGACCGTCACCAATGCGTTGCCGAGTCCGCCTGTCAAACTGAGGACGATCCCGACGCACAGATAAGCGAAGCGCAGCCAGGCCGGATGGCTCGGCGTGGACGGCGAGCCCGGCAGCATCGGCTTTTCATCCGGATGCCATTCGCGCGGCGCGTAGCTGTTCACGCGGCGGCTCGCAAGGGGGTGATGGAACGGCGGACGGGCAGGCGCTTGGGCATCGCAAGTTTGATGTGGATTGGTGTTCTGTCTATCCAGCAAAAATTACTGCTCGGAATTGACATTCGGGTATTGCTCTGCAATTTCACGCTGCTTAGAATCAATTTATTCCACCCGGAAATTCACCAGCGGTAATGTCACCTATATTGCTATGGTCCTCGCCCTTCCATCTGTTCGCAACATTACATTAGGCTTCATTGTCTGGCTGACATTGCTCCCGTCCTTGGCGATTGAACAAGAGCTCCAGCTGGACTATCGCCTCAATGAACATATCGTATTAATTCCTGCCGGCAAGAACGGCAAGGCAATGATGGAAACCACGGTGTTCCAGCCGAACGGCGCCGGGCCCTTCCCGCTGCTGATCCTGAACCACGGCAAGGACGCCGGCGCGCCCAGCGATCAGCCGCGCGACCGCTTCATCTTCATGGCCACCGCCTTCGTCAAGCGCGGCTACGCGGTGATGGTACCGATGCGCCAGGGCTTCGCCAACTCCACCGGGCGCTACAAGGATTTCGGCTGCAACATGACGGCCAACGGCTACTCCCAGGCCGACGATGTGCTCGCGGCGGTCAAATTCGCGCGCGGCCAGGACTGGATCGACGCCGACCGTATCGTCGTCGCCGGCCAGTCGTACGGCGGCCTGGCCACAGTGGCGCTGGGCACCCGCGCGCTGCCCGGCGTACGCGGCCTGATCAATTTCGCCGGCGGCCTGCGCGACGACGCCAACAACTGCGACTGGCGCTCCGAACTGGTGCGCGCCTTCGGCACTTACGGCGCCAGCAACAAGATCGCCAGCCTGTGGATGTACGGCAGCAACGATTCGCTGTTCGGACCGGAACTGGTGTTGCGCATGCACGACGCTTTCGTGCGCTCCGGCGGTGACGCGCGGCTGATCGAATATCCGGCCTTCAAGCGCGATGCGCACGGCATGATCGCCAGCCGCGACGGCGAAAAAATCTGGTGGCGCGAGACCGAGCGCTTCCTCAAGGAAATCGGAATGCCGACCGAAGTGCGCTACCAGATCGCCGTCCAGCCAAGCTTGCCGCAAAGCGACTTCGCCAGGCTGGAGGATGTGGAGGCGGTGCCCTACATGAGCGAACAAGGGCGCCACGCCTATCGCGAATACCTCGGCAAGCTGACCCCGCGCGCATTTGCCGTGGCGCCCAACGGCGCCTGGTGCTGGGCCGAGGAAGGCGAAGACCCGGACGCGCGCGCCCTCGCCACCTGCGAGAAAAAAGGCGGCCAGCCATGCCGCTTGTATTCGGTCGACGACAAAGTCGTGTGGCACGACGACCCGGCGGCAGGCGAGCGTGCGACCACGATTGCCAGCCACGCAGCCAGCGACGCCAGCGGTGCGGTGGGCGGCAGCGCGGCGGCGACCAGGTAACACGAACGGGTCGCTACGAATAGCACAACAACAGTCCCGCCCGCTGGTCGAGAATAAAGGATTGTTCGTTGGAGACTGAAGCATGGCGCGATTTATCTCGAGCGCGGCCTGCGCGCTGCTGGCCGTCGGCGCCCTGGCCGGCGCCGCGCCGGCGCGGGCCGACAACAATGCCCCGGTAGTGCTGGTGCCTGGCTTTCTCGGCTTCGGCCCAGACACCTTCACCGACATCCATTTCCTGTACTGGGGCGGCTTCAACGACATCGTCGCCCACATGCAGGCCGGCGGCGCGCACAAGGTGCTGGCCGCGTCGATCGCCCCGATCGCGGTCAACTGGGACCGGGCGGCCGAACTGTATTATCAGATCAAGGGCGGCTGCGTGGACTACGGCAGCAGCCACACCGCGCACCATGGCCATCGCGACGGCGTGCAGAAACCGGCCGGCAAGTGCTGGGCCGCGGATCCCGCCAACAATCCCGATCACTACCCCGCCGCGTTCTTTCCTGCGTGGGACGCGCAGCATCCGATCCACCTGATCGGCCACAGCCAGGGCGGCACCACCATCCGCGCGTTGATCGAATTGCTGGAACACGGCTCACCGGACGGCGATGAAGGCGGCGGCGCGCTGTACGCGGGCGGCAAGATGGGCTGGGTCACCAGCGCGACCACCATTTCGGCGCCGCATGACGGCACCACCTTGCGCGATGCGGTGCTCGACTTTCCGACACTGGTAGCGCAATGGGCCGAGATGATCGACAACTTCGCCCTGCTGGCGTGGGGGCCGCCGAACCCGTGGCTGCTTCCTGCGACGGGCGTCAGCAAGGTGTCGCCGATCGCCGACTTCGATGCCGCGCAGCTGGAACTGGCGCCGGACGGCGCGCGCGACTTCAACCGCTGGGCGCGCACCTCGCCGCATGTCTATTACTATTCGATCGCCACCAGGGCCACCGAGGCGGGCTGCACCTGCTTCAACGACACCGACCGCTTCATCGCGCCGGTCCAGTCGAGCGGCTACCAGTATGCGCGCTACGACATGATGTACTTTTTCAAGCCGGCGGCGGGAGCGTTCATCGCGCCGCTGATGATCCAGCGCGGCATGGGCTCGTACACCCAGTCGGCGCCGGGTCGGGTGCGGGTCGACCGCGCCTGGTTCGCCAACGACGGCGTGGTCAACACCAGCAGCATGAAAGGGCCGGCCGGCCACCCGCAGCGCAATTACAAGGGCAAGTCGCTGCGCGGCACCTGGAACTTCCTGCGTACGTACGAGGGATACGACCACTTCGACGTGCTGGGCTGGCCAGGCGCGCCCGCGTCGGCGTATCCGGTGTTCGACCGGATCGGCGCCATCATCTACGGGCTGTAAGGGTCAGGACTTCGCCGCCCAGTCCTGCAGTTGGGCCACGGTGGCGGTGACCCCGCCGCACACGATCACCAGCACATTGTGGAACTGGCTCAAGGCGGATGCTGCGTCGTAGGCGACGGCCAGCGAAGCGCCGCACGCAGGTTCAACCACCATCCGGTGATCATCCATGAAGCGAATGCAGGCGGCAACCGCGGCGCTGTCCGGCACCACGATGCTGCGCACCGGGTGTTGGGTGGTCCACTGGAACGCCTGTTCGGACACCTTGCGCGCGCCAAGCGAGGTGGCGATGCTGGAAATGCGCGGCAGCTCGATCCGTTCGCCGGCCGCGATCGACCGGGCCAGCGAATCGGCGCCTTCGGTTTCGACCGCGATCACCGGCACGTCGCTCCAGCCGTTGCGATGCAAGCCGCTGACAACACCGCACAGCAGGCCGCCGCCGCCCACCGACAGCACGACCGCTTCCGGCTTCACGCCGGCGCGCGCGACCTCGTCGATCATGCTGGCGTGGCCTTCCCACAGCAGGGGATCGTCGAACGGGTGGATGAAGGCATCGCTGGCGGTCAGCATCGACTGCGCCATCGCGTTCGCTTCCTGGAACGAGGCGCCGTGCACGATCACCTCGGCCTGTTCGCGGCGGATCAGTTCCATCGCGCGCGCGGTGGTGGTCTCGGGGACGACCACCGTCACAGGGATGGCCAGGCGCCGGCCGGCGTACGCGGCAGCGATGCCGGCATTACCGCCGGAGGAGGAGATGAAGCGGCGTGCGCCGCGCCGGGCGTATTCTTCGCAGGCGTGGCCGACGCCGCGGATCTTGAAGGAGCCGGGCGGCTGAAGCGCGTCCATCTTGAGCCAGACCGACTGGCCGGCGCTGGACATGGCGCCCGATTCGAGGAGCGGGGTTTCGATGTGGAGGGTCATCGGAGGATTCTACAACAGCCAGTCGAAGACGATGGCAACGACTTCGGTCGCTCAGCATAGGTTCCCGCCAAGGGGGACTCCATGCTGAGTGTATTTTTGCTGCGAATGAATTAGCCGCCCTCGCCCCGCCCCATCCCGAACAGATCGTGCGCGTCCAGGATCGCGAAGGCGATTTCCGGATGCTGGTCGAGGCAGCGCCGTACCGCCGCGGGAATCGACTGGCGCGTCTTGCGGCACAGTCCAGGCAACGCCCCCAGTTCGATATTGAAGCCGCGCACAGTGCGCACCTCGTTCGCACTCGGCGTGATGGTGATCGCAATTCCCAGCAGCTGCTGCATCTTCTGCTCCATCTTGCGCAAATCGTCATAGCTCGAAATCGCCTCGATCCGCGCCAGCAGCTTTTTTTCTTCGTCGCGCGTCAGCTTCAGGATCCGCAGGTCCGCACCGGGTTCGGCCAGCAGGCGCTCGCGATCGCAGACGCATGCCCCTGGCGGGCACTCGGTGCGAATAGGAAAGTCGACTGTTTGAAGCATCGTGGGCCGGCCGGTCTGTGTGCGAAGGAAAAAATTTTACCACCGATGCGGGCGAATGCCCCTTGTTGCGGCCAACGGGGTGAAGCCTTGCGTTTCGGAAGTACAGCACGCGATGCCGCTGGCGCGCTACCGGCTCAGCGACGGCACGCGCAAACCTGGCCGCTGCACCTGCGGGCGCGGCTCCCGATGATCGAAAGCGTCACGGGTAAATACGAGGACAGCCTCGCGGGCGCAAGCGGGCGCGCCGGTGAGCGCATCGGTGCTGGCCTTCGCCTTCAAGGGTCTCGAGAGCATCCGCAGGTCGCCGGTCGCACAGGTCGACCCGGGCAGCTGGGGGGGTGCGACTGGTGCCGATGCCGGACTTCGGGCCGGCGGACCAGCAACGGCTGGTTGACAATATCCGTCGATTGGTTGACCCTTTGGTGGCCGTGAAGATCGTCCTGAAAGAAGATCTTCCGAACACCGCCGCCGGAAAATTCCGGTGGGTCGTCAACGAATACAGACCGGAACCTCCAGAATGATCCGTCACACTGCCAGCACCGTCGCCCTCCTCCTGATCGCCGCCTCCTCCCCGTTTGCAAATGCCCAGCCGCCCGAACCCGGGCGCGCCGAACGGGTCACGGCCGTGCTGCCGGAAATCGACAAGATGTACACCGACCTGGCGGCGGCCGAGCATTTGCCCGGGCTGGTGATCGGCGTGGTCCTGGACGGGAAGCTGGTTCACACACGTTCGTTCGGCATGGCCAACCTGGAGCGCCAGGTGCCGGTGTCGACCAGCACCGAGTTCCGCATCGCGTCGATGACCAAGAGCTTCGTAGCGATGGCCGCGCTGAAACTGCGCGACCAGGGCAAGCTGGGGCTCGACGATCCGGTCACCAAATACTTACCCGAAATGCGTCGCGTCAGTCTGCCCACCAGCGACTCGCCCGCGCTGACCATTCGCCACCTGATGACGATGAGCACCGGCCTGCCCGAGGACAATCCCTGGGGCGACCGTCAGATGCAGATCGATAACGCGACGCTCGAACGCTTCGTCAGCGGCGGCCTGTCGTTTTCGAACGCGCCCGGCCAGGGCTACGAATACAGCAACCTAGGCTTCGTCCTGCTCGGCAAGATCGTGTCGAAGGTCTCGGGCATGCGCTTCCAGGACTACATCACGAAGCAGATCCTGCTGCCGCTGGGGATGAACAACACACGCTGGGAATACACCAGGGTCGCCCCCGACAAGCTGGCGCTCGGCTATCAATGGGTGCACGGCGCCTGGCAGCTCGAACCGATCCTGCATGACGGCGACGGCGCCGCGATGGGTGGCCTGATCACGACGATGGACGACTTTGCGCGCTACCTGGCGTTCCACCTCGAAGCGTCGCCGGCGCGCAGCGAGCCCGATACCGGCCCGGTCAAGCGCGCCTCGGTGCGCGAGATGCAGCAGCCGCGCGTGTTCGCCGGCGTCACGCCGAAGGCGACGCTGGTCGACGACAAGACGCCCAATCCCAAATTTAATTTCTACGGCTACGGCTTGAACTGGGGGCGCGACAGCCGCGACGTGGTCATCGTCGGCCACTCGGGCGGCCTGCCGGGTTACGGCAGCCAGTATCGCTTCGCGCCGCAACACGGAATCGGCATCATCGCCTTCAGCAACCTGCGCTACGCGCCGGTGTATGCGCCGACCACCAAGGCGCTCAATGTGCTGATCGAGCACGCCCGACTGGAGCCGCGCCCGATCGCGGTATCGCCCATCCTGGCCAAACGCCAGGGCCAGGTGGTGCAACTGGTCCAGACGTGGGACCCGGCGCTGGGCGCGGCCATCGCGGCGGAAAATTTCTTCCTCGACCGCTCGCGCGAGGACTGGATCGCCGAAGCCGGCAAGCAGCTGGCGCCGATCGGAAAAGTGCTGTCGGCCGGACCGATCAAGGCGGAAAACCAGCTGCGCGGGACCTTCCCGCTGGTCGGCGAAAACGGCACGGTGGACGTCAGTTTCACGCTGACGCCGGAGCGCGAGCCGAAGGTGCAATACCTCGATATCAAACCGGCCGCCAAGCCGTAACCGGGAGCGGCCATGTTTGCGGTATCCGTCAAGGGAGTGTTTTGCGCGCCGTCAGGCGAAGTCGTGCTGCTGATGAACGAGCGGGACGAATGGGAGCTACCCGGCGGGCGCATCGAGATCGGAGAATCGTCGATCGAGTGCCTGTCGCGCGAGATTCGCGAGGAGCTCAAGCTCGTCGTGGTTGTCGGCGCCCCGCTCGACACCTATCTGTTCGAAGTCATTCCGGGCAAGCACGTGTTCATCGCCACTTACGGCTGCACGCTCAACGGCCCGTACGATCCGATGATCAGCCACGAGCACACCCGGATTGGCCTGTTCGCGCCGGATGCGCTTCCATCGAACCTGCCCGCTGGCTACCGTGCCTCGATCGCGGCATGGCAGCAGAGGAGCTGACTCCAATGCGAATATTCTTGCGATTGATTGCACTCGCCATCGCAGCAGGCTGCGGCGCGGTGCACGCCGCCGTCGTAACTCCGGTCGACCTGCCCTTCGCGGGTGGGACTCGCCACTATCTGATGGCCAGGCCGGATCGGATCGCGCCCGGCCAGCATCCGCTCGTACTACTGTTCCACGGCCACGTCGGATCCGGAGCGCTCGTGCTTGGCCAGAAATCGATCACCGCGCCAATGTCGGTGTGGCTGGAAATCGCGGACCGCGAACAGCTGCTGGTGATCGCGCCGGACGGCGTGAAAGGAAGCGACGGCCAGACAGGCTGGAACGACTGCCGCGCCGACGCCGAGACCAGTCCGCATAGCGACGACACCGGATTCGTCAACGCGATCATCGACAAGGCGATCGCCGAAGATGACGCCGATCCGTCGCGCGTGTACGTGATGGGCGTGTCGAACGGCGCCGGCATGGTGCTGCGCCTGGCGAGTGAGATAGCTCCGAGGCTGGCTGGATTCGCCGCCACAGCGCTTTCGGTGGCGGCGAAGAGCGCTTGCCCGCCGCCGTCAGTCCCGCTGTCCGCGTTCTTCGTCGCCGGCACCAGCGACAAGGTGGCGCCTTACGAGGGGGGCAATATCCAGGTGTTTCCCCTGCGCGGTCGGGGCTCGGTGATCGGCGTCGATCAGTCGGTGGCAATCTGGCGCAAGCTCGACCAGCTTCCCGACACCGCTGTCGCCAGTCCCGTGCCGCATCGATCCAGCGATGACCCGACCCGGGCCACCCGATTCGCGTGGGGGCACGATCCACACCAGCTGCAAGTGAAACTGCTCAAAATCGACAATGGCGGCCACGCCGAGCCGAGCATATCGAAGCGCACGGGCTGGCTCCTGACCAAGTTCCTCGGCCCACAAAATGGCGATGTCGAATTGGCTGAGGAAGTATGGGAATTTTTCAAGGATAAACGCAGAGGCCTCGCGCCGTCACCATAACAAGGGCCGCATTGTGCGGCCCTTGTTGGATGCAACGACGGTCCCGACTACTTGGTCGGCACGATCTGCATACGGATTTCGCCGCCCGGATACGCGGCGCTATGCACATTGATGTACAGGTTGCCCGCCAGGTAGCTGGCGTACTGCTCGTCGGTCAGCTTGGCGCCAGGCGCCGGGCCGAAGGTGATATCGCCGGTTTTGATGAACGGAACGATCACCGGGCCATTCTGACCTTTGGCAGCTTCGTGGATGTGCGCCATCGTCGGCGTCATGTCCCTGATATAGATCGTGCCGGTCACCGACTTGTCGGCGCCGATCTGGATCGAGCTCTTGCCATGCGCCTTGGAGGGATTTGGCGGCACTTCCTCCGCGCCGCTCAATACGCCGGCGGTCGTCAGCGTCACCGCGCCTGGGATCGGCGTCGGGTTCAGGGCCGTCGGCGTGGCGGAAGGCGCCATCACGGCGGGAGTCGAGGCGGTGCAGCCGGCAACGAGAACCAATACCGCCACTGCGGCTATCCATTTAACCCTGACGTCTATTCTTAAAGTCTTCATTCGTCATTCTCCTGGTGGTGTTGACTGCGATAAGTCGGCCGATCCGCGCAAGGCGCCGAAAAACGATATTCATATTACATCACCGACAAACGAAGGTGCGCACTCTTGTAGCGCCGCGCCGCTTCGCCGGATCGTTGTTGACATTATGCTTTTGACAATTAACGCGGCACCATGCACACCCTCTGGACCTGCCTGCGGCGGAAGGGTTTGTACGGCGCGATGGTGCGCCCGCAGATCGGCGAGCGGCCGGCCATGCACGTGCCGGCGTTCGCTTGACGCCGTACCCATCCGGCGTAGAGTAATGGTTCTGCCTTCGCTGGCCAACCACTGGAGAACGCCGTGCCCAAGCTACAAAAAATAACGCCGTTCCTGTGGTTCGACAGCCAGGCAGAAGAGGCCGCAAAGTTCTACACAGGCATCTTCAGGAACGCCGCGATCACCACCATCACCCATTACGGCGAGGCCGGGAAGGAAATCCACGGGCGCCCGCCCGGCTCGGTGATGACGGTCGGGTTCGAGCTGGAGGGACAGAATTTCACCGCGATTAATGGGGGGCCAGTATTCAAATTCACGCCGGCGATTTCGTTTGTGATCAGTTGCGATACCCAGGATGAAATCGATTATTACTGGAACAAGCTGTCCGAGGGCGGCGAACCTGCGGCGCAGCAGTGTGGCTGGCTGGCCGACAAGTACGGCGCCTCGTGGCAGGTGGTGCCGCGGCTATTGATGGAGTTGCTGACCGACGAAGACAAGGCGCGCGCCGACCGCGCGATGGCGGCGATCCTGCAGATGAAGAAGATTGATATCGAGACGCTGAAGCGGGCTACGGCGATCATCGAATAGGCCCATTGTCCGAAGACGTCGCTCCCGGGCTCGGCGATGTCCGCCTCGGTGCGGCCGGTCGACTTCAGGTAGGCGTTGTTGGCACCAATAATGATCAGCTCCCGGTCCATCAGCAGGTACGGGTAGGGCGAGACACGAAACAGCGCCTGGAAGTCGGGAATTTTGCTCATCCGGCAATTGTCGCATGAACCGAAATCGCGCCGCGTCCGATGTTACGAAACGGCAAGTCGAGAGTTCGCCCGCGCAGTTTGCGGACGCACAAGCGAGGCATGAGGGTGGACTGCCTAGAATGGGGGACTGGTCCAAGTAACCGGAAGCGCGATCATGACAAGCTGGGTAGAGGCAACGTTTTCCTGTTCCGACGAAGCGCCCGCCTTCCTCGAGCAGGAACTGAACCGCCTGTACGGCATCCGCTACTCCTGCCTGCCCTGCTTCAAACTGTACGGCAGCTGGGACCAGGTGCGCGTCTATGTCGCTTGCCGCGCGGGCGTCGCCGTGGCGGTCTTCCTGTTCCGCTGCGACAACGGGCGCGCGGTCGTGCTCAACGAGGGTATGAAGGTGAGCGAAGAAGACGTCAACCGCTTCGCCAGCTACCTGTTCCGCAACCACGAGGGGCTGTCGCTGGTCGCGTTCAACTATGTCGAGACCGCCGCGCGGCGGTTCGCCTTCCCGTTCCAGCGCGCGCCCTGCGGCCAGGATACCGTGCTCGAGCTGCCGGCCAGCGCCGAGGCCTACACCGCCAGCCTCGGCAGCGGCACGCGCCTGACGCTGAACCACCGGCTGAACCGGATCCGGCGCGACCTGCCCGGCTTTGCCTTCGCGGTGTACGAAAAACAGGAGGTGCCGGTGCATGTCATCCGCGACCTGATCCGGCTGGACCGCCTGCGGATGGAGCACAAGGGCCAGGTGTCGCTGGTCGATGCGGCCGAGGAGGAGCGCATCATCGCCTACGTCGCGCTGTGCGGCTTCGTGTCGGCCGCCACCAGCGGCGGCAAGGTCTGCGCCGGCGCGATCACCTACCGCCACGGCAGCAACTTCACCGCGCGCGTGCTCGCGCACGACCCGGCCTGGGGCGGCTACCGGCTCGGCTTTGTCTGCGCCTGGCTGACCATCTGCGAATGCATCAAGGCCGGCAACAGCCGCTACTTCTATTTCGGCTGGGGCCAGGACGACTACAAGCGGCACCTTGGCGGCAGCGACCGCCAATTGGTGCACCTGGCGCTGTTCCGTTCGCGCCTGCATGTGCTCGGTAACGCCGGCGCGGCGCTCGGCGCGCTGCTGGACGGCTGCGCCTTCCAGCTGCGGCGGCGGCTGCTCGACGCCACACGCCGCAAAGGATCGCTGCGCGCACTGGTGGCCGGCGCGCTGATCGGCGCCGGCCGCTGGCTGCGCTGCGCCAGGCCGCCCCGCGCGCGCCGCGGGGAGCGTTAGCGCCGGCCTCAGGGCGCATATTCGAGCTGCTGCACGTTGGCGTAGCCGTAGCGGTAGCCGTATGCGGACAGGCGCGGCTTGACATCGTTGAACAGGATGCCGAACGGCGACACTCCGGCCTGGTTCAGGCGCTTGATCGACTCGGTGATCTCGCGCTCGGTGCTGACGCCGGCGCGCACCACCAGGAATACCGCGCCGGCATGGCTGCCGATCACCAGCGCATCGGCCAGCGCCAGGATCGGCGGCGAATCGACCAACACGATGTCGTAGCGACCGCTGACCGATTGCAGCAGCGCGCCGACCTCGGCGTGTTTGAAAAAATCGGGCCGGTTGGCCGGCATGCGCCCGGTCGGGATGAAGTCGAGGTTGTCGAGCACCTCGTGCCGGATCGCATCGGCAAGCGGCATGGCGCCGGTGATCGCCTCGCACAGGCCGTGCTCGCGCGTGGCGTCGAAATACTGGTGCAGGCGGCCGTTGCGCACGTCCGCGTCGACCAGCAGCACGCGCTTGCCGCCGGCCGCCATCACGGCGGCGAAATTGGCCGAGATGAAGGACTTGCCAAGGCTCGAGGTCGGCCCGGCGAACATGATGACATTGTTGTCGAAGCGCGGCATGGAAAACTGCAGCGATGCGCGAAAACTGCGCAAGGCTTCGATCGCGCCGTCGGTCGGCCAGTCCAGCGCCAGCAGCGGCTGCCGGCCCGGCCGGGCGCCGCGCCGGTTGAGCCGCAGCTGCGCTTCGCTGCGGGGAATATTGGCAAACACCACGCGCGAACCGAGCAGTTTCTCGATGTGGACCGGATCGTCGACGCCGCTCGCCAGGTTGGTGCGCAGGAAGGCAGCGCCCCCGCCGAGCAGCATCCCGAGCATGGCGCCGACGGCGACGATCAGCTTGCGGTGCGGGCGCACCGGCTCGTCGGCCACCATCGGCGGATCGACCATCCGCACATTCGTGGCCCGGCCCACCGACACGATGCGCAGCTGCTGCGCGGTATTCGCCAGCGCCGTGTACAGGTCGGTACTGACCTTCATTTCGCGGCTCAGGCGCAGCGCGTCCTGCTCGAGCAGCGGCAAGCTCTTGATATGTTCGCCGATGCCGGCCAGTTCCTGCTCGACTTCGCGCAGCTGCTCGCTCACCGCGGCGACCATCGGGTGGAGCGTGGTGAAGCGGGTCAGCAGTTCGGCGCGCTTCTGGACCAGGTCGGTGCGCCGCTGTTTGGCCGCGGCTGCCTGTATCAGGCTCAGCTTCGCCTCCTCAGCGAAGTCGATGGTGCCGTTGGCGTGGCGAAAGTTGTTATAGTCGCCTTCCGCACGCTCCAGCCTGGCCTTGAGCTTCGGCATCTGCTGGTCGAGAAATTCCAGCGATTTTTCCGCCTCGTCACTCTTGCGCGTCATGTTCTGGTCCATGTACTGGCGGCCGATCTCCACCAGCATCGCATTGGTCAGCGCGGCACTGGCGCCTTCGAGCTTCACTTCGATCACGCCGGATTGCTTGCCCTGTTCGGTAATGAGCAGCGCCGCCTGCAGTTTCTTGATGCTTGCCAGGGTCGAGTGCCGTGTCGCCAGGAAGCGCGCGCCGGGCCGTCCCGCCAGGCGCGTGACCTGCAGCTCGATCACGCCGTCCGGCGTATCGACCATCAACAGCGGCCCAACCCGGCCATAGAATACGATGTTGCCATGCGGCTCCAACACGCTGAAGCGTTCGTCGCCGAGGCTGGTGATGACGAAATCGCGGTTCAGCATGGAAGACGGCACGTTGAAGCGGGGCACCTCGATGCGTTCGCTGCCCCACACTTTCCCGCCCAGCCCGAACAGCCCCGGCTGGGACAGCTGCCCGGGCCGCGCGTCGCGCACCACCCTGCCGAGCAAGGGAAAGTAATCGGGTCGTGCCTCGATGTACAGCTTGAGCCGGTCGACCGCCGGCGCCACCACCGTGCGCGAACGCAGCAGCTCCATTTCGGCGGTCACCGCCTTTTTAGTCTCGAACATCGACGACACTTCGGTGAGCGCATTCTTTGCGCTGGACGGGTTGGCCTCCTCCACGTGGATCAGCATGCTCGCTTCGTACACCGGCCGCGCCAGCAGCGCATAGGCTGAGGCAACGAAGGAGATGGCGCAGGCGACCGCGACGACCAGCCAGACATGGTCGCGCAGCATATGGAGGTAGGCGCCCAGGGCGAGCGTGTCGTCGGCGCGGTCCGGCGCGGGCGGCTGCATGGCGAGGCTGCGCTTGCCGGGAGCACGGCGCCGCAAGGGACGCGGCCGGTAGGGGTCGGGCGGGCTGGTCATCTTGCTGTCTCCAGGAAATCATCGGCGCGGGGACGCGCGAAAAAGCAGGCCTGATTCCACGCTACCGAGGGACGCCCGGAGTCGATTGATCCAGCGCAAAGTGCGCCAAGGATGAGCGACGTTTAGAGATTTTGAACGATGATGAGTTCGCTTTGGCTTTCTTTGAAAACAGGGCGCTATCGCAATCGCGGGGTTTAATTCCTGAAATCAATTCCCAATTGCGGCATTCCGCAGGTCTGCTACAGGCTCGCCCCCGAACCTATCGGAGAGCAAATAGTCGACCAGGCGCCGCGCGCAATCGGCCGGATCGGCCAGTTCGCCGGCGCGTTTGAGCTCATCGAAACGCTGGCGCATCGGAAACTGTTCCAGGGAAGTGGCGCGGATCTCGGCTTGCATGCCGGTATCGATGACGCCGGGCGCCAGGCTGCAGATGCGCAGCGCACGGTTGTGGTCGAGCACGACAGCGCGCGCGTGCTGGTCGAGCGCGGCCTTGGTGGCGCAGTACACGCTCCAGCCCGGATAGGCGTTGCGCGCCGCGCCGCTCGAGATGTGCACGATGCGGCATTCGGCCTGCGGCCCCCGTGCGGCGGCGACCGCGCTTGCCAGCATCAGCGGCGCGGCGACGTTCAGGGCAACGGCGCGCGCGACCGCGACCGGGTCCTGGGCGGCGACCGGACCGACCGGCTGCACGGTGCCCGCATTATTAATCAGCAGCACCGTCGCGCTGCCGGCGAGCCAGGCGCCGAGATCGGCGCGCGCCAGCCATGCGCCCAGTGCGGCACTGTCCGCGAGGTCGAGTTCTGCTTGCGCAAGCGACTGCGGGAATCGGGCAGCCAGCGAAGGCGCCGCGCCGCGCGCCAGGCCGAGCACGGGAACGCCGCGTGCCAGCAGGTCGGCCGCGATTGCCGCACCGAGCCCTTTCGTGTGCCCCGTAAGGATGGCCTTGATCATGGGTAGTTTCCTCCAGCGTGTGAAGCCGGAAGTCTAACGCGGAAAGCGTTCGCAGTCGGTCACATCGCCATTTGCGCCGCGCCGATTCCCGTGCGCAAAAATAATTCAAAACCGGGGTCAGACCCAGGTTTTTCAACATGAAAAAATTCAAAACCCGGGTCTGACCCCGGTTTTGAAACACGATGCGCGGCCACCGAGGGACCGCGGCTTCAGGCGGCGGGTTGCGGCAGCGGCGTATTCCGATTGAACATGTCGCGGTAGACGCGCCACACGCCGCCCACCTTGCGCCACGCCGCGAAATAGCGGCCCTCGTCGACACAGGTCCGTTCGCCGTTCGGCAGGCCCGCGAACAAGGCGTAGCTCCCCACCTCCAGCGCCTGCATATCGTCGCCCTCGACTTCCTGGGTGGTGAAGCGCGCGCTGACGATCCCCTGCTCGATCGCGCCGCCGAAGAATCCTCCGATCGCGCTGCGGCCGCGGAAGGTTGGCATGCCATCGGGCATCAGGCACGCATCCTCGCTGTACAAGGCCGCGGCGCGCTTGGCGTCGCGCGAGCCGAATGCTTCGGCCATCAAGTTCTGCGCGCTTTGAATTTCCTCTTTCAGGCCCATTGAATTTCCCTTTTTCGCATTCAGCAAAGTGATCCTCGCGCGCGCCCGTGCGGCGAGGAGATAGCGTTGCTAATGTTACACGTTATTTTTTTAGATGCAATATTTAGAACAATTCATTTCGGTTAACTTTTTTGGAGCCGCCAAAGTGGCAAGCGTTGCTATTTTAGATTTGTGACAATCGGATAGAATGTTTGCAAAAAACAGCGCAAAATCATTCACCAGCGGCCGCAATGCCGGCGCCATGGTCGACGCCAGTCCAACCTTAGTGCCCCCCGCAGCGAAACCCAAAAAAGGGAGAAGACGATGGCTGTGCGCGACCGCACGATCCCCTGTTCCGACTTCACGGAATGGAAACAAGACCTTGAGTCGACCACGTCATCGGCAGCACGCCGATCGACGGCAAGCATGGCTTTTGCAAGCTGCGCTTCGAAACTGGCGCTGATCACGCGGCCGATCCGGGCACTGCGCCGGCCGCATCGAGGAGCGCCGCGCCCGCCGCGCTCAGCGCCACGCAGAAACGCACCGCGGTGCGCCTGGCGCAGCTCGGGCTGTCCGACGCAGGCCTCGACGTCAAGGCCGATGGCGTGTTCGGCCCGGGTTCATTGAAGGTGGTGAAGCAGTTCCAGATGCAGCAAGGCTTGCCGGCTACCGGCGTGGCCGACCTTGACCTGATCGCGCGGCTGACCGCATGATCGTCCTGTAAACTTCGAAGGCCACGTCGCCCGGCGTGGCCTTCTGTTCGCAATGGAGGAGCCCATGTCGCTGCAACTGTTCTATCACCCGCTTTCGTCGTTCTGCCACAAGGTGCTGATCGCGCTGTACGAAAACGCGACGCCGTTCACTGGCCGCCTGCTGGAGCAGCAGGATCCGGCGACCTACGCGGAGTTCAAGCAGCTGTGGCCGACCGGGAAAATGCCCCTGCTCCGGGACCTGGCGAATGACCGCATCATCCCCGAAACATCGATCATCATCGAATACCTGCAGGTGTTTTATCCGGGGCGCGTGCAGCTGATCCCCGCCGATCCGCTGCACGCTTCGCAGGCCAGGCTGTGGGACCGGCTGTTCGACCTGTACGTGCACCTGCCGATGCAGAAGATAGTCGGTGACAGCTTCCGCGCGGCCGGCTCCAAAGATGCAGCGGGCGTGACCGAGGCGCGCGCGCTGCTGCGCAATTCGTATGCGATGGTGGAGGCGGCGCTGGGCGAGCGCGAATGGATCGCCGGCGACTCCTTCAGCATGGCCGACTGCGCCGCCGCGCCCGCGCTGTTTTATGCCGATACCATTGAGCCGATCGGATCCGCTTCCCCTGCTGTTACCGCCTACCTGAACCGCCTGATGGCGCGGCCTTCGTATGCGCGCGTGCTCGAAGAAGCGGAGCCGAGCTTCGGCATGTTCCCGCTCGATCCCAAGCCGTCGCGGGCGCCGCGCTGACCTAACGCCGCCGCGAAAAACCTTGGCTCGCACACGCGATGACGAGGGCGACGAGGGTCAGTGCCGCGGCGACGGCGAACGTGATGCGCATACCCGTCGCCACCGCGTTAGGATGCATCGCCATGTTGCCGGCAGCGGACGATCCGAGCGCGAATACAGCGCCCATCAGGGATGCCCCGGTGATGAGCCCGAGATTGCGTGACAAGGTGAGCATGCCGGAGATGACACCCCGCTGGTCCGGCCGGATGTTCGCCATGACGGCAGTGTTGTTGGCAGCCTGGAACAGCGCATAGCCGGCGGTGATGATGGCGAGCGGACCAACGTAAGCCGGTATGCCGAACCTTATCGGCAGCATGGGCAGGATGGCGCAGCCGGCGGCCATTGCGATGAGACCCGCGACGCTAGTGCGGTGCGCGCCGAAGCGGTCCACGATACGGCCGGCCGGCACGCCCGTCAGCGCGGCGACGACCGGGCCGGACGACATGACGAATCCGACCCGGGCCGCGTCGAGTCCGAGCCCGCCGGAAAGGTAGAACGGGCCAACCACCAGCGTCGCCATCACCACGGTCGTGACCAGGGCGCTCATCGCGAAGCCCGCAGTCAGCACCGGATTCCGGAATATCGCCAGTCGGATCAATGGTGATGCAGCCCTCTTCTCGGCAAAGACGAACAGGCCCACGCCGAAGACAGCGGCCAGCATCAGCGCCAGGTTGAGCGGGCCGAAACTGCCGCGTCCCATCGTCATGGAGAGTGCGTAAGCTGCCAGCGTCAGCGCCAGCAACAGCGTGCCGATCGTGTCGAAAGTCGCCCGATCACTCATTGTGACCTGGCGGTCGACGGGCAAGCAGCGGTAGACAAGCACCAGCGTCACCATACCCAAGGGGACGTTAACGAAGAAGATCGACGGCCAGCCGAACGCCGCGATCAGAACGCCGCCGAGCGTGGGACCGAGCGCGGTACCGATTGCCGATGTGGTCCCCAACAGACCCATCGCGCTACCGGTTTTTTCCTTGGGAACCGCCTCGGCGACGAACGCCATGGTCAGGGCCATCATGACCGCCGCGCCCAGCCCCTGCGCGGCCCGGGCGGCAATCAGCAGCCGAAGCGTCGGGGCGACGCCGCACAGGACCGAGGCCAGCGTGAAGATGAGGATGCCGGCCAACAGCAGGCGCCGGCGGCCGATGATGTCGCCGAGCCGCCCGACGCTGACGACCAGGGTGGTGATCGCCAGAAGATAGGCCAGGACGACCCACTGGACTTCCTGGAAGGACGCGCCGAACGCCAGCGCCAGCGTGGGCAGGCCGACATTGGCGATGCTGGTTCCGAGCGATGACAGCAGCATCGATAGCGCAAGGCCGGCGAGCGCCCACCGGACCGACGGCCCCAGCGTCATTCCGGCGACGACATCGGGTGCTGCAATTGGCTTCAACATGGACTCCCCTCTTCCACTCCCGGGCCGGGAGCTGGTTGAAGCATAGCTCTGGAAGTGACATGGCGGAAGGCGCAGCATTTGCATTTTATTCATGCGTCTGGCGCCATATCCCGATCTATCTGTGCTACCGTCAGAGCATGTCCACGCCCGATTTCAACCTGCTTGTCACCCTGGACGTCCTGCTCGCGGAAGGTAGCGTCGCACGCGCGGCTGAACGCTTGCGGCTCAGCCCATCGGCGATGAGCCGGGCGCTGGCGCGATTGCGCGAGGCGACCGGCGATCCACTGCTGGTCAGGGCCGGCCGCGGCCTCGTTCCGACGCCCCGCGCGCTGAAGCTGCGCGAGCGGGTCAGCCAGCTCGTCGAGGAAGGAGAAGCGGTGCTGCGCCCTGCCGAGAAACTCGACCTGAAAAAACTGGTCCGCACATTCACAGTGAGTACCAGCGAAGGCTTTGTCGAGAACTTCGGACCTGGCCTGATCGCCCGCGTCGGAGGGGAAGCGCCGGGCGTACGTCTTCGCTTCGTGCAAAAGACCAGCAAGGATATCGCGCCGCTGCGCGACGGGAGCGTCGACCTGGAAACCGGCGTCGTCGGGCCGGCAACCGGTCCGGAGGTGCATGCGCAGGCATTGTTCGGCGACCGCTTCATTGGGGTCGTGCGCGCGGGACACGCGCTGAGCCACGGCGAACTCACGCCCGCGCGTTTTGCGGCCGGCCGGCACATCTTCGTTTCGCGGCGGGGCCTGGACAAGGGACCAATTGATGATGCCCTGGATGCGCTCGGACTGGAACGCGAGATCGTCACCATCGTCGGAGGCTTTGCGACCGCCGTGGCGCTGGCGCGGGACTCGGACCTGATTGCCAGCGTTCCGGAACGCCATACCGGCAATCTGCGCGCCGGGATGCATAGTTTTCCCTTGCCGTTCCCCACACCCGAAATTACTGTCTCCCTGATTTGGCATCCGCGGATGCATGCCGATCCGGCGCATCGCTGGCTGCGGGGTTGCATGCGGGATGTCTGCGCGAAGTCGTAAGAAGCGGCAGGCTAAACACCAGGCTTTTAACAAACTAGTCACCCGGCCCGCCGCCGCCAGTTCACCGTGGCATCGCCCTTTCTACATTGATCCGCGCTAACGCAAATGCCTGGCGCAAGACAGGCAGATCGCCTATGTGATTGGACAACAGCAGGATCATCTGGGCGTTCAGCATTTTGCTTTGGTCCTCGTCCAGGTCCTGGTGGGATTCGCTCAACATCTCATAGAAGTCCTCATAATTGTCGAGATTTTGGCGCAGATTCAATTGCGTGCTGTTCATACATCCTCCTGGTTGCTGCTTGCGTCGTTAATCGAATTTTCATTACTAGTTTCACTAATTCCCTCAATATCGATTGGCGTCTGGTGTGCAGAATCGATTCCAGCTCGACTCAACTCCAATGCGACGGCCCCTTCGCTTTGAACAAGCGAAAGCAAGTTTCGGCGCACCACCTATGCTGAGGAGACGGCCACTGGATTGCCGGCAGCCGGTTGAACGGGAAGGAAAAGGAACGACGAGTCCAGCGACGGCGAACTTCGTCACCGCCGACGGCCGCCGCTTCTTATGCGGTCATAAAATGTGGGAGTTGTGGTTGCATGCTGCCCATTGTGCCCCAGCGGCAGTGACCTAAGAGCAGGTCTGGCCCGGCTTGACCCAAAAGGAATGCGGGTTGTCCCAGAAGTAGCCAAGGAGCCGCGCGAATGCCGCATCGGAGTTGTCCGTGACGACAAAATGGCTGCATCGCGTCCGTAAACGACAAAGGGCTGCGTTCGCACGCAGCCCTTTGATTATTCTGGCTCCCCGACCTGGACTCGAACCAGGGACCTGCGGATTAACAGTCCGTCGCTCTACCAACTGAGCTATCAGGGAAAAGAGCGGGCATTATAGCGGCCGCCTGCGGGATTGACTAGTCCTCGCAGAAATACGTATTCGCTCAGGATTCCAATTCGGCCGGCATGATTTGGTCGATGTAACACCAGATCCACGATTCGCCCGGCTCGATCGAACGAACAAGCGGATGGCCGGTCTTGCGAAAATGTTTGCTCGCGTGCTGATTTGGCGACGAGTCGCAGCACCCGACCTGGCCGCAGCTCAGGCACAGGCGAAGGTGGACCCAGGTGGCGCCGATCGCCACACACTCCTCGCAATAGTTTTTGTCGGTATTCGTGACCTTGATCTGGTCGAGATGCGCGCAGGTGGCAGACATTGCGAGGTTCCCATGAGTTTTGATAGGCGTGCCAAGTTCCGGCGTCCAGCTGTCGATTATGCGCGGGTCGTGATCACGCCGGCGCTCGCTTGCGAGACCGCGCCGTCTGCATAACCGTTCGTCGTTGCCTTTGTGCGGTAACGACTTCCCGCGAAGGGGTTATCACAGAGGCGCAAGTGCTATCAATCCTTTACTTTTTCGGTGCGAGGTCGCTGGGCACCTGGTTCGCGCCGGTTTCGGGCGCTCCAAGGCCAGTTGGTGTCGTGCCGGCTTGCTGGCTGTGCGTATCCTGCGGCCCGCGGGTAGACGCCGTCACAGCGCTGCCCGCCCCTTCCGGCGCCTCCTGCTTGCTCTCGCCGTTGCGCTCGACACGGGGCGACGGCGCGGCGCTGCCCGTGTCTTCCAGGCTGCGCGTCATCTGCTGGCCGCCGCTGCCACCGCTCGCGCGCTGCGAACCCTCATTGGGCCGACTATCGTTCTCCGGTCCCACGCCGACCGAAGCGTCACCCGAATGGCTGCTGCTTCCTCCACTTTGCGTACCCATGGCGATTCCTTCAACGTTGACGATGAAAATAGGATCATGCGCGCGAAGGCCAAGCCGGAGTATCGGCACGCGGAGCGCGATATTGTAGGAGAAAGGCTAGGGCGATGGACGAAAAAAAACCACGATTGCTCGTGGTTTTTTCTGTATTCTGGCTCCCCGACCTGGACTCGAACCAGGGACCTGCGGATTAACAGTCCGTCGCTCTACCAACTGAGCTATCAGGGAAAAGAGGCAACATTATATATTCCCGAAACCGCTCTGTCAAACTTCTGACTACCTGGCGACTACTGCAATATGGTCCTGCTGCCTTTCGAATCAACCAACTCAGTTGATCCGAAGAAGCAAGATCTTAAAGGACTTTCGCAATCGCGTCAATCACGAGATCAATATTTTTCGAGTTCAGCGCGGCCACGCAAATACGGCCCGTATCGACCGCGTAAATCGACTCGGCGCGCAGTTTGCCGACTTGTTCCTTGGTTAAGCCCGAATACGAGAACATGCCGATCTGCTCGCGCACGAACTCGAAATCACGCGCCGGCGCCTTGTCCTTGAGCTTGCGGACGAATTCGCCGCGCATTTCCTTGATACGCACCCGCATGCCGGCCAGCTCTTCTTCCCACAGCTTGCGCAGTTCAGGGCTGCTCAGTACCGTGGCGACGACTTTGCCGCCATGCGTAGGCGGGTTCGAATAGTTGGTGCGCACGACGCGCTTGAGCTGCGAAAGCACGCGCGCCGCCTCTTCCGCCGACGCCGCCACCACGCTCAGGGCGCCGACGCGTTCGCCGTACAGCGAGAACGACTTGGAGAACGAATTCGACACCAGCAGCGCGCCACCGGTCGCGGCGAAACGGCGTACCACTTCGCCGTCTTCGCTGATCCCGGTCGCAAAGCCCTGGTAAGCCATGTCGAGGAAAGGAATCAGGCCGCCGGCGCTGACCGCCGCGATGACCTGGTCCCACTGTGCCGAGGTGAGGTCGGCGCCGGTCGGGTTGTGGCAGCACGCGTGCAGCACCACGATCGAACCGCGCGGCATCGCCTTGAGGGCGGCAAGCATGCCAGGGAAATTGACGCCGTGGGTGGCTTCGTCGTAGTAGGCGTAGTTGTTGACCACGAAACCGGCGCTTTCGAACAGCGCGCGGTGGTTTTCCCAGCTTGGGTCGCTGATATACACCTGGGCGCCGGCCGGGGCGAAACGCTGCAGGAAATCGGCGCCGATTTTCAGCGCGCCGGTGCCGCCGACGGCTTGCACGGTAACCGCGCGCTTCTCTTGAATGATCGGGCTGTCGGCCCCAAATACCAGTTCTTGCACAGCCTTGTCGTACGCGGCCAGGCCTTCGATCGGCAGGTAGGTACGCGGGGTCTGCTGCTCGATCATCAGTGCTTCGGCCTTGCGCACGCATGCCAGCAGCGGAACCTTGCCATTGTCGTCATAATAGACGCCTACGCCCAGGTTGATTTTTGCCGGATTGGTATCGGCGACGAACGCCTCGGTGATACCCAGGATCGGGTCGCGCGGGGCCATTTCGATGGCGCTGAAGATACTGGCTGAAGCTGTAGAAGTCATCGTGGTATAAACTTGATTATCGGAGCGGGTTGTATAGACAGCGCCCCATATACGGCAAGGGTCGCAAGCGGACCCCCATTCTAACAAAGGTCAGATTTTATGGCAGAACTAGTCTCAAATGACTCGGCGCCAACCGTGGTCACGTTCCCGGATTCCCCGTTCAAGCTGCACCAGCCCTTCCCTCCCGCCGGCGACCAGCCGACCGCAATCGACGGTCTTGTCGAGGGGATTAACGACGGCCTGTCGTTCCAGACGCTGCTCGGCGTAACCGGCTCCGGCAAGACCTACACGATGGCGAACGTGATCGCGCGCTGCGGCCGTCCGGCCATCGTGTTCGCGCCGAACAAGACGCTGGCGGCCCAGCTGTATGCCGAATTCCGCGAGTTCTTCCCGCAGAACGCGGTCGAGTACTTCGTCAGCTACTACGACTACTACCAGCCGGAAGCCTACGTGCCGCAGCGCGACCTGTTCATCGAAAAGGACTCGTCGATCAACGAGCATATCGAGCAGATGCGCCTGTCGTGCACCAAGTCGCTGATGGAGCGGCGCGACGTGATCATCGTGGCCACCGTGTCGGCCATTTACGGTATCGGTAATCCGAGCGAATACCACCAGATGATCCTGACCTTGCGCGCCAAGGACAAGGTCGCGCAGCGCGACGTGATCGCACGCCTGATCCAGATGCAGTACACGCGCAACGAGGTCGATTTCGGCCGCGGCACCTTCCGCGTGCGCGGCGACACCATCGACATCTTCCCCGCCGAGCATGCTGAGCTGGCGATCCGGGTCGAGATGTTCGACGACGAGATCGAGTCGCTGCAGCTGTTCGACCCGCTGACCGGGCGCGTGCGCCAGAAGATCCCGCGCTTTACCGTGTATCCGGGTTCGCACTACGTCACGCCGCGCAGCACCGTGCTGCGCGCGATCGAAACGATCAAGCTCGAACTGCGCGACCGGCTCGAGTTCTTCCGCAAGGAGAACAAGCTGATCGAAGAACAGCGGCTGGAGCAGCGCACCCGTTTCGACCTCGAAATGATGGCCGAAATCGGCTTCACCAAGGGCATCGAGAACTACTCGCGCCACCTGTCCGGTGCGATGCCGGGCGAGCCGCCGCCGACGCTGGTGGACTACCTGCCGAAGGACGCGCTGATGTTCCTCGACGAGTCGCACGTGCTGGTCGGGCAGCTCAACGCGATGTACAACGGCGACCGCTCGCGCAAGACCAACCTGGTGGACTACGGCTTCCGGCTGCCGTCGGCGCTGGACAACCGGCCGCTCAAGTTCGAAGAATTCGAGGGCAAGCTGCGCCAGACCGTGTTCGTCTCGGCGACGCCGGCCGACTACGAGAACACGCACGCTGACAACGTGGTGGAACAGGTGGTGCGGCCGACCGGCCTGGTCGACCCGATGATCATCGTCAAGCCGGCGATGACGCAGGTCGATGACCTGATGTCGGAGATCCAGGACCGCGTCAAGAAGGACGAACGGGTGCTGGTGACCACGCTGACCAAGCGGATGGCCGAGCAGCTGACCGAATACCTGTCCGACCATGGCATCAAGGTGCGCTACCTGCACAGCGATATCGAGACGGTGGAGCGGGTCGAGATTTTGCGCGACCTGCGGCTGGGAACCTTCCACGTGCTGGTCGGGATCAACCTGCTGCGCGAGGGCCTGGATTTGCCCGAGGTGTCGTTGGTGGCGATCCTGGACGCGGACAAGGAAGGCTTCCTGCGTTCCGAGCGCAGCCTGATCCAGACCATCGGGCGCGCGGCGCGTAACCTGAACGGCGTGGCGATCCTGTATGGCGACCGGGTCACCGATTCGATGCGCAAGGCGATCGACGAGACCGAGCGGCGGCGCAACAAGCAGATCGCCTTCAATACAGCGAACGGGATCACGCCAGTCGGCATCAAGAAGACGATCCGCGACATGATCGACGGCGTGTACAGTCCGCAGCAGGCACGCGAAACGCTCGATTCCGAGAAGGAAACCGCCAAGGTCGAGGCGATGAGCGAGAAGCAGATCAGCAAAGAGATCAAGCGGCTGGAGAAGCTGATGGTCGACCACGCGCGCAATCTCGAATTCGAGAAAGCGGCGCAGGTGCGCGATCAGCTGCATGTGCTCAAGCAGCAGGCGTTCGGCGCGCCTGGGACGGACAACGTCGTTTCGATGCTGGGCAAGTAAGGCAAGTACCGCACCGTACGTCGTTCCTGCCAGTGGCAGGAACGACGTCCCGTTCTCCCGCAAAAAATCCTGCAGGCTCCCGGGGGACGCTCCCTCTCTCATTTCATCTGATCGCATCGGCAGCTATGGCGCGCGGCCACGCTCGATTCCGGCGCAGTCGAACTCTAATGGGACAACCCGTACGCATTTTGGGCCAAACCGCGGGAACGCCGACTCGGCGCTCCCATGCTCGGGCACAATGCAAGCGTGTAATCCACAAACCTCCACTTGAACGTCGTCTTTATCCGAGGCGGCGGTCGTGCGTGGCGTCGGCGACAAGGAGCCGGTAGGAGCTACTTCAGCGATATCGAACTGGATTCTTTATACGCTGAAGCAGCAGACCATCCGCAGTTCTGATCGCCGCAATCCAATCCGTCGCTTTTCCTTGATCGCCCCTCTCTGGCCGTTCCGGGTCGCTCACGCGGCGCGCTCGGTATGACATAGGCCAGCGAGGTGGTGAGCACTATTAACTTAGGAGCTAGTATGCATTCTGTCCAGCCGAACCGGGATGTTCCCGCGCGCGCTTTCCCGCCGATCCGGCATTTGCCGATCGGGCTTTTCGCTTCAGTGATGAGCTTGTCGGGCCTCGCCCTGGCCTGGCGGCTCGCCACGAAGATGTACGGCGCAGATATAGCGGTGTCCAACGCGATCGGCATCGTGTCACTGGCAGTGTTTGCAATTCTTGCGCTCTCATACATGAACAAATTTTTCCGATATCGGGACCTGGTGAAACAAGAATTTTCGCACCCGGTCATCGGCAACTTCTTCGGAACCGTTGGCATCAGCATCCTGCTGCTGTCGAGTGTCGTCAGCGTCTACAGTACCGACGCCCAGCTGGTGGTCTGGATCATTGGCGTAGTGGTGACGCTGATTCTGAGTATCGTAATCATTTCGCGCCTCCTTGACGGTAATGGCGCACCCACGAGTGTTGTTCCCGCGTGGTTGATCGCAGGTGTCGGAAGCCTCGATATCGTAGTGACCGGCGGAGGATTTTCTTCGGCCTGGGCGCACGAAGTGAACCTGCTCGCGGCGGCAATCGGCAGCGTCAGCGCGATTGTATTCTTCGTATTGATCTTTTCCCGGCTGGTGCACCATGAACCACTTGCCGCCGGCATGCGGCCGTCGAAGATGATACTGGTGGCGCCATTTGCCGTCGGCTTCGTTGCGTATGTCAATCTGGTGCACAAGGTTGACATGTTCGCGTCGCTGCTTTTCTACTTCGGGCTTTTCCTCTTTGTGATCATCAGCTATCGGCTCCTGCGGAAGCCGGCGCCTTTCTCGCAGAGCTGGTGGGCGGTCGGATTTCCGATGGCTGCGCTATCGAATGCGGCACTGATGTACTCAAGCGCCGTCGGTGGTCCGGCCCTGAATTTCATCGCTGTCCTCCTGCTATTCTTGCTCAGCGCGTCTATCCTTGTTTTGTCGATTCGTACGCTACACACACTGCTGACAGGCCGGCTACAGGCGCCATGACAGGCTCTTGCCGCAGGGGTCGGCAGGTCTGACGCCTGCGGCATGTGCTGAACAATTCGCTGCGTCAGCCCTGCCTGGAAGCGAAGGAATTCTGCAATCCGGAATAGGCCTGGACCAACAGCTCCAGCGAGAAGCTCCTGTTCCGCCCGCTTGGGTTCGGGAGCACCCAGACTCGCGCGGCCCCGAATCGCTCCTTTTGCTCACCCCATTCAATCACCTTCTTGCCCGAGATTGCCGCATAAGCCGCCTTGCCAAGGAACGCCAGGTACAGCGGGCGATATCGCTCCACCTTCGCCAAAAGAGTGGCTGCCGCATCCGTGAACTCGTCCGCAAGGAGTTGGTCCGCGCGATTTGTCGGGCGGCCCACGGCAGTGGTCAGGCCATAGCCGAGCTGCAGCATGGTTCCATCGTCCTCCGGCGCCATCTGATCTTGAGTAAAGCCGGCGAGATGGAGGACGCGCCAGAACCTGTTGCCGCGACCGACGAAGTGGTGACCGCTTGCCGCGGCGCCGACGCCAGGATTGATACCGCAAAAGACAACCATTAATCCGGGGCCAAGCACATCTGGCAGCGGCTGGGCCGGGGTGATCAGGGACAAGTGTCGGGACATGTGGGGCGAGTTCGCTTTTCGGCAGGTTGGGGAGATGGGTCGACGGGACTGGGCAGTATGTGTCGCGTCGGACCAGGCGGCAAGCGATCCAAGTTCGCGTTTCGGGCCACTTTGGAACGTTTTACGGCCATCGTGCAAAGCGCATTCTGCGATGGCCCGAAAGTGACAGCGATTGACCCCTGCGCGATGCATGCGGGGATTCCCTTTAGCGCAAATGAATCGCACACTGGATTCATTCGGCCAGCGCCGTTTCGGCGCTGCTGAAGTTTCAATACAAGCATAGAGCCACTGCTCGCCAAAGGACCAATTCGTCATGATGATGCAAAACCGGGGAACATCCTTCCTGTTCGGGGATAACGTTCCTTATATCGAAGAACTTTACGACTCGTACCTGGACGATGAGAACTCGGTGTCCAGCGAATGGCGCCTTTACTTTGAAAGCTTGCAATCGGCGCCGACGGTCGGCGGTCGCGCGACGAAGGACGTTCCACACGCAGCGGTAATCGATAAATTCGTTGCGCTTGCAAAGCTTAATCTTCCGGCAACGGCAGACGGTGCTTCGCTATCGCTGGCGAAAAAGCAGGTGGCGGTACAGTCGCTTATCGCGGCGTATCGGATGGTGGGCACGCGCCAGGCGCGTCTGGACCCGCTCCAGTGGAGCCCCGCGCCGCCATTGCCTGAGCTGACACCGGAATACTATGGGCTGACGCAATCTGACCTGACAACCCATTTCAGCACCGCCGATACCTACTTCTCCGATGCGCCAAGCGCGTCGCTCAAGGACATCGTCGGCGCGCTTGAAGAAACCTACTGCGGCACTCTCGGCGCCGAGTTCATGTACCTCTCCGACGCCAGCGAGCGCCAGTGGTGGCAGATGCGACTCGAGGCCATGCGCTCCAAGCCGGCACTCTCGCCAGACCAGCGCCGGCACATCCTGGAAAGGCTCACCGCGGCGGAAGGGCTCGAGAAATACCTGCATACCCGTTACGTCGGCCAGAAGCGATTTTCGCTCGAAGGTGGCGAGTCCCTCATCGTCCTGCTCGACGAGTTGCTGCGCGCGGGGGCTGCCAATGGCATCAAGTCCGCCATCCTGGGCATGGCACACAGGGGACGCCTGAACGTCCTGGTCAACACCGTCGGCAAACCGGCCGGGATGCTTTTCGATGAATTCGACGGCAAGTCCGCCAAGCTGCTTCCGGCCGGCGACGTCAAGTATCACAAGGGCTTCACCGGCACGATGGAGACCGACGATGGCGAAGTAGAAATCGTCCTCGCATTCAATCCATCCCACCTGGAAATCGTCAACCCGGTCGTTCAGGGTATTGCGCGCGCTCGAGGCGAGCAGATGGACGCATGGGCCGAAGGCGCGGTGCTGCCGGTCGAGATTCATGGCGACGTCGCGATATCAGGCCAGGGCATCGTGATGGAGACGATGAACCTGAGTTACACGAAGGGCCATGGGACTGGCGGCACCGTGCACGTCGTCGTCAACAACCAGATCGGATTCACGACATCGGACCCCAGCGAAACGCGGTCGACCTTCTATTGCACCGACATCGCCAAGTTTATCGAGGCCCCGGTTCTGCACATCAATGCAGACGACCCGGAAGCGGTTGTCGCGGCGGTTCGACTGGCCATCGAATACCGCAGCGCTTTCAAGCGCAACGTGGTCCTTGACCTGGTCTGCTTCCGTCGCCACGGGCATCAGGAACAAGACACTCCGAACATCACGCAGCCGATGATGTATCGCTCGATCGTCAGCCATCCCGGTGCGCGTACTATCTACGCGCAGAAACTGGTCGCAGCCGGCATAGTGAGCAGCGAGCAGGTCGAGGACTATGCCAATGCATATCGGAATATGCTGTCGGACGTCCACGCTGAAGCCGAGAACTCCGCTGCCCCACCTGCAGTCGAAGCGACCCAGCCGCTCGCAGCGTCCAGCTATGCGCCACCCGCGCTGGCGGCAATCCGCGAACTGGCCCATCGAATTTCGGAAGTGCCAGCCGATTTCACTCTGCACCCGCTGGTCACCAAAGTGATCAACGGCCGACGTGAAATGGCGCAAGGTGCGCGGCCGCTCGACTGGGGTATGGGCGAACACCTTGCTTTCGCAACGTTATTGGCGTCAGGCACCAGCGTGCGCCTGAGCGGCCAGGACAGCGAGCGCGGGACCTTCAGTCATCGTCACGCTGTCCTGAACAAGCAAAACCGGCAGGTTCGCGGCGAGGGTAGATATGTCGCACTCAATCACCTCGGTGCGGAACAAGGACGTTTCACTGTCAACAATTCAATTCTCTCCGAAGCTGCCGTGCTGGCCTTCGAGTACGGCTACTCGACCGTGCGCGAGGACTCCCTGGTCATCTGGGAGGCTCAGTTCGGCGATTTTGCGAATGGCGCGCAGGTCGTCATCGACAACTTCATTTCCTCAGCGGGTGCGAAATGGGGCCAAAGCAGTGGCTTGACCATGTTCCTTCCTCATGGCCAGGAAGGCGAAGGACCGGAGCATGCATCGGCAAGGCTGGAGCGCTACCTTCAGCTTTGCGCGCAGGAGAATATCCAGGTCTGCCAACCGACTCTTCCGGCGCAACTGTTTCACCTGCTGCGTCGCCAGGCGACGGCGCCTGACCGCAAGCCATTGATCGTGATGACACCCAAGTCCCTGCTGCGCCATCCTGATGCGGTCAGCAGCCTCGAGGACCTGGCCAGTGGCCAATTTGCGGAGGTACTCGGCGACGTCTCGATCGGAGAATCCGACCGGGCCGGCATTGACCGGGCGATTGTTTGCTCGGGCAAAGTTTACTTCGACCTGGTGGAATACCGCCGCGTCCACGAACTGCGGAACGTGGCAATCATACGGCTCGAGCAACTCTATCCCTTCCCCGCAGATCCCCTGGAACAGGAACTGTCTCGTTATCCAAACCTGGAGAACGTGGTCTGGTGCCAGGAAGAGACCCGCAACCAAGGCGCCTGGAAGGTGCTTGACGAAGACCTTCGGGGCGTTGTGCCCGGCACGGCCGAATTGCATGATGCTTGCCGCAGTGCGTCCCCATCGACAGCGCCTGGCTATCGGTCTTTGCACATCGAGCAGCAGGCTAATGTGGTCAAACGCGCGTTCGCGGTCTAGCGCACTGCCCGACAGGATCATGCGTCAACCTCGCCGCGGGTTGACGCTCCCATCTTTTCAGAAGCGGCCAACACAGGAGAAGCAAATGAACATGCAAGCACCCAACGATATCAATCGACTTATGGGACTGTTTTTGGACCTTCAGGAACAATGGGAGGACCGGCCGGAAAATTTCAACTGGGAGGCGCTTCGCGAACTTGCGAGCGCAGGCGCCCAGGCCTACAACGAGAGACTTGGCCCGTCATTCCAGATACTTGCCATCGACGGCATGCAGCATGGCGACTTTCACGCGCGGTTTCTGGACTACTCTCTGGATGGCGGATTCGACCCATTCAAGCTTGTCTGCGCGGCTTCCGGCCGCGGTGTTGTAGCCGTGTTCGGACACGAAACCCTGGCTGCAGCCGCACCGCAAAATAGCTGGTCGGCCAAAATGCATGCGCGCCTGCAGAATCTGGCGCGCACCCGGTTCGATGCTGAACTCGAAGAAGCGGCACATTCAAAGGAGGATTGGGAACGGACTGTCGCAATGTTCGGCGACTCCATCCCCGCAGACCTGCTTGGAAAACTTTCAGTTGCGGCCGCCAATGCGGAGCGCACCGGCAATGGCGAAAAGACCGCCGCATGATGGAGCACTGAAATGGCAGATGCAAAAACAGGCGCGGTAACGCCCAACAGATTTAGTTGGCACCGCGGGGAAGTCGAACTTCAGCGGCACGCGGGGGTTGCAGAATTAATGGCGGGCCTCGGCCCGCGAGTCATCCGGGACTACTTGCCCGAACAACATCGAACCTTCTTTCAGCAATTGCCGAGCATCGTGGTCGGCGTGGCTGACGAATTCGGTAATGCCTGGGCTACCGTCCTGTGCGGCATCCCCGGCTTCGTACGCACAGATCCACATTCGCTCCACATCGGCGCATTGGCGTACCCCGGCGATCCCGCGGCGAGCGGACTAAAGGCAGGCTCCGCAATCGGACTACTCGGCATCGATCTTTCCAACCGACGTCGCAATCGCGCCAACGGAATAATCCGAGCACTTGGAAGCTCGTCGTTCGACGTGGATGTCGTCGAAAGCTTCGGCAATTGCCCCCAATATATTCACACCCGTGTACCTGCATTCATCCGCAGCCCTCTCGAATCACCTGCTGCTCCGCCGGAAGAGGCCACCATAGCGGATCCTCGCGTGCGGGACCTGATCGACCACGCCGAGACTTTGTTTATCGCTTCCTACTTCGACGATGGGCAGGACAGACGCGTCGACGTCTCACACAAGGGCGGGCAACAGGGCTTCGTCAAAATCGACGAGGCTGGCCACCTGCTGATTCCAGACTTCGCCGGAAATCGCTTTTTCAACACGCTCGGCAATATTCTGCTCACGCCGCAATGCGGCCTTGTATTCGTTGACTTTGCAAACGGCGACGTACTGCAGATCAGCGGCGAGGGGACCGTCATTCTTGACGCCGCTCAGTTGGCCGGGTTCGAAGGTGCGGAACGGCTTCTGCGGGTGGATGTTAAACGCCTTGTGTTCAGACCGGCGGCGCTGCCATTGCGTTGGACCCCGACGGAAAATGGCAGCTTGCCGAGTTCCGGTGCAGGCGGCACCTGAGAAGCAGCCGCGCGCTACGCGGCCTCACCCAGGGGCACCGACTGCAGCACCCTTTCGCCCGCACTAGCGATGCGAGGCACATCATCGGCACGGAAGCGCTCGCGGTACTGCTTCGGTGTCGTGTCCAGTTGCCTCGAGAAAATCATTCGCATGTGGGTCGCATTGTGGAAACCGCAGCGGAACGCGACCGTCTTTAGCGGGACATCGGTCTCCTCCAGCAGCTTGCGCGCAAAGTCGATGCGAAGCTGTTCCACAAACACAGACGGTGTGGCGTTCGCGTGCTTCGCAAAGGTGCGGGAAAACGTGCGCCGGCTGATTCCCACAGCATCAGCAATGTCTTCAATCGTCAGGGCTTCACTGATGTGCTCGACCACGTACTTGATCACCTTGGAAACGATCGAGTCCTCGTCCGGGCCGACTGCCAGGTAGGGGCTGTACTGGGACTGTCCGCCATCGCGCCGGATGTAGACGATGAGGCGCTTGGCGACCTTCACGGCGAGCTCATGCCCCCAGTCCTCAGCAATGAGCGACAGGCACAGATCGATGCCGGCAGTAACACCGCCGCACGTGAACAAATTGCCGTCGCGAACAAATATTTTATCAGGCCGGACATGCGCTGAGGGGAACTGTTCCGACAGCATCTCGGCATCATCCCAATGGGTGGTTATCTCCCTGTTCGCCAGCAGTCCAGCATGGCCAAGCAAGAAAACACCTGTGCATACCGCACCGAACCTGCCGGCGCCTTGGGCCGTTTCGTTCAACCAACTCAAAAACGCCTGCTCGGGACGAAACTCCGGCGCCCGGGGACCGCCCGCGACGAGAAGCAGGTCGCTCTTCAAGTGAAAATTTCGGTAATCGCAATGGACCTTGAATTCCAATCCGCTTGAGCAAACCACACTCCCTGGTCGTTCGCCGACCAGAGAAACCTCGTACTGGTCGGCTGCCGGAAGAAACTTGTTCGCCTCCGAGAAAACATCAAGTGGGCCGGCGACGTCAAGCGCCTGTACCCCATCAAACACCACTAAAGTCAACTTCATTGAATTGCTCCTTTTCCGCAGATCGCCCTGGATGTCGGGACATTGCGCACGCGTCGACGATCCAGGCGAAGAACTTGCGATTGCGACACTCCTAAACGCGAGGATCAGGTCAGGCCGATAGAAAAGTCCATCCGCAACCATCAGAATGCGTTCGGCCATCGCTCGCGGGGCACCACCAGGCGCCTTGATTTCCATCACCGGATTGTATACCGGTCTGTCTCCCTCGATGCGGCCAAAGGTAACGCGGCCACGTTCAGTCAAGTTGCCTACACTGATTGTCCCAGGCCAGCACGGCGCCGGTGATCGGCTCGTCGTGCATGACCGCGCGCAGGAATAGCGACAGCCCCTGCTCCACCGGCAGGCCGGGCATCGAATCAGGTGCCCACAGGGTGGCACGGCTGCCGCACACGCAGCTGAAAAAATAGGCGCACTGCTGGTCAAGCGCGAGGTCGCGCCGCAGGCAGCCTTCGCCCCCGGCCTGGGTCAACACGGCGCGCAGCACCGCCATCGCCTGGCCGGCGCCAGCCGCGTGCAGCGCCTGCGCCGCGCGCGGATCGGTTTCCGCCGCAGCGATGGCATGCAGCCGGAGCAGGTCCGGACGCGCGCAGCGCCCGGCCATGTGACGCGCGAGCCGATCCAGGCGCGCGCGCGCATCGAGCGCTTCAAGCGCCAGCGCATCCAACTCGCTGCGGTGACGCCGGCCCTCGGCCGCGATCACCGCGTCCAGCAAGCCTGGCTTGCCACCAAACTTCACGTAAATGGTGCGAATTGCCACCTGCGCCGCACGCGCCACCATTTGCAAGGACACGCCCGCATAGCCGTGTGCTACGAACAGTGCCAGCGCCGTCTGCAGCAGCGCATCTTGCCGCGCCGCCAACGCCTCCCGGCGCGGCCGCCCTGCCCGCTGCACCGCGACGCTGGCCGCCGGGTTCATTTCAGCACCCGCTGTACGGTCATCACGGCGGCCATCACCAGCGCGGCGGCGGCCAGGAAGCTGAAGTAATCGAGCGACGACAGCAAGGTCGCCTGCTGGTCCAGTTGCTGGGCCAGCGTGGCCAGCGCCACCTGGGCCGCCTGCGCGCCGTGGCTGGCGGCGAATTGCTCGCCGAGCTGGCTGGCGGCCTGGGTGAAGACGGCATCGCCACTGCTGAAGCGCGTGTTCAGCACAGCGAGATGCTCGCTGGCGCGCCACTGCGTGCCGAGCGCCGCCGCCGCCGTGCCGACCGCGAGGCCAAATTGCGACAGCATGTTCTTCACCTGCTGTCCATGGTTGAAGGCCATCTCGTCGCGCTGCAGGTCACTGAAGGTCTGCAGTGCCGTGATCGACATCACCAGAATGATGAAGGCGCCGTAGGCCGCAATCGCCGGCAGCACGTCCGTCCACAGCCCTGCTTCCGGCGAGATGCGCATCAGCAGCCAGCCGCACAGCGCCAGCGCGCCGAAACCGGCCAGGTAGAACTTCCTGGACGCCGGGCGCCGGGGAACGATGAACGCGATAACCCAGAACAGCGGCAGCGTCACGCTCAAGCCGGCACCCAGCACGCTCCCGACCACCTCCCACGGGAAGCCGAGGCCGCGCTGCATCAGCATGGGCAGCATGTAGCCATTGGCGCCCAGCACGATGTAGCAGACCGTGAACAGCGCCACCCCGCTCAGGTAGCGCGGCTGCACCAGTCGCTTGAGGACCAGGGTGGGCCGCTCATGCGTCACCTGGTGGCGCACGAACAACAGTACAGCGCCCGTGCCCACGACGATGGCCAGCAGCAGCGGCAGCGCATCGGCATAGAAGTCGTAGCTGGCGCGCTGCAGCGCATATATGCCGAGGAAGCATCCCGCCAGCAAGGTCAGCAGCGCCAGCGGATGGGCCTCGGTACGCCGGTCCGCCGGAGCCCGATCCGTCGGCAGCGCGATCTGGGCCAGCCCTGCCGCCAGTACCGCCAGTGCCGACAACAGCATGAAGATACCGTTCCAGCGCCCGTGCGCCACGAACAGGGAGGCCAGCCACGGCGCCGCAGCGGTGCCGCTAGTGAGCGCAGAGGCGAACACCTTGATGCCAAGGAAGCGGCGCGGACTGGGCGGCATCAGGTTGATGAGTAGTCGGGCGCTGGTCATGAAGGCGGCGCCACCCAGCCCCATCACGGCCCGCCCGGCAAGGAATTGCGGGACGCTGGTGCTGGTGCCACAAATGGCCGCGCCGACGATGTACAGCGCCACGGAGACCTGCACAAAACGGCGCCAGCCGATGCGTTCGACGAACCAGCCCATTTTCGAGATGGCGGCAATCGCCACCACCGCATAGGTGGCCGTAATGAGGGTGAATTCCTCGGGAGAAGCGCCGATCTCGCCCATGATGGGCGCCGCGCCAAATGCGATCATGCCGGTCTGCAGGAATTCGATCGCGTTCAGCACGAAGATCGTGGCCAGCAAACTGGACTCGCGCGTGTGCTTGGGGGCGTTCATATCAGTTCGTCTGTGCCAGCACGGATCGGGGCGGATGGGTCGCCGGAGCACCGCCGTTGGCGACGATGATGCGCTGGACCAGCTGGTCGGCCAGTTCCAGCTCACGATCGAACACGTCCGTCTTGTAGGCGGCGCGCGTGCTGATGCTGCCCATGGCCACCGCGCCGCTGCCGTCGCGCGTGTCCACCACCACGTGCATGGACAAGCCCAGCTTGAGCGGATGCGCGGCCAGTTCCCTCGGGTCCAGCGCGATGCGGATCGGTACGCGCTGCACCACCTTGATCCAGTTGCCGGTGGCGTTCTGCGCAGGCATCAGCGAGAAGGCGCTGCCAGTGCCCGCATCCTGTCCGATCACGCGGCCCGTGTAGCGCACCGCCTTGCCATACACGTCCGCCGTCAGCATGGCCGGCTGGCCGATGCGGATCGCGCCCAGCTGGGATTCCTTGAAGTTGGCGTTGACCCACATCTGCTCGGGCGGCACGATGGACATCAGCGCGGCGCCCGCGCCCACGCGCTGGCCCAGCTGCACCGTGCGCTTGGCGACATTGCCGCTGACTGGCGCGCGCAAGGTGGTGCGGGCCGACGCCACATAGGCATCGCGCAGCTGGGCGATGGCGGCCAGCACGTCCGGGTGGCTGCTGACGCTGGTCTGGTCGACCAGCGCGCCGGCGCTGGCGGCCTGCTGCTCGGCGGCGGTGAGTGCGGCGCGGGCCGACTTCGCCGCGTCTTCCGCGTGGACGATGTCCTCGCCCGACACGGCGCCGGACCCGGCCAGCTCGCGGCGGCGTGCCTGGTCGGCCTCGGCGCGCGCCAGGTCGGCCACACGCTGCCTGACGGTCGCCTGCATCTGGCCCACGTTGGCGAACTGCACCCGCACCTGGCGCACCGCCTTGGACAGCTGCGCCTCGGCCCGCGCCAGGGCCAGTTGCGCGTCGACGCCGTTCAGCTGAACCAGCACCTGGCCCGCCTTCACATAATCGGTGTTGTCGGCCGCGATGGCCGTCACGCTGCCGGCCACCTGCGGCGTGACTTGCACCACATTGCCGTCCACATAGGCGTCTTCCGTCACCCGCTCGCCGCCCGTTGCCAGCATGGTCCACGCCATGCCGACCGCGCCGGCCAGCAGCGCGGCCGCCACCCCATTTTTCACATTCAAGAGTTTGGTGGCTGGCTTGGCCTCGGCTACGGTGTTGGTCGTCTGCGTCATTGATATTTCCCTTACTGGATTTGCTGATAACCGCCGCCGAGCGCGCGGGCCAATTGCATGTCGAGATCGAAAGCGCGCGTGTCCAGCTCAATCCGGGCACGCTGCTGCGCCAGTACCTGGATCTGGGCCGCCAGCACCTGCAGGTTATTGCCGACGCCGGCGCGGTAGCGCTGGACCGACAGGTCGTAAGCCTGCTGCGCCGTGGCCAGCGCCTCGGCCTGCAGCGTGTTGCGCTCGGCCAGCCACTGGATGGACACGAGCTGGCTCACGACATCGCGCACGGCATCGACCAGGGTCTGGTTATAAGCTTCCACCGCCAGGTCGTATTCCGCGTCGCGCAACGCCAGGTTGCTGCGCAGGCGGCCGCCGTCGAAGATGGGCAGGCTCAGCGCGCCGCCGGCGCTGGCGATGCCGCTGCCCGCCTGCAGGAACTTCGAAAAGCCCAGGCTTTGCAGGCCGATCAGGCCGTTCAGGTTGATGGTGGGGTAGAACTGGGCCTTGGCGACGTCGATATCCTTGCGAAAACCTTCCACCCGCCAGCGCTGGGCCACCACGTCCGGCCGGCGCGCGATCAGGTCGCTGGACAGCAAGCTGGGCACGGCTGACGGCCGCACGTTCTTCATCTGCGGGCGGTCGATCGCCAGGCCGCGATCGGGGCCGGCGCCCATCAGGGCGGCCAACTGGGTACGCACCAGGGCGATGCTTTCGTCGGCCGCCGCGATGTCGCCCTTCGCCACCGGGATGGCCAGCTCGGTCTGCTTGAGCTCGGCCTGCGAATCGAGGTGGGACGCAACGCGCCGCCGTGTCACCGCCAGGATCTGCTGGCGGTCCTCGAGCACCGACTCGGCCAGGTCGCGCTGCGCGTACAGCTGCGCCAGCTTCAGATAGGACTGCGTCATGCCCACCGTCAGCATCAGGCGTATCGCTTCCGTCTCCACCTCGGTCGCCTTCTGGCGGTTCAGGGCGGCATCGACGGCGGACTGGTTCTTGCCCCAGAAGTCCAGCTCATACGAGAAATTCAGGGTCGCCTCGTTGGCCCACTTCCAGGAACCAGCCAGCGGCTTGGGCACATTGCTGTTCTCGCTGAACTCGACCCGGTTGCTGCGGGCGCCGCCGCTGACTTGCGGCGACTGGGCCGCGCCGAAGATGCCGACCACGGCGACGGCCTGGCGCACGCGCGCTTCGGCGATGCGCATGGTCGGGCTGGTGGCCAGCGCCTCCTCCACCATTTGGTTCAACTGGGTGTCGCCATAGCGCCGCCACCAGTCGCGGGCGGGCCAGGCGGCCGACGACAGCGGCACGTTGGTGAGGGTGCCATCCGCCTTCAGCGTGGCCGCATCGTGCACGCGGGCCGATGGCTGCAGCCCGCCATCGCTGGCGCAGCCCATGACCAGCGCGGCGGCGCCCGCCAGCGCGGCGAGGCGGAAACGGGACATCTTCATGATTGGACTCCATTAATTATCTGCCTAGGCAGGTATTTGATCAAAAAAAATCAGGGTTTGGAGGCCGCAATGATTCTTTGCAAAAAAATCTGGAACAGGGCGGCCTCCTCGTCCGTAAACCCTTCCAGCAGACGGGCATGGACCCGGCGCACGACGTCCATGATCTGCGGATACAAGACGTGGCCGCTCTCGGTCAGCTCGAGGATCTGGCTGCGCCGGTCCGCCACGGAGCGTACGCGGCGGATCATGTCCTTTTCTTCCACCCGGTCCAGCAGGCGCTTCATGGCGCCGCTATCGTAGCCGAGAAATTCGGAAAATTCGGTCAGCGTCTTGGCGCGCCCGTGAGCGATTCCCACTACCACCATGAACTGGGAGGCGGTGATGTTCAGCGGCGCCAGTTCGCGCTCGATGGCAGCCAGATTCTGGTTGCGGGCCAGGGTCAGCAAGTAGCCCAGGCCGCCGCCAAACATATTATCCCACGGCAATGTTGCATTCGATGTCATGTCGATCCTCGACCCTATAAATATCTGCCTAGGCAGGTAATGCCATCTTAGCCGAGTCCCAAGCGATTGCAAGCTTTTTTTGCCGTCCATGAACTTGCGCGAGGACGAGCTGACTATGTCTGGCAATGAGTTTGTCGCGCGTGGAACAGGGTGTCTGCACCCAGCCCTTTACTTACCTGACTGAAGGCCCCCGACCTCGGCGCAGGCCTCCCAGCAGCAGCATCCCCGCCAGCAGCATGCCCCACGCGCGCGGCTCCGGCACCGCGTTGATCAGGTCCATCCGCACCGTCGTGCATTCGCCCAGCCGGCAGGCAGTCGCCAGGATCTGGCGCACGTCATTGATGTCGATCGCCGACATGATTTCCCAGCCGCTGGCAGGGTCGATCAAGGCATTCAGGTCGACCATCGCGCGGTTCGCGTACAGGAAGGCATGCGTGGGAGGCACGTCGCCGCCCAGCTCCGACCAACCCACAACCAGGCCGGCGTTGTTGATGCCGTTGGCCCTGGCGTTGGCGCCGCCGAGGAAGCCGAGGTCGATCATCGCGCCGCCCTGATACAGGAAAGCATGCGACGGGCCATAACTGTCATCGGGATTGGTCTGCGACATGCCCACGACCTGTCCTGCGTCGTTGATGTCGTACGCTTCGCTGACCACTCCGCCCAGCGAGCCGAGATCGTGCATCATGCGGTCCTGGTACGTGATCGCGTGCCGCGTCGGGTTGATGAAATCGGTGGAGTCGATCGTCGCAATGCCGGCCACCTGGCCGGAGCTGTTGATCGCGGCCGCGTAGCTCCAATCGCCGCCAAAGGTCGGGATGATGCGTATCACGCCGCCGGTGTAGACGAATCCGCGCTGCCGCTCCCCTACTTCGTAAAAGCCGTTGCCAATCACCTGGCCGGCGTCGTTGACGCCCCTGGCGCTGCTGGTGCCCCAGGTTCCCAGCCGGCCGATGTTGCGCAACGCGCCGCCTGAATATATGAATGCATCGCCCTGCCAGGTCCCGGCAATGTCGCCGCGATTATTGATGCCGTATCCGAAACTGTCGGGCGCAAGCGGCCCGATATCGGTGATGCCCGAACTGGTCCAGATGGCCGTGGCGCCTCCAAAGGTGCCAACGATGCTACCGGAATTGTTCATGTTGGATGCGCTGAAGTCCGCGGGCAAGGCAGTGACGGTGTAGATCGGTTCGGCCATTGCGGCCAGCGGGCCGGCCAACAGCGGAAGCATGAGCAATTTGCGCGCCCGGGCAAACCTGGACCGATGCGGCATAGAGCGGTGACGCCGCTTGCAGTAGGCGATCAGGCCGATTCCGGCCAGCAGCATCAACCAGGCGCCCGGCTCCGGGATGCCGGGGATCATGTCGAGGCGCACCGCGCGGCAATCGGTTCCCTGGCATGCCGTGCCGAGGATCTGTCCGGCGTCGTTGATGTCGGTGGCGGAAACCAGCCACCATCCCGACGCAGGGTCGATCAGTGTGTTCAGGTCGACCATGTGGTTATTAGCGTACAAGAAGGCGTGATAGTCGAACCCGGCGCTGCCGCCGACATCGGACATGCCGACCACCATCCCTCCATTATTGATTCCATTGGCGCGGCCGGAGCGGCCGCCAAGCGAGCCGATGTCCTGCATCCCGCCGGCCGCATCGACGTACAGGAAGGGACGCACCTCGTTGGCGACGGTGGTTTCGGACCAGCCGACCACTTGCCGTGAATCGTTGAGGTCGTTGGCTTCGCTGACCTGCCCCCCGAGCGTTCCGAGCAAGGTAACGCCGTTGAAAAGGTCGTACAGGAAGGCCGTCCGTTCCGGGTTGCCGAAATCGGCAGTAGGCGATGCGGTGAAGCCGACCACCTGCCCCGGGTTGTTGATCGCATTGGCGAAATCCATATAGCTGTGGAACGGGCCGATCGGCGTCAGGATGTCGGTGACCCAGGTGAATCCGCGCGCCTGCGCGCCGTCCATGTCGCGCACGGTGCCCGTCGCACGGCCGGCGTCGTTGAGGCCGGTGACCCAGTTGCGGTAGGGGCCGGAATCGACGTCTTGCAGCACGCCGCCGGCATAGACGAAGCCGTGCACGCCCACTCGCCCGGCAATGTCGTCGTGGTTATTGATCGCCAGGCCTTCGCTTCCGGGCGTCAGTGCGCCAAGATAGGTGACTGCGGTATCCGTCCAAATGGCTGCCCCCGCCCCCGCCGTGCCGACGATGTGGCCAGCGTTGTTGATGCCGGAAGCGGAGAAATTCTGCGGCAGGAATGTGAGGGAATACACCGGATCGGCCAGCGCGCCCAGCGGAGCCGCCAGCATGGGCAACAGCAGCAATTTCCGGACAATATTTCGCATGGGCATGATGAGTCCTCTGCATGTCAGAATAGAAATCATGGTGCAAATTGCAACTCGGATATCGCGGTACATCTGGGTAAACGCCACGCGCAATAAGCAGAATCGTCCCAATTTTTCACGTCATTCCCGCGCAGGCGGGAATCCCGTTTCTGCGATCAGCTCATGCCGGCAGCTTCCTGCGCTCACAGCCAGCAACGATTGCCGCAAATTGGGCCCCCCTTTCGCGAGGGCGACGGTTTTGATGCCCCCTATACGGGATTGCTCGGTGGTGTTGCCGGGTCTGCCGGGGGATCTTCGCCGGGATGGTAAGGATGGGCCGACGCGTCGCATTCGGCGCGCACTTCCGCCGCATGCGCGCGAAGGCGCGCGGTGCTGCCGCGCAACAGTATATAAAACACCGGCGTCAGGAAGATGCCGAACGCGGTGACGCCAAGCATCCCCGAGAACACCGCAACGCCCATCGCCCGCCGCATTTCGGCGCCGGCGCCGCTGCCCACGATCAGTGGCGTGACACCGGCGCAAAACGCGATCGAGGTCATCAGGATTGGGCGCAGCCGCAAGTGCGCCGCCTCGAGCGTCGCCGACAGCGTGTCCATGCCCGTCGCCTCCAGGTCCTTGGCGAACTCGACAATCAGGATGGCGTTCTTGCAGGCCAGCCCGACCAGCACCACCAGCGCCACCTGGGTGAAGATGTTCAGGTCGCCCGGCTGGTGGAACAGCGGCAGGCTCGACAGCCAGACGCCGAATAGCGCACACAGGATGCACATCGGCACGATCAGCACGATTGCCAGCGGCAAGGTCCAGCTCTCGTACTGCGCGGCCAGCACCAGGATCACCAGCACCAGCGACAGCACCAGCACCCCCGCCAGGGTCGGGATCGCGGCGTTGGTGCCGGGTAGGTGAATATCGCGCGTGAGCCGGTCCTGGTAAGTCAGCTCGGTCCATTCGTAGCTCATGCCGCGCGGCAGCGTCGCGCCCAGCAGGCGTTCGATCTCGGCCTCCGCCTGCCCGCTCGAGAACCCCGGCCTGGCCGCGCCGTTGAGGTCGGCCGAAGGGATGCCGTTATAGCGCGTGACCCGGGTTGGCCCGAACGTGTCGTCGACCTTCATCAGCGCGCCCAGCGGCACCATCTCGCCGCGCCCGTTGCGGGTCCTGATTTCGGTGATCGCCGCCGCGTTGGCGCGGAACGGCGCATCGGCCTGCACGATCACCTGGTAGGTCTTGCCGAAGCGCGTGAAGTCGTTCACGTACAGCGAGCCCAGGTTGATTTGCATCGCGTCGTAGATGTCGCCCAGCGCCACGCCCATCTGCTTGGCCTTGGTGCGGTCGATGTCGGCCATCAGCTGCGGCACGTTGATGTCGTAGGTCGAGTACGGGGTGACGATCGGCGATTTGGGGTTGCCATAGATCTGGCCCAGCGTACCCCACACCGCGCCGTACAGGGCCTGCTCGCCGTGGCCGGCGCGATCCTGCACCTGCAGCTTGAAGCCGCCGGCGGTGCCCACCCCTTCGACCGCCGGCGGCGGCACCACGAACATGCGCGCGCCCTCGATCTGCTGGATCGCGCCGTTCACTTTGCCCAGGATCGCCTCCTTGCCCAAGTCGGCGCTGGTGCGCTTTTCGAAGGGCGCCAGGCCGAAGAAGACCAGGCCCTCGTTCGGCGCAGCCGAGAAGCCGGCGATCGACAGGCCGGGGAACGCCACCGCATCGACGATGCCCGGCACTTTCAGGGCGATCTCGCTCATGCGCCGGATCACCGCCTCGGTGCGGTCGAGCGAGGCGCCGGCCGGCAGCTGGGCGATGCCGATCAGGTACTGCTTGTCGGGCGCCGGAACAAAGCCGGATGGCGCGCGGACAAACATGAAGGCGGTCGCCGCCAGCAGCGCCAGATACACCAGCAGCGCGGGGCCCTTGCGTCCCAGCAGGCGCGCGACGCGGCGCTGGTAGGCCTCGCTGGCGCGGCGGAACCGGTGGTTGAACCAGTTGAAAAATGGCCCCAGCACGCGGTCCAGGCCGCGCGTGAGGCGGTCCTTGGGCGCATCGTGCGGGCGCAGCAGGATGGCCGCCAGCGCCGGCGACAGGGTCAGCGAATTAAACGCCGAGATGACGGTGGAAATGGTGATGGTCACCGCGAACTGGCGGTAAAACTGGCCCGACAGGCCGGGCACGAACGCCAGCGGCACGAACACGGCGCACAGCACCAGCGCGATGGCGACGATCGGCCCGCTCACTTCCTGCATCGCCTTGACGGTGGCCTTGCGCGCGGTCAGCCCGTTCTCGATATTGCGCTCGACGTTTTCGACCACCACGATGGAGTCGTCGACCACGATACCGATCGCCAGCACCAGGCCGAACAGGGTCAGCGTGTTGATCGAGTAGCCGAGCGCCAGCAGCACCCCGAAGGTGCCGACGATCGACACCGGCACCGCCACCAGGGGAATGATGGACGCGCGCCAGGTCTGCAGGAACAGGATCACCACCAGCACCACCAGCAAGACCGCCTCGATCAGGGTGGCGACCACCTTTTCGATCGAAGTCTGGACGAAGCGGGTCGGGTCGTACACGATGTCGTAGCCGACCCCTGCCGGGAAATTGCGGCTGGCGCGCGCCATCACTTTGCGCACGTCCGCGGACAGCGCCAGCGCATTGCTGCCGGGCGCCTGGAAGACGGCGATCGCGGCGGCCTCCTTGTTGTTGAGCAGGCTGCGCAAGGCATAGGTGTTGGCGCTCATCTCGACCCGCCCGACATCCTTGATGCGCACCAGCGAGCCGGTGGCCGGATCGGCGCGCACGATGATGTCGGCAAATTCCTCCTCGGTGGCGAGCCGGCCCTTGGTATTGATCGGCAGCTGAAACTGGCTGCTGAGCGGCGCCGGCGGCGCGCCAACCACGCCGGCGGCGACCTGCGCATTCTGTTCGCGCACCGCTGCGACCACCTCGTTGGCGGTCATCGCCCGCGCGGCCAGCTTTTGCGGGTTGACCCAGATGCGCATTGCGTAGTCGCCGGCGCCGAACAGCAGCACGCTGCCCATGCCGGGGATGCGCAGCAGGTCGTCGCGGATTTGCAGCTGGGCATAATTGCGCAGGTATAGCGCGTCGTGGCTGTTGTTGGGACTGACCAGGTGCACCACCATGGTCAGGTTCGGCGCCTGCTTCTCGGTGGTCACGCCGATCTGGCGCACGATGTCGGGCACGCGCGGCAGCGCGCGGTTGACGCGGTTCTGCACCGCCGTTTCGGCCACCTCGGGATCGGTGCCGATACGGAAAGTGACGGTCAGGGTCATCGAACCGTCCGCCGTGGCCTGGCTATCGAAATACAGCAAGTTGTCGATGCCATTGATTTGTTCTTCGATCGGGGTGGCGACGGTTTCGGAGATCACGCGCGGATTGGCGCCCGGGAACTGGGCGCGCACCACCACTTGCGGCGGCGCCACGTTGGGATACTCGGATATGGGCAGCACGAAGATCGACATCGCGCCGACCAGGAAGATGAAGATCGACAGCACCGTCGCGAAGCGGGGCCGGTCGATGAACTTGCTCGCGATGTCCATCGCCCTAACCTTTCGCGGGCGCGGGCGCGGGCGCGGGCGGAGCCAGCGGTTTGCCGTTCGCGTCCAGCGCCACCAGTTGCGGCTTCACTGGCGCGCCGGGGATGGCGCGCTGCAGGCCGTCGATGATGATGTGCTCGCCAGGTTTGACGCCTTCGACGACGCGCATGCCGCCGATCAGCGCGCCGGTCTTGACTTCGCGCGCGTCGACGATGTTCTTGGGGCCCACGACCACCATCACGATCCTGCGGGTCTGGTCGGTGCTGATCGCGCGGTCCGGCACCAGCGTCGCCTCGTACGGCTTGCCGGCGCCCAGCTTGACGTGCGCAGACAGGCCGGGCGTGAAGCGGCCCTCCTTGTTCTCGAACACGGCGCGCAACTGCATGCTGCCGGTGGCCGGATTGAGGCGGTTGTCGACGAAGTCGATCTTGCCGGCGTGCGGAAAGCCCTGTTCGTTGAACAAGCCCATTTTCACGTCCGGCGTCGCCGCCTTTGGGTTGGAGGCTGCCTGACCGTACTTGAGGTATGCGTCCTCGCTGACGTCGAAGTAGGCGTAAATGCGGTCAGTCGACACGATCGTAGTGAGCACCGGTTCGTTGACGCTGACCAGGTTGCCGGCAGTGACGGTGGTACGCGACAGGCGGCCGCCGATCGGCGCGGTGATGCTGGTGTAGCCAAGATTGAGGCGCGCCACGTCGAGCGCGGCCTTGGCGGCGTTGATGGTGCTGGTGGAGTTTTGCGCCGCGGAGTGGCGCTGATCGGCCTCCTGTTTCGAGATGGCGTTTGTCGGCAGCAACTGGTCGGCACGCGCCGCCTCGCTTCTGGCCAGGCTGGCCTGGGTGCGCGCGGAAGCCAGGCTCGCTTCGCTGCGCGCGACCTCCGCGGCGAACGGGCGCGGGTCGATGGTGAATAAGGGCGCGCCCTTCTTCACTACCTCGCCATCGCGGAAGTGGACGCGTTCGAGGGTTCCGGCCACGCGCGCGCGAATCTCGACCTGATCGACCGCGGCCAGGCGCGCACTGAACTCGTCGAATTCTTCGACCATGCGGCGCGTTACGGGAGTTATCGAGACCGGCGGCGGACCGCCGGCGCCAGGAGGCTGGGCCTGCGACTGAGGCCCGCAGCCGGCGAAGAACGCGGTCACGCCGAGTAACATCGACAGGAGCCCAATACGAAGCACGATACGCATACACTGAACGAGCATCAACTCCTCCGGCGTGGACCAGCTTGCTACAGTGGGGACAGCGCACCGCCCGCCTCCTGCAGTGCGTTTCATCAGTATTGGAGTTGGGCGGACGACTTTGGTTCGCCGGATGCGTTCAGTCTGATTGAATAGGGGCGAGAGCACCCGGAAATCCTTGCGTTGCGGAAAATTGCAAAACGATGGAAGATGGCGGACCATGAAAAAACTATTATTTTTTCTCTGCTGCGCTGTGCCGCTCCAGTCGTTTGCCGTGCCTTGCTTGCCCGTGCCCGATCTGATCCAACGCGACCAGCAATACGAAGAAGCCTTGCGTGTCGGCGACGTCGCCTTCCTGCAAGCCTGGCTGGCAGAGGACTACGTCTGGGTGCACTCGCTGGCATCGCAAATCGAAACCAAAGCCATGGTGCTGGCGCGTTCTGAACATCCAGCGGTGGTTCACAAGTCCCGCACCACGAGCGAGGTCCACGGCCACGTCCTCGGTGATACTGTGGTCCTGCGCGGCCTGAACACGGTGGAGCAGTGGAATGCCGATGGCAAGACCTGGCGCAGCAATCGTTACCAGTTCATCCGTACTTACGTGAATGTAGGCGGTGCTTGCAAACTGCTGGCGAACCAGACCATGAAGGTATGGTCCAGTGAAACAAAAACTTCGTAAGGGCTCGCTGAACCTGGTCTGCAGGACGATTTCGCAAGCGGACGGTGCCAGGTCGCCGGACGCAGCTGAGCGGCCGCCGCTGGCGGTCCGCTACGACCACGTGCCACTCAGCGCTACTCCTTCTCTGGCATCGCCGAGGAATGGTGGCTTGTAATGAGCCACTGCGAACCATCCCAGCGATAGGTGTATGTATAGCGTCCGTGGACCTGTTGCCCCGTCTTGGCAAACGTGAATGTGTAAAGACCGGCATCGACCGCCGTGTTGCAACCGAGTTCAATGGTGCGCATGTCGATCTTGCCAGAGGGGCCGTTTTCCAAGAAGTGTTGGAAGTAATCTTGTTTCTCGGCCGGTGTCAGACGCGGCTTATTCGAAACAGTCGGCAGGAGGATCGATCGTTCCGCGTAATTGGCGACTACCTTGTTTGGATCGCCCGTTTGCAGTGACTGGTTCCAACGATCGAACAGGGCGGCGATTTCCTGTTCCGAAGTGGCTTTACAGGTCTGCACCTGCCCACCTGGAGTAGCGGCACAGCCGACGAGAGTCGCGGCGACCACCACCATGCTTAAAATGTTGTTATTCATTTTGCGCCCTCCGGTGTGGAAAAGCGTGCTGCGACCGTCAATCGCCTGCCTCTGGTGAAGTCTGCGGTTCGATGGAGATGATTATCGTTGGAGTCGCGAAGCCGGTGTTGGTTCGCGATCTGGTCAGGTGGATTTATGCGGACTCGTGTTGTCCGCGTGGTGCCGGTATGTTGAGCGCCGCGTCGAATAGACCACGGGAATTGAAGACCAGCAGCCTGGGACCACGCGGCGATACGGCAAGCGCCCAGAGCGGCAGCAAACTCCGGAGGGTCAGGTCCGGCGGACTGTTTGGTAGGGAGACATAGGTAACACTTGTAGGGAGACATGGGTTACACATTTTTGCCAATTTTAGGCTGTTTCCCGTAGATCCAGGGTACGCACTTCTCGGCTGCAGAAGAATACTTTGAGCACGCCGTCGGTTGCTATTGGGCGGAGCGCGACGAGCTGCCCTATCAGACCTTCACCGATGAAAATCTGATTGTGCTTGTAGCTGATTCGGCCGCAGGCCTTGACTTTGCGTACCTCGTCGCCATCGTCGTATTCAATTTGAGGCAGGGTATCAGGGAATCTTCTGCCGCTGGGCCGGTACTTGGAGATCGGTGGGAGTTGGCCAAGCGCATAGTGTGGACGTGTCAGGTTGTATTCGTTACGCCAGCGGTTGAATCCTGCTTGGCACAGTTCGATGGAATTGAAGCCGAAGCGCGCAAGTAGCTCGCGCTTTAATGTGCGATGAAACCGCTCGTCCTTTCCTTGAGTCTGAGGGTGATACGGCCTGCTGTGACCAACCCGAATTCCAAGGCGAAGCAGCCAGACTTCCAGTGCTGACAACGTGTCCCGTCCCGTCGTCCCCCAAGGAGCGCCGTTATCGCAAGTGATGCGTTCAGGTAGACCATATTCCCTGAATGCCTGCGTGAGGGCCGTCCCGACCTGCTCTGCCGTCTCGGCAGAGCAGGCAACGAGGCAAATGTTGAAACGTGAATGGTCATCGAGGACAGTGAGCGGATGGCAGCGCTGAGCACGTGAATCGGTCAGTGGAAAGTGGCCTTTGAAATCCATCTGCCAAAGGAGGTTGGGCGCCTCGTGTTCAAATCGTTTCGACGCCGGCTTGCCATTATCGACAAGCGGGACGAGTTGGCGACCGTGACGCTCAAGAATTGCATCGATGGTAGTGAAGTGCGGACGATAGCAATCGCTCGGCAGCAGCGTTTCGAGCTTGCGACCACCCCAGCAAGGATAAGCCTCATGCAGCGCCAGGACCGCAGCTTCTACATTGTCGGCACTGCGATTCGGCGAAGAATGAGGACGTCGAGAGCGGTCGTGCAGGCCCGTCTCACCGCCCTTACCGTATCGCCCGATCCATTTATAGCCAGTCTTACGGCTGATCCCGAACGATTCGCACAGCGCCTTGATATTGGCATCGGGGGCCTGAGCCAGCTTTACAAATTCAAGACGAGAAGACATTGAAGAACACTCCTTCCAAGGCATCACACGCTCCGTTTTGTTGACCGTGTGATGATGATAAAAGTGTTACCTATGTCTCCCTACAAAGTGTTACCCATGTCCCCCTGACATACACGGACCTGACCCCAGTCCGTGGGCCGCGGCGCGTGCAGAAAAGGTGGCACGTCGACGCCGCAAGTCGTCCCACACTTTACGTTGACATCGCTATTTTTTCTGAATCTTGTTGTGCACGTCGTTCATCGTCATCAACGCTGCGGAACCATAAAACTTGTGGTACTCCGCGACCATCTCGCCGTTGACGATGACCGGGTCGGTCGCCACATAAGTCTTGGCTTCGTCGATATTGGGCGTGGCGAAAACAAAGACACCGCGCCATCCATCAACCCCGTCAAATGGGCCGGCCAGGACAAGCTTCTTCTCGGCCGCGAGCCGTTGGATGTTCGCGAAGTGACCTTGGAACATCTTGGTGCGGGCATCCCCTTCCGCCATCTTTTTCGGCCCGGTCTTGAGTACGACGAGCACGTAGCTGCGCATGCCCCTTTCGTCGGCGCCGAGCGACTTGGCCAATTCGCCGTCGTACTGCGCAGCGGGTACAGGCGGCGAACTCTGCGCCGCTACGGGACTCGAAGAAAAGAACAGGAGCCCCAACGAAATCAGTAAGGTGGATTTCAACATTTTGTCTTCTCTTCTGCGGCGTTGTAGATGCGAAAAGTGCTTCGATGAACATTATCACACGCCAAGGAGGCCTGCCGGCAAGACAGTCTTCGACCCTCCCTGCACCTTTGCACTCGAAGTTCGAGCGTCTACACTGGTACTCGGGTTAGTCCGCCCATGGCAGCGCATCCATAGCTATCGGAAGCCGCCGTCGGTGGGGTCGCCCCGATGCCTCTCCGGCGTTTGCGACCACGCCCGCCACCTCAACTTCGGTCCATTGCGACCACAACCACGGAGTCCAGGCGATGAACACGGTTAAAACCAAAGACGGAATAGACATTTTCTACAAGGACTGGGGAAAGGGACCGGCGATAGTCTTCTCGCACGGCTGGCCACTGAGCTCGGACGACTGGGATGCCCAGATGATGTTCTTCCTCAATCATGGCTTTCGCGTCATCGCCCACGACCGCCGGGGTCACGGGCGTTCGACCCAGACGGCTGACGGTCACGATATGGATCATTATGCCGATGATCTCGCGGCGCTTACCGCGCATCTCGATTTGCAGAGCGCCGTCCACGTCGGCCATTCCACCGGAGGCGGCGAAGTCGTTCGTTATTTGGCGCGTCACGGCGAGAGCCGTGTGCGCAAGGCTGTGCTGATCAGCGCCGTACCACCGCTGATGGTCAAGACCGCCGCGAACCCTGGAGGTCTCCCCAAAGAAGTCTTCGACGGATTCCAGGAGCAGGTCGCCACGAACCGGGCGCAGTTTTATCTCGACATAGCCGCGGGTCCGTTCTACGGATATAACCGGCCAGGCGCGAAAGCATCCGAAGGTGTCATCAGGAACTGGTGGCGCCAAGGCATGAAAGGCGGCGCCAAGGCGCACTACGATGGCATTGTCGCGTTTTCTCAAACGGATTTCACCGAGGACCTGAAGAAGATCTCGATTCCAACACTGGTGATGCACGGCGACGATGATCAAATCGTACCCTATGCCGACTCAGGGCCTCTGAGCGCCAAATTGCTGAAAAATGGCACCTTGAAAACCTACAAAGGCTTCCCACACGGTATGCCCACCACGGAAGCGGAGACGATCAACGCGGATCTCTTGGCGTTTGTCAAGGCCTAAGCCGGCGGACGTCCTGAGCGATTGCGAGCCGAGGTCAAACTCGGCAAATTGAAAAAAATGACTGCAGGTACGATTAAATCCCGCTGAAATTGTCCGCAGGGGCTTGGCTTTGGGCCTGACCCTGTGCGTAGCGGAATGTGTCCACTTGCCAGGTCCGACAAATTGTCCGCGCGGGTTTGGCAAGTTCACCACCGGCCCTGCAGGAAGCTGCGCCTATTTGTTGGGTTTGCCCCCTTCGCCCCGCACAACCCTATTTCGCGCTTGCAGCTGACATCACAGTACTTTCTTTTTCGCCTGCCGCGCTGGAGTGCCACCTTGACCGTTGGCGTAAAGTCGAATATGAGTATCAATATGCTTTGTCAACGCATCATCGAGGGTGTCGAATTTTTGCGGACTGCGTAATTTTGATAACAAGGAAACCAAAAACGACGCTGTCAATTTAATGACGACTTCCCCCTTGTTGTAAAATTCCCTAAACGCCTCCATCTCGCCGCCTTTTGATAATTCTTTTTGATTATCCCGACATATCAAGAGAGCGAATTTTCCGTATTCATGACCAAGATAGGAAGCACATTGGCGATATTCATTCATCGTCATTTTCTCATAGTTTTTTACTTCGAAAATTAGTTGACGCGAACCGTAATCCTCTCGGATCCGGCGCCAGAACCCCTCAGTTGCCATATTTGTTCCAACAATATCTCGCCGCGCCGCGCCATTTCCGTTTGGCTTAAGCTGAACATTGGTAAGCTTCCTTGCGGCGATTAACACAACGGCGCGTTTTGCCCAATCTTCAAACTGAGCTGCGCCCCCCTCACCCATTTCGATTTTTCCCAATTCCGAGATTAATTGTCCGATTAATTGATCGCGTTGCTCTTTAACCTCAGAAGAAATAGTAATATCATATTCATCATAAATTTGCTCTGCGATATTTTGATCAGGGAATCCTTGCTTTATTCCAAGTGCACTCCAATAGCACGGATGAATCACCAAAATTGAAGAATTGTCGAATAGACGGTCGGGCTTCTTTCCATCATGACTAAACACAATATTGCCTGAACTCTTGTCGGTGATCCCAACAAATCCAACGCCGTATAACCCCTTCAAAACCTCATCGGCAGTGCCAAGTATCTTAAGATGCTGAAAAACGTCCACACTTTTGGATTCGACCATCAGACGTTCGATCGCTTCACTTGCCTGGGAAAGATTAAAACTCGCCCCATGTTGCGCCAGTGATCGCGCCACTTCGTCAATTCCAGGAAACACAGCCGAATATTCCTTTCGCAAATCATCAAAACGTATCTCCGAAATATGCGAAGCCGACGCGTCAAGATCCTCGACGATAAGAACCTTCCTTCCTTGTTTTTTGGCATTATAAAAAGCCGTGTTCAGTAGCGAAATGAGGTCCCGCGGGCGATAAAGAGTTAACTTTAAGCAGCTCTTAAAGCCCTCACGTCCGTGAAGTTCATTTGCGGTGACAGAATTCCACACCTTTACATCGCTCTCGATGTCGATTCCAAACGCCTGGCGGAGCCGCTTACAAACGAGATAAAATAATTCTTGGACATCCCAATGGAGGCGCAAAACGCTTCCTTCAACATTACGCGTAAAATCTTGATCTGATACTTGAATTGCACGGAAAATATTGTCGCGCAAAAATAATACCGTCCGTACATTAGCCGTCTTAGTCCGAAGATCATCGGCCCCATATATCATTCCATCGACGATGCCGATGCCCAATTCGTCAGATTCATAACCTTCATCCAAACGATCAATCAAAATCATGACTTTGCGTCCAGTAAGCTTGAGAAGCGCGTCAAGTTCTGTCGTAATCAGATTCAAGTTCAGGCGAGTGGCGAGCTCGGAGATGCTTTCCTCGGGGCTTTCTCCTTGAATTACCGCATCAATCAAGGTCCGTTTGAGCCTTGAAATAATATTATCCCCTAATCCTTTCCATTTTCGAAGGGGGAGATTCAACGCAGATTTTTCCAGTTCTTTATTGGTCTTATAATGATGTTCAAGATGAATCGCAAGCTCCATGATAAGTGCATATCGCCATCCAGTTTTTATTGCAGACCTGATCCGAGTTAAAGTGCTGCCGTATCGGGCAGCTGCCGCGCGCAAACCAAACACGTCTTCCTCATTCGGTGCTACTACTACAACAAAATTTTTCTGTGCTTGCCATTCCTTCTTAAGTTTGTAAGTCAACGCACTTTTTCCCGTACCACGCCTTCCGACTACGAGAAATCGATCGTCTCCCTCGGCAAGAATCTTATAATCCTGCCAGTCGTAGAATGCCGCATCAAGCATGCCGTGATCGTGTTCAGCCCTGACATCGCCAAGCACATTTCCTTTGTTTTCCAGGCTGCCCATCAAGACTCCTCACAGTTGTTCGGCAATCGTGCCACTAGTACAACAAGGATTCTATCCGATATGTTCCTACAGGAATACATGCCTCGCCACGGACTGCGTTCATTCGGTTCCGGAGCCACACAGAATTCCACCGGCGCGCCCCATTGAGCGTCTTGGCTATGCGCGGCCATCTGTGCTAGCAGCAACAACCTTGGTATCATGTCCGGCGACCGGCCACAAGCCGGCATTTTTCACACATCATCGGAGACACCGAATGAAATTACGATTGCTGGTTTTGGGAGCCGCCATGGTGGCGGGCGGAGCGCTCGCCGCGCCGCGCGGATTCACCGTGGAAGACATGGTCAACATGGAGCGCGTCGGCAGCCCGGTGCTGTCGCCCGACGCCACGCGCGTGGTCTACACCGTGCGCTCGACCGACATGGGCAAGAACCGCGGCCACACCGAGCTGTTCATGCTGGACCTGCGCAATCCGAAAGCCGCCCCGCAGCGCCTGACCAAGTCGGACGCCAGCAACTCCGACCCTGAGTGGTCCCCTGCCGGCGACGCCATCTACTTCCTGTCCGCCCGCTCCGGCAGCTCGCAGGTGTACCGCGTGCCAGTGGCCGGCGGCGAGCCGGTCAAGGTCACCGACCTGCCGCTCGACGTCGACAACTTCCGCCTCTCGCCGCAGGGCGACCGCCTGGCGTTCAGCCTTGCCGTGTTCCGTGATTGCACCGACCTGGCCTGCACCACCAAGCGTGTCGAGGCGAAGTCGAAAGAGAAAGCCAGCGGACGCGTCTACGACCGCCTGTTCGTGCGCCACTGGGATACCTGGTCCGATCAGCGCAACGCCGTGCTGTATTCGGCCCCGATCGACAGCACCGGCAAGGTTAGCGCCACTCCGGTCAGCCTGTCCGGCACGTTGGATGGCGACGTGCCTTCCAAGCCGTTCGGCGATCACGACGAATATCACTTCAGCCCTGACGGCAAGACCGTCGTCTTCGCCGCGCGCATCGCCGGCAAGTCGGAATCCTGGTCGACCAACTTCGACGTGTACTCGGTGCCGGCCGCAGGCGGCGCTGCGCCGCGCAACCTGACCCCGGAAAATCCGGCCTGGGATTCAAAGCCGACCTACTCGCCTGACGGCCGCACCATCGCCTACCTGGCGATGACGCGTCCTGGTTTCGAGGCGGACCGCTTCCATTTCGTGCTGCTCGACGTAGCTACCGGCAAGAAGCGCACGCTGGCGGACAAGTGGGACCGTTCGGTCGCCGACTTCCGCTGGTCGCCTGACGGCAAGACGCTGCTGGCCAATGCGGACGACGTGGGCCAGCATCGCCTGTTCTCGATCGACGTACAGGACGGCAAAGTCACTCCGCTGACCGACAAGGGCTATGTCGGCGCGTTCGATATCCAGCGCGACACCATCGTCGTGAGCCAGGCTAATCTCGCTTCGGGCGCGCAGCTGTTCGTGCGCAGCGCCACCGGTGGCGCTGCGCCGATGACCCAGCTGACCAAGCTGAACGCGGAAGCACTGGCCGATGTGCGCTTCGGCGAATATGAGCAGTTCTCGTTCAAGGGCGCCAAGGGCGAGACCGTGTACGGTCATGTGATGAAGCCATGGAACGCGGCGCCGGGCGCCAAGTATCCCGTCGCCTTCCTGGTGCATGGTGGGCCGCAGGGCAGCTTCGGCAACAGCTGGAGCTATCGCTGGAATCCGCAGGTATACGCGGGCGCCGGTTATGCCACCGTGTTCATCGATTTCCACGGTTCTACCGGCTACGGACAGAAGTTCACCGACGCGATCAGCGGCGACTGGGGCGGCGCACCGCTGGAAGACTTGAAGAAAGGCCTGGCGGCGGCTGCGGCCAAGTATCCATGGCTGGACACCGGCAACGCTTGCGCGCTGGGCGCGTCGTACGGCGGCTACATGATGAACTGGATCGAGGGTAACTGGTCGAACGGCTTCAAGTGCATCGTCAATCATGACGGCGTATTCGACAACCGCGCGATGTACTACTCGACCGAAGAACTCTGGTTCAACGAATGGGAAAATGGCGGCAGCTATTTCACCGTGCCACAGAAGCATGAGAAGTTCAACCCGGTCAATTACGTGACAAAGTGGAAGACGCCAATGCTGGTGATTCACGGCGAGAAGGACTTCCGTATTCCATTGAGCCAGGGCCTGGGCGCTTTCACCGCGCTGCAGCGTCAGGGCATTGAAAGCAAGCTGCTGGTGTTCCCGGACGAGAACCACTGGGTGCTGAAGCCAGCCAACTCGGTGCTGTGGCATCATACCGTGATCGATTGGCTGGATCACAAGCTGAAGCCAGCGGCGAAGTAATCACTTCGCACTAGAACTGCCGCGCCCCGGTCTTTGCGACCGCGGCGCGGTTTTTTTTGGCTATGTCACCATTAAGTGTGGGGCCGCGCGGCGTTGGCGGCAAGCGCCCAGTGCGGCGACAAACCCGGGGGTGAAGCAGGGGTGTAGTGAAGCGAAGCTTCGCTCCTGCGAAACGGTCGAGCCTTGCAAGGCTCGACTCCTTTCAGGTCCGCCGGACCTGACCCCAGCCCGTAGGCCGCGGCGCGGGCACGATCCGGCGCCGTCCGCTGATGGCACCGCGCAGTGCACCTTGTCGGTCCGGCAGACGGATAAGGACATCAAACTCACGGACCGGCTGACGCCAGATGGCGTGGCCACCTGCAGATCCTATTGCGGAGCGCGCGGGAGCCTTTCGGCGACGACGATTGCGCGAGCAATCAAGCAGCCAATCCGGTATATGGACCGCTTGAAAGCCTCGCGAGAATATGCGCGAGCGATCGAGGATCTCAAAAAATACGAATCGACGGCATCGGTTCGACCGTGATATCTTCGGGCGAATTTGCCCGCGTTTTCATGAAATCGGGTGAGCGCCTCCACTGGCACAGTCGTCGTGCACCAGGCTCGCGTGATAGCTTGCGGAAACGTCGAGGTGCTGGTCACCGTCCGGCGGCTACATGATGAACTGGATCGCGGGCCAACAGATGCGCCGCTATCAAACAAACGGGATATACGGGAAACCGTTCCCAATTACCCCAATCAATCCAGCCTGGTTCTCGCTGCTCTCGGCGAAAGCGGCCAACACAGCTGCGAGCGAAATGGCGGGATTATTCAGCGCATCCACCCAGAAGGCCACGCCCGACGCCTCGCCCGGGCGGTGCAAGACGTTGGAGTAAAGTTTATTTACGAAATCCACATGACTCGGATCGGCGCCGTACATCGCCTTGAATTCCGACGACGCCATGAAGCCGCCCGCCACCTCGGGCAGTGACATGCCGCCGTCCATGAATTTGATCCAGAAGCCAAGGCCCTCCTGATCCGGCGCCCGGTTGAACGCGGCCTGGTAGGTGCGATAGACCTGTCCTGCGTTTCCATTGATATCGAGCGCGTACATCGAATCGCTGAAACGCAGGCGTTCAACCTGCGAAAGTTGGTCTACGCCCTGAATGCCGCTGGTGTCCGTTACTTTAAATCCGTCGCCGTTGCGCGTGACTGTGAATCTGCTTCTTGGAGCAGCGCTATAGACGGAAGTATCGATACCGGCCCCACCTGTCAACAAGTCGTTGCCGGCGCCGCCGTTGAAAGTGTCCGCACCAATTCCGCCCGTCATCACATCGTCACCGGCCATGCCGTACAAATTTCCGCCCAGCGGATTGGCGATCAGGACGTCGTTGCCGTCGCCGCCGAAAGCGTTGCGGACGGTGGTGTCGCTGCCGATGATGAGCAGGCCGTCATTGATCACCGACGCGGTCAGTCCAGTGAGGTCGATACGGTCGTTCGATCCCAGAGCGCTGGCGTTAATGGTGTGGCTGCCAGCGGTCGTATCGTGCAGCACGCCGCGCGCAGGATCGGCCGCCACCAGGCTCGGAAATTCATTCGTGTAGATGAACGTATGGTCCTTGCTGGCGTTGTGCCCGATCAGGTCGATCGACCAGTCCACGAACGTGCCCACGTCGCTGCCCTGCAGGTCGCGCACATTCAGAGTCCATTTGCCGGTGGCGACTTCACCCCAGTCGAGCACCGTATCGAAGGTGAAGTGGACGTCGTTCTGGGTCGATCCGTATGCGGTCAAATTCCCGAGCGACGGCCGGTACATCAGGTAGCTGGTCGTGCCGGTCGGCGATATCAACGTCACTTCCAGGTCGCCGATATATGGATGGGTGATGTTGACTGTCACGTCGACGCGCTCAACCACGATGGTGGCGGTGATATCGATCGCGCTGCTAATGCCGGCGGCGTTCTTGTCCGGGATGGCAAGGTTGACGGTCTTCGACCCGAGCACATCGACGGTGTTGGCCACGGTTTGCGGTATGCCGATCCAGGCCTTGGCCAGCCGCACCGCGGCGAGCGCATCGACCACTCCGAAACCGGACGATTGCGCCACCGAGTTATAGCGTAAACCACCGCCGTTCCAGTCATGGGCGCCGTTGTCTTCCCAGCCGCCAATGCCAATATCGGTTTGGTGCGCGGTGTACGCCAGGATCTGTTGAATATCGCGGTAGCCCAGGCGGGGATTAGCTTCCAGCATCAGCGCGACAATGCCGGAAACGATCGGGGCAGAAAAGGAAGTTCCATCCTCGAACGCAAAGTTGCTGGAATTCGAACCTGCCGCGCCGACCCGATCGGTACTCAGGATGCTCGCAAAGTCGCCGGTGCCGGCGCCTCCGGGAGCGGACACCAGGATCGATGCCCCGGTCGTGCTGAAATAGGATGATCCGCCCAGGAAATCCGTGGCGCCGACCGTGATGATGTAGCGGCTGTTCTGAAAATTGTGCAGGTTGGTGTCGTCACCAAAATCGAAGCCATTGCCGGCCGATTGGACCACCACCGTGCCCAGGCCATTACGCCCGTTGGCAGCAAGGTCGTGCAGCGCCTGGAACGCCGGCGCGAAAATCGGATTCTTTGCGTCGTCAAGGAACGCCCAGTTGGGGCTCGTTTTGAGGTAATTCCCAAAACCCCAAGAGTTGTTGAGGACGTCTACCGTCTTGGCGGCATACCGGAACGCATTGGCAATTTCTGTCGGGTACTGCGAACCGGACAACGAGGAATAAATCGAGACCAGTTGCGCATCGTACGCGACGCCGACGATACCGGCGCCGTCCCGTGCTGCCGCGATAACGCCCGCAACGAAAGTGCCGTGGTTATCACTTGCGAAGACAGGCGCGCCTCCCGGGCCGGAAGTTGCGCTGTTAATACCAAGCGCAATCGCATCGTTGACGCGCAGGTCAGGATTGTTCGGGTCGATACCCTGATCGAATACACCGATCTTGATCCCCTTCCCTGTCACGTGCTTCCATGCATACTCGACGCGCGTGTTATACAGATACCACTGGTATGCGAAATAGGGATCGGTCGGAAGATTCATGCCGGCAGGGGTGTCATCGTCGGCGATCACGCCCCAGGTGCTCGCTTGCGGCGTCGATTGCAGCGTGCCTGTCGGGTCGCGATAATTCTGCGCGACCGTCGCTCCGGTTGCGTGACTGAGGTTCACTTCGAACGCGCGGGCCGATTGGAAATACGTATTGCCCAGGATGGGCACGCTGACCGTGGCGCTGGTCGCGCCCGGCGCAAACGTCACCAGCTGGTGGATCGCCTGGTAATCGAATCCGGCAAACGCGGTTTCATCGGCGGTGTCGACTTGCACGGTAGTCGGATACGGGACCGCCACCGACTGGGTGAGTGTGAACACCATGTTGCGGGCGGCGGCATCGCCTTCCGTGATGGTTCGAACGGCAACGGAAATGCTGGGTAGCGCACTGGACTGGGTGGTACTCCCATCGGCGCCGACGAACAGGAAACCGGTGAAGCTTCCAGGCGTGTCGATAACGTATCCATTGTCTACCGAAGGGGAAGTCCCACTGTACTCGGCGGCCGCCAAGGTCACGTAATAGGCACCCGGCGGCGGACGATTCACCAGCGGAACCGTCTGCGCGATGTTGGCAAAGTACTGGTTGGGACCAAGCGTTCCGTTCGATGAGCCGGATACCTGGTATGTGGCGATCTCCCATCCGGAGTTCGCTCCGCCCGGATTCCAGGGAAGCGCGGTCAGCCACAGTTCCAGCCGTATGGTTCCCGAGATCCCGGCGCCAACATTTTCCAGGTGGGCCGCCGACAACACGGCTGTCCCCAGCACTGGATTGATTGAGTATGAATAATTCCCGACGAAGACGATATTGCCAGCCATGAATGTAATCTCGCCATGTTCTACGCGTCCGCGAACGACATGCCCGCGCTATTGGATAGAGACCATAGCAATGATTCCCGCAGGAAAACTATTCAATTGTCACAATTCTGGCTATTACGACATCTTTCTCAAGAGTTTTTGACCTGTTTGGCAACGTTTCGGAAATCCTGAGGACCAAAAACGTCGACTGCCGCAGCGTACAGGCCCGCCAAGGGGAACTTCACCTCGAGCAGCAGGTCGCGGAAAATGGCCACCGTCGCGGCCTTGCCGACGCGGTTCTGGTGCTTCCATTGGCACAGCGCGTCGTGCACCAGGCTGGCGTGATAGGTTGCGGGAAGGCCGAGGTGCTGGGCGCCGTCAGGCGTGCCGATGTAGAAGAGGCCAAGTATGCTGATGCACGGTGAGCAACCGTCCCAGGCGTATCCGGTCTTGATCCGGATGTTGCAGGTTCGGATGGTCACCCATTCATTTTGGAAATTGATTCCTGCAAGGTGAGGCGACGAGTAGCTATAGTCGTCGGCCAGCGCGTAGCGCCATTGGTTGCCGGCGACGCCGAAATACTTCGGCATTAACGCGTTAAGCAGTTTCGTGAGCATGGCCGTCTCCTGAATGAGGAATCGCGGGCGCCGCGACGTGAAATGCGGATATTGGCGCCGGGTATTTCCGTATTCTGGCCCTGACTCTGCAATAAAGGCAAGCGGCCGATCGCGCCGTCGGCCTTGTTGCCGCGCAGGCGGACCATCGATTTGCGCCCGACGCATACGGGTTATGGGTCCCCGCTTCGCAAGGACGACGGGGAATTTGAGGCGGCGACTAGTTACAGCGTCTTGATGAACGCCCTCACCCCGCCCAGCAGCATCTCGACCGACATCGCGGTCAGGATCAATCCCATCAGGCGCTCGAACGCGGTCATCACCTGCGGGCCGAGGGCCTTCTGCAGGCGCTCGGCGCTGAGGAACACCGCCAGCCACACCACCGCCACCGCGGCCAGCGCGGCCACGTGCAGCATCACTTCGCCCATCGTCTCGCGCGAAAACAGCAGCACGGTGGCCAGCGCCGATGGGCCGGCCAGCGCGGGAATCGCCAGCGGCACGATGAATGGCTCACCGCCATCGGTTTTGCCAAGCACGCCGTCAGGGTGCGGGAATACCATGCGAATCGCGATCAGCAAGAGGATCACGCTGCCGCCAATGCGCAGCGATACTTCGGACAGCTGCAGCGCGCGCAACAAGGGGCTGCCGAAGAACATGAACACCAGCAGCACGACGAATGCGATTGCGCATTCGCGCAGCACGATGCGCGGCCGGCGCGCACGCTCCACCGGCGCCAGCGCGGTGACGAAGATCGGCACGTTGCCGAACGGGTCGGTCACGAGCAGCAGCAGGATGAAGGTTTGCAGGAAGGTTTGGGTCATAGGTTCAAAAGCCGGACTATGTCACCGTTAAGTGTGGGACCGCGCGGCGATGGCGGCAAGCGCCCAGTGCGGCGACAAACCCGGGGTCAGGTCCGCCGGACCTGACCCCGGCCCGTGGGCCGCGGCGTGTGCATGAAGAACCGGCACGTCGACGCCGCAAGTCGTTCCACACTTTACGGTGACATCGCCAAAAAAAGCCAGAGCGCTTGTACTCTGGCCCTTCGCAGTCGCGCGCGCAGCTTACAGCGCGGCGCGGCCCTTCTTCATCCATGCCGCCAGCTGGTGCGGGCGCAGGCCGTCATAATCTTCGAACGGCTGATGGATCCATGGGTTGTGCGGCAGCTCTTCGAGGAAGTAGTCAGGCAGGATCGACGAGGTGCCCTTGACCCAGATGACCGCCGACTTCACTTCGGTCACGCCGGTGAAGTTCTCGGCCAGGTGGCGCGTTACCTTGTCGAGCGTGACACCCGAATCGGCCAGGTCGTCGACCAGCAGGATCTTGCCGGCCAGCGGGCCCTTGGTCATCGTCATGTACTTGGCGATGTCGAGGTCACCGCGCACGGTGCCGGCTTCTTCGCGGTACGAACTGGTCGACAGGATCGCCAGCGGCACGTCGAAGATGCGCGAGAATACGTCGCCCGGACGCACGCCGCCGCGCGCCAGGCACAGGACCTGGTCGAACTTCCAGCCGGATTCATGCACCTTGAGCGCGAGGCGCTCGATCAGGCGGTGATACTCGTCCCAAGATACCCAGAGGTCTTTGTCGGTCGATTGCGGGGTTGTCATGCAGGCTCCTCTTTTAGTTTTGTCGACGATTATTCAAACGGGTGGCGCAGGACGATGGTCTCTTCGCGGTCAGGACCGGTCGATACCATGTCAACCGGAACGCCGACCAGTTCTTCGATGCGCTTGATGTAGGCGCGTGCGGCAGCAGGCAGCTCGGCCAGCGACTTGGCGCCGACGGTGCTTTCGGTCCAGCCGGCCATCTCTTCGTACACTGGCACGCAGGCGGCCGCTTCTTCAGCGCCGATCGGGAAGATGTCCACTTCGCGGCCGTCGAGCTTGTAGCCGGTGCACAGCTTGAGCGACTCGATGCCGTCGAGGACGTCGAGCTTGGTCAGGCACATGCCGGTCACGCCGTTGATCTGGACCGAGCGGCGCAGCAGCGCGGCATCGAACCAGCCGCAGCGGCGCGCACGGCCGGTGACGGTGCCGAATTCGTGACCGACGCGCGACAGGTGCTCGCCCACGCCGGCATCGGTCGGCAGCTCGGACGGGAACGGGCCGGAGCCGACGCGCGTCGTGTAGGCCTTGGTAATTCCCATGATGTAGTGCAGCATGCCAGGACCGACGCCCGAACCAGCAGAGGCGTTACCAGCGACGCAGTTCGACGAGGTCACGTACGGATAGGTGCCGTGGTCGATATCGAGCAGCGAACCCTGGGCGCCTTCGAACAGCAGGTTGCCGCCGGCCTTGAAGGTGGCGTGCAGAGCGGACGGAACGTCGGCAACCATCGGGCGCAGGCGCGGCACCAGGGCCATCGCGTCGTCGAAGGTCTTCTGGAAGTCGATCGCGTCGCCCTTCAGGTAGTTCGTCAGCACGAAGTTGTGGTAGTCGAGGTTCTCGCGCAGCTTTTCGGCGAAGCGCGTTTCGTTAAGCATGTCGGCGATGCGGATCGCGCGGCGCGCCACTTTGTCTTCGTAGGCCGGGCCGATACCTTTGCAGGTGGTGCCGATCTTGTTGTCGCCGCGCGCTTTTTCGCGCGCCACGTCGATAGCAACGTGGTACGGCAGGATCGCAGGACAGGCTTCCGATATCTTCAGGCGCGAGGCGACCTCGACGCCGATCGCCTGCAGCTTGTCGATTTCGCGCATGATGTCCGGAACCGAGACCACCACGCCGTTACCGATGTAGCAGGCCACGCCTTCGCGCATGATGCCCGACGGGATCAGCTGGAGCGCGGTCTTCTGGCCTTTGATGACCAGCGTATGACCGGCGTTATGGCCGCCCTGGAAGCGCACCACGCCTTTGGCGTGGTCGGTCAACCAGTCGACGATTTTGCCCTTGCCTTCATCGCCCCATTGGGTACCGATGACGACGACGTTTTTTGCCACGTTTTTCTTTGACATCACACTTAGCCTAAGTTTTTGAGAATCCAGTTACTGTCTTCGAGGACGAGTACGCGATCGCACTCGAACTCGTCCTGATCGTCGTCATGACCCGGCAAACTCTGGATCACAACCTCGCCTGTTTTGCGCAGTTCGGCAATCTGCTCGCGCAGCTCGGGAGCATTGCCCCACGGTGCGCGAATCGCATGTTTGCGCTCTGCGCTAGGCAGCAGCCGCGCCAGTTCGCGCAGGTCGAGCGAGAAGCCGGTTGCGGGACGGGCCCGGCCGAACGCTTCGCCGACATGGTCGTAGCGGCCGCCGCGCGCAACCGCGTTCGGCAAGCCAGGCACGTACAGCGCGAACATCGCGCCGCTTTCGTATTGGTAGCCGCGCAGGTCGGCCAGGTCGATCGCCACTTCGGCGCGGCCGAGCGCGGAGCCGGCCAGCGCGGCCAGTTCGGCCAGCGCCTTGGTGATGCCGGGCGATGGCGGCAGCACCTCACGCGCACGCGCCAGCACTTCGACGTCGCCGTACAGGTGCGGAAGCTCAAGTAGCGCGTCGCGCGCCACGGCGCCGTAGTTTTTCGTCAGCGCGTCGAGGCCAGGACTGTCCTTGGCCCGCAGCAGCGCATACAGCGCCGCTTCGTCCGTGGCTGCAGCGGCGTCATCGGCGATGATCGAGCGCAGCACGCCGACGTGCGACAGGTCGAGCCGGACATCGGCGAAGCCGGCCATCGCCAGCGAGGCGAGCGCCAGTTCCTGGATCTCGGCGTCGGCTTCGAGGCCGGCGTGGCCGTAGATCTCGGCGCCGATCTGCAGCGGCTCGCGGGTGGCGTGCAGGCCCGACGGACGGGTATGCAGCACGCTGCCGGCGTAGCACAGGCGGGTGACCGAATCGCGGTTGAGCAGGTGCGCGTCGATCCGCGCGACCTGGGTGGTCATGTCGGCGCGCAGGCCGAGCATGCGGCCGGAGATCTGGTCGACCAGCTTGAAGGTGCGCAGGTCGGTGTCCTTGCCGGCGCCGGTCAACAGCGAATCGACATATTCGAGCAGCGGAGGCATCACCAGTTCGTAACCGTACAGACGGAAGTTGTCCAGCATCTGGCGACGCAGGTCTTCGATCTTGCGCGCTTCGGACGGCAGGACGTCGGCGATATTCTCAGGCAGAAGCCAATTCGGCATGGGCAAAAAACGGTAACGGGAAGGTTGTTAAATATCGGACAAGACGAAGCACAAGGGCTCGCGCAAATGGTGCGCCGAACCATCGATTTTACCCGAAAATGGGGATCGGGGCCTAGGAATGGGTGCCCGGCGAGATTTTGCGATGTTGCGGACCCGGTGCAACTAGTATCCGTACCGCACGCAATACCTCAGCCGTCGCCCCCGCGCAGGCGGGGGCCCCATTTCGCAGCGATGCCGAGGAATGGGATCCCCGCCTGCGCGGGGACGACGTACTGAAGGTGCGTGGTGGCTCCTACTTCTTCGACGGCGCTGGCGCGGCGGCGCCGCCGGCGCCCGGCGCGCGGAAGTACTTGAAGAACTCCGAACCGGAATCGAGCACCATCACGTCGCCATGATTCTTGAAGGTCGAGCGGTATGCTTCCAGCGAACGGTAGAACTTGTAGAACTCCGGGTTCTTGCCGAAGGCCTGGGCGTAAATCTGCGAAGCCTTGGCGTCGCCGTCACCCTTGATCTTCTCGGCGTCGCGGAACGCTTCGGCCAGGATCACGGTGCGCTGGCGGTCGGCGTCCGAACGGATCTTTTCCGATTCGGCCGAACCGGTCGAACGCAGTTCGTTCGCCACGCGGGTCCGCTCCGCCTTCATGCGGTCGTACACCGAGGCGTTGATCTGCTCGACGTACTCGACCCGCTTGAGCCGGACGTCGACGATGCCGACGCCGATCTGCTTGGCTTCGGTGACGACCTTCGAAACGATCGCTTCCATCACCTTGCCGCGTTCGCCGGAGATCACTTCGCGCACGGTGCGCTTGGTGATTTCGTCGTTCAGCGCGGCCTTGACGATCTGGTTCAAACGGTCGCGCGCACGGCTCTCTTCGCCGCCGAAGCTGACGTAGTACAGGCGCGGATCGGTGATGCGCCATTTGACGAAGGCATCAACCAGGATGTTTTTCTTCTCGGCGGTGATGAAGCGGTCCGCGTCCGGCGTGTCGATCGTCAGGATGCGCTTGTCGAGCGACAGCACATTCTGGAACGGCGGCGGCAGCTTGAAGTGGATGCCTGGCTCGTTGATCACTTCGCGCACTTCGCCGAGCGCAAACACGATGGCGAAGTGCTTCTGGTCGACCAGGAACACGGTCGACGACAGCAGCAGGAGGGCAAGGAAGCCGCCGACGAAAAGGGTCACTAAGCGGTTCATCAGCGGCTCTCCCGATCGCGTGAATTCTCGCGGCTGCGGCTATCGCGCTGGCGTACCTGTTCAACTGTCTGCATGATTTCCTGTGGCGGCGGCGTGGACGGCGCTACCTGCACCGGTCCGGATTTGGAACCGATCGCGGCGTCGTTGGCGGCGGTTTGTGCGATCAGTTTGTCGAGCGGCAGGTACAGCAGGTTGCTGCCCGACTTGGCGTCGACCATCACCTTGCTGGCGCTGCTGAATATCTGCTGCATCGTGTCCAGATACATGCGGTCGCGCGTGACGCCCGGCGCCTTCTGGTACTCGGCCAGCACTTGCGAGAAGCGCGCGGCGTTACCGGTGGCGTTCTCGGTGACCATCGAACGATATGCTTCGGCTTCCTGGGTCAGGCGGATCGCATTGCCGCGCGAACGCGGGATCACGTCGTTGGCATACGCTTCGCCTTCGCTGCGCGCGCGCGCGCGGTCCTGGCCTGCCTTGACGGCGTCGTCGAAGGCGCTCTGCACCTGCTCCGGCGGCTGCACGCTTTGCATCGTGACGTTGGTGATCTGCGCGCCCAGGGCATAGCGGTCGGAGATCTGCTGCATCAGCTTGTGGGTGTCGAGCGCGACTTTCTCGCGGCCCTCGTAGAGCACGAAGTCCATCTTGCTCTTGCCGACCACTTCGCGGATCGCGGTCTCGGCGATCTGGCGCACGGTGTCGTCGTCGTGATCGCGGTTGTTGAAGATCCAGGCGACCGGATCCTTCAGCGTGTACTGCACCGCGAACTGGATGTCGATGATGTTTTCATCATCGGTCAGCATCAGCGATTCCTTCGGGTTCTTGGCGCGCACCGAGCCGCGGTAGCCGACTTCGGCGGTCCGCACCTGCGAGACGTTGACCGTCTCATGCGACTGGAAAGGATACGGCCAGCGCCAGTTGAAGCCGGCGCCGGTGGTGTGACTGAGCTTACCGAAGGTGGTAACCACGCCGGCCTGGCCTTCCTGCACGATGAAGGCGCCGCTGGCGAGCCAGATGAAGAGCACGACCGCGCCGACCACGCCGGCGGTGATGCCGGCGCCTTTCATGTCGGGACGGTAGCCGCCACCGGAGTCGCCGCCGCCATTATTCTTCTGGCCGAACATGCGGTTCAGGCGCTGGTTGAAGTCGCGCCACATCTGGTCGAGGTCGGGCGGACCTTCTCCACCGGGCTTCTTGCCTTCTTGTTTTTTGTTGTCGCCGTCGGGCTTGTGGCCCCAGCGAGGATCGTTGAGCGACAACTTGACGCCGAGGCGCCTGATCAGGGAAACGAGCATGCTATCGTGGTCCGACGTTGGTAATTGTTTGAATTCTTTCAGCGGACTCCGCATCTTCCAATGCGTAATCTGCGCCGGCATCGTCCTGCTCTTCGAAAAGGTGGCTCAGACCTGGGGCGGCCCTGGCCGCTTCGACTATCGCCTCGCGCAACAGCTCGAGGCCTTCGCCACTGCGTGCGCTGATAAAAACGCGGCTGATTTTATCATATTCATCACGCTCGATCGCCGGCTCGAGGCCGGCCGCGTCGATCTTGTTCCAGACCAGGATCTGGGGAATGTGATCGGCGCCGATCTCCCGGAGCACTTCGTTGACCTGCTCGATCTGCTCCATCCGCACCGGGCTGGCCCCGTCGACCACGTGCAGCAGCAGGTCGGCGTGGATGGTTTCCTCGAGCGTGGCGCGGAATGCCGCCACCAGCTGGTGCGGCAGTTCGCGCACGAAACCGACCGTGTCGGACACCACCACGTTGCCCACTTCGGCGCCCAGGTACAGACGGCGCGAGGTGGTGTCGAGGGTGGCGAACAACTGGTCGGCGACGTACACGCCGGCCTTGGTCAGCGCATTGAACAGGGTCGACTTGCCGGCGTTGGTGTAGCCGACCAGGGAAACGGAGAAGGTGTGGCTCTTGCCGCGCGCACGGCGCTGGGTCTCGTGCTGCTTGCGCAGCTTGGTCAGGCGGATCCGCAAGGCCTTGACGCGCTCACCGATCAGGCGGCGGTCGGTCTCGAGCTGGGTTTCACCAGGACCGCGCAAGCCGATACCGCCCTTTTGACGTTCGAGGTGGGTCCAGCCGCGGATCAGGCGCGTGGCCAGGTGCTGCAGCTGGGCCAGCTCGACCTGCAGCTTACCCTCGTGGCTCTTGGCGCGCTGCGCGAAGATGTCGAGGATCAGGCTGGTGCGGTCGAGCACCCGCACGTTGAGGCGTTTTTCAAGGTTGCGCTGCTGGGCCGGCGACAGCGCATGGTTGAAGATGACGATTTCGATGTTCTCGGCCAGGCAGGCCTGGCCGATTTCGTCGGCCTTGCCGCTGCCCACAAAGTAGGCGGCGTCAGGGCTGGAGCGCTTGGCGGTGATGATCGTGATGGGATCGGCGCCGGCCGAGCGGGCGAGCAGCGACAGCTCTTCCACGCTGGCGTCGAAATCGCCAGTGCCGAAATCGATGCCGACTAACGCTGCGCGCATATGCTCTTTGCCTGGGCCATGGACGCCGCGCCCACGACCTTACTCAGCTTCAGGCTCAAGGTTGAGATTGACGGCGCGCGCCGGTACAACGGTGGAGATTGCATGCTTGTAGACCATCTGGGTAACGGTGTTACGCAGCAGTACAACGTATTGGTCGAACGATTCGATGTGGCCCTGCAGTTTAATCCCGTTGACCAGGTAGATCGAAACGGGGACATGCTCCTTGCGCAAGGCATTGAGGAATGGGTCTTGTAACAGTTGCCCTTTGTTGCTCATAACAGCTCCGTATGTTGTTGTAGTTCAAAAGTTGGAGGCGACTCGGGCGATTTCAAGTGTTGGCGTCCTGATTTGTAGATTCGTTGACTAAAAATTATGGCGAATATCGCCCCGATACTGCGTTGCAAATGCGCGCAAGGCCTCGGCCTTGCTGTGCTTTGCGCCTGTCTCGGGCCGATTTCGCGACATTTGTCAACGAACTAGCAACACAGGACACTCGATGATCTTTCCTCAAGAAGCCAAAGATGACGTTAAGCTACTGTAACCTGTTTTGCCGGTCCGTGTCGTGCGTGCGCCATTATTTCTGCGTTTTTGCAAATGGATTCTTACCCATACGCAATTCAATTCGCAGCGGCGTGCCGACCAGGTTGAAGGTGTCGCGGAAATGCTTTTCCAGGTAGCGCTTGTATGGCTCGCCAATGGCGTCGAGCGCGTTGCCGTGGATGACGATGATCGGCGGGTTCTGGCCGCCCTGGTGGGCATAGCGCATCTTCGGCCGGATCGACCCCTTGCGGCGCGGCTCCTGCTTCTCGACCGCCTCGATCAGCGCGCGCGTCAGGCGCGGCGTCGACAGGTCGGCGGTGGCGGCGGCGTAGGCCGCGTCGACCGACTTCATCAGCGGGCCGATGCCGGTGGCCTTCAGCGCCGAAATGAAATGGGTCTTCGCGAACGACAGGAAATCGAGCTTGCGGTCGATGTCGATCTTGATCTCGTCGCGCTCGTCCGTGCGCAAGCCATCCCACTTGTTGACAGCCACGACCAGCGCGCGTCCCGATTCCAGGATGAAGCCGGCGATGTGGGCGTCCTGCTCCGAGATGTCCTGTTGGGCATCGAGCAGCAGGATGACGACGTGCGCTTCCGAGATCGACTGCAAGGTCTTGACGACCGAGAATTTCTCGATCGCTTCGAATACCTTGCCGCGGCGCCGGATGCCAGCGGTGTCGATCAGCGTGTAGTTCTTGCCGTCGCGCTCGAACGGCACTTCGATCGAATCGCGGGTGGTGCCCGGCATGTCGAACGCGATCACGCGCTCTTCGCCGATCAGGGTGTTGACGAGGGTCGACTTGCCCACGTTCGGGCGGCCGACGATGGCGATCTTGATGCCACGCGCGGCCGGCGCGAGTTCCTCGGCGTCGGCGGGACGCGAGGCGAATGCTTCGTTCAGCGCTTCCTCGACCAGGTCGGCGACGCCGTCGCCGTGGGCGGCGGAGATCACGTACGGGTCGCCCATGCCGAGCTCATAGAAGTCGGCCACGACGGCGCTGTACTTCATGCCCTCGCCCTTGTTCACTACCAGCATGACCTTGCGGCCAGACTTGCGCAGGAAGTCGGTGATGGTCTTGTCGTGCGGCGTCATGCCCTGGCGGCCGTCGACGATGAAGATGACGACGTCCGCTTCGGCCACGGCCTGCTTGGTCTGCAGCGCCATCTGGTGCATGATGCCTTCCTTGGCGACCGGCTCGAAACCGCCGGTGTCGATGACCAGGAATGGGCGTTCGCCTACGCGGCCTTCGCCGTAGTGACGATCGCGCGTCAGGCCAGGCAAGTCCGCCACCAGCGCATCGCGCGAGCGGGTGAGGCGATTGAATAAGGTCGATTTCCCGACGTTGGGGCGACCAACTAATGCTATTACCGGCTTCATGGTGTTATTCGACCGCGATTGCGGTCACAGTCCCAGATTGTGTTTGAAAAATCAGATTCGAGCCAGCGACCAGGGGAATCGCCGTTACCGGGCTTCCGTCAGTTGCTGCACGAGCTAAAAAGGCGCCATCTTCCCGTGACAGGAAATGGATGAAGCCCTGGTAATCGCCGACCGCGACAGCGCGGCCGTACGAGACCGGCGTCGACAGGCGGCGGTAGCCAAGCTTGTCGTTCTTCCAGGCGCTGGTGCCGCCGTCGCGATTGAACGCCATCACGGCGCCCTTGTCGTCGGAGGCGAACACGAAGCGCTGGTCGACGGCGACGCCGACGTCCGACGAGAGTTCCTTGGTCCAGCGCGCGGTGCCGGTGAGCAGGTCGTAGCAGCCGACCTTGCCCTGGTAGGAAACCGCGCAGACATCGTTGTCGATCACGACCGGGCTGCCGCCGATATCGGTCACGCGTTCCAGTTCGGTGGCGCCGCGCGATTCGCCGACGGCGATTTCCCAGCGCGGCGCGCCGGTCGCGAGGATCAGCGAGAGCAGCTTGCCGCCCGGCTGGGCCACGATGACGTCCTTGCCGGCGATGACCATGCCAGGCGCGTTACGCAGCGTCAGCGGCGGCGACGGGCGCTGCACGGTCCATTTCTTGTCGCCGGTCTTCGCGTCGAAGCCGACGATCCGGTTGTCGACCGTGCGCACCACCACCATGCCCTGCCCCACCGCTGGCGAGGACAGCACTTCGCTCGACGCCTGGGCAGTCCACAGCGGCTTGCCGTCCATGTCGAAGGTCATGACCTGGCCCTTGACGCCGCCGACCGCCAGCATGGTGCCGTCAGTGCCGACGCCGGCCGACAGCGGGCTCGCTGCCTTGATGCGCCAGACCTGGCGGCCAGTAGCAGAATCGACGCGCGCGATGGCGCCGTCGCCGCCTGCAACCAGCACGCTGGTGCCGATCAGCGCCGGCGAGAGCAGGTAGTTCTGCGACTTGCCGATATCGAGTTTCCACGCGGTGCGCACCGCCATCGAGCCTTTCAGCTCGACCAGCGGGGCGGGCTGGTTGCCCTTCGGCTTGGACGCGAACGGGTTGAGCGAATTCAGGGTCGAGCAGCCGGCCATCAGGGCCAGCACACTCACGCCAACCAGTTTCTGGGTAATACGCATAATCATTAACCTTGGTCTTTGTCTTGTAGAGGGCTTGAACGGTTCTCGCGGGCCAATCAGGCCGGCGCTTTCGGCGTTTCCACCGTGCCGCCGATCGACTCAAGCTTGACCTGGACCAGCTGGCGGCCAGGGTTCTTCTTGTCCATCGCGGCCAGCGCGGCCTGGTAGGCGGTGCGGGCTTCGGCCAGCTTGTTCTGCGCGACCAGGATGTCGCCCTTGCGGTCGGCCACGGCGCCGGCGAACTGCGGCACGAATTCGGTGGCCAGCAGCTTCAGGCCTTCGTCATAGGCTTTTTCGTCGAGCAGGATGCCGGCCAGGCGCAGCTTGGCGATCGACTTGTAGTCGTCGGTGCCGTGCTCGACGACCCATTGCAGCTGGGTCTTGGCGGCTTTCATGTCGTTGGCGTCGAACGCGCCCTTGGCGGCGGTCAGCGCGGCCATCTGGCCGTATGCGGTGCCGCCGAACTTCGACTCGATGTCGGCGGCGATGCGCTGCACCTTGGCGTTGTCCTTGTCGCCCAGCGATTTCTGCTGCTCTTCATACAGGGCCGAGGCGTCGGCCGCCTGCGTGCGCTGGTGATGGTTCCAGAAATTGTAGCCGGCGTAGGACGCGAGCGCGATGATCAGCACCCAGCTGAGCACGTTGCCGTACTTGGTCCAGAACGCCTTCAGGTCGGCCAGTTGTTCTTGTTCTTCGAGATCGTATGCCATGTTGTGTCGTCTAAGTCGATGGGTTGATAGGGATTTTCTATGCTGCCGCGCAGCGCTTAATGGTGGTAATGCACGTGATCGTGGTCGTGGTCGTCGCCGACAATCTGGTCGACCAGGTAGTCGACCACTTCGTCGAACGGCACGGTGGCCTGCTGCTGGCCGTCGGCACTGGCGCGCATGGCCTTGACCGCCGCCACGTGGTTGGCAATCTCGTCGTCGCCGAGGATCACCGCGAATGCCGCGCCGCTGGCGTCGGCCTTCTTCATCTGGGTCTTGAAGCTGCCCGCCCCGCTCGCAGCCGCGCAATGTAGCACAACATCGAGGCCGGCATCGCGAATTCGCTCGGCCAGCACGAAGGCCTGCATCTGCGCTGTCTCGCCCTGGTGCACCATGTAGACGTCGCACTGCGACGGCGCGGCGGTTTCGCCGGCCGACTTCATCAGCTCGATCAGGCGCTCCATGCCCATCGCGAATCCGACCGCGGGGGTTGGCTTGCCGCCGAACATTTCGATCAGCGGATCGTAGCGGCCGCCGGCGCAGATGGTGCCCTGGGCGCCCAGTTCGTCGGTGATGAATTCGAACACGGTGCGATTGTAATAGTCGATGCCGCGCACCAGGCGCGTGTTGACCTTGTACGGCACGTTGTTGTGGTCGAGGATCTTCTTGACGCCTTCGAAGTGCGCCAGCGACTCGCCGTCGAGGTAGTCGAGCAGCTTCGGCGCGTTGTTCACCAGCTCCTGCATCGCAGGGTTCTTGGTGTCCAGGATGCGCAGCGGGTTGGTGTGCAGGCGGCGCCTGGCTTCGACGTCGAGCGTATCCAGATTCGCTTCGAAGTAGGTGATCAGGTCGGCGCGGTGGCGCAGGCGCTCGGCCGCGTCGCCGATCGAATTGAGTTCGAGGCGGATGTTTTCCAGGCCGAGGTCATCCCACAGGCGGCGGCACAGCATGATCAGCTCGGCGTCGATGTCCGGGCCGGTGAAGCCGATCGCTTCCGCGCCGAACTGGAAGAACTGGCGATAGCGGCCGCGTTGCGGACGCTCGTGGCGGAACATCGGGCCCTTGTACCACAGGCGTTTCGGGCCGTCGTAGACCAGGTTGTGTTCGAGTACGGCGCGCACGGTGCCGGCAGTGCCCTCAGGGCGCAGGGTCAAGAGGTCGCCGTTCATCGAATCGGTGAACGAATACATTTCCTTCTCGACGATGTCGGTCACGGCGCCGATGGCGCGCGCGAACAGGCCGGTCTCTTCGAGGATCGGGGTGACGATCTTCTGGTAGCCATAGCTTTTCAGGATCGACTCGGTGGTGTTTTCGAGCAGTTCCCACAGCGGCGCGTCGGCCGGCAGGATGTCGTTCATGCCCTTCACCGCCACAATTTTTTCGGGCTTCTTATTTTCACTCATTTTATTTTTTACCGTAATTCGTTTGTACGTAATTCAGGACGATCGCCTGGAACTCCTGGACGATGTTCTCGCCGCGCAGGGTCACTGTTTTCTGGCCGTCGACGAACACCGGCGCGGCCGGCGATTCGCCCGTACCAGGCAGGCTGATGCCGATGTTGGCGTGCTTCGATTCGCCCGGACCGTTGACGATGCAACCCATCACGGCCACGTTCATTCCTTCCACGCCCGGATACGACTTTTTCCATTCCGGCATCTGCTCGCGCAGGTAGGTCTGGATGTTGTCGGCCAGTTCCTGGAAAGTGGTCGAGGTGGTGCGGCCGCAACCAGGGCAGGCAATCACCATCGGCGCGAACTTGCGCAGGCCCATGGTCTGCAGGATTTCCTGGCCGACGATCACTTCTTTCGTGCGGTCGCCGCCCGGTTCCGGGGTCAGCGAAATGCGGATGGTGTCGCCGATCCCTTCCTGCAGCAGCACCGACAGCGCCGCGGTCGAGGCCACGATGCCCTTGCTGCCCATGCCCGCTTCGGTCAGGCCGAGGTGCAGCGGATAGTCGCAGCGGCGCGCCAGTTCGCGGTACACCGCGATCAGGTCCTGCACGCCCGACACCTTGCACGACAGGATGATCTTGTCGCGCGCGAGGCCGAGTTCTTCGGCGCGCACGGCGTTGTCGATCGCCGACGTGATCAGCGCTTCGTACATCACCGCCTGCGCGCTCCATGGCTGCGCGCGCTGCGCGTTTTCATCCATGATGCGGGCCAGCAGAGACTGGTCCAAGCTGCCCCAGTTGACTCCGATGCGAACCGGCTTGTCGTACTGCGCCGCCACTTCGATCATCTGGGCGAACTGGGAGTCGCGCTTGGCGCCCTGCCCCACGTTGCCCGGATTGATGCGGTACTTCGACAAGGCGCGCGCGCACTCCGGAAAGTCGCGCAGCAAGGTGTGGCCGTTGTAGTGGAAGTCGCCGACCAGCGGCACGTCGATTTCCATCTTGTCGAGCTGTTCGCGGATCAGCGGCACGGCGGCCGCCGCTTCCGGCCTGTCCACCGTCAGGCGCACCAGCTCGGAACCGGCGCGTGCCAGCTCCTTGATCTGGATCGCGGTGCCGATCACGTCGGCGGTATCGGTGTTGGTCATCGACTGCACCACGACCGGTGCGTCGCCGCCGACCCAGACTTTGCGCTCGCCATGCGCCACCAGCACCGAGCGGCTGACGCGCCGCGCGAGCGGGCCGGATGGAATCGCCAAATTCGAAGAAGACATAGGTTTAAATCGACTACTTGAGGTTGACACGCGATACGGTGCTGCCGGCGACCGGCGGCAATGCGACCGCCGCGCCGCGCAAGGTGGCGTTGACGGCGCTCGGCTTGCCCACTACCAGCGTGACCGGCTCCGTGATATCGAACGATTCGGTGCTGCCGCCCTTGACCAGGCGCGCGATCAAGGGAGCGCCCTTGGCGCGCCGCACTTCAATCCAGGAATCCTCGCGCACGGCGATCACCAGCGCGTTGGCCGCAGCCGGCGCTGCGGCTGGCGCGGCCGGAGCTGGAGCGGCGCCAGGGGCGACACCGGCCGCCGGCGAACCGGCAGCGGTGGAACTAGGCGGCGGCACGGAAATGAGCGGCACCGACGGGTTTTGCAAAGCGTTCGCTTCGAGCGCATGCGCGGCCGGTGCGGCGGCGCCTGGCGCGGACGCGATCGGCGCCGACAGGTTCGGCTGCAGCAGGGAGCCCGCCGGGCTCGACGCGGCCGGCGCGTCCGAGCGCATCAGCGAACCGGGAATCAGGCCGAAATGCCAGGCGGCGGCCGCGGCGGCAATCACCACGATCACAGCGGCGATCGGCACCAGCGGCAGCGAGGCGCGCTTGCCGTGGGTCGGGAAGCGGACTTCGGAGAACGAGGCCGGCTTGTCGCGCCGTACCGTGGTGCCGGTGGCGTCGGTCGGGCCCGGCGCGTCGAGCGCGATCTGGGCCACCAGCGGGGCCGCGTCGAGCTTGACGATCTTGGCGTAGGCGCGCACGAAGCCGCGCACCACGGCCGGTCCCGGCAACGCAGCGTAATCGCCCGCTTCGAGCGCGACCACCTGGCGCACCGCCAGCTTGAGCTGGTCGGCCACCTGTTCCACGGTCCAGCCCATCGCCTCGCGCTGGGCTGCCAATGTCCTGCCCGGCACGCCGTGATTATCTGGCGCCACCGGTTGTTCTGCCCACTCTGAACTCATTGTCGTTCCTGTTTCATTCATCAAATGCACCGCGCTGGAAAGCTGCATACTCGGGCGAACCGGGGTGATGGCGCCGCAGCTGGGTGCCCAGGGCCGCCTCGGAAGCCTTGTCGCCCAGTTTGCGGTCGATCCGCACCGCCAGCCACAGCACGTCGGCCGGCAGGCCGTCGAGCTTCGCGGCCGCCTTCACGCGATTGATAAAAAATCCGGCGCGCTGGTAATCGCGCCGCTCGTAATACACCCGCGCCAGATTGGCGTTGGTGGGCAGATGATCGGGCTCGTAGCGCAGCGCGTCAAGCAGGTAGCGCTCGGCGGCGTCGAGATTGTTCATCTTGAGGCTGCAGGAACCGGCATTCAGCAGCGCCTTGACGGGCGACTGGTAGACCGGGTTCTTCAGTGCCGACTCGAACAGGGCGATGCCCTGCGCGCCGCGGCCCTGCTGGCACAGGAAGGAGCCATAGTTGTTGGCCAGCTCCGGATTGCGCGGGGCCAGCTTCAGCGCGCGCTGGAAATTCTCGTCGGCCAGCGCGTTTTCGCCCATCTGCGAGTAAATTACCGCCCGCAAGCCATAGGCGTCGGCAAAATCCGGATTGGCCACGAGGGCCTGCTTGACCTCGTCGAGCGCGACTTCCATCTTGCCATCCTGGAAGTAGCCGACCGCCAGCTGCAGGCGGATCGAGGCGCGCTTGTCGGCCGGGGTCTGGTCCGACGCGGTCTTGAGCTCCTCGGTACTGCCCTTCATGCCGCCGCCGGCGCAGCCGGCCAGCGCCGCTGCCATCAGGCACAGCGCAAGGCGCGCGGTGAAGGCGCGTCCAAAGCGGGCGCTCAAGAACTGATCTCCACGATGCGCCCGAAGTTGGCGCCAAATTTCTTCTGGTACTCGGCCATTTTTTCCATTCGCTCCTGGACCCGCGTGCGGTCCTGCACTTCACCTGCCAATTGGCCGCACGCAGCGTCGATGTCGTCGCCACGGGTTTTGCGGATGGTGGTCACCAGACCGCCGTCCATCAGCACCTGGGCGAAGGCCTTGATGCGCGGATTCTTCGAGCGCAGCAGGCCGGACTCCGGGAACGGATTGAACGGGATCAGGTTGAACTTGCATGACACGCCAACGACCGGGTCGTTGACCAGCGCCAGCAATTCGCGCGCGTGCTCGTCGCTGTCGTTGACGCCGTCGAGCATGCAGTATTCGAATGTGATGAAGTCGCGCGGGGCGAATTCCAGGTAGCGCCTGCAAGCGGCCATCAGCTCGCGCAGCGGGTATTTCTTGTTCAGCGGGACCAGGCCGTCGCGCAGCGCATCGTTCGACGCGTGCAGCGACACGGCCAGCGCCACCGGCACTTCCTGCGACAGCTTGTCCATGTTCGGCACCACGCCCGAGGTCGACAAGGTCACGCGGCGGCGCGACAGGCCGTAGGCGTTATCGTCGAGCATCAGCTTGAGCGCGGTGACGGTCGGCTCGAAGTTGAGCAGCGGCTCGCCCATGCCCATCATCACCACGTTGGTGATCTGGCGCTCGCCTTTCGGGCCCGGCTCGATGCCCTTGGTGCGGCGCAGTTCGAATTCGGCCATCCAGAGCTGGCCGATGATTTCGGACACGGTCAGGTTGCGGTTGAAGCCCTGCTTGCCGGTCGAGCAGAAGCGGCAGTTGACGGCGCAGCCGGCCTGGGTCGAGATGCACAAGGTGCCGCGGTTCTCTTCCGGGATGAACACGGTTTCGACCGCGTTGCCGTTGCCGACATCGACCAGCCACTTGCGGGTGCCGTCGGTCGACGTGTTGTCGCTGATGACGGCCGGCGAGCGAATTTCGGCGCGCGTCTTCAGCTTGTCGCGCAGCGACTTGGCCAAATCGGTCATGCTGTCGAAATCGGCGGCGCCGAACTGGTGGATCCAGCGCTGCAGCTGCTTGGCGCGGAACGGCTTCTCACCCAAATCGGCGCAATAGGCGACGAGTTGCGCGGGATCGAAGTCCAGCAGGTTGGTGAGAGTCGTCATGATGTATTGAAAACCTTAAAAATGATGCGAACCCCGCTCGCCGGGCCCTGAGCACTGGGCGAGCGGTTCTTGATGCGTACGACGCGATTACTTCAGTTCTGGGAAGAAGTAAGCGATTTCTACTTTTGCAGCCTCGACAGCGTCCGAACCGTGAACGGCGTTGGCATCGATCGAATCGGCGAAATCGGCGCGGATGGTGCCTGGCTCAGCTTTCTTCGGATCGGTCGCGCCCATCAGGTCGCGATGCTTCAGGACGGCGTTTTCGCCTTCCAGGGCCTGGATCATGACCGGACCGGACACCATGAAGTCGACCAGGTCTTTGAAGAAGCCGCGCTCTTTATGGGCGGCATAGAAGCCTTCAGCCTGTTCGCGCGACAGCTGGGTCATGCGGGCAGCGACGATCTTCAGGCCGGCGCCTTCGAAACGGCTGTAGATTTGGCCGATGACGTTTTTTGCGACTGCGTCTGGTTTGATGATCGACAGGGTGCGTTCGATTGCCATTTGTAAAAACTCCAATAAAAAGAAAGGTTTAAATCGAGAAAATAAGAACTCAATCAACCTTTGATTTTACCATACAACACCCCCACCTGACTGATATTGCACCTCCACGCAAGGAAGTGCTAGAGTGGCGCCAGCAATTCCTTTTGGCATTGACCGCAATTCTGCGCGTTTTTTTCGCACCGTGCTATGCTTTTAGCGAGCTCGAACCCTTACCACCACCGGAGGCACCATGATTCCAACCATGCAACAAAGCTACGACCTGTCGGGTAGCACCCAGGCCGTGCGGCATCGCGTGCTGCGCAATACCTACTGGCTGCTGGCGCTGTCGATGATACCGACCGTGCTCGGCGCGTTCATTGGTGTTTCGATGCAGATCCCGATGCCTGCTGGCATGATGGGCTTCGTGATCTTTATGGCAATTGCGTTCGGCTTCATCTACGCGATCGAAAAGACCAAGGACTCGGCGGCCGGCGTCGCCTTCCTGCTTGGCTTCACCTTCTTCATGGGCCTGATGCTGACGCCGCTGCTGCGCCACACCCTGGGCTACAGCAACGGCGGCAGCCTGATCATGACCGCGTTCGGCGGCACCGCCTGCATCTTCGCGGTGATGGCCACTGTGGCGACCGTGTCGAAGCGCGACTTCTCGATGATGGGCAAGTGGCTGTTCGCCGGCGTCATCGTGCTGATCCTGGCGTCGGTCGCCAACATCTTCCTGGGCATGTCGGCGCTGTCGATCGTGATCTCGGTGATGGCAATCGGGATTTTCTCGGCATTCATCCTGTACGACGTGCAACGTATCGTCAACGGCGGCGAAACCAACTACATCACCGCCACGCTGTCGATCTACCTCGACGTGTACAACATCTTCACCAGCCTGCTGTCGCTGCTGGGACTGGGCGGCAGCCGCGACTGATTGTTGCGCTGTTCAAGAGAAAGCCGACCCGCGGGTCGGCTTTTTTTCGTTCGTCGTCCCCGCGAAGGCAGGGACCCCATTCATGCACGCATAATGGGATCCCCGCCTTCGCGGGGACGACAGATTCAATTCTGCGGTATTTCAAACACGGCCATCGATTCGACGTGGGAGGTGTGGGGGAACATGTTGACCACGCCCGCCTTCTTCAGCACGTAGCCGGCTTCGTGCGTCAGGATGCCGGCGTCGCGCGCCAGGGTCGACGGGCTGCACGAGACGTACACGATGCGCTCCGGCAGCATCTCCGGATGACTCGCGCGCAAACCGGCCAGGGCCTGCGACAGGGCCATCGCGCCATCGCGGGGCGGGTCGATCAGCATGCGGTCGAACTTGCCCAGCGCGACCAGGTCCTCGGTGCTGACATCGAACAGGTTGCGCGTCTCGAAACTGGTCTTGGCCGACAATCCATTCGCTTTCGCGTTGTCGAGCGCGCGTTCGGTCAGCGCGGTGCTGCCTTCGATGCCGACCACTTCGCGGGCTTTGGTCGCCAGCGGCAAGGTGAAGTTGCCCAGGCCGCAGAACAAATCGGCCACGCGGTGTTCAGGCCGCACGTCGAGCAGGCGCAGGGCGGTCGACACCAGCACGCGGTTGATGTGGTGATTGACCTGGGTGAAGTCGACCGGCTTGAACGGCATCTTCACGCCAAACTCGGGCAGCGTGTAGAACAGCTCCTTGTCCAGCGGGTAGAACGGCGCCGCCGTTTCCGGCCCCTTGGTCTGCAGCCACCACTGGATGTTCCACTGGTCGGCGAACTGTTTCAGCAGCGTCTCGTCGGCTGCGCTCAAAGGCGCCATGATGCGCAGCACCATTGCCGTCACCGTTTCGCCGACCGCCACTTCGATCTGCGGCACCTGGTCGAAAATCGACAAGGCGCCGATCAGGCCGCGCAGCGGGACCAGCATCGCCTCGACGTGCGGCGGCAGGATTTTGCATTCGGTCATGTCGGCGACGAAGGCCGAGCGCTTTTCGTGGAAGCCGACCAGCACCGTGTCCTTCTTGGCCACGTGGCGCACCGACAGGCGCGCGCGGTAGCGGTAGCCCCAGGTCGGGCCGTACATCGGGCGCATGATGTTTTCCGACCTGACCTTGCTGATGTGCCAGAGGTTATCTTCCAGCACGCGCTGCTTCATCGCCACCTGCGCCGACGGCTCGAGGTGCTGCATCGAGCAGCCGCCGCAGTTATCGAAGTGCGGGCATTTCGGCACGACGCGCATCGGCGTTTCGCGGTGCAGCCCGGTCATGCGCGCCGCTTCCCAGTTCTTCTTTTTCTTGAACGTCAGGAAGCTGACACGCTCGCCCGGCAGCGCGCCTTCGACGAAAATCACCTTGCCCGACGAACCGTCTTCGTTCTCCAGGTGGCCCACGCCGCGCGCGTCCATGTCGAGGGATTTGATGTCAATTTGAATATCTGGCATAGCGAGTCGGCAATGAGGATCAGCGGGCTAGCTTCGCGCCGGCGGATGGAATATCGGGAATGAAAAGGAGTGAAGCGGGCCGTTCAGCCCGGGCGCATCATAGCAAGGAATCGCGCACCACGCCACGGGCAGCCATCGCCCGCTTCAGCTTGACCAGCGCTTCCTGCTGGATCTGGCGCACCCGTTCGCGCGTCACACCCATCTCCTCGGCCAGCGTTTCCAGCGTGGCCGGATCGTCGTTGTCGAGGCCGAAACGGCGCATCACGACGATGCGCTGCTTGTCCGGCAGCTTGGTCAGCCAGTCGCGCACCAGCACCGTCATTTCGTGGTGTTCGGCGCGCGCGTCGGGACTGTCCTCGGCGTCGCCCGGCAGCATGTCCATCAGGCTGGACTGGGGATCGTTGTCGAGCGGCGCGTCGAGCGAAGTGGCGTGCTCGGACAGCGCCAGGATGTCCTGCACCTCCTCCACCGGGCGCCCGACCAGGTGGGCGATGTCCTCCGCGGTGGCGTCCTTGCCGTTGTGGTGCTGGGCTTCGAGGTGGTATTTGGCGCGCAGCACCTGGTTCAGCTCGCGCACCATGTGCACCGGCAGGCGCACGGTGCGGGCCTGGTTCATGATGGCGCGCTCGATGCTCTGGCGGATCCACCAGGTGGCGTAAGTGGAGAAGCGGAAGCCGCGCTCGGGTTCGAATTTGTCGATCGCGCGCATCAGGCCGATGTTGCCCTCCTCGATCATGTCGAGCAGGACCACGCCGCGGTTGATGTAGTGCTTGGCGATCGACACCACCAGCCGCAGGTTGTGTTCGATCATGGTCTGGCGCGCGTTGAAGTCGCCGGCCTTGGCCAGGGTCGCGAAATGGACTTCCTGCGGCGCCGTCAGCAGCGGCCGGGTGCCGATCTGGTTCAGGTAATGCTGGGTGGTGTCGGTCGACAGTTCGGCCGCCAGGACTTTCTTCAGCTCATCGACACTCGCCAGCACCACTCCGGGTTCGACCGCCGTTTCCGTATCCGAATCGGCGCGCTCTTCCGTATCGATTATGCTCTCGTCCAATTGCCCGTCGGGGAAATCGTCCGAGCCCGAATCGTCTTCCAGTTGGTGCGGCGGCATTGTCATGGGCGCTTCATGGCAAGAACTTAGCGGGTTGGCAGGAACCTCGACGGGTCGACCGGTTTGCCCTGCTGGCGGATCTCAAAGTGCAGTTTGACCGAATCGGCGTCCGAATCGCCCATTTCGGCGATCATCTGGCCCTTGTTTACGTTCTGGCCTTCCTTCACCACGATGCTGCGATTGTGGGCGTAGGCCGAGAGCAAGCTGTTGCTATGCTTGACGATTACAAGATTACCATAACCGCGGATGCCACTGCCAGCGTACATGACTTTTCCCGCACCCGCGGCCATCACTTGCTGGCCGGGCTTGCCGGCGATATCGATGCCCTTGTTCTTGCCTTCATCGAAGGTGGCGACGATCTTGCCGTCGGACGGCCACGCCCAGCTCAGCTTTTCTTCGTCATTGGCGGCGCCGACGTTGCCAGCCGGGGCGACCGGCGGGATGTTGGCGGCCACCACTTCCGGCTTGTCCTTGTCCGCTTTCGCGTCGTTCTTGCTGTCCGCCTGTTTCGTGGCCTCGTCCTTTTTGAGTTCGGCCAGGGCGGCGTCGGAGTACGGCTTCTTGTCGCCGCGCGGCGCAGTTTTCTTCGGCGCGGCCGGCATTGCGGGACGCGGGTCAGGCATCTGGATCGGCGACGTTTGCACTACCGCCGCAGCGTGGTCGGGCGGTGCGACGCGCAGCACCTGGTCGACCTTGATGTCGTTCGGATTGGCCAAGTTGTTCCAGGTCACCACGTCGCGGTAATTCTGGCCATGGTCGAGCGCGATGCGCAGCAAGGTGTCGCCCTTCCGGACGGTGTAGGTGCCGCGGGCGTCTTCTTTCGGCTCGTCGGCCGCAGGAGCGGCGGGACGAGCATTGGCGGGTGGAGTGGTCCGATCGACAACAGGCGCATGGCGGGTCGCCGTGCTGCAGGCGGTGAGCAATCCGAGGGAGAAGGTCAGGAGGACTAAGGGGCGTGTTTGTATCATTCTCATAAGTATTGGTGTCGACAATCTTGGGCAGGGCTCAGACGATGCCTGGACGCAAGGGCACGAAGTGACAGCCTTCGAGCGTTTCACTCATCCATTCCGCCTTGCCGGTGCGGGTAATCAGTTGCAGGTGCTGTACCTGCGCGCCCACCGGCGCGACCAGGCGGCCGCCGATGGCGAGTTGTTCAAGCAGTGCCCGCGGGACTTCGAGGCCGGCTGCGGCCAGGATAATACCGTCGAAAGGGGCAACCTGCGGCAGGCCAAGCATACCATCTCCGTAGTGCAAGCGGAGATTCGAAATGCGCAGCGGCCGCAAGTTCGACTTGGCGAGCTCATGCAGGGGTTTGATGCGCTCGATCGAATACACTTCCTGGGCGACGCAGGCCAGCACCGCGGCCTGGTAGCCGCAGCCGGTACCGATCTCGAGCACGCGGCCGAGTTTGCCGCCGTTGCGCATCACTTCGATCATGCGCGCCACGATGTAGGGCTGGGAAATGGTCTGGTGATGTCCGATCGGCAAGGAAGCGTCGATGTAGGCCTGGGCCGACAGCGCCTGTTCGATAAACATGTGGCGCGGCACGGTTTCCAGCGCGCCCAGCACCAGCTGGTCCTGCACGCCCTGCTTGGCGACGCGCGCGACCATGGCGCGGCGGATCGCCTCGGACACCATCAGGTCGGGACGCGGCGCCCTGCGCTCGACCGGCTGGGCGCGTTGCAGCGCATCGCTGTGCGACTTGGACGGGGCGGCGCTGGTCGTCGGCGCCACGTAGGGCGCATGCACCGCCGTGCGCGCGGCGTTCTGGGTCGCAGTCTGCGGCGTGGCGACGCGCGCCGGTGAATAGGACGGCGCCTTGCGCTCGCCGGGCCGGGTCAGCGACGACAGCGGCAAGGGGAAGGTGCTGCTCTTGTCTTTCATGCCAGTCCCCGCGCCAGCTGTTCGAGCTGGACCTTGTGGGTCAGGTCGACCTGCAGCGGCGTGACCGACACCAGGCCCTGGGAGGTGGCGTGGAAATCGGTGCCCTCGCCGGCGTCCTTGGTGGCGCCGGGCGGGCCGATCCAGAAAATTTCGCGACCGCGCGGATCGAGCGCGCGGATCACCGGCTCGGCCTGGTGGCGCCGGCCGAGCCGGGTCGCGGTGACCGCACCCAGCTGTTCATATGGCAAGTTCGGGATGTTCACGTTCAGCAAGTAGGGCGAAGCCAGTTCGTCGAAGCGGCGCAGCACGATCTCGCGCGCGACGCGGGCGGCGGCGTCGAGGTTGGTCCAGCCGTGCTCGGCCTGGGAAAACGCGATCGCCGGAATGCCGAACAGGAAGCCTTCGGTGGCGGCCGCGACGGTGCCGGAATACAAGGTGTCGTCACCCATGTTGGGGCCGTTGTTGATGCCGGAAACGACCAGGTCGGGCCGGTAGTCGAGCATGCCGGTCAGCGCCACGTGCACGCAATCGGTCGGCGTGCCGTTGACGAAATAGAATCCGTTGGAAGCTTGCTGAACCGACAAGGGCCGGTCCAGCGACAGAGAATTGGACGCGCCGGAGCGGTTGCTGTCGGGAGCGACCACGACGATGTCGGCTACCGGGGACAGCGCTTCGGCCAGGGCCTGGATGCCAGGGGCAAGATAGCCGTCGTCGTTACTGATAAGTATTCTCATGCAGCAATTTTACCTGATGCGCAGGCCGCCTCGGCCAACGGCTGGTAAAACTTTCGTTTGGGGCCAACACCAATCACGCTCAGCATGGGGGATACGCATGCGTTCCCGCATTCATAGTATCTGCGCGGGAAGTCGGGTCGGCCAGGGGGCACGACGATTTCAAGTTTGGTGGCGATGTCAAGTTGCCAGCGGCAATTGCGATTACCCGCAAAATGCGCCGTTTTTGGTTTGTTGCTGATAGCCGCCCGCCAGCGACAATTGCGTTCGATCGCAAAATTCGAAACGTCGTGCCCACCACCGGCGGGCCCGACTTCCCGCGGAGGCGGGAAGTCATGCCATCCCAGATCAGTGACGCCGCATAGTACCGCCTCGTGCCTACTGCGCCGCCACCGGTTTGCCGCCGGACGCCTCGATCAGCGCGCCTTCCAGCGAGGACACTTCGGCCTGGGTGAAGGCCAGCAGCGCATCCTTGTCCCCTTCCTGCAAATAGACCTGCTTGATCATCGCCACCCCGCGCCGGCGCAGGGGTTGGGCCACGCTGGGCCTGAGCACCATCTTGCGCAGGCGGTCGGCCAGCTCGCGCGCTTCGCCCACGCTCTGGCTGTCGATCAGCCGCTGCAGCTGGACCAGCTTGTGGTCCAGCGTGTCCGGATCGGCCGCCGCGCCGCGCGCGTCGAGGATGGCCGGTCGCATGCCCAGCTCGCCCAGGTCCGACTCGTGCGGCCCGGACGCCATGCCGCCGCTGTTGCGCAGGCGGTCGCTGCCCTGGCCCGACAAGGTCGCCGCCAGCAGCTTCTTGCTGCGCAGGGTCTCGACATCGTCCATGCCGTGGATGCGTTCGTGCAGCTTGACCACGTGCTGCTGGAGCCGGCGCGCCGCTTCCAGCTCGCCCTGCTCGCCCAGGGTCGTGGCCAGGGGCAGCTGGATGCTCAGGGTTTCCGGATGCTCCGGGCCGAGGCGCCGCTCGCGCGAGCGCGCCAGCGCTTCCTGCGTGCTGCGCACCGCGTCGAGATCGCCCTGCGCGGCCTGGATTTCGGCCAGCCCCTCGCGCGCCTGCTGGGTGTCGCGGTGGTCGGCGCCGGCATGCCGCGCGCGCGCGCGCACCACGTCTTCCTGCAGCTTGCGCGCGCTGGCAAAGTCGCCCAGCTCGCACAGCAGCAAGGCGAGCCGCTCGGCGCAGCGCAAGGTGTCGTCGTGTTCGTTGCCGAGCAGGCGCTGGCGGCCCTCGAGCACCCGTTCGTAGACCATCCGCGCCCGGCCCGGCTCGCCGTAGCGGGTCAGGGTGTCGGCTTGCGCGGCCAGGCTCGACAGGGTCATCGCATGGTCCGGGCCGAACAGGCGCTCGCAGGCGCCCGTGACTTTCTCGTGCATGGCCAGCGCCGGCACGAACTCGCGCAGGTCGGCCAGGGTCGCTGCCAGGCCGGCGCGCGCGTCCAGCGTTTCGGGATGCTGGCCGCCGAGCAGGCGCCGGCAGTCGTCGGCCAGCAGTTCGTACAGGAATTTCGCTTCGTGCAGCTTGCCGCCGTGACGCAGCAGGCAGGCAAGGCTGGCGCGGCTGGCGCGGGTGTCGGCATGATCTTCGCCGAGCAGGCGCTGGCGCAGCGCCGTGCACTCTTCGAAGCATTGCTGGGCCTGGTGTTCGCGGCCCTGCTTGCGGTACAGCTCGCCAAGCCGCTTCAGGTCGGCTGCCAGCGGCACCGACACCGCAGTAGAGACGCCGTCTGCGCTCAGGGCGCGCGCCGCGGCGATGCTGCTGAGCAGCCCGACCTCGGCATGCGACTGCCACGGGAAATGGCCGTCCGCCACCCAGTCGAGCATGGTCTCGAAGGTGCGCGTGAGGGAAAAGCGGTCGCCGTCGCGTTCGGCACACAGCGCCAGGCGTTCGCCGCTGGAGATGGCATTGGTCTGTTGCAGCTGTACTTCGTCGAGGTAGCTGTCGAGCGAGATGTGCGCAAAGCCGTACGACTGGCGCAGCAGTTTTTCCAGCGCGGGCTGGTAGCCGCCCTGCCCCTTGTGCGGGTCGCCCCGGCGCCATTGCAGGCGGCGCTCGCAGTCGGCGCTGTCGATCGAGCACGGCAAGGGATAGACCAGCAGCGGACGCTGTTCGTCTTCGTTGCTGCAGCGGTATTCTATGGCGCGGGTGACCACGCCGGCCAGGCCTTCGAGGCTGCGCTGGTTGGGTGTGAACAAGGCCACCAGCTTGCGTGGCAACAGCGTGGTGCAGATACTGACGGCGGCGGAGCGGCCGCTGCGCGCGTCGACCAGCACGTGACGGAACTGGCGCGCCATGCATTCGCCGAAGCAGCGGAACAGCGCCGGGCAGGCGGCGAACAGGCCGTCCCAGTCCATGCGGTCGGCGCGTTCGCCATAACTGTCGTCGAAGCGGCCGGCCCGCATCAGGTACAGCGGACGGCTTTGGTCGACACGCTCGACGTACTGCTCCCAGTCGATCGCTGCAAGCACGGTGCGCGCCAGCTTTTCGTCGTCGCGCGCGGTGACGCTGTCGGCAAGCAGGTCGAGGTGTTCGCGGCAGGCCTCGAAATATTCGAGCACGCCGGGGCGCGCATCGTGCTGGTCGAAAAAGTGGTGCAGGCCGGGCGATTCGGTGTCCCAATCGATCATGAGCACAGGCACCGTGGCGTTGTGCCGCCCCGCCAGCAGCACCGCCATGTTCGACAGCGCGACACTGCGCGCCATTCCGCTCTCGAATGCGTAGAAAGTGGTCACTTCACCGGGAGCGGTTATCGGCGGCAGCGTAATGCGAGGGATTTCCATAAAACTCCTTTATTTTTTTGGGAACGAGATTTCCGGGATGCCGCGCCACTCAGGTGGGACATCGGGAAGCACGAATTGGTTGCAATCATGGCCGGCCGGCGTGTACATCTTTTGATACTGGTAGTGGGTCACGATGCGCTTGACGATCTTGTCGATGTCCGGGATGAAATCCATGTTCGATTTCAGGTCCGCGGTGGCCATCGTGAAGTGCGAAAAGTCGACATACAGGCTGGAATTGGTGATCTGCGGCGGCAGCTGGCCGGGGTGGCGCGTCATGATCACCGGGATGATCAGATGGCTCGGCATCGGGTACCACTTGCTGCGTTCGGCCTCGAGCAGCTGCATCGCGGCGTACTCGCGGCGGGTGTAGGGATGCGCCTCGTACTTCGGCGTGTAGATCATGATCATGGTGACGCTCTCGCACAGCGCGCGGGCGATCTTTCGGTCGAGGTCGTCCCCGCCGCCGAGTTGTTCGTGGTCGACGAACAGTTCGTCCTCGTTGTCGAAATACGGTTCGAGGTAGCAGCGCAGCGCATCGGCCAGCGCGGTCTTGAACCGGATCATCAGGTCATGGCGGCCATGTGCATAACTGAAGAAACAGCCGTAACGGATTGCCATTTCCACCTCCCATTTGCCATATGTCAACGGCGCGCTCGCAGCCATGACTGTAACAAGCTCGACCTATGTCGCCTTGCGTCGGCGCAAACTGACCCGCAGCTCATCCGTACTGACAAGCATGTCCGGAAATCAGGCATAATCAAAAATCAGACGGTCGTACTATTTTTCCAATATTTAAAGAATCGGAGGCGGCGATGAAAGCGGTGGTATGCAAGGCGTGGGGGCTGCCGGACAGCCTGGAAGTGCAGGACTTGCCGGACCTGGTTGCCGGACCGGGCCAGGTGGTGATCGACGTGAAAGCGGCCGGGGTGAATTTCCCGGACGTGCTGATCATCCAGGGCAAGTACCAAGTCAAGCCGGAGTTGCCATTCACCCCGGGCAACGAATTGTCCGGCGTGGTGCGCGCGGTGGGCGACGGCGTCACCGGCGTCAAGGCGGGCGACAAGGTCATCGCCTTCACCTCCCAGGGCGCGTTCGCGCAGCAGGTGGTGGCGCCGGCACAGGCCGTCATGCCGATGCCGCCTGGCATGGACTTCGAGACCGCCGCCGCGATCACCCTCACCTACGGCACCTCGCACCACGCGGTGGTCGACCGAGCCGGCCTGAAGAAAGGCGAAACCATGCTGGTGCTGGGCGCGGCCGGCGGGGTCGGGCTGGCGGCGATCGAGATCGGCAAGGCGCTCGGCGCGCGCGTGATTGCCGCGGCATCCTCCGAGGAGAAACTGGCGGTGTGCCGCGAGCACGGGGCCGACGCGACCATCAACTACAGCACGGAGGACTTGCGCGAGGCGATCAAGGCGGCGACTGGCGGCAAGGGTCCCGACGTGATCTACGACCCGGTCGGCGGCGCCTATTCGGAAGCGGCGTTCCGCTCGATCGGCTGGCGCGGGCGCCACCTGGTGGTGGGCTTTGCCAACGGCGAGATCCCAAAGCTGCCGTGGAACCTGATGCTGCTAAAAGGCGCCTCGGTGGTCGGTGTGTTCTGGGGCGATTTCGTCAGGCGCGAGGCGAAGGCCAACCTGGCGGCGATGCTCCAGGTGCTTGGCTGGATGGCCGAAGGCAAGATCAAGCCGCGCATTTCGGGCCGCTACTCATTGGCCGATACGCCAAAGGCGCTGAACGACATGGCGGCGCGCAAGGTGACCGGCAAGGTCGTGATCGTTCCATAAAGCGCGAAAAAAATGGGGTCAGACCCGTTTTTTCGCCCAGCGATTTTCGAATTCGAATCGCGAAAAAACGGGACCCGAAAAACGGGGACTGACCTCGATTTCCCCCTAAACGACGTGGGCCCGCGCAGGAAAAAAATGGAGTCAGAAAAATGGGGTCAGACCCGTTTTTTTGCACCGCGATTTCAGGAATCGCAGGGCGGAAAAACGGGTCTGACCCCATTTTCCGCGCAGCGAATTTCGGTTTCGCGTGGCGGAATATCCGGGTCTGACCCCGGTTTTGGAATATTGAAAAATCGGGGTCTGACCCCGGTTCTGAAATTATTTGGCGCTGGACTGGCGCGCGATCCAGTCGTTGATGCGCGTTTCCAGCAGCGCCAGCGGCAGCGAACCTTCGGCCAGCACCGCGTCGTGGAACTGGGCGAGCTTGAATTTCGGCCCCAGCGCCGCGGCCGCGCGCTGGCGCAATTCCATGATCTTGAGCGCGCCGATCTTGTAGCCCAGCGCCTGACCCGGCCATGCCATGTAGCGCTCAGTCGCATTGCGCGCAATCGCCTCGCTGGTGCCGGTCTGTTCCACCAGGAAGGCAATCGTGTGCTCGCGTGTCCAGCCCTTCGAATGCAGCCCCGTGTCGACCACCAGCCGCGCCGCGCGCACCATGTCGAGCATCAGGTGCCCCGCATAGGCATTCGGATCTTCATATAGTCCCATCTCCTTGCCGAGCGTTTCGGCGTACAGCGCCCAACCTTCGACGTAGGCGTTGTTGCCGCCGTACTTGCGGAATTTCGGCACCGGCAGTTCCTGCTGTTTGGATAGCTGGAAATGGTGCCCGGGCTGTCCCTCGTGCAGGAACAGCGAGGTCATGGTCGTGCTGCCGTAGCGCGCGGCGTCGGGAATCACGGCCCAGAAAATCCCGGGACGCGAGCCGTCGGCCGCCGCCAGCGTGTAATGATCGGACGCCGTCGCGCGCGACAGCTCCGGCTCGGGCCGGATTTCGAGCGGCGCCTTCGGCATCGTGGCAAACAGCTGGGGAAGCAGCGGCATGATGCGCGCGTTCAGATCGCGGTATGCCTGCAGCACCTGCGCTTCGGTCTTGAAAGGATGCGCCGACGGCTGCGTGTCCAGCCAGGCCGGCAGTCCCACCGGCGGCCCGCTGTATCCGAGCTTCGCCCCCAGCCTGGCATATTCGGCCTGGATGCGCGCCATCTCGGCCAGTCCGATGCGGTGGATCTCTTCGGGACTGAGGTCGGTCGTGGTCTGCGCCTTGACCCAGGCGCGGTACCAGTTGGCGCCGTCCGGCAAGCTGCCAAGGCCCGCAGTTGCGCGCGCAGCCGGCAGGTATTCAGTTTCGATGAAAGCGGCCAGTTTGCGCAGCGACGGCAGCACGGCGCTACGCACCGCATGCTGATAGGCGCCGGACAGGCGGGCCTTGTCGGCACTTGGGAACGCATCGGGGAAGTGCCGGACCGGCGCGCTGAAGTCGCTGTTTTCCGGCGTCGCATTGGCCAGCGCTTTGATCTGCGGCAGCAGCGCCGTCATCAAGGCTTTCGGCTGGACGATGCCCGCCTTCATCCCGACGCGCATCGCCGCAATCGCCGCATCGACCCATTGCGGCAGCGCTTCGACGCGCTTGAGATAGGCCTGGTACTGCGCCACCGTGACGATCGGCTGCGAACCCTGGCCGCTGCCGAAATTGGCGACGACGACCGGCACGCTGTCCAGGTGGTTCAGCGGCAGCAGGTCGTCCTTGTACGGCTCGAGCGACAGCGCGCTGTTGATCTCGAAGCCGAGCACGTCGAAGGTCGTCAGGTCGGCGCCAGCAAGCTTGCTGCGGTCGATCTTCATGAGGCTCTCGCGCACTTCGTGCAGCATCGCGAAGTAGCGCGCGCGCACCGCCGGCACGATGGTCATCGGCAGCAGGTGGTCGAAGCGGTTGTCGCCGGCGAAGGTGGCGTTGATCGGATCGAAGCGCGCGTGCTCGTCGTAGTAATGCTCGGCCAGCGCGGCGAGCCGCTGCGCCGCAGTGCTTGCCGGCTGCGCCGCTTCGGCCGCGAACGCGGGCGCCGTGCCGACCGAAAGGACCGGAACGGACAGCGCGGCTATCAACAATACGGACCTGGCCAGCTTCATCGGTGTTCCTATTCGTCGGTTGGTGGCGGCTTGAAAAACGCAATCACATCGGCTTCGACGCGGGTGCGCTTGAACGGCGGCAGGCTTTGCCACACCCGCTTGCCGTACGATTTCGAAATCAGACGCGGGTCGCAGATCATCAGCACGCCGCGGTCGGTTTCGTCGCGGATCAGGCGCCCGGCGCCCTGCTTCAGGTTGATGATCGCTTCCGGCAGCGTGTGGTGCATGAAGCCGTTCATGCCCTGCTTTTCCATCACGTCGATGCGCGCGGCGAGCACCGGGTCGTCCGGCGGCGCGAACGGCAGCTTGTCGATGATGACGAGCGACAGCGCATCGCCGCGCACGTCGACCCCTTCCCAGAAACTCTGGCTGCCAACCAGCACCGCATTGCCGGCGTTGCGGAAGGAGTCGAGCAGTTCGGTGCGCCCACGCTCGCCCTGGACGAACAGCGGGAACTCGAGGCCGCGGTCGGCAAACTCCTTGCGCAGCCGCTCGGCGACGTGCTTGACGGCGCGGTTGGTGGTGCACAGGAAGAAGGTGCGCCCGCCGGCCGCTTCGATCACCGGCAAGGCGCTGTCGACGACCGCATCGGTGTAGCCCATCGCGTTCGGATCGGGCAGCCCGGTCGGCACGTACAGCAATCCCTGCTGCTCGTAGTTGAATGGACTAGGCCAGGTCTGCGCCGGTTCGCCGGCCAGCCCCATCTGGTTGGAGAAGTGCTTGAAGTCGTTCTTCACCGCCAGCGTGGCCGAGGTGAAAATCCAGCTGCGCGGCGTGCCTTCGCGCTGGTTGTTGAAGATCGGTGCGATCGACAGCGGCGTCTTGTGCATCTGCAGCGACGCGGAGAATGCCTCGACCCACAGCACCGCTTCGTCGCCTTCGACCAGTTTGCCTTTGCCATCGGCAGCCTTCCAGCCGTCGAGCGCCTGGGCCAGTTCGACCGCGCGCACGCGGCACTGTTCGATGGTCTCGGCGCGCGCGGCCTGTTCCTCGAGCACGTTGATCATGCCGGCCAGCTGCTCCTTGACGCTGGCCAGCGCCGGGAAGAAATCCGACGACGGCGTGATCTGCGCCAGCGACATGCGCACGACATCCTGCGGGAAGGTCAGGCGCAGGTCGCGCGTGGCCTTCTCGACCACCGTGACGACCTTGGCCCAGTCAGGGCCGCCGCGCGCGTGGGCCAGGCCCTCGGCCAGCACGTCGCGGCACAGTTCGAGTATCTGCGAGGTCGACACGGTCTGGCCGAAGAACAGCGTGGCGGTGTCGGGCAGCTGGTGCGCTTCGTCGAAGATGATGGTGTTCGCGGACGGCAGCAGTTCGGCCACGCCGGTGTCCTTGAGCGCGACGTCGGCGAAGAACAGGTGGTGGTTGACCACGACCACGTCGGCCTGCTGGGCTTCGCGGCGCGCCTTCATCACGAAGCAGTCCTGGTAATACTGGCACTCGGCGCCCATGCAATTGTCGCGCGTCGAGGTCACCAGGTTCCAGATCGAGGCGTTCTCGGGCACCTTCGACAGCTCCGCCTTGTCGCCCGAATTGGTCATCTTGATGAAGCGCGAGATCTCGCGCAGGTGGCCGACGTCGTCGCGCGAGGTCATGCGGCCGTTCTGCATGGTGCGCTCGAGATGGTAATGGCAGACGTAGTTCGAGCGGCCCTTGAGCAGCGCCACCGAGACCGGCGCGCGCAAGGCGGCGCGCACGGTCGGGATATCGCGCAGGAACAGCTGGTCCTGCAAGTTCTTGGTGCCGGTCGAGACGATCGTCTTGCCGCCCCACAGCAGCGCCGGCACCAGGTAGGCGAAGGTCTTGCCCGTGCCGGTGCCGGCCTCGGCGATCAGGGTCTTCTGGTCGGCGATGGCCTGGGCGATCGCCTTGGCCATCTCGGTCTGCGAGCGGCGCGGGCTGAAACTGCCGACCGCGGGCGCGAGCGGACCGCCGGCGGAAAACAGGCGGTCGATCTCGGTGTCGAATTTGCCGACCGGCAAGGCTGGCGGATCGGCGGCGTCGGGGCTAGCGCCTGGCGCCTGGATGGAATCGGTCAAAATGGCATTTCAGTGAAGCGAAGACGGATCAGGCCGGAACATCCGGCACCAATTGCATTTTCAACAAGGTGATGTGGTCTTTCAACTGCAGCTTGCGCTTTTTGAGCCGGCGCAGCTGCAACTGGTCGTGATGGCCGTCCAGGATCAGCATGTCTATGACCGCGTCCAGATCGCGATGTTCCACATCGAGTTCGATCAGCCGCCGCTGGATTTCTTGGACATCCGTCATTTTTGTGCCGTTCCCAACAGATTATTACAAATTCTTCTCAAGAACGCAGCCGGAACCGCATACAATCAGAAGAAATGGTGTCGCAGAGTAATAGTTACTACTTGCAACGTTTGGTGTAGTCAGCGCATAGTTTAATCTACCGAGACGTTGCCGCCAACATTGATTAAGACAAGGGTACGGAAACCCGTTTATGAACGCATACAAGCTCGAAGCCGGAACCGCGCAGCACATCGGAAACCGACCGCAACAGAACGACCGCACCGCCCTGTTTACAGGCGCGCGTGCGCCCGGCTACGTGCTGGCGGTGCTGGCCGATGGCCTGGCCGGCGGCGCCACCGCGTCCGAACAGGTGCTGCACACCGCCAAACAGCTGTTCGACGAGTTCAAGCCGGGCGATGCCCCCAGCATCGAACGGCTGTCAAACCTGCTGTGCGAAATCGTCCATGAGACCCACCTGGTCATCAAGATGAACGGCGTGGCGACCCAGACCGAGCCGCACTGCACCTTCGCCGGGCTGATCATCACCCCGGCCGGCCAGGCGGTGTGGGCGCACGTGGGCGATTCGCGCATCTACCGCTTCCAGAAGGGCGAGTGCAAGATGCGCACCAGCGACGCGAGCTATATCGACCACCTGATGGACACCGACAAGCTGCCGCTGGAATCGGCGCGCAACCACCGCCATTCGAAACTGTTGGTGAATGTACTGGGCAACAGCCGCAAGGAGCCGTTCGTGGCGATCGGCAGCTACGAAGGTTTGGCCGGCGGCGATACCTTCCTGCTCTGCTCGGACGGCTTGTGGCATTTCTTCACCGATTCCGAACTGGGCGCGGCGACCAGTAAGAACCCGCCGCGGCAGGCATCGGAGATGCTGATCGACAAAGCCGGCGAACGCGCCCAGGGCAAGGGCGGCAACTGCACCATGGCGATCGTCAAACTGGTCAAGCCGCCGAAGGAAGCGGCCAATTACACGGTGCAGAAAATGGGGCGCGCGGTTTAAGCGTAGTTCGCGCCGGTTCGCACGGGTTATGGATCCGCGCTAGCGCGCGGCCGCGCGCACCCGGGTAGCGCCCTGGCCTACTTCCCTTCGGCCTTCGCTTTTTTCTTCTCTTCGATCTCGCGCTGGCGCTGTTCCGACTCGCGCTTGCGCTTCTCGTAGGCCTGCACGTTGGCGGCGCGCTTGGCGGCGCCGGCCTTGTCCTGTTCCGCGCGCTGCTTCTCTTTCGACGCGTGTTCGGCCGTCCGGCTGGCTCCCGACGCGCCGGACTTCGGCGCCGGCTCGGCAGGCTGCGCGTGCGGCGCGCGCTCTTCCGCCGCCCTCTTCGCATCCTCGGCCTGGAACTTCTGCTCGGCGTCCGCGATCTCGCGGTCGCGCTGTTCGAGCGCCGCCTTGCGCTTGAAATGCTCGGCCTCGATCTCGATCGCGCGCAGCGCGGCCAGCGTGGCGCGGCGCTTCTCGCGCGCGCTGTCGAGGCAGCGGTTCACCAGGAACTTCTTGTAGCACAGCTGCTCGCTCGCGGCGAACGCGGCCTCGGCCTGCGTCCGTTCGCCGGCCACTTGCGCCAGCTTGCGGTCGGCATCGGCCACCGATTGCGATTTCTGCGCCGGGGGCGCCGGCGGCACCAGGCTTACCGGCGTGCATCCTGCCAGGACCGTCAATACCAGCGCGGCAAGCGCCATCGGCATCGGTGAAAACTGTCTTCTCATTGTTGTCATTTCCCTTGTCTGCATCAGGCGATGGCATCGGCCGCATCGCGGCGCGCCGTTTCCATGTATTCGCGCGACTGCATTTCTATGATACGCGAGACGGTACGGTGAAACTCGTTCGCCAGCATGCCTTGTGTGTACAGCTGCTCAGGCTCCACCTCGGCCGACATCAGCAGCTTGACCTTGTGATCGTAGAATACATCGACCAGCCAGGTGAAGCGGCGCGCCTCCGACGACTGCGAGGCCGACATCGCAGGAATCGACGACAGCACCACGGTGTGGAAGCGGCTGGCGATTTCCAGGTAGTCGTTCTGCGAACGCGGGCCGCCGCACAGCGTGGCGAAATCGAACCAGATGATGCCGCCGGCGCGGCGCAGCGCGCGGATCTCGCGCTCCTCGATGCGCACGCGCGGATCTTCGTCGGCGGTCTCGGCGATCTTCGCATAGGCGCTGCGCAGCGCCTGGTCGGCGGCCGCGCCGAGCGGCGTGTAGTAGCTTTCGACCTGCTCGAGCGCGCGCTTGCGGTAGTCGACGCCGGCGTCGACGTTCATCACGTCGAGCTTTTCCTTGAGCAGCGCGATGGTCGGCAGCATGCGGTCGCGGTGCAGCCCGTCCGGGTACAGCAGGTCCGGATCGTAGTTCGAGGTCATGATGAACGAGACGCCGTTTTCGAACAGCGCCTTGAGCAGGTTGTACAGGATCATCGCGTCGGCGATGTCGGATACGTGGAATTCGTCGAAGCAGATCAGGCGGTATTTCTTGGCGATGCGGCGCGCGACTTCGTCGAGCGGATCGGCCACGCCTTTGAGTTCATCGAGCTGGCGGTGCACGCCGCGCATGAACTCGTGGAAGTGCAGGCGCGTCTTGCGCACCACCGGCACCACCGAATAAAAACTGTCCATCAAAAACGACTTGCCGCGCCCTACCCCGCCCCACAGGTAGACGCCGCGGGGCACGTCGGGCCGGTTGATCATGCGCTTGAGGCTGGACGAACGCCGCCCCTTGTAATGCACCCATTCGTCGTAGGCGCGCTGCAGGCGGTCTACCGCCAGCTGCTGCGCCTCGTCGGACTTGAAGCCGCGCTGGGACAGCGCGTGCTGGTAAAACTCTTGAACATTCATCAGCGGCACGATACAAGCAATCCGGGCCGGCTTTGGCGGCCGGCCCGGTGGGGAACTATCAGAAGTTGAGCGACCGTTTGTCGACGGCGAGCATGGCTTCCTTGGTCGACTCGGACAGCGAGGGGTGCGCGTGGCAGATGCGCGCGATGTCTTCCGACGAAGCGCGGAACTCCATCGCGACGACCGCTTCCGAAATCAGCTCGGACGCCATCGGACCGACGATGTGCACGCCGAGGATTTCATCGGTGGTCGCATCGGCCAGCACCTTGACCATGCCCGAGGTGTCGCCCAGCGCACGCGCGCGGCCGTTCGCCATGAACGGGAACGAACCTGACTTGTACGCGACGTTGGCCGCTTTGAGCTGCTGCTCGGTCTGGCCAACCCACGCGATTTCCGGCGAGGTGTAGATCACCCACGGAACCGTGTTGAAGTTGACATGGCCATGCTGGCCGGCGATACGCTCGGCAACCGCCACGCCCTCTTCCTCGGCCTTGTGCGCCAGCATCGGGCCGCGCACCACGTCGCCTATCGCCCACACGTTCGGCAGGCTGGTCTTGCAGTCGTCGTCGACCGCGACGAAGCCGCGCTCATCGAGCTTCAGGCCGACGCTTTCGGCGTTCAGGCCGATCGTGTTAGGGACGCGGCCGATCGAGATGATCAGCTTGTCGAAAACGGCTTTCTGCGCGTCGCCCTTGGCGTCCGCGTATTCCACCGTCACCTGCTTGGCGGCGGCGGTGATCGCACCGATCTTGCAGCCAAGGCTGATCTTCAGGCCCTGCTTGGCGAACAGCTTGCTCGCTTCCTTGGCGATCGTTTCGTCGACCGCGCCGAGGAAAGTCGGCAGGCCTTCCAGCACGGTCACGTCGGAACCGAGACGGCGCCAAACGCTGCCCATCTCGAGGCCGATCACGCCGGCGCCGATCACGCCCAGCTTGGCCGGTACCGCGTCGATCGCGAGCGCGCCGGTGTTCGACAGGATCAGCTTTTCATCGAACGGTGCGCCTGGCAGTTCGCGCGCGTTGGAACCGGTCGCGACGATCACGTGCTTGGCGGTCAGGGTCTCGGCATTGGCGCCGCTGACGCTGATGCTGTAGCCGCCTTGCGCGGCGCCGGCGAACGCGCCGCGGCCGTGGAAGAAGGTGACCTTGTTTTTCTTGAACAGGAACAGGATGCCTTCGTTGTTCTGCTTAACGACGACGTCCTTGCGCTTCAACATCTGCGGCAGGTTCAGTTTGAGGCCGGCAACATCGATGCCGTGTTCGGCGAAACTGTGGCCGGCGTGCTCGAAGTGCTCGGACGATTGCAGCAGTGCCTTGGACGGGATGCAGCCGACGTTGGTGCAGGTGCCGCCCGGCGCCGGGCCGCCCTTGGCGTTGGCCCACTCATCGATGCAGGCGACCGAAAAGCCCAGTTGCGCGGCGCGGATAGCGGCGATGTAGCCGCCAGGACCGGCGCCGATGACGACGACGTCAAATTGCTTGGAAGTGCTCATTCTTGAATTCCTAGTTTTATTCTTCGGGGACGAAAATCCACATCAGGAGATAGATCAGCAGGCCGAATCCGAAGGTGACCGTGAACAGCGCAAACACCAGGCGCCATATCCACGATTCCATGCCGGAGGCCTTACCGAGGCCGCCGCAGACGCCGCCGAGCCAGCGGTCGGTGCGCGAACGGCGCAGCGCGCCGATCTCGCTGGCGAAGTCCGAACCGGGCTTGCCCAGGTTGACCGAGCCGCCGAGCGCCTTGGCCTTGGCCTGTTCAAACTCGGCGTCGGTCAGCGCGCCGGCCTGGTGCAGTTCGTGCAAACGCTTGATTTCATCGGAGACATTCATTAACGACACCTCTCAAAAAAACGGTCAGTTGGCACGCGCTGCAGCCAGCGCGCTAATTTCGGCTCTGCTGATGCTGCGCTATTTATTACAGGTCCAGCAGCAGGCGCGATGGATCTTCCAGCGTTTCCTTCATCGCGACCAGGCCCAGCACGGCTTCGCGGCCGTCGATGATGCGGTGGTCGTACGACATCGCCAGGTAGTTCATCGGACGCACCACGACCTGGCCGTTCTCGACCACTGCGCGGTCCTTGGTCGCGTGCACGCCCAGGATGGCCGACTGCGGCGGGTTGATGATCGGGGTCGACAGCATCGAGCCGAAGATGCCGCCGTTCGAGATCGAGAAGGTGCCGCCGGTCAGGTCTTCCAGGGTCAGCTTGCCTTCCTTGGCCTTGACGCCAAATTCGCCGATCTTCTTTTCGATGTCGGCGATCGACATCTGGTCGGCGTTGCGCAGGATAGGCACCACCAGGCCGCGCGGCGAACCGACTGCGATACCGATGTCGAAGTAGCCGTGGTAGACGATGTCGTTGCCGTCGACCGAGGCGTTGATGACCGGGTACTTCTTCAGCGCCGCGACAGCCGCCTTGACGAAGAAGGACATGAAGCCCAGCTTGACGCCGTGCTCTTTCTCGAACTTGTCCTTGTACTTGTTGCGCAGGTCGATCACAGGCTGCATGTTCACTTCATTGAACGTGGTCAGGATCGCGTTGGTCGACTGCGACTGCACCAGGCGCTCGGCGATGCGGGCGCGCAGGCGGCTCATCGGCACGCGTTCTTCCGGACGGTCGCCCAGGCTGGCGATGGCAGGCGCCGCAATTTGCTGCAGCGGGGCCTTGGCCGGAGCCGCGGGAGCCGCCATCGGGGCCGGAGCCGCGGGCTTGACGCCCGACGAAATCGCACCCAGCACGTCGCCCTTGGTGACGCGGCCGTCCTTGCCGGTGCCGGTAACCTGGCTGGTGGTCATTGCGTTGTCGGCCAGGATCTTCGCGGCGGCAGGCATGGCGACGTCGCCCTTGGTAGCCGCGGCGGCTGGCGCCGCCTCGGTGCCGGCGACCGGTGCGTTCGGCGTGGCGACGCTCGAAATCGGCAGCGGGCTGACCTGGGCCGACACTTCGGTGTCGATGATCGCGATGACTTCGCCGGCGACGACGGTGGTGCCGTCGCCCTTGATGATCTGGACGATCACGCCCGCTGCCGGCGCAGGCAGTTCAAGAACCACTTTGTCGGTCTCGATGTCGATCAGGTTTTCGTCGCGCGCGACTGGCTCGCCGACTTTCTTGTGCCATGTAAGCATGGTCGCTTCTGCTACCGACTCCGACAGTTGTGGAACCTTGACTTCAATTTGTGCCATGTAAAACTCCGTATCTTTGTTTTTTGCTGCGCCCCGCTTGTGGCGGGGCGCGCCGTGATTATTTGGTCAGAACGAAACCCTTGAGTTTCGAGAATGCCGTCTCCAACAAATCCTTCTGCTGCGCGTAGTGCTTGTCGTAATAACCGACCGCAGGCGAGGCCGAAGCCGGGCGGCCCGCATACGCGAGGCGCTGGCCCGATTCCAGGCTTTCGAAGATATTGTGCTGGATCTGGAACCACGGACCCTGGTTCTGCGGCTCGTCCTGCGCCCATACCAGTTCGGTCGCGTTCGAGAATTTTTTGAGTTCTGCGGCGAACGACTTGTGCGGGAACGGATACAGCTGCTCGACACGGATGATGGCGGTATCCATCTGGCCGCGCGTCTTGCGGGTGGCGACCAGGTCGTAATAGACCTTGCCCGAGCAGGCGATCACGCGCTTGACCTTCTTGGCGTCGATCTTTTCATCGACTTCGCCGATCACGGTGTGGAACGCCCCCTTGGCCAGGTCGGACAGCGGCGAACCTGCGTCCTTGTTACGCAGCAGCGACTTCGGCGTCATGATGACCAGCGGTTTGCGGAACTGGCGCACCATCTGGCGGCGCAGCAGGTGGAAGATCTGCGACGCGGACGTCGGCTGGACCACTTGCATGTTGTTGTCGGCGCACAGCTGCAGGAAACGCTCAGGACGCGCCGACGAGTGCTCGGGACCCTGGCCTTCGTAACCGTGCGGCAGCATCATCACCAGGCCGGAAGCGCGGCCCCACTTCACTTCGCCGGAGCTGATGAACTGGTCGATCACGACTTGCGCGCCGTTGGCGAAGTCGCCGAACTGGGCTTCCCAGATGGTCAAGGTGTTCGGTTCGGCGGTCGAATAGCCATACTCGAATGCGAGCACCGCTTCTTCCGACAGTACCGAGTCGATCACGGTGAACGGCGCCTGGGTTTCGGACACGTTGCTCAGCGGGACATAGGTGCCCGCATCCCAACGCTCGCGGTTCTGGTCGTGCAGCACGGCGTGGCGGTGCACGAAGGTGCCGCGGCCGGCGTCCTGGCCGGTCAGGCGGATGGCGTAGCCGGACGACACCAGCGAAGCGTAGGCGAGGTGCTCGCCCATGCCCCAGTCCAGGTTCATTTCGCCGCGGCCCATGGAGGCGCGGTCGCCCAGTACTTTTTCGACCAGCGAGTGGACCTTGAAATCTTCCGGCACGACGGTGATGCGCTGCGCCAGGCGTTTCAGCTCGGTCATCGGCACGGCAGTGTCGGCGCTGTCGGTCCATTTGCGGTTCAGGAACGGCAGCCAGTCGACCGCGTACTTGTTCTTGAAGTTCGAGATGACCGGATCGACGGTGTGCTTGCCGGCGTCCATCGCATCGCGGAAAGCCGCGACCATCTTGTCGCCGCCGTCCGCGGGAATGGCACCCTGGGCGATCAGCTTGTCCGCGTACAGCTTGCGGGTGCCCGGATGCTGGCCGATCTTCTTGTACATCAGCGGCTGGGTCAGCGCCGGGGTGTCCTGCTCGTTGTGGCCGAGCTTGCGGTAGCAGATGATGTCGAGGACGATGTCCTTCTTGAACTGCACGCGGTAGTCCATGGCAATCTGGGTCGCCAGCACGACGGCTTCAGGATCGTCGCCGTTGATGTGCAGGACCGGCGCTTCGATCATCTTGACCACGTCCGAGCAGTACAGCGTCGAACGCGAGTCGCGCGGGTCGGACGTGGTGAAGCCGATCTGGTTGTTGATCACGATGTGGACCGTGCCGCCCGTGCCGTAGCCGCGGGTCTGCGCCAGGTTCAGCGTTTCCATCACCACGCCCTGGCCGGCGAATGCGGCGTCGCCGTGCACCAGGATCGGCAGCACTTGCGAGCCTTCCTTGTCGCCGCGGCGATCCATGCGCGCCTTGACCGAGCCCTCGACTACCGGGTTGACGATCTCGAGGTGCGACGGGTTGAACGCGAGCGACAGGTGGACCGGGCCGCCGGCGGTGGCGATATCGCTCGAGAAACCCTGGTGGTACTTGACGTCGCCCGACGGCAGTTCGTCGCCGTGCTTGCCTTCGAATTCTTCGAACAGGTCGGCTGGCGACTTGCCGAGGGTGTTGACCAGCACGTTCAGGCGGCCGCGGTGGGCCATGCCGATGACGATTTCCTGCACGCCGTTTTCGCCGGCGCGCTGGATCGTTTCGTCGATCGAGGCGATGAACGACTCGGAGCCTTCGAGCGAGAAGCGCTTCTGGCCGACGTATTTGGTGTGGAGGTAGCGCTCCAGGCCTTCGGCCGCGGTCAGGCGGTCGAGGATGTGGATCTTTTTCTCGGCCGAGAAATTCGGGGTCGAGCGGATCGATTCGAGCTTTTCCTGCAACCAGCGCTTTTCGGCCGGGTCGCTGATGTACATGAATTCGGCGCCGATCGCGCGGCAGTAAGTGTCGCGCAGGTAGTTCAGCAGGTCGCGCAGGGACGCGGTCTCCTGGCCGAAGTAGGTATTGCTGATGTTGAAGACGATGTCCATGTCGGCATCGGTGAAGCCGTAGAAGCCTGGCTGGAGTTCCGGAATTTCCGGGCGCTCCTGGCGTTGCAGCGGATCCAGGTTCGCCCACTGCGAACCGAGATAGCGGTAAGCGGCGATCAACTGGGTCACGGCGACGCGCTTGCGTCCCATTTCGGCATCGGCGGAGGCGGCGACCACACGGATCGGGCCCTGCTTCGCGCGTTCGGCGAACGAGGCGATCACGGAGGCGTGGGCGACGTCGGGTTTGTTGGAACCATCGACTGCCGGCACGTTCTGCATGGAGTCGAAATAGGAACGCCAGTTATCGGGAACCGATCCTGGGTTGTCGAGGTAAGCCTCGTATAACTCTTCTACGTACGGCGCGTTGCCGCCGAACAGATACGAGTTCGCTGTCTGTTGCTGCATCATCTTGCTCACCTTTCTTCGCGCTTCGCGAAATTGGCGGGTTAATCTAACCTTCCGCGACACGGCCTGACCGGTTAGCGGATTGCACATCAAGTTGTGGGGAAGGACATTTACTACAAATTCTTTGAGGCTCGTTAGGATAGCACGCAATATTGTGCGGGGACATCCCCGACCTCAGAAAAGGATGGGCAAATCCTGCTTTGTAGAGGTTTGCGCACGCGATTCGGGATTGCGTATTATCAATAGATCATGGTTGACCCCGCAAATGATAATCGTTATCAGTTGCATTAATCCCATGCATATCGCAGGTTGCGATGTCAGCGCTGGCCGAAAATAATCGCTATCGGCGCGACGTCCATTAAATGCGAATCTAAATAAGAACGATTCTCGTTTACATATCTTTACGTTCTGGATATACTTCTCGCATCAGCAGCTCCCCTGCCAGCCGCGACCAACGAATCCGGCGGCGCTAACAATGAGAGAAAGTCCCGATCCATGACCCCGATCACCAGCCGCAAGCATGCCAAATCCCGATTCAACCAACACGTGGGCGCCGCCCTCGCCGTACTGCTGCTGCCAGTCGCGGCGCACGCCGGCGACGACGAGCAGCGGAAAGATCCGCAGGCGATGCAAGAGGTGACGATCGTCGGAAGCGCCGACAACGGATTTCGCGCCGAGCGCGCCGAGTCGGCCAAGTACACCGAAGCGCTGCTCGATACCGCGCAGACCATCCAGGTGATCAAGCGTGAACTGATCGAACAGCAAGGCGCAGTGACGCTGACCGAAGCGCTGCGCAACACCCCTGGCGTGGGCGCCTTCTTCCTGGGCGAGAACGGCAGCACCAGCACCGGCGACGCGATCTACATGCGCGGCTTCGATACATCGGGCAGCATCTACGTCGACGGCGTGCGCGACGTCGGCTCGGTCTCGCGCGACGTCTTCAACATCGAACAGATCGACGTGCTCAAGGGACCGGCCGGCACCGACAACGGCCGCAGCGCGCCGACCGGATCGGTCAACCTGGTGTCGAAGCAGCCGCTTCTGCGCGATGCGGCGTCGGCTTCGCTATCTGCCGGCAGCGGCAAGCAGAAACGCGCCACCGCGGATATCAACCGTGTCATCGACAAGGACAGCGGCACCGCATTCCGTATCAACCTGATGGACCAGGACAGCGGCAATCCGGCACGCGACCGCGTCAAGGCCAAGCGCTGGGCGATCGCGCCGACCCTGGGTTTTGGCCTGAACGGCAGCACCCGCGTCTACCTCGACTACCTGCACGTCAAGCAGGACAATCTTCCCGACGGCGGCGTGCCGACCACCGGCCTGCCGGGCTACAGCAGTCCGGATCCGCTGCGTCCCTTCATTGCCAACGCGCCGAAAGTGGACCCGTCGAATTTCTATGGTTCGACGCTGGACCACGATGACGTCAAGGCCGACATGGTCACCGCGCGCATCGAACACGACTTCTCGCCGACGCTGCGGATCCAGAACACCGCCCGCTACGGCAAGACCACGCAGAACTACCTGCTGACCTCATTCACGGTCAGCGCAGCCAACCTGAAGACGCCGTCGCCGAGCGACTTCGCCGGCTGGACGCTGGCGCGCACCAACCTGACCGTCAAGGACCAGGAAAATGAAATCGTCACCAACCAGACCAACGTGACGGCCGATTTCGGCACCGGCGCGCTGGCCCACACGCTGGTCGCGGGACTCGAGCTGACCGGCGAAAAGCAGCGCAACTTCGGTTACGCCGCTACCGGCGTGCTGCCCGTCACCAGCCTGTACAACCCGGACTACAAGCTGCCGGTGTCGGTCAAGCTGGCGCGCAATGGCGTGTTCGGCGACGGCAGCACCACCACGCAAAGCGTGTACGCATTCGACACCGTCAAGCTCGGCCAGAGCTGGATCTTCAACGGCGGCCTGCGCCTCGATCATTACAACACCACTTTCTCGGGTGCGGCGCTGTCGACCGCCACGTCGAATCCGACGCTGCCGGCAGGGACGCTGGTGAGCACCAAGCTGTCGCTGTCGGATACGCTGGTGAACGGCAAGCTGTCGGCGCTGTACAAGCCGACGCCGGAGAGCAGCGTGTATGCGCTGGTGGCCAGCTCCAAGCTGCCGCCGGGCGGGACCACGTTCGCGTTGTCGACCACCGCCAGCAGCGCCGCCAATCCCAAGTTCGATCCGCAGGAAACCGTGACCACCGAAGTCGGCGCCAAGTGGGACCTGCTCAAGCAAAAGCTGTCGCTCAGCGCCGCCGCCTACCGCACCGTGGTCAAGAATGAAGTCGAGCAGGATCCGGTCGACGCGCTGTACTACCAGACCGGCAAGAAGCGGGTGCAGGGCATCGAGGTCGGCCTGACCGGGGAAGTGATGCGCAGCTGGCTCGTCAGCGCCGGCTACACCCGGATGGACACCAGTGTCGAAGCGGGCAAGCTGGTGACGGCGAACGGCGCCAACGCCCTGACCTACACGCCGAAGCAGGCGTTCACCGCCTGGACTTCCTACACCCTGCCGGCCGGCCTGAAGCTCGGTGGCGGCGCGCGCTTCGTCGACCAACTTCTGCGCGGCACCGACGGCGCAATCGGCACCCCGGCCTATGCCAATTCGTACTGGGTGTTCGATGCGATGGCGGCGTACAGCTTGACCAAGAACGTCAACCTGCAGCTGAACCTGTACAACCTGGCCGATACTACCTACGTTGCGGCGATCAACAAGAGCGGTTATCGTTACACGCCGGGTGCGCCGCGTTCGGCCAGCCTGACCGCGAACTTCACCTTCTGACGCTGATGCGTTAATTTGAGTCGCTTATTGCCGACATCCTCAACTCCGCGGGCATGACGGCTATATGAGCGAGGGTCACTCCCGATTGTGTTCGAGATCGAACTATTAGCTCAGCTCCTGACCAAAGGACATTGACATGATGTTGCATATCCCTGCCGTGCTGACCGGCGAACAGGTTGCCGCCATGCGGCGCCGGCTCGACCAGGCCGATTGGGCCGACGGCCGCGCCACCGTCGGCGCCCAGGGTGCGCAGGTCAAGCGCAACCGGCAGCTGCCTTCCACCGCCCCGCTCGGCCTCGAACTGGGTGCGGAGATCGTGGCGGCGCTGGGATCGAACCCGCTGTACTTCGCCGCCGCGCTGCCGCTGCGCACCGCACCGCCGCTGTTCAACAGCTACGCCGGCGGCGAGCATTACGGCGCGCACGTCGACGGCGCGGTGCGCGCGGTCGCTGGCAGCAATCAACCGATGCGCACCGACCTGTCCGCGACCCTGTTCCTGACCGATCCGAACGACTACGACGGCGGCCAACTGGTGGTGTCCGACACCTACGGCGAGCACGACGTCAAGCTCGCCGCCGGCGACATGATCCTCTATACCGCAAGCAGCGTGCACCGGGTCGAGCCGGTGACCCGCGGCGAGCGCGTGTGCGCCTTCTTCTGGATCCAGAGCATGGTGCGCGACGACGCACGCCGATCCATGCTGCTCGAACTCGACCAGACCATCAGCCGCCTGCGTGCGCGCCTGGGCGACTGCGAAGAAACCGTCACCCTCACCGCGCAGTATCACAACCTGCTGCGCATGTGGGCCGAAACCTGACCGCACAACTCCCCGATTCTGGCGAGTCGAATATGATGGACAGCCGGAAGTAGATAATTTATTCTAGATGCATCCAGACCCACCCTTCTCCCACCCGATGACCAACCCCAGCGCCCCTCCCAAACCGACCGCCTCCGAGCTGGAGATGCTGCGGCTGCTGTGGCAGCTCGGCCCAGCCACGGCCAAGCAGGTGCACCATGGCGCGGCCGTGAGCCGTCCGGACCTGGCGTATGCCACCGTGCTGCGGCTGCTGCAGGTGATGCATACCAAGGGATTGCTGACGCGCGACGAGAGCCAGCGCGCGCATGTGTACGCGCCCGCCCAGGCGCAGGATTCGCTGCAGACCAGTTTGATCAAGGACCTGATCCACAAGGCGTTTTCGGGCTCGGGCAAGGAACTGGTGCTGGCCGCATTGCGCGGCCATGTCACCCGGCAGGAACGTGAGGAGATCCAGGCGATACTGGATCGGGAGAAGTAGGACTCAACATACGGCGTCCTCGCGCAGTGCAAATCCATGCATTGCATGAATTTGCCCGAAGCTGAGTATCCGTCCCCCCACTTCGCTCTGCTCAGTATGGATCCCCGCTGCGCGAGGACGACGGGCAGGTTAGAACACCCGGCCGACGCCGATCAGAAGCACATCCGAATCGCGGTGGTAATCAGTGATCACGCGGCTCCAGGTGAACTGGGCGCGCCAGTCCGGGCTCAGGCGGTAACGCATGCCGAGCGAGACGATCGGCACCAGGTGCGTTTTCGTCTCTTCCAGCGCATTCTCACGGTTGACCTGGTCGCGCATCAGGTAGCCGCCGCCGCCTATTTCAAGCACGGTATTGTCGGTGAACGGGCGCAACAGCCACAGCTGCGCCGCGACACCCTTGCGTTCGACCAGCCCGATCCGCCCTTCGTTGAGCAGCGTCGCGCTCCACTCCATATTCTGCGTCACGGTGTCGCGGTATTCGAGGCCAAAAGCGCGCGCGCGCTCGGATTCGAAGCTGTTGACGATAGCCTGGCCGAGCTGCACCATCAACAGCCGGTCGCCCGCCTTCTCGGTGCGCTGGCGGACGCGGTCCGGCACGTTCTGAAGTTCATAGCCCATGCCGATCAGGACGCTGTTCGAGTCGCCGGCGCCATGCGTATTGGCGTGATTGAAACGCAGCTCCACATAGGTGCGCTTTTCCAGGTGCCATTTCGCGCTGAGGCTCATCAGGCTGCCCCAGCCGTGATCATTGCGGTAATCGGTGGCCGAGCCCTGGCCGGTGGTGGTGTCGAAATAATAGTAGGGCCCGAAGCCGACGCCGAACGAGGCGCCCTGCTCCGGGATCGGCGTGTGCAGCCACAGCTGCGAAGTGAGGCCGTCGCGGTGGTGTTGTTCCGGATGGCCTTCGTTATAGTATTCGGCGCTGATCGAGGTGTACTCGTTCATGCGCTGGGCGAATCCCAGCTCGACGCCGAACGAGCGCTCGTGCACCTGGGTGTTGTCGAGGGATCCTGCGAGCAGCGAGGCGTCCTGCGCCGATGCGGATGTGCACGCCAGCAGCAGGGCAATGACTAAGTATTTCTTTTGCATGGGGGTAATTCCTTTCTTTTCGGACATAATGCCCTTTTTGCAGGAATATAGTCGCACGGATCAGCTGCAAGCCGGCTCGCCGCGCGATGCCAGCAGCACCGCCCACGCGGGAATGGCCGCCTGCCAGAAAGCGGCAAGCGAATCGGCGCGCCCGAGCGGCAGCCCGAGGCTGCGCGCGGTCGCCAGCAAGGCGGCCACGGCCTCGGTCTCGTCGCGCGGCGCGACGGCGATGGCGCCAGTCTGTTTAGACAGCTTTTCGCCGCTGACGTTGCGGACCACCGGCACGTGCAGGTAGCGCGGCGTCGGCACGCCGAGCAAGCGCTGCAGGTAGATCTGACGGGGCGTCGAGTCGAGCAGGTCGGCGCCGCGCACGATGTCGGTTACGCCCTGCTCCGCATCGTCCACCACCACCGCCAGCTGGTAGGCCCAGAAGCCGTCGGCGCGCCTGAGCACGAAGTCGCCGGCATCGAGCGCCAGCCGCTGCTCCACCCTGCCGGCGAAACGGTCGATGAAGCCGATCGCATCGGCGCCCGCTTCGGGCACTCGCAGGCGCAGGCTGCGCATGGTCTTGCCCGTACCGAGCCCGAGGCGGCAGGTGCCCGGATAAATCGCCGAGCCATCCGGCGCGGTGCCGAGGCGCGAATCGGCGATCTCGCGCCGGTTGCAGCCGCAGGGATAGGCGTGCGCCCAGAGCCGGTCGAACGCCGCCTGGTACAGCGCGCCGCGGCGGCTTTGCCACACCACTTCGCCGTCCCATTGCATGCCCAGCTGCTGCAGCAAGGCGAGCATGCCTTCGGCCGCGCCGGCCACGCTGCGGCCCTCGTCGACGTCTTCAATCCGCACCAGCCAGCTGCCATCATGCACGCGCGCGTCGAGGTAGCTCGCTACCGCCGCAACCAGCGATCCCGCATGCAGCGGGCCGGTCGGCGACGGCGCGAATCGCCCGATGTAGGCTGGTCGTGAAGGCACGTGCTGAATCCTATTTTGCGGCGGCTTTCGCCTCGAAATCCTTGATGATCTTGGTCACCGGTGTCGACACGTCGTTGGGCACCGCGATCGACAGCTGGTAGTGCTCGATCTCGAAGCCGCTCGGTCCCTTGTGGATCACGCCGCTGGCCTGGCAGATCCCCATCTGGGTGTTGAGCTGCTCGTCGAACCAGATGGTGTGCTTGTCGGCCGAGATATAGACATTGCGCTTGATCGGCTTGAAGGTCCAGGCCGACTTGCGCTCGAAGAAGCGCTTGGCCCACACCTTGAACTCATCGCGGTGCCACAGCTCGGTCTTGTCGGTGCCGATGTAGACGCCGTTCGGGGCCATCTTGTCGAAGAAGGCCATGCGCGCGTGGGCCGCGTCGTCGTGCCATTCGTCCATGAAGACGTTGACCTGCTGGCGCAGCGCGGCGTCGGGGTCCTGGGCGTACGCGCCGACGCAAGACAAGAACAAGCAGCAGGCGAGGATGAGTCGTTTCATTTCAGCTCCGGTGGGGACGATGCGGAACGACGCGGTCGCCGCGCCGCAGATTGTACACCTGCCTTTTTTGCGCCGGCCCTCAGAACGCGGCGGCGCCGCTCAGTGCAAGGCAGAGCACGATGATCACGATGCTGACCGGGTCCTTGCTCACGTACAACAAGGGGTCTTCGTTGACCTGGCCGCGGAACGACAGCGTCCACAGCCGACCCAGCCAGAACACCAGCAGCGGCACGATCCCGATCAGGAACATCGGATGGCGGTACAGGACCAGTACGTTCGGCGAATTGAAATACAGGATCACGATCAGCACCGACATGAAGCTGCTGTTCACGCCCATCATGGCGACGGGCATCTTGTCGGCCGTCGTGTAGCCGCGGCCGCTGCTGGCCTGTTCACCGTTGCTGTGCAGGTTGACCAGCTCCGAGTGCCGCTTCAGCAATGCCAGCGAGAGGAACAGGAAAAAGGAAAACGTCAGCAGCCAGAATGACGGTTCGATATGTGTAATGGCGCTGCCGCCGATGATCCGGATGCAGTACAGCAGCGCCAGCGCCACGATGTCGACCATCAGCAGGCGTTTCAGCCACACCGAATACAGCACCGTGCTGACGAAGTACACCGCCACCACCAGCAGCAGCCGAGGCTCCGCCCACGCCGACAAGGCCAGCGAGAAAATCGCCAGCAAGGCGCTGACAGCGAGCGCCAGCGGCACGGACAGCGCGCCCGATGCGATCGGACGGTGGCGCTTCACCGGATGCACGCGGTCGTGCTCCGCATCGAGCGTGTCGTTGAGCAGGTAGGCGCTCGAGGCGCACATCGAAAACGCGAAGAACGCGAACAGCGATTGGATCAGCGCCGTCGACGTCAGCGCGTGGCCGGCCAGCATCGGCACGAACACCAGCACGTTTTTCAGCCATTGGCGCGGACGCATCGCACGCAGCAAGGCGGCCACCGGATTGGCACGGCCGGCGAGATCGCGCGCGTCCGCGTTCATCGCCGCGCGCGCGCGGGCCTGCGGGTCGCGGCGTTCCATCAGAAGGGTCCTTCGGCGCAGGTGTTCATTGTATGCATGGCGAATGAGTGGTTAGTAGTTGGTGCGCCGCGTTCGGCTGGCGCAGGGTACATAATAAACAATATTGCGTCCAGCCCAAGGCAAAAAAAGGTAGTCACCGTAAAGTGTGGGACAACTTACGGCATTGACGTGCCACCTCTTCATACACGCGCCGCGGTCCAAGGGCTGGGGTCAGGTCCGGCGGACCTGACCCCGGGGCTGTCGCCGCATGCCGCCATCGCCATGCCGTCGTACACTTAACGGTGACATTGCCCCAAAAAAAAGCGAGCCGAAGCTCGCTTTCTCGATGGAGACGGAACCGCTCAGCCGCGCTTGTCCATTGGCGGCACGTCGCGTACCGTCGAACCGATGAACAGCTGGCGCGGACGGCCGATCTTCTGTTCCGGGTCGGCGATCATCTCGTTCCACTGGGCGATCCAGCCGATGGTGCGGGCCATCGCGAAGATACCGGTGAACAGCGACACGGGAATGCCCAGCGCGGACTGCACGATGCCCGAGTAGAAATCGACGTTCGGGTACAGCTTGCGCGACACGAAGTATTCGTCTTCCAGCGCGATCTTCTCGAGCGCCATGGCCAGCTTGAACAGCGGGTCGTCGTGCAGGCCCAGCTCGTCGAGCACCTCGTGGCAGGTTTCGCGCATCAGTTTCGCGCGCGGGTCGAAGTTCTTGTAGACGCGGTGACCGAAGCCCATCAGCTTGACGCCGGAGTTCTTGTCCTTTACTTTCGCGATGAACTCGGGAATCTTGTCGACCGTGCCGATTTCCTTGAGCATGTTCAGCGCCGCTTCGTTGGCGCCGCCGTGTGCCGGGCCCCACAGGCAGGCGATACCGGCAGCGATACAGGCGAACGGGTTGGCGCCCGACGAACCGGCCAGGCGGACGGTCGAGGTCGAGGCGTTCTGCTCGTGGTCCGCGTGCAGGATCAGGATGCGGTCGAGCGCGCGCACCAGCACGTCGTTGACGACATACTCTTCGCACGGGTTACCGAACATCATGCGCATGAAGTTGGCGCTGTACGACAGGTCGTTGCGCGGATAGATGAACGGCTGGCCGATCGAATACTTGTAGGCCATCGCGACCAGGGTCGGCATCTTGGCGATCAGGCGGATCGCCGACACTTCGCGGTGATGCGGGTCGTTGATGTCGAGCGAGTCGTGGTAGAACGACGCCAACGCGCCGACAGTACCGACCAGCACCGACATCGGGTGCGCGTCACGGCGGAAGCCGCGGAAGAAAAATTGCATCTGCTCGTGCACCATGGTGTGCTTGGTGACGGTGTCGCTGAACAGCGTGTTCTGCGCTTTGTTCGGCAGTTCGCCGTTCAGCAGCAGGTAGCAGGTTTCCAGGAAGTCGCAGTTCTCGGCCAGCTGTTCGATCGGGTAGCCGCGGTACTGCAGCTCGCCCTTGTCGCCATCGATGTAGGTGATGCTCGAGTTGCAGGCGGCGGTCGACATGAAGCCAGGGTCGTAGGTGAACTTGCCGGTCTGGGCGTACAGCTTGCGGATGTCGATGACGTCCGGGCCGACGGTGCCCTTGTAGATCGGCATGTCGATGGCCGCGCTGCCATCGGAGAACGACAGGGTGGCTTTGGTATCGGAGATATTCATGGCACTTCCTTCTTGGGATGCGAGTCTACAAAATAAAAGAAACGGAAACCTGGGTCCTACGCTTGCCGCAGGCGCGCCAGCAAGGCGCGTACGTGCGGCAGGTCAACTTCGCCCTCGGGCTCGGCGCGCGCCAGGAGCAGGTCCATCAGCGGGTTGTCCGCCAGATCGAGCAAACGCGTCAGCGCATCGACTTCGTCATCGCCCAGGCCTTCTTCGTGCGCATCCAGGAAGCGCGTCAGGATCAGGTCGTTTTCGAGCAGTCCCCGGCGGCTGCGCCAGCGCAGGCGGGCGCGGTTGGCCGGGTCGGATTGATGCGTAGTCACACTAGAGTCCGTTGTTGGGTCAACATCATACTCCGCCTGCCCGGATTAGGCAGTACGGTAGTATTACTGTAATTACTGCATTTAAATTGCGCGGCGAACCATCAGTTCCTTGATCTTGCCAATCGCCTTGTTCGGGTTCAACCCTTTCGGGCAAACGTCGACGCAATTCATGATCGAGTGGCAGCGGAACAGGCGGTACGGGTCTTCCAGGTTGTCCAGCCGGGCGCCGGTGTCTTCGTCGCGCGAATCGGCGATGAAGCGGTAGGCTTGCAGCAGGCCGGCCGGACCGACGAACTTGTCCGGATTCCACCAGAACGACGGGCACGAGGTCGAGCAGCAGGCGCACAGGATGCACTCGTACAGGCCGTCGAGCTCTTCGCGCTCGGTCGGCGACTGCAGGCGCTCTTTTTCAGGCGGGATCGAATCGTTGACCAGGTAAGGCTTGATCGAATCGTACTGCTTGAAGAACTGGGTCATGTCGACGATCAGGTCGCGGATCACCGGCAGCCCTGGCAGCGGACGCAGCACGATCGGCTGGGTCAGCTCGTTCAGGTTGGTGGTGCAGGCCAGGCCGTTCTTGCCGTTGATGTTCATCGCATCCGAACCGCAGACGCCTTCGCGGCACGAGCGGCGCAGCGACAGCGAATCGTCGACGTCGGACTTGATGCGCTGCAGCGCGTCGAGCAGCATCTTGTCGTTGTCTTGCAGTTCGACGGTCACGTCCTGCATGTACGGCTTCGCATCCGTGTCCGGGTCGTAGCGGTAGATCTTCAGTTTTACTGTGCGTGTCATGTCTGGCCTACTTAGAATGTACGTGGTTTTGGCTTGAAGGTATCGACCGTCAGCGGCTTGGTGATCACTGGCTTGTACTCGAGGCGGTTGCCCTGCGAGTACCACAGCGTGTGCTTCATCCACACTTCGTCGTCGCGCAGCGGGAAGTCGCTGTGCGCGTGGGCGCCGCGCGATTCCTTGCGGGCCACCGCCGAGGTGATGGTCGCCTTCGCCGTCTCGATCAGGTTGTCCAGTTCGAGCGCTTCGACGCGCGCGGTGTTGAACACCTTCGACTTGTCCTTGAACGACACGTTCTTGCGGCGCTCGTCGAGCTTCATGATCTCGTCATAGCCCTGCTTGAGCAGTTCGTCGGTGCGGAACACGCCGCAGTATTTCTGCATCGTGGCGCGGATCGCGTTGGCGACGTCCTGCACCTTTTCGGTGCCGTTCGAGTTCTCCATCGCGTTCAGGCGGTTCATCGCGTAGTCGGCGGCGCCTGGCGGCAGCGGCTTGTTTTCCTTCTCCTTCAGGTTCGACGCGACGACATGGTTGCCGGCCGCGCGGCCGAACACCAGCAGGTCGAGCAGCGAGTTGGTGCCGAGGCGGTTGGCGCCGTGCACCGACACGCAGGCGCATTCGCCGATCGCGTACAGGCCGTTGACCACGGCGACCGGGTTGCCATCCTTCGGCGCGACGACCTGGCCGTGGATGTTGGTCGGGATGCCGCCCATCTGGTAGTGAATCGTCGGCACGACCGGAATCGGTTCCTTGGTGGCGTCGACGTTGGCGAACTTGTGGCCGATCTCCAAGATCGACGGCAAGCGCTTGGCGATGGTGTCGGCGCCGATGTGGCGCAGGTCGAGCAGCACGTGGTCCTTGTTCGGACCGCAGCCGCGGCCTTCCTTGATTTCCTGGTCCATCGAACGCGACACGAAGTCGCGCGGCGCCAGGTCTTTCAGGGTCGGCGCGTAACGCTCCATGAAGCGCTCGCCGTTGCTGTTGATCAGGATGCCGCCTTCGCCGCGCACGCCTTCGGTGATCAGCACGCCCGCGCCGGACACGCCGGTCGGGTGGAACTGCCAGAACTCCATGTCCTGCAGCGGCAGGCCGGCGCGTGCCGCCATGCCCATGCCGTCGCCGGTGTTGATGAAGGCGTTGGTCGATGCGGCGAAGATGCGCCCTGCACCGCCGGTGGCCATGATGGTGGTCTTCGCTTCGAGGATCATGCACTCGCCGGTTTCCATCTCGAGCGCGACAACGCCGATCACGTCGCCTTCTTCGTCGCGGATCAGGTCGAGCGCCATCCATTCGACGAAGAAGTGGGTGCGCGCGCGCACATTGCGCTGGTACAGGGTGTGCAGCAGGGCGTGGCCGGTACGGTCGGCCGCGGCGCAGGCGCGCTGCACCGGCTTCTCGCCGAAGTTGGCGGTGTGCCCGCCGAACGGACGCTGGTAGATGGTGCCGTCAGGGTTGCGGTCGAACGGCATGCCGAAGTGTTCGAGCTCGTAGACCACCTTCGGCGCTTCGCGGCACATGAATTCGATCGCATCCTGGTCGCCCAGGTAGTCGCCGCCCTTGACGGTGTCGAACATGTGCCAGTACCAGTCGTCTTCGCTCATGTTGCCGAGCGAGGCGCCGATGCCGCCCTGCGCCGCCACGGTGTGCGAACGGGTCGGGAATACTTTCGACAGCACCGCCACGTTCAGGCCGGCCTCGGCCAGCTGCAGCGATGCGCGCATGCCCGAACCGCCGGCGCCGATGATGACCGCATCGAAGCGGCGGGTAGGGATTGCAGTTTTAGTAGCTGCCACGTTAAACACTCCAGAGAATTTGTACTGACCAGGCGGCACAGACGACCAGCCACACGATGGTGGCCATTTGCAGGGTCAGGCGCAGGCCGACCGATTTCACGTAGTCCATCCAGATGTCGCGCACGCCAACCCAGGCGTGATAGAACAACGCCGCGAAGGTGACCAGGGAGAACAGCTTGAACCACTGGTGCGCGAACAGGCCGGCCCAGCCTTCATAAGTGAAGTTGTGGCCGGACAGGAAGGAAAACAGCAAGGTGAAGGTGTAGACGGCCATCAGGATGGCGGTCAGGCGCTGGGCCAGCCAGTCTTTCAGGCCGTAGTGGGCGCCGACGACGAGGCGTTTTGGGCCGATATTGTTATTGTTAGCCATCTCAGAATACTCCGAACAATTTGAGGGCGGTGACGAAAGTGAGGAACAGGCTGACACCGAGCACGGTGGCGGCGCTGGTGCGGGCGGAATCCTTGTCGAGACCGAGGTGCAAGTCCATGAACAGGTGGCGCACGCCGGCGCAGAAATGCTGGAAGTAGGCCCAGCACAGGCCGAGGATCACCAGCTTGACCAGCGGGAGCCCCGCAATGCCGGCGAAGTACTTGAAGGTGTCTTCCGAGAGCAGGCTCATCTGGAAGAGGTAGAGGATCAGCGGCAGCGCCAGGAAGATCAGGAAACCGCTGATGCGGTGCAGGATCGATACGACCGACGCCAGCGGCATGCGGTAATTGCTTAACTCCGTGACATGAATATTACGGAATTCAGGCCGCTGTTTTTTTGGAACCTCTCGCACGGCTTCGGACATGAAACACCTCCCTTAAACTGACTACAAAATGTTGAACCCGCAATTTTCGCCGATTTTTGTGTGCTGCAACAATATCTAATTCGAGATATCAGGAAATTTTCTCGAAACCAACGTATTTTAATCCCAACCGCATAATCCTGCTGCGCCGCGGGGCCGCCTGTCAGACCGGCGCGCCAGCCCGAAGTGCCCGCCGGCTTACGACAAATCGTTCTGGTAATGGTGCTGCGCGGTCAGGTACAGGCCGCGGCGCAGTTCGACCGCCTTGTCGCCGTACGTGAACGAGACGCGCTCGGCCAGCAGCAGCGGCGTGCCGGCCGCCACGCCGAGCAGTTCGGCCGCGCCGGCGTCGGCGCCGACCGCGCGGATTTTTTCGGTCGCGCGGATCATGCGGGTGCCGAACTCGGATTCGAACAGGCCGTACATCGGGCCCTTGTACTGGTCCAGCCGTTCGGCGGTCAGGCCCTTGAAGATCGCCCCCGGCAGCCACAGCTCTTCGAGGATGGTCGGCGCGCCGTCGAACGACATCAGGCGCTTGATATAGATGACGGCGTCGCCCGACTTGAGGTCGAGCAGCTGCGCCACCTCAGGCGGGGCGCGCAGGCGCTTGACGTCGAGGATGCGGTTGTCGGGATGGTGCGGCACACCGGCGTCCGGCATCAGCTTGAGGAAGCGGAAGTGGGCGCGCTCTTCATGGTGGGTCGACACGAAAGTGCCCTTGCCCTGGCGCCGCATGACCAGGTTCTCCGCCGCCAGCTCGTCGATCGCCTTGCGCACGGTGCCCTGGCTGACCTTGAAACGGGCCGCCAGTTCGACTTCGCTGGGAATCAGTTCGCCCGGTTTCCATTCGCCGGACTGCAGGCTTTGCGTCAGCAGGGCCTTGATTTGCTGGTAGAGCGGGCTGAAGGTCGGCAGGTTGCCGGCTCCGGCAGTCGGGCCGCTGGCGCCAATGGGCGTGTTGCCATCGTCGGGCGGCGGGGACGGAAGTGGGTTCATAGACCGCGATTTCACCACAATTGCCCTGTCCCGTCCAGCAAAAACCCGGAAGATTATCTGTCTTATATAAGACATATGATATAAATTGACAGATGCCGCGCCGAGGCCTACACTCGCGGTCGATCCGGGATGCGCCACCCTCCCCGCCAGCTTGCTTGCCGCGGGTCGAAGGGGTTCGGTTTTGGTATGATTGCAGTTTTCCCGAACAAGCGTATCCTCAGCTTCGACCGTTTTCTTTCCCCACTTTGGAGATTCTCATGGCTAAAACCCCAATGCGTGTTGCAGTTACCGGCGCCGCCGGCCAGATCGGCTATTCCCTGCTGTTCCGCATCGCCAACGGCGACATGCTGGGCAAGGACCAGCCGGTCATCCTGCAACTGCTGGAAATCCCGGACGAGAAAGCACAAAAAGCGCTCAAGGGCGTGATGATGGAAATCGACGATTGTGCTTTCCCGCTGCTGGCCGGCATGACCGCGCACAGCGACCCGATGACCGCGTTCAAGGACGCCGATTTCGCCCTGCTGGTCGGCGCCCGTCCGCGCGGCCCCGGCATGGAGCGCAAGGACCTGCTGGAAGCGAACGCCCAGATCTTCACGGTGCAAGGCAAGGCGCTCGACGCCGTCGCTTCGCGCAAGGTCAAGGTACTGGTGGTCGGCAATCCGGCCAACACCAACGCCTACATCGCGATGAAATCGGCGCCTTCGCTGCCGGCCAAGAACTTCACCGCCATGCTGCGCCTGGACCACAACCGCGCGCTGTCGCAAGTGGCCGCCAAGACCGGCAAGCCGGTCGCGTCGATCGAGCAACTGGCCGTGTGGGGCAACCATTCGCCGACCATGTACGCGGACTACCGTTTCGCCACCATCGACGGCAAATCGGTCAAGGACATGATCAACGACGACGCCTGGAACCGCGACACCTTCCTGCCGACCGTCGGCAAGCGCGGCGCGGCGATCATCGAAGCGCGCGGCCTGTCGTCGGCAGCGTCGGCAGCCAATGCGGCGATCGACCACATGCATGACTGGCACCTCGGCACCGCCGGCAAATGGACCACGATGGGCATCCCGTCGGACGGTTCGTACGGCATCCCGAAAGACACCATGTTCGGCTTCCCTGTCACCGTCGAAAATGGCGAGTACAAGATCGTCCAGGGCCTGGCGATCGACGCGTTCTCGCAAGAGCGCATCAACCTGACGCTCAAGGAACTGACCGAAGAGCGCGAAGGCGTCGCCCACCTGCTGGCCTAAGCAAAAAAACGCGGCGCGATTCGTGGAGCCTGACAGCCCGCCAGTTCGCCGCACGCGCCGTGCCGCCCCGAGCGGCACGGGCGCTGCTGTATCCCTAGTAGCATCTCAAAGAACACGCATGCACCCTTCCGAAGTCCTTTTCCAGGGCACCCGCCAGCCTTTGCTGCTGCCGGCCTGCGACCATTACGCCGGCTCCGAAAAGCTGATGCGCAAGTCGATGGCCCTGCAACAGGAACTCGGTCCGCTGTTCGACATCACCTTCGACTGCGAGGACGGCGCCGCCGCCGGCGCCGAGAAGGAACACGCCGCGCTGGTCGCGGCACTCATTAATGACGAAGGCAATGCTTTCGGACGCATCGGCGCGCGCGTGCACGACAGTGCCAGCGCCCATTTCGCGTCCGACGTTGCCACCATCGTCGCCGCCTGCGCCGAGCGCCTCGCCTACCTGGTGCTGCCGAAGGCGGAGAACCTGGCCGACGTGCAGCGCATGATCGAATTCGTCAACCGCTACGCCGTGCCGGCCGGGCGCGCCGCGCTGCCGATCCACGTGCTGATCGAAACCCACGGCGCCCTGCGCGACGCCTGGGACATCGCCGCGCTGCCGCAGGTCGAGTGCCTGTCGTTCGGCATCATGGACTTCGTGTCGGCGCATTATGGCGCCATTCCCGGCAGCGCGATGCGCACGCCGGGCCAGTTCGCGCATCCGCTGGTGGTGCGCGCAAAACTGGAGATCGTTGCGGCATGTCACGCGCACGGCAAGGTGCCGTCGCATAATGTGACGACCGAAATCAAAGACACTGCGGTGGTCGCCAACGACGCCCAGCGCGCTGGCGCCGAATTCGGTTTCACGCGCATGTGGAGTATTCATCCGGATCAGATCAAGCCGGTCATCAAGGCCTTCACTCCGCGCGTGTCGGAAGTGAATGAAGCAGCCAATATCCTGACCGAAGCGATCAACGCAAACTGGGGTCCAATCGCGCAACACGGCAGGTTGCACGACCGTGCCAGCTACCGCTACTATTGGACCGTACTGCAACGCGCCAAGCTTGCAGGCCTTGCGTTGCCCGATGCGGCGGCCGCGCTTGTTAACGATCTATCACCGGAATTAAAATTATGACTACTCTATTGTCCAAAACCATGATCGCCTGCAGCCTCGCCCTTGCCGCAAGCTTGTGCGCAGCGCCATCAGTATTCGCCGCCGAACAGGCCAAGCCTGCCAAGTCCAAGGCCGCCAAGCCGAAGGCCGAATCGCATCCGAAAGCCGAAGATGTACTCGCCGACGGTCCGGATGCCGACATCACCGACACCACGACCACCGATTACAACTGCGAACTTGGCAACAAGATCACGATTTTCCGTAACGACAAAGACGATTCGCACATCGCGCTGCGCTGGAAGAAACGGATCCACCGCCTCGAACGGATCGGCACCACCACCGGCGCGCTGCGCTTCGAGAACAAGAGCGTCGGCCTGATCTGGATCGGCATCCCGTCCAAGGGCATGCTGCTCGATTCGAAGCTGAACCGCCAGTTGGCCAATGAATGCAAGAACGCCGAACAGTCCAAGTCAGCGATGACCGACTCGACGGTAACCAAGAAAAGCTGACGCAATGGCCGGCCGCGCAGCACCGATTTAGTCAAAAAACAATACACCACTGAAGGAGAGGTCATGTCCCGCAACACTCTGAACACGCTTAAGGATTTCAAACTATCGGCCGGCAAGAAAGGCCAGCTCTACTCGCTTCCCGCACTCGAGAAGAGCCTGGGCGTCAACATCTCGCGCCTGCCGGTATCGATCCGTATCGTGCTCGAATCGGTGCTGCGCAACTGCGACGGCAAGAAAGTCACCGAAGAACACGTCCGCCAGCTGGCGAACTGGGCTCCGAACGGCGAGCGTACCGATGAGATTCCATTCGTGGTGGCGCGGGTTGTATTGCAAGACTTTACCGGTGTTCCGCTGCTGGCCGACCTGGCCGCAATGCGCAACGTAGCCCACAAGATGGGCATGAATCCGAAAAACATCGAGCCGCTGGTACCGGTCGACCTGGTGGTCGACCACTCGGTCACGATCGACCACTTCCGCGAAAAGGGCGCGCTCGACCTGAACATGAAACTGGAATTCTCGCGCAATAACGAGCGCTACCAGTTCATGAAATGGGGCATGCAGGCGTTCGACACCTTCGGCGTCGTGCCGCCGGGCTTCGGCATCGTCCACCAGGTCAACCTCGAGTACCTGGCGCGCGGCGTGCACAAGGCCGGCGACACCTACTACCCTGACACCCTGGTCGGCACCGACTCGCACACCACCATGATCAACGGCATCGGCGTGGTCGGCTGGGGCGTGGGCGGCATCGAAGCCGAAGCCGGCATGCTGGGCCAGCCGGTCTACTTCCTGACCCCTGACGTGGTGGGCGTCCACCTGGTCGGCGCGCTGCGCGAAGGCTGCACCGCCACCGACCTGGTGCTGACCATCACCGAACTGCTGCGCAAAGAAAAAGTCGTCGGCAAGTTCGTCGAATTCTTCGGCGACGGCACCGAGTCGCTGTCCTTGACCGACCGCGCCACGATCGCCAACATGGCGCCTGAATACGGCGCCACGATGGGCTTCTTCCCTGTGGACGACGCGACCGTCGAATACTTCGAAGGCACCGGCCGCACCAAGGACGAGATCACCGCGTTCCAGAACTACTACAAGGCGCAGGGCATGTATGGCATCCCGAAAGCCGGCGACATCGACTACACCCGTGTCGTCACGCTCGACCTGGCTACCGTCACCCCGTCGCTGGCTGGTCCGAAGCGTCCGCAGGACCGTATCGAACTGGGCAACGTCAAGTCGAACTTCGCCGAGCTGTTCTCGAAGCCGACCACGGAAAACGGCTTCAACAAGCGTGCCGACGACCTGACCAACGTTTACACCACCAGCAATGGCGTGCACGTGAAGAACGGCGACGTGCTGATCGCCGCGATCACGTCCTGCACCAACACCTCGAACCCGAGCGTGATGCTGGCCGCCGGCCTGCTGGCCAAGAAGGCAGTCGAAGCCGGCCTGACCGTCGCGCCGCACATCAAAACCTCGCTGGCCCCTGGCTCGCGCGTGGTGACCGAATACCTGACCGCGGCCGGCCTGCTGCCGTACATGGAAAAGCTCGGCTTCGGCGTGACCGCTTACGGCTGCACCACCTGCATCGGCAATGCCGGCGACCTGACGCCTGAAATGAACCAGACCATCACCGATAACGACATCGTCGCGTCGGCGGTCCTGTCGGGCAACCGCAACTTCGAAGCGCGGATCCACCCGAACATCCGTTCCAACTTCCTGGCCTCGCCGCCGCTGGTGGTCGCCTACGCGATCGCCGGCAACATGTCACGCGACCTGATGACCGAACCGGTCGGCAAGGGCACGGGCGGACGCGATGTCTACCTGGGCGACATCTGGCCGACCTCGAAGGAAGTGGCGGCGATGATGAAGTTCGCGATGAACGCGTCGACCTTCAAGACCAACTACGCCGACGTCAAGGCCGCACCGGGCAAGCTGTGGGAGAAAGTCACCACCGTCAGCGGCCAGGTCTACAACTGGCCTGAGTCGACCTACATCGCCGAGCCGCCGTTCTTCAGCGACTTCACGATGACGCCGAAAGCGGCCGCCACCGGCATCAGCGGCGCGCGCGCGCTGGGCGTGTTCGGCGACTCGATCACCACCGACCACATTTCCCCGGCCGGTTCGATCCAGGAAAACGGCCCGGCCGGTAAATGGCTCAAGGCGCACGGCGTGATGAAGGCCGACTTCAACTCCTACGGCTCGCGCCGCGGCAACCACGAAATCATGATGCGCGGCACCTTCGCCAACGTGCGTATCAAGAACCGCATGATCCCGGCCAAGGCCGACGGTTCGGCGGTCGAAGGCGGCATCACGGTGCACCAGCCGTCCGGCGAACAGATGTCGATCTACGACGCGGCGATGAAGTACATCGACCAGGGCGTGCCGACGATGGTGTTCGGCGGCGAAGAGTACGGCACCGGCTCGTCGCGCGACTGGGCCGCGAAAGGCACCCAGCTGCTGGGCGTGAAGGCTGTGATCACCCGCTCGTTCGAGCGCATCCACCGCTCCAACCTGGTCGGCATGGGTGTGCTGCCGCTGCAGTTCATCGGCGACGACAGCGTGCAGACGCTGGGCATCACCGGCAACGAGACCTTCGACCTGAAGGGCCTGGAAGGCGAGATCAAGCCGCAGCAACTGGCGACCCTGGTGATCCACCGTGCCAACGGCGAGACCACCGAGGCGAAGGTCCTGCTGCGTATCGACACCCCGATCGAAGTCGACTACTACAAGCACGGCGGTATCCTGCCATTCGTGCTGCGCCAGCTGCTGGCCGCGTAAATACAGCCGCCAATCGCATTGCGCGTCCGCAAGGGCGCGCCAGAAAACGCCGGATTCGTCCGGCGTTTTTTTTAGCCTGCTTGCGCCGTGTTCATGGTCCGTGGCCGAATCAACTACAATACGGGGGATGAGGGTCGTTTATCCTGCCTGGGTAGGCGGCCTGCTCATTTCACCTACAAAGATTCTTATAAGCGCCATGCGTCGTCCATCCAAAGATTCATCCCACAAACTGTCTGCCGAGAGCCAACGCCTCGTCAGCATTTCGCAAGCCATCGCGCAGGCCGCCAGCCGCATCGAGGAGCGCACCTGGGAGCACCAGCTGGATACGCAGCTTCAGAAACTGCTGAAATCGGGCCACCAGGATACCGTCGACACCACCCTCAACGCCCTGTTCAAGGACGACCTGAACGCCTACGACATCCTGATGGAAGGTGTCGAGGCGGTCAGCGAATCGTCCGTGATGGTCGAGCTGAACGACGGCGTCGAAACCAGCTGGCAGGCCTTGCTGGTGGCCGCGCCTATCCTGGCCTGGACGCGCTTTTCGATCGGTTCGGGCACCATTCCGACCGAGCTGCTGTCGACCCTGTCGGCACATTTCGCGGCGCACCTGCTAGCCGAAGGCACGCGCGTGGCAATGGCTCCTACCCTGTTCGCGATCGACCAGCTGCCGCGCAGCCACGCCGAGACCTACGCGATGACGCACAAGCTGGCGCAGGCCGCGTTCAAGGGCGGCGCAATCAAGCCGATCAGCAAGCCGCCCGAGACCGCGCCCTTCCTGGCCGATACGCGCTACCTGCTGGTCGCCGTGGTGGCGCCGCTGGGCGCACCGCTGTTCCGCTGGCAGGAGCCGCAGCACCAGGTCAACTTCGCGGCCGAGCGCGCCAACGCGCTGGCGCAGTGGCGCGAACAGGCGACGCCGAACGTGGCGCGCCTGCTGCCGGGCTGCGGCATCGAGCTGCTGCTGCCGGAAGCGTATTACGTGGCCTGCCGCGAAGCCGACAAGCTGATTCGCCCGGTCTCGATCCGCGCCGCGGTGCATTACCTGACCAACACCCTGTCGGTCGAACCATCCGACCTGCGCGCGGTGGTGGCCGGCTTTGGCGAGGAATCGGCCGATGGCCAGATCGATGAATACCGTGTCGCGTTCACGCTGCGCCAGGATTCGGACGTGATCTACGGCATTGTGTGGCCGCTGTACGGCCAGGAGGACGAGGACGGCACTCCGGTGGAGGGCCTGATCAACGCCGGCATCAGCGGCATTGAAGAGCAGAAGGCGCCGCTGGACGAAATCCTGGCGTACCTGAACGAGGCCGGCATCACCCACGTCAAGAAGCACAGCGAGCGCTTTGTGGCGGAGTATTGCGACGATTGCGGCGCACCGTATTTCGCCGACCCGTCGGGCGAGCTGGTGCACGCTGAGATGCCGGAAGACACGCCGCAGGGCGGCGAGCACTTCCACTGATTGAAAGCCCGGGCAACCGGGCTTTTTTTCGGCTATGTCAGCTAAGTGTGTGGCCGCGCGGCGATAGCGTCCAACGCCCGGTGCGCCGACAACCCCAGGGTCAGGTCCGCCGGACCTGACCCTGCCCTTGGGCCGCGGCGCGTGCCACGAAGAGACGGGCCACCTTAACGCGTCAGTATTTGGTTGGCACCTCGCCACTATTCGACGCCGCCTGGCGTGGGGCCTCCGCCACGCGTGCGGACTGCGCCGACTGCGTTTGCGCAGGCGGCTGGAAGGCGTTGTGGCGCAGGATCGAATGCGGTGGAGTCTCCCTCAGGATGCCGCCACGAACCACGTTCGCGGAAGCCACGCCTGGGCCCGACGCTGTGCGCGGCGGCTGCGGCTGCGCTGCGCCCGGAGGAGCAACTTCCAGCGGCCGCGACAGCCCGGTCGCGACCACCGTCACCCGGATCGCATCGCCGAGCGTGTCGTCGAACACCGCGCCAAACTTGATGATGGCGTCGTCGCTCGTCTGCGCACAGATCACGTTCATCACCAGCTTGGTTTCGCGCAGTTTCAGTGTTTCCTCGGATGCCGCGATGTTGACCAGCAGCCCGCGTGCGGCCTGCAGGTTGGTACCATCGAGCAGCGGACAGGAAATGGCCTCTTCGGCGGCCTTGACCGCACGGTCCTCACCCGAATGCTGGGCCGATCCCATCATCGCCGTTCCGGTCTGCCGCATGACCGTGCGGACATCCTCGAAGTCGACATTGATCATGCCGGGCACATTGATGATTTCCGCGATGCCGGAAACGGCCTTGCTCAATACCTCATCGGCCGCCGCAAACGCCTGTTTCTGAGTGATGTCGTCACCCAACACTTCCTCGAGGCGGCTATTGAGGACCACGACGAGCGAGTCGACGCATTTCGCCAGCATCGCGATTCCCTCATCGGCCACGCGCATGCGGCGGGCGCCTTCGAATTCGAACGGCTTCGACACGACGCCGACCGTCAGGATGCCCATTTCCCGGGCCACTTCGGCGACCACGGGGGCCGCTCCGGTGCCGGTACCGCCGCCCATGCCCGCGGTGATGAACACCATGTTCGCGCCCTTGAGCGCTTCGGCGATGACGGTACGTGCACTGAGGGCACTCTCGCGGCCGACAATCGGATCGCTGCCGGCGCCAAGGCCGCTCTCGCCGAGCTGGATTTTTGTCGCATCTCCGGTATTCGTCAAGGCCTGCGCGTCCGTGTTCGCGCAAATGAACTCGATGTCCAACAGGCCTGACAACGCCATGTGGTTGACGGCATTGCCGCCGGCGCCACCGACGCCGATTACTTTGATCACAGTCTCGGGTTGAGCATTATTTGGGTCGAACAAGGGAGACTCCTTTAGTTGATTCGCGCGCGGCCGCTGGCCTGCCTGGCAGTTGCCGTGGTGCCGCAACGCGCATATATGGGGGCGCCGCCCGCAAAGGCGGCGGCGACGATCGCTGCGATGCAGCGGGAGGGCAAGGCGCGACTAGTCCTTCAACGCGGAATGCCGCTCCACGGTACTTACGCAGGGCAAGTCCATAGACTACTTGCTGAGACGCGCACGCGAAAGAAGACAATCGTTACATTCGAAACGGTTTGTAACACCGCGTGCAATCGACGGTTGGGAAGAGTTCGCCACGCGGAAGATCCGGTAAATCAGCCGCGGTGATAGGTGCCGACCAGTTCCACTTTATCCAGAACATGGCCGTCGATCGCATGTTCGAGCTGCTGCTTGGTCGGATGCTTCAGATCCGGCAGCACCAAGTCGAGCGCGTACAGCTTGAAGAAATAGCGGTGGCGGCCGATCGGCGGGCACGGGCCGCCGTAGCCGGTGCGCTTCCAGTCGTTGCTGCCTTCGCGCGTGCCGGCCGGCAGGTGGCGGCCGCCCTGGTCAAGGCCGCCGGCGTCGGTCGGGATGTCGTACAGCACCCAATGGACCCAGGTGCGCTGCGGCGCGGCCGGGTCGGGGGCGTCTGGATCGTCGACGATCAGCGCGAGGCTCTTGGCGCCCGGCGGCAGGCCGGACCAGGACAGCGGCGGCGAGACGTCGTTGCCGTCGCAGGTGTAGATCGGTGGAATCGGGCCGTTCGGCTCGAACGCGCTCGATGTCAGGGTCAGGGGCATGGCGGTCTCCGGGCGTGAAGTGCGGAAACGGCAGTTTGTCATGGATGCGCATGACGCGGCGCGCCGATCGCCACACCAGGGTCTGACCCGCGGGTCAAACCCACCACCCGTTACGGTCAGCGCTTCGGGATCGCCTCGATCACGCGGCGCGCGAATTCGGCCGAGTTGCCGGCATGCCAGCGCCACACGACAACCAGGTCGTGGTCGGGCGAAACGGTGATCGTGTTGCTGCCTGCTCCCAGCGCACCATACGCATTGGCCGGCAGCCCGGGAAAGTTCTTGCCCTTGGTATTCAGCCACCACAGGTAACCGTAGTCGGGTCCATGCTCGCTTGGCGAAAGCGCCGCCTTCACGTACGCCGGCGGAACTATCTGCTTGCTTCCCCACGCGCCGCCGCGCAGCCACAAATAGCCGAAGCGCGCCATGTCCCAGGAATTGATCCACATCCCGCCGCCCCAGCGCGTACCGCCGCTGACCGACGCCATGCGCTTGCCGCCGATGTCGGCGTAGCTGTTGTGGTACGGCACCCACTTCCACGAATTCGACGCGCCGATCGGCCCCATGACTTCGTCCTGGAACACGTCCGGCAATGGCTTGCCGAACACGCGCAGCAGCGACAAAGAAAGTCGATTGATGCGCACGTCGTTGTATTCGTAGAAGGCGCCCGGCTGCTGCAGGGCGCGCGGCTTGCGTTCGCCCGCGCCGAATGCCGCTGCGCCGATGAAATCATGCTGCTTGCCCCACATGGCGCCTTCCCACTCAGATTCCTGCTGCAGGTGGTTGGTCCAGGTGATCGCCGCGTTGTGCGGCGAATCGTAGCCGCCGTCGCGCACCAGTTTGCCGACCGGGTCGGCCACGCTGGCAATCTTGCCGTCGCGCAGCGCCACCGCGGTCACCGTCGACAGCATGCTCTTGGCCACCGAGTAGGTCGGATCGACAAAGCCGGTGTCGCCAAATTCCGCTACCACGTAACCCTTGTAGATGACCACGCCGTTGGTGCGCGCGCGCCGGCTCGGCATCGAACCGAGCAGCGTACCGAAGGTGCGCTCCTGGTCCGAGAAATCGATCGCGCGCTCGGTCTCGTGCGACTTGGCGTAGTCGATGGCGGCCTCCAGCAGAACCGGATCCATCCCCAGTTCCTCTGGCGACATGCGGGCCCACTCGCCCGGCGGGGGAAAATACTGCGGTCCCGCGGCGTGGCCGGCAAGTCCCGCCAGCGGGTAAATGGCAGCGGCAAGACACAGGCGCAAGGCGATGCGGCGGGACGTTCTGATCATGAGTTTCCTTGGAAGGTTACCAGCTTGAATATGGGTGGCGCACCAGGTTCGAGTTGTAATAGCGCTTGTCGTCGGTCACCTCCGCGCCGATCCATTCCGGCTTGTCGAACGCCTGGTCTTCGGCCTGCAGTTCAATCTCCGCCAGCACCAGGCCCTGGTTCACGCCGATGAATTCGTCGACTTCCCACACGTTGCCGGCGAACTCGACCTTGCTGCGGTATTTCTCGACGATCGGCTGCTGGCACAAGCGTTCCAGCAACTCGTTCGCGTCGGCCAGCGGAATCGGATACTCCCACTCGCCGCGCGTGGCGCCGCTGCTGCGGCCCTTGATCGTGATGTAGGCATGATCGCCCTCGACCCGCACCCGCACCACCCGCTCCGGATCGGACGACAGGTAGCCCTGGCGCAGCAGCACAGGCTGGCCGAGCGCGCGCCAGCCGTCGCCTGCCAGCAGGAACTTGCGCTCGATCTCGACGCCCACGATCAGTCCAGCGATTGCAGGATCGGCTGCAGGATCGCCGCGCCCAGCTCGCTGCTGCGCGCGCCGTTCCAGCCGGTGTAGGCATCCGGCAGGTCGGCGTTGTCCTTGAACGGCATCTCGAGGGTCAGCGACAGGCACTTGAAGGTGTGGCCGATGTACTTCGAGGCCAGGGTCAGCATGTCTTCGTTGTACTTGCTCGCCGCGTAGCCGTAGACGTTCTGGAAGTCCGGGCTGGCCGCCTTGTATTGGTCCACGAAGGCCTTCTGCTTTGCCGCGCGCTCGGGCGTGAAGTCGGCCAGCATCTCGTTGCCGGCGACGAAGTTGTACGGCAGCGCTTCGTCGCCGTGGATGTCGAAGAACATGTCGCAGCCGATGTCGTGGATCTTGTTCTTCACGCACAGCACTTCAGGGCTGCGCTCGAGCGAAGGCGTCATCCACTCGCGGTTCAGGTTGGCGCCGGCGGCGTTGGTGCGCAGGTTGCCGCGGTAGGCGCCGTCCGGATTCATGTTCGGAACGATGTAGAACACGGCGCGCTGCAGCAGCTTGCGGGCGACCGGGTTGGCGTTGTCGAGCAAGGCGTCGAGCATGCCTTCGACGAACCACTCGGCCATCGTTTCGCCGGGATGCTGGCGCGCGATGACCCAGATCTTCTTCTCGGCCGACGGGTCGCCGATCACCACCAGGTTCATGTCGCGGCCGTCCACCGTGCTGCCGATGTCGCTGACCACGGCCAGCGGATTTTCCGCCACTTCGCCCAGCAGGCGCAGGTGGCGCTCCCACGAGTACGGCTCGAAATAGGCGTAGTAGACGCTGTCGAGCTCAGGGGTGTGGCTGATGGTCATGACCTGGCCGTCGAAGCTGGTCGGCACGCGGAACCAGTTGTCGCCGTCGTAGCTGGCGGCGGCCTGGTAGCCCTCGAAGCCCTTCGGATAGGTGGCCTGGCCCGCGTTCAGGAAACGCATCTTGCAGGCCTGGCCGCGCGCGCCTTGCAGGCGGAAATGGAACCACTGGTGGATGTCCGCGTGCGAATCGCTGCGCAGGTTCAGGTCGATCTGGGCGGCGCTGTCGGCCCGCACCACGTCGATGGCGCCGGAGTCGAACAGCTGGCTGATTTTGATGGGCATGGGAGGTCCTTGAAAAAGCGGGGTCACAAAGATGAGCATGATACCCGCATTTCAGGCGCCGCCGGCAAGGCGGCCGCGCACTCCCGCTTACGCGTCGAGGTCGATCAAGTCCGTGCGGTAGTTTTCCATCATCTGGCGCATCAGTTCCACGTTCGAACGGTCCAGCACCACGGTCAGCCCGGTGCGCGGGTCGATTTCGAAGGTCATGCGGAGCGCTTCGGCTAACTGCTTGCACTGCACGCTGAGCGCGCGCGGTGTGGTGTGATCGTCCCAGTCTTGCTGGGTGATTTGCGGAATGCCGCGCGGCGCCTGCAGCGACGGATCCTGGTTGACCGGCAGGTGCCTGAGCAGCCAGAACACGATCGAGGCGGGAACGACGATGCGCCCGTCCTTGCCGCCACCTTCGAAGACGAACTTCAGCAGCAGGAGGTTGCCGACCTGGTCGCACGACATGGACAGGCTTTTGACTTGACGGATAACCGCTTGTTTCACCACAAAATTCCCCAGGGTAGATTGAAAACGCGCGTCGATTCTACCCCATCCATTCGGGCTTTTGTACGAAAGCGGAAATAAAACGGGGAGCTGCCGCTCCCCGATATTGTGGATCCCTCGGACCGATTGCGGGCGCTGGCGCCGGCACGGCGCGGCCTTAGTGGGATTTCCTTGGAGCGCCAGGCAAACCAGCTTTGTCGGCGCCGCTTTCGAGGCCGCCTCCCAGGCTGCCGCTGCGGCCGCCGCCCAGTTCGCTTTGCTTGTTGCCGCCCTGCTCGCCTGCCGGTTTGACGCTGGTGCGTGCGGTAGACGAGCGCGAGCTCGCTTCGGCCGATTGCCGATTGCCGTGGCTCATGCTGCCGGCCCGGCGTGCTTCTTCGGACGTGAACTCATGTGCCGTCCCCTTCTGGTGTGCCGCTTTGCCGCCCTCGCTGGCAATTTCACGCTGGCGTGCCGGATCCATCGATGCGAATCCGCGGTTCTTGGTGCCGCCCCCTTGGCTTGCGCCCGGGTTGCCGCTCTGTTTGTTGCCCTGATTACTTGAAGCCATGGTGCCTACCTCCTTCATCTGTTCAATCCGCCGCGATTGCGGAGGTCGATGCCCAAAATCCCTCCGGCAAGGCGCCGATGAGCGACCGGGTGAAATCATCTTATGCAGGGCCGATGGATGAGGGTATAGGACAAAAGCAGACGACCTTGTAGGACTACAGGCGACAAAAAATGCAGAAAATAAATAACTCAGCCGTGCGGCGGTTCTCTTCAGTAAGAGTCCTACAGGCGATCGCTCTGTGTTCCTATACGGCGCATAGGAAGCGGCGCGCATGATGGCAATACCGGCAACGCTGAAGTGCGGGGCCAAGCCAACGCCAGTCAATCATGAAAAGGAAGCGACCATGAACACCAGTCAGCGCAATGAGGCCAACAACCAGTCCGACAATGGCGGCAATGAGAAAAGCGTCTCGTCGTCGCGCGCGGGCAGCACGGCCGACAAGGACAATCTGAACCAGTCGCAGCAGTCGGGCACCCTGCACGGCGACGCGAAGCCGCAAGGCAGCCGGCAAGGCGGCGCGCCCGACGATCGCGCATCTGGCGCCGTGGGCGGCGGCGAGCCGATGGCGCCGGCCGGCAACCGCCAGACCGCCGACAAGAAGATGGACGACGATACCGGCCTGTCGAACACGGCCAACCGCCAGCCGGAGCCGGATCGACAGGATCTGCAAAGCAATGTCGGCCGCCGCAGCGACGGCACGCCGGACTGAGCTCGCGCGGCCATTGCAAACGACAACCCGGCGCCCTGGTTGCCGGGGTGTCGTGCTGTTTCCGGAATGTATCCAAGCTTGCGCTGCCGATTGCGGCGAGCGGGTATATTGGCCGGGATAGCAATACAAGCACGCTGCCCGCCATGCGGGCAGGTGAACCCCCATCAATCGAAGCAGGAGAAAACCATATGAAATGGGAAGGCAATCGCGAGAGCGATAACGTAGAAGACCGCCGCGATGAAGGCGGCGGAGGCGGCGGCGGGTTCGGCTTCGGCGGCCGCTCGATCGGCATCGGCACCATCGCCATCGCACTGGTCGGCTCCTACTTCCTGGGCGTGAGCCCGATGACAATCATTAACATGCTCAGCGGCGGTGGCGGTCCGGTCGCGCCGGTGCAGCAGCAATCGCCCGCGCATGGCCCGCCGCCATCGGACACCCAGGCGAAATTCGTCTCGACCGTCCTGGCCGACACCGAAGACACCTGGAGCGAGCTGTTCCGCGCGCAGGGCGCCCAGTACGTCAAGCCCAAGCTGGTCCTGTTCACCGGCGCCACCCGCACCGCCTGCGGCACCGGCCAGACTGCTTCCGGGCCGTTCTACTGCCCCGGCGACCAGAAGGTGTATATCGACCTTGCGTTCTACCGCCTGATGCAGCAGCGCTTCCACGTGTCGAGCGAATTTGCCCAGGCCTATGTGATCGCGCATGAAGTCGGCCACCATGTCCAGCACCAGCTCGGCATCGACCAGAAAGTCGCGGCGGCGCGCCAGAACGGCAGCGAGGCCCAGGCCAACGCGGCGTCGGTGCGGCTCGAACTGCAGGCCGACTGCTTCGCGGGCGTGTGGGGATTCCACGCCAATCGTGCGCGCCAGATCCTCGAGCAAGGCGACGTCGAAGGCGCGCTGGCAGCCGCCAGCGCGATCGGCGACGACACCCTGCAACGCCAGTCGCAAGGCCAGGTCGTGCCCGATTCGTTCACGCACGGCACCTCGGCGCAGCGCGTGCGCTGGTTCACAAAAGGCATCGAAACCGGCCAGGTCAGCCAGTGCGATACCTTTGGCGCGCGGCAGCTCTGATCCGCGCAAGGCGGCCGGCCTAGGGACCGCGCCGACCCTGGGCGCCCTCTACCAGATGGTGCGCAACAAATCGGAATTGATCCAGGTTCAACCCATGTAACACTCCAGGAACCGGAGGGCCCGCTGCAGCATCGAACCTCGATAGGAAATCGATCGTGGGGAGACGTCAAAATGCTGTCGACATCAAGCGAGAGTGCCGCCGAAACCGCAATCGAGGTATCGGTGGTGGTGCCGACGCGCGGCCGGCTCGATTTGCTCGACCGCAGCCTCGACGCCTTGACCCGCCAGGATTTCCCCCGCGGCGCCTATGAGATCATCGTCGTCGACGACGAGCCCGACCGCAACACCTTGCAACTGGTGGCCGGCTGGCGCGCGCGCACGCTAGATCGAGGGCCGCGCCTGGTATACGTCGCCAACGACGGGCCGCACGGGCCGGCGGCGGCGCGCAACCGCGGCTGGCGCATCGCGCGCGCACCGATCATTGCGTTCACCGACGACGACACCGTGCCCTCGCCGGGCTGGCTGCGCTACGGCCTGGCCGGCTTCGAGCAGAACACCGACGTGCTGTGCGGCCGGACCGAAACGCCCCTGCCCTTTGCGCCGACCGACTACCAGCGCGAAGTCTCCGAAGCCGAGGCGGCCGAGTTCGTCGCCGCCAATTGTTTCTGCCGGCGCGGCGTGCTCGACGCGCTGAACGGTTTCGACGAACGCTTCCGCAGTGGCTGGCGCGAGGACAACGACATGCATTTTCGCCTGCTCAAGATGCAGGCGAATATCGCGCGTTCGCAGCAGGCGCTGGTGGTGCATCCGCTGCGTCCGGCGCCATGGGGCGCCAGCCTGTTCCAGCTGTACAAGATCAGCTTCGACGCCCTGCTCTACAAAAAGCATCCCGAGCTGTACCGGCAAAAGATCCGGCGCCTGCCGTGTTGGGAGGATTACGCCATCGTCGCCGCGATGGTGGCCGGCGCGCTGGGTCTGGCCGGCGCCAACGAAGTGCTCGCGGTGACCGGTTGCGGCACGTGGCTGGTGCTGACCTGCATGATGTGCATACGGCGCTTGCGGGGCACGGCAAAATCCGTGTCGCACATTGCCGACATCGTCGTCACGTCGGCGCTGATCCCGCCGGTGGCGGTGTTCTGGCGCGCGATCGGCGCAATCAGGTACCGCGTGCGTTTTTCCTGATCGATGAAAGCGGTATTTTTCGACAAGGACGGCGTGCTGGTGGACCACATCGGCGGCCACGCCAACCCGCTGCGGGTCACGCTGTGCAGCGGAGCGGGCGCCGCGCTGCGGCTGCTGGCGCGGCTCGACTACCGCTTCTTCGCCGTCAGCGCCGAAGACGGCATCGCGCATGGGCATATCGCAGAAGATGCGATGGGGCCGGTAGCGCACCGGCTGGGCGACCTGCTGTTCCGCGAACAGCTGACCCTGGAAGGATTCTATTACTGCCCGCATCATCCACGCGGCGCGGTGATGCAGCTGGCGGTGGAATGCGTCTGCCGCCGGCCGCAGCCTGGCTTGCTGCTGAAGGCGGCCAGCGAGCACGAGATCGACCTGCGTTCCTCGTGGATGATCGGCGCCAGCCTGCACGACGTCGAAGCCGGCAACCGTGCCGGCTGCCGCACGCTGCTCATCGACAACGGCAGCGAAACCGAATGGCGGCTGGGGCCGCGCCGGGTGCCGACCCGCATCGTCCCCGACCTGTACGCCGCCGCGCTGATGATCGCCAGCGAAGGCGAGACGCGCCGCTAGGTGACAGGTCTCACACTTGTGGCTATGCGCGGCGATGGTGGCAAACGCCCGGTGCGGCGACAAACCCGGGGGTGAAGCAGGGGTTTAGTGAAGCGAAGCTTCGCTCCTGCGAAACGGTCGAGCCTTGCAAGGCTCGACTCCTTTCAGGTCCGTCGGACCTGACCCCGGACCTTGGGCCGCGGCGCGTGCATGAAAAGGTGGCACGTTGATGCCGCAAGCCGTCCCACACTTTACGGCGACATAGCTTTGTCTTTGGGGGGCGCAAAAAAGCCCGCGTGGAGCGGGCCTTCGTATTATTTGGCAGTCGCCGCCAGCTGGGCTTCGAGTTGCGCCACCTTGGTCTTCAGGCCGCGCTCTTCGCTCCAGCGCACCGTTTCGTCACGCACGATGGCGACGATCGCCTTGACCTTGCCATCCGGCTCGTACAGCATCGCTACCGTGAAAGCGATCGACAAGGGCTTGCCTTCCTTGTGCAGCGCCGGCACGCGCAACACGTCGGCGCCGTAGCGCGTCTCGCCCGTAGCCATGGTCTTGTGATAGCCGTCCCAGTGGCGCTGGCGCTGGCGCTCGGGAATGATCAGGTCGAGCGATTGGCCCAGCGCGTCGGCTTCGGTAAAGCCGAAGATGCGGGTCGAGGCCGGATTCCAGACGGTGATCGCACCACCCGCGTCGCATACGATGACGCCATCGCCCACAGCGTTCACCAGTTGGTGAAAATCGATATCCATACAAACTCCTTTTGGTCCGGGAAATAGAAACGGCGCACCGCAGCATCATGCCACAGTGCGCCGCTCGCAGTCATCGGCAACTTGCGCCGCCGCTGTCCTTACACCACCTTTTGCTCGTGCAATGCGGCGATCTGCTGCTGGCTGTAGCCCAGGCCTTCCAGCACTTCATCGGTGTGCTCGCCCAGCAATGGCGAACCGGTGATCTCGACCGTGGTGTCCGAAAACTTGATCGGGCTGCCAACGGTGAAATACTTGCCGCGCTCCTTGTGGTCCACTTCCGCGATCGTGCCGCTTTCGCGCAGCGATGGGTCGTTCAGCAGTTCCTTCATCGTCATGACCGGCGCGCACGGGATGTCGAACTTGCGCAGGATGTCGACCGCTTCAAACTTGGTCTTGTCCTTGAGCCAGTCTTCGATCACGGCGAAGATGTCGAAGATCTTGTCCTGACGCGCAGACGCGGTCATGTAGGCAGGATCGTCGATCCACTCTTCCTTGCCGATCGCTTTGCAGATCGGCGCCCAGGCGTGACCCTGGATGGTGAAGTAGATGTAAGCGTTCTTGTCGGTTTCCCAGCCTTTGCACTTGAGAACCCAACCCGGCTGGCCGCCACCGCCGGCATTGCCGCCGCGTGGCACCACATCGGTGAATTTGCCATGCGGATACTGTGGATACTCTTCCAGGTAGCCAATACGGTCGAGGCGCTGCTGGTCGCGCATTTTCACGCGGCACAGGTTCAGCACGGCATCCTGCATCGACACGGCCACCTTCTGGCCCTGGCCGGTCTTGTCGCGGCCGCGCAGCGCGGTCAGGATGCCGATGGCGAGGTGCATGCCGGTGTTCGAATCACCCAGCGCAGCAGCGCTGACCGTCGGAGGGCCGTCGTCGAAGCCGGTGGTCGATGCCGCGCCGCCTGCGCACTGCGCAACGTTCTCGTACACTTTCAGGTCTTCGTAGTGGTGGCCATCGGAGAAGCCCTTGACCGATGCGACGATCATGCCTGGGTTCAAGGTGTGGATGTGCTCCCAGGTAAAGCCCATGCGGTCCAGTGCGCCCGGACCGAAGTTCTCGACCAGTACGTCCGATTCCTTGATCAGCTTGGTCAGGATTTCCTTGCCGGCTTCGGTCTTGGTGTCCAGCGTCAGCGATTTCTTGTTGCTGTTGAGCATAGTGAAGTACAGGGCATCAACGCCCGGAATGTCGCGCAGCTGCGAACGGGTGACGTCGCCGGAACCAGGGCGCTCGACCTTGATCACGTCCGCGCCAAACCACGCCAGCATCTGGGTACATGCCGGACCGGCTTGCACGTGGGTGAAGTCGATGATCTTGATGCCTTCTAACGGTTTGTTGCTCATGATGTCTCCTTAAGTATTCGGGATGAGGCCAGAATTATTTTTTGCCGCTGGTCGGATTCAGGTTGGTCAGGCGGCCGCTTTCGGTGCCCGCATTCGGATCGATGACCGCGTTGATCAGGGTTGGCTTGCCGGAGGCAATCGCCTCGTTCAGCGCCTTGCTCAGTTCGGCCGGGGTCTCGACGTTGTAGCCGATGCCGCCGAACGCTTCGATCATCTTGTCGTAGCGTGCACCCTTGACGAACGAAGTCACCGGCACGTCGCTCGCATTGTTCGGGTTCAGGTTAGGGTCGGTGCCTTTGTAGACGCCGTTGTTGTTGAAGACGATCGTCACGATCGGCAGGTCGTAACGGCAGATGGTCTCGAGTTCCATGCCGGAGAAGCCGAACGCGCTGTCGCCTTCGATCGCCACCACCGGCTTGCCGCTGGTGACAGCGGCGCCGATCGCGAAGCCCATGCCGATGCCCATGATGCCCCAGGTGCCGGAGTCGAAACGCTTGCGCGGCTCGTACATGTCGATGATGCTGCGGGCGTAGTCGAGCGTGTTGGCGCCTTCGTTGACGACGTTGATGTCCGGACGGGTCTTGAGGATGTCGCGGATCGCGCGCAGTGCGCTGTGGAAGTTCATCGGCGACGGATTCAGGTCCAGGGTCGCAGCCATCTTGGTCAGGTTCTTGTCCTTGCGCTCGGCGATCGCGCCGGTCCAGGCAGCGTCAGGCTTGCTGTGGCCGTTCGTCTCGATGCCCTTCAGCAGCGCCGACACGCAGGAGCCGATGTCGCCGATCAGCGGTGCGGCGATCGCCACGTTGCTGTCGATCTCGGTAGGCGAGATGTCGATCTGGATGAACTTCTTGGGAATCGCGCCCCAGGTCTTGCCTTTGCCGTGCGACAGCAGCCAGTTCAGGCGGGCGCCGATCAGCACCACCACGTCGGCTTCGGCCAGCACATACGAACGGGCAGCGGAGGCCGATTGCGCGTGGGTGTCAGGCAGCAGGCCTTTGGCCATCGACATCGGCAGGTAAGGAATGCCGGATTTTTCGACGAAGGCGCGGATGTCGGCGTCGGCTTGAGCGTAGGCGGCGCCTTTGCCCAGCAGGATCAGCGGCTTCTTGGCGCCCTTCAGGACGTCCAGTGCGCGCTGCACCGAATCGGGAGCAGGCAACTGGCGCGGAGCCGCGTCGACCACCTTGACCAGCGAACGCTTGCCGTGTTCGGCGTCGAGCGTTTGCGCCAGCAGCTGGGCCGGCAGGTCGAGATAGACGCCGCCCGGACGGCCCGATACCGCGGCGCGAATGGCGCGCGCGATGCCGATGCCGATGTCTTCGGCCTTGTTGATACGGTAGGCCGCCTTGCAGTACGGCTTGGCCGCATTGAGCTGGTCCATCTCTTCATAATCGCCCTGCTGCAGGTCGACGATTTCACGCTCGCTGGAACCGGAGATCAAAATCATCGGGAAGCAGTTGGTGGTAGCATTGGCAAGTGCGGTCAGGCCGTTCAGGAAGCCTGGTGCGGAGACTGTCATGCAGATGCCCGGCTTCTGGGTCATGTAGCCGGCGATCGCGGCGGCATTGCCGGCGTGCTGCTCATGGCGGAAACCGATGAAGCGCATGCCCTGGGCCTGCGCCAGGCGGCACAGGTCGGTGATCGGAATGCCGACCAGGCCGAAGATCGTGTCGATGTCGTTGTGTTTAAGTGCATCGATAACCAGGTGGAAGCCGTCGGTCACTGCTGGTGCTTGGGTGCTGTCTGTCATGATGAGATGTCTCCTCCTTGTGTTTCGATAAAGGTGCTGCCACGCAACTCGAAGTGCGGGGCCGTTGTAACTACAGCCCGTCTGAGTCCATGTGCAGCCCGTCTTTTAGTAGCGGTCATCATAGCGAGCGGGCTTGATATCTCTCATTGACCGAGGTCAATTTTCGCCGCATGATGTCGGCACTTGTGAAAATAGATAGTGAATTCTCCATGACGTTAGTTGCCAACCATCCTGAACGAAATATTATTCGTGTCCAGCTGAAACAGAACGTCGTTCTGAAAGAGCTGCGCGACAGCGAGATGGAAGCGCTCGAGCCTTACCTGACGGTGGTAAACCATCAGAAGGGTGACATGCTTTTGAATCAGGGCGTGTACGATATGGAGCAATACTTCATTCTCGACGGCATCCTGAAACGCGTGGTGACCAACCAGGAAGCGAAGGAAATGATCCTGCGCTTCCCCGCCGAGCGCGACATCGAAACGAGCTATGCGGCCTGGCGCCTGCATACGCCGACGCCGTACAGCATCGTGTGCGTGACCAAGGCGCGCGTGGCCAAGATGCCGCTGGCGCAATGGGTTGCTTTCCTCGAAAGCCATAGCGCGGTCAAGCAGGCGTTCGAATATGAAGTGATGAACCTGATGAGCTCGATCATGGCGCACACCATCACCTTGCACCTGCTCGATGCGCCGGGACGGGTGCACCGCTTCATGCGCAAGTATCCGGAGCTGTTCGAACGGCTGCCGAAGAAGGAACTCGCGTCCTATCTGAACCTGTCGCCGGAAACCCTGAGCCGGCTGAAAAACCAGGGCAAAATTTGATCCTCAGGGCCGTTTTTTGCGTCGCAACAAAAAATTGATAGCGAACAGATACAGGAAAAGACTGGGTTTTCCATAGGAAATATACGCCGCACGAATATCACATATCAGAACTCGCAATTGGAGCTGCCGGAAGTTGTTCCCTATAATCACAATAATAGAATTCAACCAACCTTCCAGGAGCTTCACATGACTTCGATCACCAGCACCGCACCAGCAGGTTCCACCTACCCAGCGCCGTCGTTCTCGTTGACGTCGTTCATCGCAGCACTGTTCATGGTCAACCTGCGCGAAAAGCTCGACGCTGAGACCAGCGGCGACAAATCGGACGCGGCTTACGCTTACGGCCTGTAATTTTCAGTAAATCCTTGCTGCCGCGGCAATAGTGCGGCGCAATAAAAAACGCACCGGCGAGCCTTGGCTCCCCGGTGCGTTTCGTTTTGGCGGGCGCGGCTTGTGGCCGCGGCGCCCTTGTTGTTCGACCGCCTTGCGCGCTGTCCTCGTGCCGATCAGGCCGGGACCGTCTTCTGCAGGCGCACTCCTCCATGTTCTTCGTTCATCGTACGCTCGAGCAACTTGACCAGCGCGTAGGCCGAGTCGATGTGCGGCGTCGGCGTGCCGGTCAGGCGCGCCAGCTCCACCACCGATCCCACCAGCGCATCGATTTCCGGTCCGCGCCCCGCTTCCACGTCCTGCAGCATCGAGGTCTTGTGCTTGCCGACCTTCTCGGCGCCTTCGATGCGGCGGTCCAGCGTGACACGGAACGTGATCCCCAGCTTGGCGGCCACCGCCTGCGCTTCAAGCATCATTTCGGCCGCCAGTTCGCGCGCCAGCGGATACTGGCAGATATCGACCAGGGTCGAATGCGACAGCGCGCTGATCGGGTTGAAGCAGACATTGCCCCACAGCTTGAGCCAGATTTCGGAGCGGATGTTATCGAGCACGGGCGCCTTCAGTCCGGCGTGCTGGAACACTTCCGAAATGGCCTTGGCGCGCACGCTCGAGCTGCCATCCAGTTCGCCCAGCGGGAAACGTTCCCCCTCGACGTGCTGGATCACGCCCGGCGCAATCAGTTCTGCCGCCGGATACACCACGCAGCCGAGGATGCTCGATGGCGCGATCTTGCTCGCCAGCTTGCCCGTCGGATCCACGCTGTTGACCGTGTGGCCTTCGTACGGCCCGCCGTGGCGGTGGAAATACCAGAACGGAATCCCGTTCTGCATGGTCACCACCACTGTGTCCGGACCAATCAATTTGCCGACCTCGTCGGCTACCGCATCGACCTGGTGCGCTTTCAACGCCAGGATCACCAGCTCCTGCACACCCGCTTCCGCGTAGTTGTCCGTGGCCTTGACATCGGGCGCCACGTGCTCGGTCCCGTCGTTATCGATCAGCTTGATGCCCCTGGACTTGATTGCTTCCAGGTTCGCGCCCCTGACGATGAACGTCACATCTTCCCCAGCCAATGCCAGCTTCGCGCCGACATAGCCCCCAATTGCTCCTGCACCGATCACTGCAATTTTCATGACGTGCTCCCACCTAGTTTACTCGAACCGGTTTTTGAGCTTGCCTATGCCATCGATCTCGACTTCGATCGTACTTCCTGGTCGCATGGAGCCCACGCCGACCGACGTCCCGCACAGCAGGACATCGCCCGGATTTAAAGTCATGTCTTTCGAAATTTTGCTCACCAGCTGGGCCACCGAATAGACCATGTCATTGATCGGATAGTCCTGCCGCACTTCATTGTTCAGAATGGTACGCACCACCAGCATGGCCGGATCGAGACCGGTCGCAATCACCGGACCGAGCGGACAGAAAGTGTCGAAGCCCTTGGCGCGGCACCATTGCGGGAAGGTCGGATCGCGCTGGATGATGTCGGCGACCGTCACGTCGTTGGCGCAGGTCAGGCCGAACACATACTGCGGCGCGTCTTCTTCGCTCACGTTGAAACAGGCCTTGCCGATCACGATTGCCAGCTCGCCCTCGAAGACCACCTTGCCATCGCACAGCGGCTTCTTGATCGTGCCGCCAGGGGCGAGCAAAGTATTCGGGGTTTTGATCAGGTAGAGCGGCTCGGGCGGCGGTTCCAGGCCCAGCTTCTTGCCCAGCGCATGGAAGTTGTTCCACATCGCCAGAATTTTGCCCGGCACCAGCGGCGCCAGCAGTTTTACTTCTTCGACGTGCATCGATTGGCCGGTTGGCTCAGGGGAGTCGAACATGTCGCCCTGGTAGACCCGGATCTTCTCGCCTTCGAGCGTGCCGAAGCACACCGCGTCCATGTGATGGAAGCGAATCCAGCGTTGAATCATCATTGTGTTACCTCGTCTTACGCCGGATTGGTCGGTGGGAGCGGCGCCGGATGGTGAGGAGGACCTTGCGTCCCCGCCACCGGCGCCTCGTAGTGCTTAGTTTGCCATGCGTGCCGCGGCTGCCATTTCAACGCTGCCATGTTCGGCCGGCGTTACCGCGGTGTCCATGAAGTTCTTGCGCATCGGCTTCAGTACGAACCAGGCCATCAGTGCGGCGACCGCGTTCAGGCCGCAACCGACGAAGAACACGGCTTCCCAGCTGCCGGTGGCAGTGGCGATGATCGACGAGATCGGCACGAAGATCGATGCGGTACCTTTTGCGGTGTACAGCAGGCCGGCGTTACCCGCGGCGTTCTTGGTGCCGAAAGTGTCGGCGCAAGTTGCCGGGAACAGGCTGTAGATCTCGCCCCAGGCGAAGAACACGACACCGGTCAGGACCACGAAAGCGATCGGATCGCGGCCGAAGTAGTACAGCGCCAGGATGCCGACCGACTCCATCGCAAAGGCGATGAACATGGTCTTCTCGCGGCCGATCTGGTCGGATACCCATCCGAAGAATGGCCGGGTCAGGCCGTTGAGCACACGGTCGATCGCCAGGGCGAAGGTCAGTGCCGGAAGGATCATGCCCATCACGTTGAACTTGACGCCGTCAATTGCGAAGTCCTTGGCGATCGGGCCCATTTGTGCGGTAGCCATCAGGCCGCCCGCCGCCACCAGGACGAACATCACATACATAACCCAGAACACCGGCTTGCGGATGATCTGCGAAGGACCGAACTCGGCATTACCTTGCTGCACTTTGGTTTTCTTCCTGATCGCGCCGGCCACGTGGGCTGGTGGACGCACCATCATCAGTGCCAGCAGCATGACGATCAGGCCCTGGCCGAGGCCGAAGTAGAGGAAGGTCTGCTCGTAGCCGCTCTTGGCGATCATCATCGAGATCGGGATGATGGTCGCCGCGGAGCCCGCGCCGAATCCCGCCGCTGTCAAACCTGCAGCCAGGCCGCGACGGTCCGGGAACCATTTCAGGGCCGAGCCCACGCAGGTGCCGTACACGGCGCCGGCGCCGATACCGCTGATCGCGGCAGCGATGTAGAGCAGGGTCAGGGTGTCGGCGAACGAGTTCAGGACCCAGCCGAGGGCGCACAGCAGCCCGCCGAACAGGACCACCGGACGCGGGCCGAATTTATCGACCGCCCAGCCTTCGATCGGCACCAGCCAGGTTTCAGTGAGGATGAAGATGGTGAAGGCGACCTGGATCGCCGCTTTCGACCAGTGGTACTTGTCGGCGATCGGGTTGACGAACAGGGTCCAGCCATACTGCAGGTTGGCGATCATCGCCATGCAGATGATACCCATGACCAGCTGAATCCAGCGGTTTGCGTTCGGCTTGGCCGTCGCGTTGATTGTATCGTGTGTCATTTCCATGTCTCCGTGATGGTTTGATTGTCGCGTCTTTGCGCGTCCGGGTGGCAGCTGATTAAGCCCGTGCTGCCCCCGCCATTGCTGTGGAATATGTCAGGGCATCGGTGGTGCCGGTGCCGCTGGTCGAAGGGTTAAGTGGATGGTTCATTTGACGCTGTCTCCTGATTTTGTTTTGCAAGCACATGGACTCTTCTGCTGTGCCGCGTTCCCGCTGTTGCCGGGAGC
>JBKPEJ010000075.1:0-39284 GCA_046728335.1 Pseudomonadota bacterium | reverse complement strand
GGGTGTTTTGTAGGGAGACATGGGTAACACATTGTCGGGAGACATAGGTTACACATGAAAATGCTATTTTACGGCACGCTCCCTCAAGTCGATCTGTCGCACTAGGTGATGACGGAAGTAGACATCCAAAACATCGTCGGCATCACTGGGCTTGAGCGCGACCATCTGGGCAGTTAAGCCTTCGCCCACAAAATAGCGTTCCGACTGGTACTGGATATAGCCCCGGGCGCTGACTGTTCGCACGATGTCTGATGAAGGATATTCCACCGCGGGTAGCACTTCCGGCATTACTCGTCCACTGGGCTGATAGCGCGTGATTGGTGGTTTCTGGTCGAGCGCTTGATGTGGGCGCACCAGGTTATAGCGGTCTCGCCAAATATCGAACGCTACCTGGCAAGCCGCCAGCGAGTTGAATCCTTGCCGTTCGAGTAGCTCCAGTTTGAGCGTACGGTGGAATCGTTCGTCCTTACCTTGGGTTTGTGGATGACCGGGCCTGCTATGGCCGATGCGAATTCCGAGCCGAATAATCCAGACCTCCAGCCGAGTCAATCCTCTGCGGCCTGCACTGCCCCACGGAGAGCCGTTATCTGCCGTGATCCGTTCTGGCAGACCATAACGCCTGAAGGTCGCAGAGATCGCATCCTGCGTTGTGCTGCGTTGTTCGTTGGCGCAGGCGGTCAAGCACAAGCTAAAGCGTGAATGGTCATCGAGGATCGTTAATGGATGACAGCGGCCGGCCGAGCTATCGGTAAGTGCGAAATGGCCCTTGAAATCCATTTGCCAAAGCAGGTTTGGCGCTTCATGTTCGAACCGCAGCGGCGCCTCGTCTACTGCTCTAGTCGGAACTCCGGCCACCTCCAGATTGTGGCGGCGAAGGATCGCTTCGACAGTGCTGTGATGGGGAGGATTTATAGCTTCGGGCAACAAAGTCTTTAGCTTGCGACCACCCCAATACGGATACTGCGTGTTCAGCTCAAGCACAAGCGCCTCTAGCTCGGCAGGCGAGCTTGCTGGCGAAGCATGCGGTCTTCGGGATTTGTCGTGGAGACCGTCTTCGCCGGCCAAGCGATAGCGCTCGATCCACTTGTACGCTGTTTTTCGGCTGATGTCGAACCTGCGGCACAGTGACGCGATGTTGGCGTCGGTCCGTAACGCAAGCGAGACAAATTCTAGTCGGGTAGACATAAGGGTTGACTCCTTCCAAGGCATTGCACGCTCCAGTTCGTTGCGGTGCAATAATCATAAAAGGTGTTACCTATGTCTCCCGACAAGTGTTACCTATGTATCCCGGCCATACACCTGCGGGGTCAGACCCTAAGGACGAAAAAAAAGCGCTTCGAAAGAAGCGCTTCTCTTTTGGATCGGATCCGATTACTGGATCTTCGCCTTGGTCATCAGCTGTTCGCGGAAGGCCTGCAGCTTGCGCTGCTGCAGCGATTCTGCGACCTGCTGCTTGACTTCTTCGAACGGTGGAATCTTCGCCGCACGCGTGTCTTCCAGCTTGATCACGTGGTAGCCGAACTGGGTCTTGACCGGGGTATCGGTGACCTGGCCCTTGTTCAGTGCAACCATGGCCTTCGAGAACTCAGGCACGTAGGAAGCCGGGCTCGCCCAGTCCAGGTCGCCGCCGTTCGCTGCCGAGCTGTCTTTCGACTGCTTGGCCAGTTCTTCGAACTTGCCGCCCGCTTTCAGCTTGGCGATGATGGCCTTCGCTTCTTCTTCGGTGCCCACTAGGATGTGGCGTGCATGGTATTCCTTGTCGCCGACCTGCGACTTGTACTTGTCGTACTCGGCCTTGATCTCGGCATCCTTGACCGGGTTCTTCTTGACGTAGTCAGCCAGCATCGCGTTGATGATGATGCTTTGACGTGCGTTTTCCAGCGCCGCCTTGACTTCAGGACGGGTGCCGAAGCCTTGCTTATCGGCTTCCTGGATCAGCACTTCGCGGCCGATCAGGTCTTTCTTGATCGCTTCGCGCAGCTGTGGGGAATCGGCTTGCTTGCCTTGGGCGACGACTTGCTTGACGATCTGGTCGACCTTGGCCGAAGGGATAGGCTTGCCGTTAACGGTAGCGACGTTCTGTGCGAACACCGGCGTGGCGACCAGGGCGGTCAGGGCTAACAACAGGCTGGCTGGCTTCAAGATCATTGTTCGATTCCTATAAAAACTCAAAAAGAGGTCGTGCCTTGCGGCGACGAAAACCGGCGCCCTGCGGCGCCGGCGGACAAGCTATCTTACTGAACCTTGGCCTTGCTGACCATAGCTTCCTGATAAGCTTGCAGTTTTTTCTGCTGCAGAGCTTCTTCAATCTGGCCCTTCACTTCTTCCAGTGCAGGCAGTTTGGTAGGACGGGTGTCGTCGAGCTTGATGATATGGAAGCCGTTCGGGGTCTGCACCGCGGTCTCGGTGACCGCGCCTTTTTGCAGGCCGACGAAGGCATCGCTGAACACTTTCGGGAACGACGACGGGGTAGCCCAGTCGAGGTCGCCGCCGTTGGCAGCGGTGCCGGTGTCTTTCGAGGTCTTGGCCAGCTCTTCGAACTTGGCGCCGCCCTTCAGCTTGGCGATGACCGCTTTCGCTTCAGCATCGGTACCGACCAGGATATGGCGGACATGGTATTCCTTGTCGCCCGCCTGGGTCTTGTAGCGCTCGTATTCAGCCTTGATGTCGGCATCCTTGACCGGGTTCTTGGTCATGTAGTCGCGGACCAGTGCGTTGATCACGATGGTCTGGCGCGCTACTTCGAGCTGCGACTTGACGGTGGCGTCTTTCTCGAAACCTTGCTTGACTGCTTCCTGCATCATCACTTCGCGGGCGATCAGGTCCTTCTTGACGGCTTCGCGCAGCTGCGGCGAGTCCGGTTGCTGGCCCTGGGCGACAACTTGCTTGACGACAGCGTCAGCGCGCGAGGAAGGGATGGCTTTACCATTTACAACTGCGAGGTTTTGCGCGAAGACTGGTGCGGCGGCAACGGCAAGGAGTGCTAACAGCAAGCGGGCTGGCTTAAAAGTCATTATTAAAATTCCTGTGATGGAAAAGTTGCTTGGACAGATGAATCGATTATTTTTGCTATGCGTTACGATTGTCGATTAGATTTCTTAAGACTCGCTGAAGTTCATGCGCCCGGCAATAACAGTTCGGACGGCGCCAAAGCAGTGATGGAAAGGGCATGAATCTCAGTGTGCATCATATCGTGCACGGAATCATACACGAGTCGATGGCGCATGACGAGCCTCAGACCTTCGAACCGGGACGACACTATATTGAGGCGAAAATGGCTGCCGCCGGAGGCCGCGCCGGCATGGCCGGCGTGCAGGTGCGACTCGTCGACCAGTTCCAGCACGGTCGGTGCCAGGGCAGCGGTCAGCAGCTCCCGAATCCGCTCAGGGCGGGTGGCCGGCGCGTTCATGCTTCCTCTTCCATGTATTTCGCCAGCAGGACGCTTTGGCCAACGATGAAGGCAAAGAAGATCCCGGTGACCACGAAGGTCTTGAAATTGACCCAGGCGCTGGTGTCGCCCTTGAAGACGATAAACGCCGCAATTAGATTGATCACGCCCAAACCGACCAGGAACACCATCCATGCGTAGTTGACGCGGTTCCAGACCGCGTCGGGCAGCTTGATGGCGTTTTCCATCGCCTTGCGCATCAGGTTCTTCTTGAAGATGAACTGGCCGAGGATCAATGCGAGCGCAAACGCCCAGTACAGGATGGTCGGCTTCCACTTGATGAAATTCTCATCATGGAAGTAGATGGTCGCGGCGCCCAGCACGGTTATGACGCCGGCCGATACCCACAGCATGCCGTCGACTTTGCGTCCGCGCAGCTTGACATAGGCGATCTGCAGCGCGCTGGCCACGATCACCATGACGGTGGCAAGCATGATCGGCCCCTGGTCGGCTTTTACCGCGCCGCCCGCGATCAGGCCGCTCATGTACTGGGCGACAATGCCGTGGGCGGCTTCCTGGTGGCCTTCGCCCCATTTGAAGACGGAGAAGAACAGGATTACCGGAAACAGGTCGAACAAGAATTTCATGGGCTCGGTATTAGAGTGGGTCGAAGCGCAGGGACGCCGAATTGATGCAATAGCGCAGTCCTGTAGGCGGCGGGCCGTCCGGGAATACGTGCCCCAGGTGGGCGTCGCAGACCGCGCAGTTGATCTCGGTGCGCAGCATACCATGCGTGCGGTCGGTATTTTCAATCACATTGGCCGGGTCGATCGCCTTGAAATAGCTCGGCCAGCCGCAGCCGGAATCGAACTTGGCGTCCGACTCGAACAGCGGCGTATTACAGCACACGCAGGTGTAAATACCATGTTCGTGATGATCCCAGAACTTGCCGGTGAACGCGCGCTCGGTCGCGGCGTGGCGGGTAACCTGGTATTCCATCGGGTCGAGCATGGCGCGCCATTCGGCGTCGGTCTTGGTAACTTTGTCGTTCATGATAAGCCTTTCAGGAGGAGCAGCTGACTTCAAGGTGGCTGGCCCAGTCGGGCGGCAGCGCAGCATGGGATTCGTTTTCAGGCTGTTCGTCGAACGGGCGCTCCAGAACTGACAGCAGTTTGGCGATTTCTGAAAAATCCTTGGCCTGCGCCTTCTCGATCGCCACCTGGGCCAGGTAGTTGCGCAGCACGTATTTGGGGTTGACGCTGTCCATATGCGCCTTGCGTTCGCTGTCGACGCTGTGCTCGGCGCGCAGGCGCTCGCGGTATTGTACGGCCCACGCATCGAACGCGCCGCGTTCGATGAACATGTCGCGCACGGCGCTGTCGGGATGCGGGCTGAGTTCGGCGGCGTTCCCCGCAATCTCGGCCTTGAGGTTGCCGAGCGCCCGAAAGAACTGGGTGAAATCGACGTGGCCGGCCTGCATCAGCTTGAACATTTCTTCGAACAGCGTCGCGTCCTGCTCGCGTACCGTGCCGAGGCCCAGCTTGGCATGGAAGATTTCGTCATGTGCACGGGCGAATTCCGGCTTGTAGACGGCCAGCGCTTCCTGGGCATCGTCGACGTTGCCGATCAGCGGCAGCAGCGCCTGCCCCAGCGCGTAGCAATTCCAGTGGCCGACCTGCGGCTGGTTGGCGTAGGAATAGCGGCCCTGCTGGTCGGTATGGTTGCAGATATGCCCGAAATCGAAGGCTTCCATGAAACCGAACGGGCCGTAATCGAGGGTCAGGCCGAGAATCGACATATTGTCGGTGTTCATCACGCCGTGCATGAATCCCACGCCTTGCCATTGTGCGATCAGGCGCGCGGTGCGCCTGGTCACTTCAGCGAGAAGCGCCTTGTAGGGGTTCTCTTCGCCCGACAGCTCGGGATAGAAGGTGACGATCACGTAGTCGGCGAGTTCCTTGAGCCGGTCGCGCTTGTCGCTGTAGAACCAGTGTTCGAACGAGCCGAAGCGCACGAAGCTGGGCGCCATGCGGGTGACCACCGCCGACGTTTCGACCGTTTCGCGCATCACGCCCTTGTCGGAGCCGGTGATGCACAGCGCGCGGGTGGTCGGAATGCCGAGCGCGGCCATGGCCTCGGAGCACAGGAATTCGCGGATCGACGAACGCAGCACGGCGCGGCCGTCGCCCATGCGCGAGTAGGGGGTGAGGCCGGCGCCCTTGAGCTGCAATTCCATCGGGCCGGCCGGGCCGTTCAGTTCACCGATCAGGATCGCGCGGCCGTCGCCCAGCTGGCCGGCCCAGACGCCGAACTGGTGGCCGGAGTACACGGCCGACAGGGGCTGGGAGCGCGGCGCAACGCGATTGCCGGTGAGTAAATGGATGAAATCATCGGTGGCGAGCAGCGCCGGGTCGAGTCCGACCAGTGCGGCGGCCTTGGCGCTGGACGCGACGAAATACGGCGCCGGCAAGGGCGTCGGCATCAGCCTGGTGTAGAACGCAGGTGGCAGGGCGGCAAATGAATTGCTCAGCGGAAGTTCGTCGGCGGTAATGGCAGGTCCAGTCGGAGAGAAGTGGTAAAACGATATGGCTATTTTACCGTGGACCTGCAGTTTAGGCCTGTCGGTCCGGAGCGCGAACCGCTGTTACAAGCGGAAACGCATTGGCTATGGGACCGCGTGGCGATGGTGGCAAGCGCCCGGTGCGGCGACAACCCCGGGGTCAGGTCGGTCGGACCTGACCCCAGCCCTTGGATCGCGGCGCATCTGCGCAGCCGTAGCCAAAAGTATAGGGGCGTGCGGGCTGCGCACAATTGCAATTATGTTTATTTCAATCATATAAAAAAACTATCGATCTTTATAGGGGTTTCCGACTGGAATAATGGAGGTGTTGCGCTGCACAATCGAAAAGTATTGACCGTTTAAGAACGGTCGTGCCATTCTCAAGATCCATTGCCGAGAAGTACACAGGAGCCCCGATGACGTCCTACCCAATGAGCCCGATGATGGGACAAATGATGAGCCAGCCGCTGCTCATTTCCAGCATTATCGAGTTCGCGTCGCGCCATTACGGCCATGTCGAAATCGTGTCGCGGCGGGTGGAGGGCGACCTGCACCGCTACACCTACCGCGATTGCCACCAGCGCGCGCGCCGCGCCGCCCACGCCTTGCAGGGCCTGGGCGTGAAGATGGGCGACCGGGTCGCCACGCTTGCCTGGAACGGCTACCGCCACATGGAACTGTATTACGCCGTGTCCGGATCGGGCGCGGTGCTGCACACGATCAATCCGCGCCTGCATCCGGAACAGATCGGCTATATCGCCAACCACGCCGAAGACCAGTACCTGTTCTTCGACCTGACCTTCCTGCCGCTGATCGAAGCGGTCGCCGCCCACTGCAAGACCGTCAAGGCGTTCGTGCTGATGGCCGACCGCGACCGCATGCCGCAGGAAACCAAGATCCCCAACCTGCTGTGCTACGAGGACCTGATCGCCAGCAGTTCGGACGACTACGAATGGCCGCTGTTCGACGAAAACTCCGCGGCCTCGCTATGCTACACCTCGGGCACCACCGGCAATCCGAAAGGGGCGCTGTACTCGCACCGCTCGACCGTGCTGCACTCGTACGGATCGGCGATGCCCAACGCGCTCAATGTGTCGGCCGCCGACACCGTGCTGCCGGTCGTGCCGATGTTCCACGTGAATGCCTGGGGCCTGCCGTATTCGGTGCTGCTGTCGGGGGCCAAGCTGGTGTTCCCGGGCGCGGCGCTGGACGGCAAGTCGCTGTATGAATTGTTCGAGTCGGAAGGCGTCACTTTCTCCGCGGGTGTGCCGACCGTCTGGCTCGGCTTGGTCAATTACGTCTTGCAGAACAATCTTGAGTTCACTACCTTCAAACGCACCGTGATCGGCGGCTCGGCCTGTCCGCCGGCGATGATGGATACGCTGATCGACAAGCTCGGCGTGCAGGTAATCCACGCCTGGGGCATGACCGAGATGTCGCCGCTCGGCACCGCGGGCGGGCTGCAGGCCAAGCACATGACGCTGCCGAAAGACGAGCAGCGCAAGATCCTGCGGAAGCAAGGCCACGCGATCTACGGCGTCGACATGAAGATCGTCAACGACGACGGCGCCGAACTGCCGTGGGACGGCAGCACCTACGGCCACCTGCTGGTCAAGGGCCCGTGGATCATTTCGAGCTACTTCAAGAACGAAGGCGGCGACGTGCTGCAGGACGGCTGGTTCCCCACCGGCGACGTGGCGACCATCGACGCCGACGGCTACATGCAGATCACCGATCGGAGCAAGGACGTGATCAAGTCGGGCGGGGAGTGGATCGGCACAATCGACCTGGAGAACATCGCGACGGCGCATCCGGCGGTGCTGCAGGCCGCCTGCATCGGCATCGCGCACCCGAAATGGGATGAGCGCCCGCTGCTGCTGGTGATCAAGCGTCCGGGCCAGGAAGTCACGCGTTCGGAACTGCTGGCATTCTTCGAAGGGAAAATCGCCAAATTCTGGATGCCGGACGATGTCGTCTTCATCGAAGCCTTGCCGATGGGCGCCACCGGCAAGATCCAGAAGAACAAGCTGCGCGAGCAGTTCCGCGACTACAAACTGCCGAGCGCGTAAATAGAACGAGTAGCACCGTCGTACCACCATAACCATAACAATGAAGGATGGAGAGACATGAGCATGCATATTCGCCCGCTGGCCGCCGCAGTATCGTTCGCCTTGCTGGCAGCGCCGTTCGCGGCGCAGGCCGACACGGTAAAAATCGCTTTCATCGATCCGCTGTCGGGGCCATTCGCGCCGGTGGGGCAGAACCAGCTACACAGCTTCCAGACGATCGCTGAGCTGGCGACCCAGCAGAAATGGGCGGGCGAACACAAGATCGAAGTGGTCGGCTTCGACAACAAGGGCAGCCCGCAGGAGTCGCTGACCCAGCTGAAGGCGGTGATCGACCAGGGTTACCGTTACATCACGCAGGGCAACGGGTCGGGCGTGGGCCTGGCGCTGCTGGACGCGATCAACAAGCACAACGAACGCAACCCGGGCAAGGAAGTGGTGTTCCTGAATTACGCCGCGATCGATCCGGATATGACCAACAGCAAATGCAGCTTCTGGCACTTCCGCTTCGACGCCAACTCGGACATGAAGATGGAGGCGTTGACCAGCTACATGGCGCCGAACAAGGACATCAAGAGCGTCTACATCATCGGCCAGAACTACGCGTTCGGCCAGGCGGTGAGCCGCGCGGCCAAGGAATACCTGAAGCGTAAACGCCCGGACATCAAGATCGCCGGCGATGACCTGCATCCGATCGCCCAGGTAAAGGACTTCTCGCCGTACATCGCCAAGATCAAGGCGTCCGGCGCCGATACAGTCATCACCGGCAACTGGGGCGCCGATCTTGCGCTGCTGATCCGCGCCGCCAAGGATGCCGACCTGAAGGCCAATTTCTACACATATTATGCGGTGACGACAGGCGTGCCGACGGCGATGGGCGCCGCCGGCGCCGATCACGTGAAGATCGTCGGTAACTGGCTGATCAACGGCGACCCGGTCATGGGCAAGGGCATCGTCGACGGCTACAAGAAGAAGTACAACGACGACTACTACACGGCGCAGACGCACAGCAGCATCGGCATGCTGTCGCAGGCGATCAAGGCGGCCAAGTCGACCGATCCGGTGAAGGTGGCGTTCGCGATGGAAGGCGCGAAGTTCAACAGCCTGAATGGCGAAGTGTCGATGAACAAGGTCGACCACCAGTTGCAGCAGCCGCTGTATATCGGCACGTGGACCAAGGTCAATGGCAAGGACGTGAAGTACGACCAGGAGAACACCGGCTACGGCTGGAAGATGGAGAAGAAGATCGACGCGTACATGGCGGGGCAACCGACGTCGTGCCAGATGAAACGGCCGGGGGTATAAGCACGCGGATTTGCCGTCGATCCGGTTTAGGCGGCCTGCTGGCCTAATTGTTCTCGTCAACATCAAAACCGTCGTCCCCACCTTCGCGGGGACGACGAATACACGGCTGGTAATCAAACATGGAATTTACGCTGTTCACCCTGCTGAACGGCGTCAGCTACGGACTGCTGCTGTTCATGCTTTCCTCCGGCCTGACGCTGATCTTCAGCATGATGGGCGTGCTCAATTTTGCGCACGCTTCCTTTTACATGTTGGGCGCCTACATCGCCTACACCATCAGTACCTGGCTCGGCTTCTGGCCGGCGCTGGTGCTGGCGCCGCTGGTAGTCGGCCTGGCAGGCGCCCTGGTCGAACGCTACGGCCTGCGCCCGCTGCACAAATTCGGCCACATCCCCGAACTGCTGTTCACCTTCGGCCTGTCCTACCTGATGGTCGAACTGGTGCAGCTGGTGTGGGGACGCGCCGCGGTGCCGTATCCGATCCCGCCACAACTCGACCGGCCGCTGTTCACTTTGTTCTCCACCAGCTTCCCCATGTACCGCGGCTTCATGATGCTGGTCGCGCTGTCGATGTTGGCCGGGATCTGGCTGGTGCTCACCCGCACCCGCATCGGGCTGGTGATCCAGGCTGCGCTGACCCATCCGGACGCGGTCGAATCGCTCGGGCATAACGTGCCGCGCATTTTCATGTGGGTGTTTGGCGGAGGCTGCGCGCTGGCGGGCCTGGCCGGCGTCATCGGCGGCAACGCCTTCGTCACCGAGCCAGGCATGGCCGCCACCGTCGGCAGCATCATCTTCGTGGTGGTCGTGGTTGGCGGCATGGGCTCGCTGGCCGGCGCCTTCGTCGCCTCGATCCTGATCGGCATTCTGCAGACCTTCGCCGTGGCGCTCGACTACTCGATGATGAGCGTGTTGAATTGGGCCGGCGCCAATATCACGCCGGCCACCCCCGGCTACAGCATGCTGAAACTGACCATCGCCCAGAGCGCGGCGATCCTGCCGTTCCTGCTGCTGGTGCTGATCCTTATTTTCCGCCCCAAGGGTTTGATGGGGACGCGCGAATGAGGCTCACCTTCACCCCGTTCAACCTGTCGCGTTTCATGCTGTGGAGCTGCTTTGCACTGATCCTGTTCGCCGCCCCGCTGGTCTTCACCAAGGGCGCGGCGCTGTCGATCCTGTCGCAGATCGGCACGGTGATGATCTTCGGCCTGTCGTACAACATGCTGCTGGGGCAGGGCGGCATGCTGTCGTTCGGCCACGCAGTGTATTCCGGCCTCGGCGCGTTTTTCGCGATCCACACGATGAACCAGGTCGCAACCGGCATATACGTGCCGACCACGCTGATCCCGCTGGTGGGCGGCGTCGCCGGAATGTGCTTCGGCGTGCTGTTCGGCTACGTGACGACCAAGAAGTCCGGCACCACCTTCGCGATGATCACGCTCGGGCTGGTCGAACTGGTGTTCGCCGGCTCGCTGATGTTTCCTGGCTTCTTTGGTGGCGAGGGCGGCGTCACCACCAACCGGGTCATCGGACAGCCCATCCTCGGCATCACGTACGGCCCGCAGATCCAGGTCTACTACCTGATCGCGTTCTGGCTGTTTATCAGCACCATCGCGATGTTCTCCTTCACCCAGACCCCGCTGGGACGGATACTCAACGCGGTGCGCGACAACCCGGAGCGGGTCGAATTCATCGGCTACGATACGCAATGGGTGCGCTACCTGACGCTGATCCTGTCGGCCTTCTTCGCCGGTATTTCGGGCGCGCTTGGCGCGATCAACTTTGAGATCGTCAGCGCGGAAAACGTCAGCGCGATCCGCTCCGGCAGCATCCTGCTGTTCGTGTTCATCGGTGGCATCGGCTTCTTCTTCGGTCCTTTGCTGGGCGCGGTGGTGGGTATCTTCTTTGTCGTGATGCTGTCCGAATTTTCCGCTGCCTGGCAGCTGTACCTGGGCCTGTTCTTCGTTCTGCTGGTGCGTTTTGCGCCAGCCGGCCTGGCCAGCCTGATGATGATGCTTCTGCGCGTGGCGCGCTTCGGTAAATTCGGCCGGATCTGGAAGCCGCTGCTCGCCATCTCCGGCGTCACGCTGGCCGGCGTGTTCGGCCTGGTGATCGGGATCGAGCTGCTGTACCACCTGACGCTGGAGTCGGCCAACGGCAGCGTCAAGCGCCTGTTCGGCGTGGAGGTCGACACCCGCTCGATCATGCCGTGGCTGGTGGCGGCCGCGCTGATGCTGGCATCCTGGTCCGGTTACCGGAAAATCCAGCCTGGCTACTGGGCTGCATGGAGCGACGTCAATGCGGAAATCGTCGCCAAGATGAAGGGCGGGGCGGCATGAACGCGCTCGAACTGAAGGATGTCCGCAAGAGTTTCGGCAAGTCTGAAATCATCCGTGGAGCAAACCTGTCGGTCGCCAAAGGCGAGCGCTGCGCGATCATCGGGCCGAACGGGGCCGGCAAGTCGACTCTCTTCAACCTGGTGTCGGGGCGCTTCGCGATCAGCAGCGGCGACATCCGCCTCAATGGCGCAAGCGTCCACGGTTTGCGGCCGTTCGAGATCAACCGGCTCGGACTGGCGCGCAGCTTCCAGATCAGTAATCTGTTCGAGAAACTGTCGGTCTACGAAAACCTGCGCTGCGCGGTGCTCTGGTCGCTCGGCTACAGGTACTCGTTCTGGCAGCGCCTCGGCAGCCTGCGCGATGCCCATGAACGCGCCGAGCAGGTGCTCGAGGAGATCGGCCTGCAGCGCCAGCGCAACCTGCCGGCTGCGGTGCTGACCTATGCCGAGCAGCGCGCGCTGGAGATCGGCATCACGATCGCCGGCGGCGCCGAAGTGATCCTGCTCGACGAACCGACGGCGGGCATGAGCCGGTCCGAGTCGGACGCCGCCGTTGAACTGATCCGCAAGGTCACCGTCGGCAAGACGCTGGTCATGGTGGAGCACGACATGAGCGTGGTGTTCGGCCTGGCCGACAAGATCGCGGTGCTGGTGTACGGCGAGGTGATCGCCTGCGACAGCCCGGTCAACATCCGCGCCAACAGTGCGGTGCAAGCCGCTTACCTGGGCCATCCATGAGCGACATCCTCGAAATCAGGCAGCTGCACGCGTATTACGGCAAGAGTCATATCCTGCATGGCGTCGACCTGCGCATCGGTGAGGGCGAGATCGTCAGCCTGCTGGGCCGCAACGGGGTGGGGCGCTCGACCCTGGTCAAGGCGGTGATGGGGCAGGTCAGCGCGACAGGCTCGGTGCGCTTCAAGGGCTGCGAGCTGCTGGGGCTGAAGGCGTTTCAGATCGCGCACAAGGGCGTGGCGTACGTGCCGGAGAACCGGGATATTTTTCCGACGCTGACGGTTGAACAGAACCTGGTGCTGGGGCAGAAGAAAGCCGGTGGCGGCGGTCGCTGGTCGCTGGCCGACATGTACCGCATGTTTCCGCGGCTCGAGGAACGCAGGTCGGTTGCGGCCGGCGTGCTGTCGGGCGGCGAGCAGCAGATGCTGACCTTGTGCCGCAGTCTGATGGGCGATCCGGACCTGATCATGATCGACGAGCCGACCGAGGGGCTGGCGCCGAAGATCGTGGCGCTGGTGGCTGAATACCTGCTGGCGCTCAAGGAGAAGGGTATTTCGGTGCTGCTGGTGGAGCAGAAGCTGGCGATCGCTCTCGATATTTCGCAGCGGGTGTATGTGATGGGACATGGCGCCATCGTGTTCGAGGGGACGCCGGAGACCCTGCGCGCCGATGCCGGAGTACGCAAGGAGTGGCTGGAGGTTTGAGCCGCCATCGCCCCATCGTCCGCGCGCAGGCTGGGATCCAATTCGCGGGTTCAGTTCGGAAGAATCCACGTGCCACCGAACGCCGCCGATCTGCTCGCAAATTGGATCTTAGCATTCGCGAGGAAGACGTGAATATTATTCCTGGATGCGCTCCTGCCGCGAATTCTTTCGCGCCCCGGGCCGAACGTCAAAAAAATAATACGACCGTACTATTATGGGGTATAGTTGGCAATTGCTGGTTCAACTGACAAAGGAATAAACATGAGCGCCGATTACGTGGTCAATGGCAGTGTCGCCGTCATCACATTGAACAATCCGCCCGTCAACGGACTGGGTCTCGAGACGCGCACCGCGGCCGTCGAAGGCGTGCGCAAGGCGCTGGCCGACGACGCGGTCGAGGCGATCGTGATCACCGGCGCCGGCAAGGCGTTTTCGGGCGGCGCCGACATCAAGGAATTCAATTCGCCCAAAGCGCTGACCGAACCGACCCTGCACACGCTGATCCGCGTCGTCGAAGGATCCACCAAGCCGACCGTCGCCGCGATCCACACGATCTGCATGGGCGGCGGGCTGGAACTGGCGCTCGGCTGCAACTACCGGGTGGCGATGCCGGGCGCGCAGATCGCGCTGCCGGAAGTGAAGCTTGGCCTGCTGCCAGGCGCCGGCGGCACCCAGCGCCTGCCGCGCGTGGTCGGACTGGAAAAAGCCGTCAACATGATCGTGTCCGGGGCCTTCATTCCGTCCGAAAAGCTGGCCGACACGGCGCTGTTCGACGAACTGTTCGCCAAGGACGCCAACCTGCTCGAATCGGCAGTCGCTTTCGCCAGCAAGGTCGCCGACGTGCGGCCGCTGCCGAAGGTGCGCGACCGCAAGGTCGTTTATCCGAACCACGAAGCGTTCATGCAATTCACCCGCAATACCGTCAAGGCCATGTCGGGACCGTTCCCGGCGCCGCTCGAGTGCGTCGAGACGGTGGCTGCATCGGTCACCCACAAGTTCGAGGATGGCCTCAAGTTCGAGCGCGAGCGCTTCCTGCACCTGGCGCAGACGCCGGAATCGAAGGCGCTGCGCCATGCCTTCTTCGCCGAGCGCAACGCCAGCAAGGTGCCGGACGTTCCGGCCGACACCCCGACCCGCGAGATCCGCCAGGCTGCCATCATCGGCGCCGGCACCATGGGCGGCGGCATCGCGATGAATTTCGCGAATGCCGGCATCCCGGTCGTCATGCTCGAGACCAAACAGGAAGCCCTGGACAAGGGCCTTGCAACGATCCGCAAGAATTACGAGAACACGATGAAGAAGGGCAAGCTGACGCAGGAGAAGTTCGACCAGCGCGTCGGCCTGATCACCGGCACCTTGTCGTACGCCGATATTGCGCAGGCCGATATCGTGGTCGAAGCCGTGTTCGAGGACATGGGCGTCAAGGAATCGGTGTTCAAGCAGCTCGATGGTGTGATGAAGCCGGGCGCGATCCTGGCGTCGAACACGTCGACGCTGGATGTCGACCAGATCGCCGGCTTCACCAAGCGTCCGCAGGATGTCGTCGGCACCCACTTCTTCAGCCCGGCCAACGTGATGAAGCTGCTCGAGATCGTGCGCGGCAAGCAGACCGGCAAGGACGTGCTGGCCACCACGCTGGCGCTGTCGAAGAAGCTGAAGAAAACCGGCGTCGTGTCGGGCGTGTGCGACGGCTTCATCGGCAACCGCATGATCGAACAGTACAGCCGTCAGGCCGGCTTCCTGCTGGAAGAAGGCTGCCTGCCGGAGCAGGTCGACAAGGCAGTCGAGAAGTTCGGCTTCGCGATGGGCCCGTTCCGCATGGGCGACCTGGCCGGCAACGATATCGGCTGGTACATCCGCAAGCGGCGCTACCTCGAAAAGCCGGAGATCGTTTATTCGAAGACGGCCGACCTGCTGTGCGAGATGGGCCGCTTCGGCCAGAAGACCGGCGCCGGCTGGTACGACTACAAGGCGGGCGACCGCAAGGCGTATCCGAACCAGGCCGTCAACGACATGATCGTCAAGCACTCGGCCGACATCGGCGTCGAACGCCGAAAAATTTCGGACGAGGAGATTGTCGAGCGGCTGGTGTACTCGCTGGTGAACGAGGGCGCGCGCATCCTGGAGGAGGGGATCGCGATGCGTGCTTCCGACATCGACATGGTGTACCTGACCGGCTACGGCTTCCCGGTATTCCGCGGCGGGCCGATGTTCTATGCGGATACGGTGGGCCTGTTCAACGTGCTGATGGCGATGGACAAGTACGCGAAGGGCCGCCATGGAGATGCCTGGACGCCGGCGCCGTTGCTGGTGAAGCTGGCCAGCGAAGGCAAGCGCTTCAACGACTGACCGCACGGATCCCGCCCGCCATTCCGAATGCCGCTCACCCGAGCGGCATTTTTTTGCTCAGATGTGGCGTTCCTTGACGTGCTTGACGCATTCGGCCGCGCATTTTTCACACGCGGCCATGCATGCGGCGCAGTGCGCATGCACGTCGGCGTGGAGGGCGCAGGCTGAGGCGCAGGCGCGGCAAATGTGCGCGCAGATCGAGCAAAAGTCGCCATGATGGACCGAGCGGCGCGCCATTGCGTTCATGGTTGCGGTGCAGATGTCGGCGCAATCGAGAGCAATCAGCGCGCACAGCGAAGTGCCCGCCCGTATGTCCTCCGCCGCACAGACTTGACACGCCCGGATCGCTTCTTCGCAGGCGGCGATGCAGGTCTGCTGGTTGTGCATTTCACTGTCAAGCATGATGTTCCTTGCGGATATTGTTAAGTGGTCTGTGCCTTTGGTTAAATAATAACTCTCAATATCGATCAACCAACGCGCGATACGTAGCGTCAAAATGTTTTTCCGGGTGGGAACGCGAACGAAGTGCGGCGGCAAAAAAAAATGCCGCTATTGCTAGCGGCATTTCGTGGTGCGGGACAAGCGCGCGCGTCAGTCTGTGGCGTAGATGTCGTTGTCCTTGGTCTCTTTCACGAACAGCGCGCCGATCACGAAGGTGATCAGTGCAATAACGATCGGATACCACAGGCCGTAGTAGATGTCGCCCTTGTACGCCACCAGTGCGAACGCGGTGGTCGGCAGCAGGCCGCCGAACCAGCCGTTACCAATGTGGTAAGGCAGGGACATCGAGGTGTAGCGGATGCGGGTCGGGAACATTTCCACCAGCATCGCCGCGATCGGCCCGTACACAATGGTCACATACAGCACCAGCAGGAACAGCAGCGCGACGACCATCGGCTTGTTGATCTGCTCAGGATCTGCCTTGGCAGGGTAGCCCGCAGCCTTGATGGCGCCGCCGACTTCCTTCTTCAGTGCCGCTTCCTTGGTTTTGCTGTCAGCGTCGAAGTTCAGGCCGGCCGTATCCATGGTGGCGTCGAACGAGCTGTACTCCTTGTCGCCGATCTTGACCTTGGCGAGCGTGCCAACAGGCGCATCCTGCTTGGTGTAGCTGACCGACGACGCGGTCAGCATGCCGGTGGCGATATCGCAGGACGATGGGAACTTCTTGGTGCCGGTCAGGTTGAACTGGAAGTGGCAGGTCGCCGGATCGGCCACGACAACTACTGGCGAATTCTTCAGTGCGGTTTCCAGCGCCGGATTGGCGTAGTGGGTGATCGCGCCGAAGATCGGGAAATAGGTCGCAGCGGCGATCAGGCAACCGCCGAGGATGATCCACTTGCGGCCGATCTTGTCCGACAGGCTGCCGAAGACGATGAAGAACGGCGTCGCGATCGCCAGCGAAATGGCGATCAGGATGTTGGCCGTCGCGCCTTCGACCTTGAGCGTCTGCGTCAGGAAGAACAGCGCGTAGAACTGGCCGGTGTACCACACCACCGCCTGGCCCATGGTCAGGCCGATCAGCGCGAGGATCACGATCTTGGCGTTGCGTGGCTGCAGGAAGGCCTCCGACAGCGGCGCTTTCGACGTCTTGCCTTCGGCTTTCATCTTGGCGAACGCAGGCGATTCATTCATCGACAGGCGGATCCAGACCGAGACGGCCAGCAGCAGCACGGAGACGAGGAACGGAATGCGCCAGCCCCAGGCCTGGAACTGTTCTTCGCCCATCGCGGTACGGGTGCCGAGGATGACCAGCAGCGACAGGAACAGGCCCAAGGTCGCCGTTGTCTGGATCCAGGAGGTGAAGAAGCCGCGCTTGCCTTCCGGTGCGTGTTCCGCCACGTAGGTTGCCGCGCCGCCGTATTCGCCGCCCAGCGCCAAGCCCTGCAGGATGCGCAGGCTGACCAGGATGATCGGCGCCGCGATGCCGATCGTGGCGTGGCTAGGCAGCAGGCCGACGATGAAGGTCGATGCGCCCATGATCAGGATGGTGATCAGGAAGGTGTACTTGCGCCCGATCATGTCGCCGAGCCGGCCGAACACCAGCGCGCCGAACGGACGCACGATGAAGCCTGCGGCGAACGCGAGCAGAGCGAAAATGAAGGTGGTGGTCGGGTCGCCGATGAAGAACTGCTTCGCGATGATCGAAGCGAGCGAGCCGTACAGGTAGAAGTCGTACCATTCGAAAACGGTACCGAGGGAAGAGGCGAAAATAACCTTGCGCTCTTCCTTGGTGAGGCCGCCGGACGTCGGTGCTGCTTTGCGTCCGTCTGCGGCCATGCCGGGTGTCATTGCCATGTCTGTCTCCGTGTATTTAATTATGTAGATTTCATCGGATTAGCCGGTATTGCGTCAGCTGTCACGGAGTGTGAACCGTTAAACTTACGACAGGCTTGCTTCAAACTTACGCGAAACTGACAATAAAATGCTTTCCGGCATGTCCTGCCTGCACCATTCCGGGGCAAAAATAGGTGTCGATAATTTTGCGAACGACCGTACTAAATTGTGCTATTCTCGTATCGACTGCCACGGTGTCATTAGACACCACTACCCACTCAGGAGATCCACATGTCAGACGCCGTCATCGTATCGACCGCCCGCACCGCCTTGGCCAAATCATGGAAGGGCGCGTTCAACATGACGCACGGCGCAACCCTGGGCGGCCACGTGCTGGAGGCGGCGATCGCGCGTGCCGGGATCGAGGCAGGCGAGGTGGAGGACGTGATCATGGGCTGCGCCAATCCGGAAGGCGCGACCGGCGCCAACATCGCGCGCCAGATCGCGCTGCGCGGCGGCTGCCCGGTCAGCACGGCCGGCATGACGGTCAACCGCTTCTGCTCGTCGGGCCTGCAGACGATCGCGCTGGCGGCGCAGCGGATTATCGCCGGCGAAGGCGAAATCTATGCCGCGGGCGGAGTCGAATCGATCTCATGTGTGCAGCAGGAAATGAACAAGCACATGCTGGCCGATCCGTGGCTCAAGGAACACAAGCCGGCAATCTACTGGCCGATGCTGCAGACGGCCGAGACGGTCGCCAAGCGCTACAACATCAGCCGCGAGCGCCAGGACGAGTACGGCGCACAGAGCCAGCAGCGCGCCGCGGCGGCCCAGGCGGCCGGCAGATTCGATGCTGAAATCGTGCCGATGACGACCATCATGGGCGTGGCCGACAAGGCAAGCGGCATGCTGCTGACGCGCGAAGTGACGATCTCCGCCGACGAGGGCATCCGCGCCGACACCACGCTGGAAGGCGTGTCGAAGATCCGTACCGCGCTGCCGGGCGGGGTGATCACGGCGGGTAACGCCAGCCAGTTTTCGGACGGCGCGTCGGTGTCGATCGTGATGAGCGCGCAGGCGGCGCAGGCCAAGGGGCTGCAGCCGCTGGGTATCTTCCGCGGCTTCGCGGTGGCGGGATGCGAGCCCGATGAGATGGGCATCGGGCCAGTGTTCGCGGTGCCGAAGCTGCTGAAGAAGGCGGGTCTGTCGGTGGCCGACATCGGGCTGTGGGAGTTGAACGAAGCGTTCGCGGTGCAGGTGCTGTACTGCGCCGACACACTGGGGATCCCGATGGACCGGCTGAACGTGAATGGCGGCGCGATTGCGGTCGGCCATCCGTACGGCGTATCCGGCGCGCGCCTGGTCGGCCACGCGCTGATCGAGGGCAAGCGCCGCGGCGTGAAGTATGTCGTGGTGACGATGTGTATCGGTGGCGGGCAGGGCGCCGCCGGGTTGTTCGAAGTCGTTTAACCGCCCTCGGCGCCTTTTTCACTCACACCTCCAAGACCGTCGTTCCCACGCAGGTGGGAACCCATGCTGACGCAGAGCAGTGGCGACTTCACTGCGATTAGAAGGTATAGGTTCCCGCATTCGGGGAAACGGCGGCTAACCAGAGTCGGTTCATGCAATCAAAAATCCTCTCGCGCCGCGACCTCGATTTCCTGCTGTTCGAATGGCTGAACGTCGAATCCCTGACTTCACGCACGCGCTTCGCCGACCACAGCCGCGAAACCTTCAGCGCGGCCCTCGATACCGCGGAACAGGTGGCAACCGACCTGTTCGCTCCGCATAACAAGAAGAGCGACAGCAACGAGCCGCATTTCGACGGCAGCTCGGTCACCATCATCCCCGAAGTCAAGACCGCACTGGACGCATTCGCGGCCGCGGGCTTGCTGGCCGCCGGCCAGGACTACGAGTTCGACGGCATGCAGCTGCCTTCGGTCGTCGAGAAGGCGGCGACGGCCTGGTTCACCGCCGCCAACGTCTCGACCTCCGCCTACATTTTTCTTACCGTCGCCAACGCGAACACGCTGCTCAAGTGCGCGACGCCGCGCCAGGTCGAGCAGTTCGTCCGGCCGATGTTCGCCGGACGCTTCTTCGGCACCATGTGCCTGTCCGAGCCGCAGGCGGGGTCGAGCCTCTCCGACATCACTACGCGCGCCGCACCGGACCCTGTCGACGGCCCCGAAGGCGAGCGCCAGTATCGGCTGACCGGCAACAAGATGTGGATCTCAGCCGGAGAGCACGACCTGGCCGGAAACATCATCCACCTGGTGCTGGCCAAGATTCCCGGCCCCGATGGCCGGCCGATCCCTGGCGTCAAAGGCATCTCGCTGTTCATCGTTCCCAAGTTCTTGCTGGATAAGGATAGCCAGCCCGGCGAACGCAACGACGTCGTGCTGGCGGGCCTGAACCACAAGATGGGCAATCGCGGCACCACCAACTGCCTGCTCAATTTCGGCGAGGGGAAGTACCAACCGCAGGGCAAAGGTGGCGCGATCGGCTACCTGGTCGGCAAGCCGCACCAAGGCCTGGCCAACATGTTCCACATGATGAACGAGGCCCGCATCGGCGTCGGCCTCGGCGCGGCCGTGCTTGGCGTGACCGGTTACCTGCACGCGCTCGACTACGCTCGCAGCCGCCCGCAAGGCCGCCATCCCGCGGAGAAGGACCCGGCCAGGCCGCAGGTGGCGATCATCGGCCACACCGATGTGCGGCGCATGCTGCTGGCGCAAAAGGCCTACGCCGAGGGCGCGCTGGCGCTCGTGCTGTATTGCGCGCGGCTGGTCGACGAACAGCAGACCGCGGAGTCGGAGGAAGCACGCCGCCACGCCGGCCAGCTGCTCGATTTCCTGACCCCGATCGCCAAGTCATGGCCGTCGCAGTGGTGCGTCGAGGCGAATAGCCTGGCGATCCAGGTGCATGGAGGCTACGGCTACACGCGCGAATATAATGTCGAGCAGTTCTACCGCGACAACCGGCTCAACGCGATCCACGAGGGTACGCACGGCATCCACGGCCTCGACCTGCTCGGGCGGAAGGTGTCGATCCAGGATGGCGCGCTGTTCAAGGCTGTCGGTGGCGAGCTGGCGATCACGGTTGCCAGGACGCGGACCGAAGGCGTGCCGGCTGAGTTGCGGCCGTACGCGGACCAGCTCGAACAAACCTGGCAGCAGGTCGCCAAGGTCACGGCGGACCTGTACGCGTCCGGCGACATGAACAAGACACTGGCCAACGCCAGCGTGTACCTTGAGGCCGTCGGCCACACGGTGGTGGCGTGGATATGGCTGGAACAGGCGCTGCTTGCGGCGCGCCAGCTGGACACGGCGCCCGAATCGGAACGTGATTTTTACCGTGGCAAGCTGCAAGCCTGCCGCTACTTCTTCAAATGGGAATTGCCGAAGGTCCAGCCGCAGCTGGACCTCCTGGCCAGTATCGACACCACCACGCTCGATATGCAAGATGCGTGGTTCTAAGCAGATAACGACAACAGGGAGACAGCAGTGATCAAGCACATCGTCATGTGGAAACTGAAGGATTTCGCCGAGGGGGCCGACCGCGCCACCAACGCGGCGAAGATGAAGGGAAAGCTCGATGCCTGCGCCAAGCTGGTGCCGGGCACGCTGAAGTTCGAAGTGGCCCTGGCGCAGCCGGGCCTGGAAGCGACCTACGACATCGTGCTGTATTCGGAATTCGACAGCAAGGAATCGCTCGCTGCCTACGCGGCCCACCCGACGCACGAAGCCGTGAAGCCATTCATCGGCGCGGTGCGCTCCGAGCGCCAGTGCATGGACTACAACATCTGATCGAGGACTGAGCGACTATGCGTACTTCACAAGAATTGTTTTCCCTGGTCGGCAAGACCGCGTTAGTCACCGGCGGTTCGCGCGGGCTGGGCCTGCAAATGGCCGAAGCGCTTGGCGAGCAGGGCGCACGCATCGTGCTGTCGGCGCGCAAGCAGGCGGAGCTCGATGAGGCAGTCGCCCACCTGAAGGCGCGCGGCGTCGATGCGTCGGCCATCGCAGTCGACCTGTCGGACGACAAGCAGGTACAGCCCTTCGTCGACGAAGCGCTGAAGCGGCTCGGCCACATCGATATCCTGATCAACAACGCCGGCGCCAGTTGGGGCGCTCCGGCGGAGGACTATCCGATCGAGGCATGGGACAAGGTGATGAACCTGAATATCCGCAGCATCTTCCTGGTCACCCAGGCGGTGGGCAAGGCGTCGATGATTCCGCGCCAGTACGGCCGCATCATCAATATCTCGTCGATCGCCGGCCTGGCGGGCAATCCGCCCGGTACCATGAAGACCCTGGCCTACAACACGTCGAAGGGCGCGGTGGTCAACTTCACCCGCACGCTGGCAGGCGAGTGGGGCCAGTACGGCATCACGGTCAACTCGATCGCGCCTGGATTCTTCCCTTCGAAGATGACCAAGGGCGTGCTGGCGACCATCGGGGAAGCGACGCTGGCCAAAGAGGCGCCGCTGGGACGCATCGGCGACGACGAGGACCTGAAGGGCGCAACGCTGCTGTTCGCATCCGACGCGGGCAAGCACATCACCGGCCAGACGTTGGCGGTCGACGGCGGCGTGTCGGCAGTCTGATGGGGGCCGCATGAAGAACTTCAAGGACAAGGTCGCCGTCATCACCGGCGGCGCGAGCGGGCTCGGACGCGAATTCGCGAACAAGGCGGCGGAACTCGGCATGCACCTGGTGCTGGCCGACGTGCAGCAGGATGCGCTCGACCAGGCCAGGACCGAACTCGAAGCACGCGGGGTGCAAGTGCTGGCGATGCTGTGCGACGTGCGCAAGGGCGAGCAGGTGCAGGCGCTGGCCGATGCGACGATGGCAAAGTTCGGTGCGGTCCACCTGGTATTCAACAACGCCGGCGTCGGTTCGGGTGGCCTGATCTGGGAAAACTCGGAAGCGGACTGGGAGTGGGTGCTAGGTGTGAACGTCTGGGGCGTGATCCATGGCGTGCGCATCTTCACGCGCCTGATGCTCGACTGCGCCAGGCGCGATCCGGCGTTCGAAGGCCATATCGTGAACACGGCGTCGATGGCCGGCCTGCTCAATGCGCCGACGATGGGGGTCTACAACGTGTCCAAGCACGCGGTGGTGTCGTTGACGGAAACGTTGTATCACGACTTGCAGCTGGTCGACGCACCGATCGGCGCCTCGGTACTGTGTCCGTATTTCGTGCCGACCGGGATCAGCCAGTCGCACCGCAATCGGCCGGACGACGTGAAGATGACGGCCGGGCCGACCGCAAGCCAGATGGCGGCGCAGGCGATGACGGTCAAGGCGGTGGAGTCGGGCAAGGTGTCGGCGGCAGATGTCGCGCAACTGACGTTCGATGCGATTGCCGCAGGCCAGTTCTACATTTACTCGCATCCGGGCGCATTGGGCAATGTGGCCGAGCGAATGGATGAAATCGTACATCAACGCAATCCGTCCGACCCGTACAAAGCGACGCCACATATCCGCGACATGCTGCGGGCCAAGATGAAGCTTTAGGGCAGGCACGGAACCCGAGCGCGGGGTCAGACCCCGGTTCTTCTTTTTTAGGGTCTGACCCCGGTTGAGTTGGCGTAAAAAAACCGGGGTCAGACCCCCTAAAAGAAACACCGGGGTCTGACCCCTCCGACTTCGGCTGCGTCTACTGCAGGATGCGCTCGTGCAGTTCGGCAGGCGCGTCCGAGTACAGCTTCACGACCGTCGAGGTGCGCGTCCCGTAGCCCGGCGTCTCGATACACACCGCCGACAGCACGCGCTCCAAGTCAATCTCGATGCCGGTGTCGGGCAGCCTTACGTCGGGCGCGCGGGTCGTATCGGCCAGCATTTCGAAATAGGCGTCTTCGGGCGCCCCCTGGCATAGCAGACTGGCGAACTGCGCCTTGGTGCGCAGCACTTTCGGCCATGGCGAATCAAGCAAGCCATTCGAGATGCCGTAAATCCCCGGCTCCAGCGCCTTGCCATTTCGCTCGTCGCCGTCGCCCCGGTTCGAAAACCAGTACAGCTTGTCGCGATCGCCCAGCACCAGGTTGAAGCCGTTATAGGCGCCGGCGCCGGCTGCGATGCTGGCGATGTAATCCGACGCCGACAAGTCGCCCGCCAGGTAATCGGCCACCAGAGCGCCGCGCGAGGGCGCATCGGCGCGGCGCTCCTGCGGCCCGCGGATGTTGGTCAGCGCCGCGAACCTCGGGCCGCCGGCGCCTGCTTCGGTGATCCCCATCCAGCTCCCGCCGAATTTGAGGTCGCGGCCCGCATACACTTGCGGGTGTTCCGGCCAGTTGCTTGCGGCGCTGGCCGGGCGGTCATAGAACTCGTCACGGTTGGCGGCGGCGATCAGCGGAACGCCCGGTATTACCTGCCAGGCAAAAACAATCAGGCACATGTGTCTAAATCCGTAAAAATTTCGATGTGGCGCGCGCCGGCGATCAGTTCGGACAGCGCGGCATCCTGCACTGCCACGCTCAGCGCGGCATCAAAGCCGGCGCTGGCGGCAGGGTAAATCTCCATCCAGGTCTGCAGCCCGTCCCTGGCTTCCGGCCGCCGCTTGAGCTGCCCGGCCACATGGCGCTCGGCATGCAGGCGTTCCTGCATCGCCCGCACGCGCAGGGCCAGCGCGGCGGCGTCCGCCTCGCGCACCTGATAGTAGATATACAGGTCGTTCATGGCGCGGTCAGACTTCGATCGCATCGAGCGGATAGGGCATGGGCTGGAACGCGAGCCTGGCGCCGTCGGCGGAACCCAGGCGAATGTCGCCTTCTTCGAGCGCGGCGAGTTTCATTTCGACCAGTGCGTCGACCCCGCCGGCGCCATTGTCGGCGGCATTGACCACCATGCCGCACGGCTGGCCGGGATCGGATAGGGCGAACACTTCATCGCCCGCTTTCGCGGCCGCCGCGTCGATCGTGACCAGCGCGGCGCGACGTTTGAGCTTGCCGAGGTATTGGCTGCGCGCGACGATTTCCTGGCCCGGATAGCAGCCCTTCTTGAAATTTACGCCGCCCAGCAGCTCGAAGTTGATCATCTGCGGGACGAACTGTTCCTGGGTCCTGGCGGTGATCTGGGGCACGCCGGCGTGGATCGCCGACAATTGCCAGGCCTGGTTGCCGCCCAGCGCGAGCGAGGCGCGCAACGCGGGCATCACGGCCGCGGCATTGGCGGGCGCCAGTATCCATTCGTAGCGCGGAGCGCCGAAAGCGTCGGCGACGCGGATCAGGGTGCCGAGTGGCGCATCGACCTTGGCGTACGGCGTTGCCGGCAGCGCGTCGACGTGCTGGCGCAGCGCGGATTGCGCCGCGGCGCCGCCCAAACCCAGCACCACCACTTCGGCGCCGGCGTCCGACAGCTTGGCTTTGGACCGCAGCACGAACATCGACAGGCGCTTTTGCAGCGCCGGCTGCAGCTCGCGCGGCAGCTGCAAATACACCGATTGCGCGTCGCGCCACATCAGGAAAGTGGCCTGCAGGCGCCCCTTGGGCGTGCAATAGCCGGCCAGCCGCGCTTCGCCCGTGCCGAGGTGCTCGACGTCGTTGGTCAGCTGGTTGTGCAGGAAACTGGCGGCATCGTCGCCGGTGACGGCGATCAGGCCGAGGTCGCTGACGACGGCGACGAAGCCGCCCGCCATGTCCGATACGTTCAATGCACGGCCAAAATCTGCCGTTTGCGAGGTATCATCCGGGCTGTGGCGCGCGCCTTGGGACGCAAGATAGTCATTCCAGTTATCCATAAATTCCCAAATACTTTCTGTCTAAAGCATTATCATTACGGGTTCATTATAAAGATGTCGAGAAATTCCCGCCGGACTCCCCGAAAAACCAAAAGAACAAGCATGGGCTTCATAAAAAAACTAATCATTACAAGCGTGATCGTTTCGGTCGGGGCGGTCGCGAGCTTCGCCTGGTGGGCAAAGCAGCCGATTACCGACCAGGAGTCGGTGATTCCATTTACCGTACTGCCGGGCAGCAGCGTGGGCGTGGCATCGCAGCAGATTGCCGCGGCCGGCGTGCCGGTCAATCCTTTCCTGTTTTCGCTGCTGGCGCGCGTGACCCAGAAGGCTTCCCGCATCAAGGCAGGCAGTTACGAGCTGAAGCCGGGCACCAGCCCGCGCCGCCTGGTCGAGCAGTTGGTGCGGGGCGAATTCGCGCAGGAATCGCTGACCATCATCGAGGGCTGGACCTTCAAGCAGATGCGCCAGGCGATCGCCGGCAGCACGGGCCTCAAGCACGAAACGGCCGACCTGTCCGACAAGGAACTGATGGCGAAGATTTCGCCCGATTACAAGGTGCCGGAAGGGCTGTTCTTCCCGGACACCTACTTGTTCGCCAAGGGTTCGAGCGACCTTTCCATCTACAAACAGGCGCACACGATGCTGATGACGCACCTGAACGCGGCATGGACCAGGCGCGATCCGAGCCTGCCGTACGCCAATCCCTACCAGGCGCTGGTGATGGCCTCGATCGTCGAAAAAGAAACCGGCCAGAAGTCCGAGCGCGCGATGATCGCCGGCGTATTCGTCAACCGGCTCAAGCTCGGCATGTTGCTGCAGACCGATCCGACCGTCATCTACGGCATGGGCGACAAGTACGAAGGCAAGATCCGCAAGAAGGACCTCGAGACCGACACGCCGTACAATACCTATACGCGGGCCGGATTGCCGCCGACACCGATCGCCTTGCCGGGCGTGCAGTCGCTGGAAGCGGCGCTGGGACCGGCCAAGACCGAGGCGCTGTATTTCGTCTCGCGCGGCGACGGCACCAGCAAATTTTCCGGCAACCTGACCGACCATAATCGGGCAGTGAACCAATTTCAACGATAAGCGCACCACCTTCATGACTCAGGATAGCACCGCGGTACCAGGCAAGTTCATCAGCTTTGAAGGCATCGACGGCGCCGGCAAGTCGACCCACATCACCTTTGTGGCCGACTTCCTGAAGGCGCGCGGCAAGTCCGTTGTGTCGTCGCGCGAACCGGGCGGCACCGCCGTCGGCGAAAAGCTGCGCGAGATGCTGCTGCACGAAAAGATGCACCTTGAAACCGAGACGCTGCTGATGTTCGCCAGCCGGCGCGAACACATGGCCCAGGTCATCGAGCCGGCCCTGGCCCGCGGCGAATGGGTCATTTCCGACCGGTTCACCGACGCCAGCTTCGCCTACCAGGGCGGCGGCCGCGGCCTCGACCGGGCCAAGATGGAGGCGCTGGAGCAATGGGTGCACCCGCATTTGCAGCCGGCGCTGACCTTTCTGTTCGATGTGCCGCTCGACGTCGCGCGGGCCCGGCTGGACGCGACGCGCACGCTGGACAAGTTCGAACAGGAAAAACACGACTTCTTCCTCGCTTGCCGCAACGAATACCTGCGCCGCGCCGAACAGTTCCCCGACCGGATAGTGGTAGTCGATTCGACCCGGAGCATCGCCGAGACCCGCGCGACGCTGACCGGCATACTTGAGAAGTTACTTTAACTCGTGTCCTGAATACCCGTCGTCCCCGCGCAGGCGGGGACCCATTTTGAGCTGGAGTTATCGTGAACTCCCACATTAAACGCGGCCCGCAAGCCACTGATTCCATTAATGAATAACACGATCTACCCTTGGCAAGCCGCCAGCTGGCGGCAACTTCAAGTACTACGTGAACGTTTGCCCCACGCCATTCTTTTCTACGGCGAGGCAGGCACCGGCAAGGCCGACTTCATCGAAGCCTTCGCCCAGTCGCTGCTATGCGAAAACGTCAGACCGGACGGCTTTGCCTGCGGCGCCTGCGTCTCCTGCGGCTGGTTCTCCCAGCACAACCACCCCGACTACCGCCGCGTGCGCCCTGAAGCGCTGGAAGACGAGCCGCCGGCCGAGGGCGAGGAGGGCGCCGACGCCGATACCGGCAAGAAGGCCAAGTCGACCAAGGCGCCATCGAAAGAAATCAAGATCGAGCAGATCCGCCAGTTGGCCGACTTCATGAACATTTCCACTCACCGCCAGGGTTTGCGGGTGGTGGTGGTGTACCCGGCCGAAGCGCTCAACACGCCGGCCTCGAACGCCCTGCTGAAAACGCTGGAAGAGCCGCCGCCCGGCACCGTGTTCCTGCTGTCGTCGAACAGCCTGGACCGCCTGCTGCCGACCATCCTGTCGCGCTGCCGCAAGTTCGCTCTGCCGATGCCCGACAAGGCCCAGGCCCAGGCCTGGCTGAAGGAACAGGGCCTCGCCGATGCCGACAGCTGGCTCGCCGAGCAGGGCGGCGCACCGCTGGCCGCGCTTGCCCAGTCGGAATCGGGCAGCCGCGAAGACATGGATGCGCTGCTGCAGCTGCTGGCGCGCCCGACCGTCGAAGGCGCCCTGAAAACAGCGGAAAAGTTGAGCAAAGCCCCGCTGGCCGCGCTTGTTTCTTGGCAGCAACGCTGGCTTTACGACGTATTCTCATACAAACTGTCGGGCAGCATCCGGTATTACCCTCGCTACAAGAAGGAACTTGCAGCCTTGGCCGGCACAGTGCACACTGCTAAATTGTTGCAGGCGATCAAGAATGCGAACGAGCGGCGGGCCACCGCCGACCATCCGCTGTCGCCGAAATTGTTTGTCGAGGCGATGCTGCTTGATTACACTGCATGCTGCAGCCTTGGCCCCCATGAAAGGAATTGAATGACTGGCAACCCAACTGAACCGAGCGCCCCGACGATTCCGCGGCCATCGGTGCTGTCGCTTGCCATCAAGGAAAAAGCAGCGCTGTATGCGGCGTATATGCCCTTCCTCAAGAATGGCGGCATGTTCGTGCCGACTGCCAAGCCGTACAAGATCGGCGACGAGATCTACCTGATCCTCGCGCTGATGGACGACCCGAACAAATACCCGATCGCCGGCAAGGTGGCCTGGATCACTCCGGCCGCCGCCAACAATAACAAGGCGCAAGGCATCGGCGTGCATTTCCCGGATGACGAAACCGGCCAGCGCGCCAAGCTGCGGATCGAGGAAATCCTCGGCGCCGCGTTGCGCTCGTCTCGCGCTACCCACACCCTCTGACAGTCGGCCGCCATTGCGAGCGCGGGCATCCCGGGCAAGCGCGTGGGCTGACATCCGGCTACAATCCCGGGATGTTTATCGATTCCCATTGCCACATCAATTTCCCCGAGCTGGCCGCTCGCATGCCCGAGCTGCTGGCCAAGATGGCCGAGAACAAGGTCACCCACGCGCTGTGCGTGTCGGTCGACCTGCCGGACTTTCCGCAAGTGCTGGCACTGGCCGAACAATATCCGCACATCTACGCCTCGGTCGGCGTGCACCCCGATTACGAAGACACGCCCGAGCCGACGGTCGAGCAGCTGGTCGAACTGTCGCAACACCCGAAAATTATCGCTATCGGTGAGACCGGGCTCGATTATTACCGCCTCGAGGGCGACCTCGAATGGCAGCGAGAACGTTTTCGGACTCATATAAGAGCATCAAGAATCACGCGCAAGCCCTTGATTATCCACACAAGATCAGCCAGCGAAGACACCATCCGGATCATGCAGGAAGAAGGCGCCGGCACCGACAAGGGCGGCGTCGCGGGCGTCATGCATTGCTTCACCGAATCGCTGGAAGTGGCGGAGGCGGCGCTGGCGATGGGGTTCTACATCTCGTTTTCGGGCATCGTCACCTTCAAGAGCGCCAAGGACCTGCAGGCGGTGGCGCGCGTGGTGCCGCTCGAACGCATGCTGATCGAGACCGATTCGCCTTACCTGGCGCCGATGCCGCACCGCGGCAAGATGAACGAGCCGGGTTTCGTGCGCCACGTCGCCGAATACATCGCCACGCTCAAAGACGTGCCGCTGAGCCAGGTGGCGGAGCAGACCTCTGACAATTTCTTCAACCTTTTCAACGTTGTACGGGGATAAGCTCATGTCGATACTGCGCCGCAATGTCCTTCAGCTCTGCTGTATCGTGTTTGCCGCGTGGATCGGAATGGGCGCTGCCCAGGCGGCCACCGAACAGGAACTGACCACTTTCTTCCGTTCGGTGAAGCTGGACGAGCCCGGCACGGCCAGGAAAATGCTGGCCGCCGGCACGGTCGGCCCCAACGCGATCGATCCGATCAGCGGCGAGAGCGCGCTGATCGTGGCGCTGCGCGAAGGCTCGTCGCATGTGATCGAGCTCCTGCTCGCGCAGCCCGGGCTCAAGCTCGAGCTCAACGCCCCCAACGGCAATACCGCGCTGATGATGGCAGCCTTCAAGCACAACAAGCCGGCGGTGCTCGCCTTGCTGGCCAAAGGCGCGATCGTCAACCGCCCTGGCTATACCGCGCTGCACTTCGCGGCGGCGGCCGGCGATGACGAGATCACCCGGATTCTGCTCGAGCACCACGCCTATATCGATGCCGAGGCGCCCGCCAAATACACGCCGCTGATGATGGCCGCGCGCGAAGGCCAGGAATCGACCGTGAAGGTGCTGCTCGAAGCGGGCGCCGACGCGACCCTGAAAAACACTGAATCCCTCACCGCCGCGCAGATTGCCGCACGCGCGGACAAGCCCCTGATCGTGGCGGCCATCACGGCCCACCTCGCCGCGCGCAAGCAGTAACGGCTCCGCCCGTGTCCGAATGTCGGCAGCGCCCGCCGGGGTCACTGCCGACATCCGGACACTAACTCATCCTTCAATTCCCGAACTGGCATGGAAAAGCGACTGATCTCGCCGCTTAGAACGCGTGCATTTTTTACGATAATGGTTCCGTCGTACTAATAAAACGCAAGCGCGCGCTCGGGACAGAGCGGGGCGCTTGGAACAAAAGGATACCTAATGCTGAACGAACGCGAAATCGAGAGCTGCTACCTGGGGCAGTTCATTCCTGTCCACTATCACCACAATATGCTGATGGACCAAAACCGCATGCACGGTTTCAAATCGGCCATCCATTACGCAGTCAAACCGGGCGCCAAAGTGCTTGAACTCGGTGGCGGCACCGGCGTGCTGTCCTGGTTCGCCGCCGACAAGGCCGAGAAAGTCTATTGCGTCGAATTCAATCCGGACATGGTCAAGGAAGCGCGCAAGATGCTGGCCATGAATCCGAACGGCCACAAGGTCGAAGTGGTGCACGCCGATGCCTTCGAGTACCTGCCGCCCGAACCGGTCGATGTCGTGATCTGCGAAATGATCCACGTTGGCATGCTGCGCGAAAAACAGGTCGAGGTGATGGAATCGTTCAAGCGCCGCTACCTGGCCCGTTTCGGCGGTCCGCTGCCGCGTTTCCTTCCGGAAGCAGTCATCATGGCGGTCCAGCCGCTGCAGCAGGAATACGATTTCGAAGGCTTCTACGCGCCGATCGTCCAGTTCCAGGAAACCACCGTGATCTATCCTGGCACCATCGAACTGGCGGCGCCGGCGGTCTATAGCGTGCTCGATTTCAGCCAGCCGACCGACACCCAGATCGCCTGGGAGGGCCAGTTCCTGGTCGAAAAGGCCGGCACCTTGAACGCGCTGCGCTTCATCACCAAGAACATCCTGGCCGTGGTGGAAGAAGAGTCGAGCACGATCGACTGGCTGAACCACTACATGACCTTGCCGCTGGCGAACCCGGTCACGGTACGCGCGGGCGACGTGCTGCAGGTCAGCTTCCAGTATCGCTGCGGCGGCTCGCTGCCATCGCTGCAGGCCGCAATGCGCGCCGATGTGGTGGTCCAGACCGTCGCGCAGCCGGTGCACCGCACCGCCGAGTTCGCCTAAAAAACGGCTTGCTTACGGTTCGTCCACCCGGGCGGACCGTATTTCCCCTCCGCCTTTGGCCGCCAGGCCGTAAAATGTGGGCCTTGATTCCCACATTTTGAGCATCTTCATGGAAAACCTCGATCAGCGTTACCTCGTCCAGCAAAACAAACTCAGCGATGGCGAATCGAAGCCGCCGGTGTTCGCCAAGGTAATGCGCAGCAAGGAAGGCAAGTTCGAAGGCGTTTCTTTCATCAAGAACAAGGAAAAAGCGTCGATCATGACGGTCGAGCAGGCGCAGGAAGTGATCGACTGGGCCTCCAACAAGAAGGCCAACGCGCACGAATACGCGACCAAGATCATCTGCGTCGGGCAATAAAGAGCCGCAGAGGAGGGCGCTGCACCGCGCACCGCCCATCCCCGCATTTCGCCCGTTGATCGCGTCTGCATGCACTTTGTCGCATGTCATTTGCACCACATCGTCGCCAGCCTTACAGTCACCCTACCTGAACCGTCTTCCTGAATGGAGCGAACCATGTTGAGTTTCCTGCTGTGGTTGGTCGTGTTATTCCTGTGCTGGCCGCTGGCATTGCTCGCCCTGGTCCTGTATCCGCTGGTGTGGCTGCTGCTGTTGCCATTCCGGATCATCGGTATCGGCGTCGAGGCCGTGTTCGAACTGCTGCGCGCCATCGTCATGCTGCCAGCCCGCATCCTGCGTGGCAGCCCCGGCCGTTGAAAGCGCGAGTGTGCTCCACTTAACAGACGGCGCGCCCTGGCTGGCCTAAGGTGGGGTTCGGACTTGTTTTCACCCCGGAAGCATCAGTTCGTCTTCACTGATAGGAAAATCATCATGCGCTTGGATATCTACCGCAGAGCCGAAAACGACGGCAAGTTTTCATACCTGGCAGTACCTGAAACCCGCAACATCCCCGAGGAAGCCACCAATACCGACTGGCAAGTCGAGGCGAGGGCGGTCGAAGTAGAAGACGACGCCGACCATCTGGAAGATTATTTGATCGATCACGTGACCGACCAGATCGCCGAAAAGGGGTACGCGGTAACCGCCCTGCATTGATCCTGGCGGCGCCGTCCGGCGTCAGCAGGTTTTCCCGCCCGGCGCCCGCCGGGCTGGTTTGACACCGCGCCTCCCGGCGGTCCATGAACCGGAACGAGCGTCCGGTCCGTCTCCCCCCCAGCGAAGCACGCACAAACCCAGCAATTGGAGTTATCATTTCCGCCATTGTGGATGGTGCGGCGTACGCGCCCCCATTGCTGTTTTCAACTTTCTCCGAAAGCGACGACAACCATGAAGAAGATCACAAGCGGCACGGCGGAAGCCAATGGGGGAGAGTCGTCCTCCGAACTGTTCGACGCGAAAATCAAGGAATTGACCGACTGGCGCGGCGAGACGCTCGCCCGGATCCGATCCATCATCAAGCAGGTGGATCCCGAAGTGATCGAAGAATTAAAGTGGCGAGGGGTACCTGTCTGGTCGCACGCCGGAATCATCTGCACAGGGGAGACTTACAAGAGCGTGGTGAAAATGACTTTCGCCAAGGGCGCTTCACTCGACGATCCTTCAAGCCTCTTTAACTCCAGCCTCGAAGGCAACACCAGGCGCGCCATCGATATCCATGAGGAAGACAAGATCGACGAAAAGGCGCTGAAGGCGCTGATCGGCGCCGCGATCGCGCTGAACACGTCTTCAGCCGCCCGAAAGCGCGTCAAGCCAGCTTGAGTTTTATGGATTGGCGATCGCTCTCCGATACAGCGCATCGGTGATGCGTTCTTCGAATCGGGCCTGGGACGAGAACTGGCCGGGGTGAAGTTCCGGGTCGTCGCCGACTCCGCTGGTCACGTAGATCATGCCGTTCCTGGTCTGCGGATCGAACACGAACGCGGACTTCAGTCCCCATGAAAATCCAACGTGGCCGATACCCTTGAAGCGGACGCCCTCGACCAGCCGGTCGCCGCTCGCATGTCCGTCCTTGACGCTACTGACATCGAGGAAGTGCTGGTTGCCTAGCCCCCAGCCATTGAACAGGCCGTGCCAGCTGTTGCCGTTGCCGGTCTTGCCGTCACCGGTCAAAGTCCACTGCCTGGCAAGCATGGCGGCGACGGTGTCGGCCTTGAGAATCTGCCTGTTCGCATAGCGTCCCTCGTTCATGAGCATCAGCATGATCTTTGCCAGCTCGTTGGCGGAGATGCGCAGGCTGCCCTGCGGCCCGAAGATGGTGCCGTTGGTGCCCACCACGTAGCTGTCGAGGCCCGCCGGCGCAACCGGCGCTGCCGTGCCGAAATCGTCGGACTGGGCGATCCAGGGGCCTTTCGGGTCCCAGGTTTCGGCGCCGTCCTTGATCCGCTTGCGGTACAGGGTGGCGATGTCGCCAATGTCGGCCGGCGCGAAATCGGCCAGGTAGAACCCGGCCTTGAGCGCCATCGGATCGAAAATAAGGCGGCGCATCAAATGGTCGAAACGCTCGCCGCCGGCGCGCTCCATCACGGTGGCGATGACGCCCCAATTGAAGTTCCCGTAGTCGAAGTACTGGCCGGGCGCCGCAGTCGTGGACCACATGGCGCCTTTGCCGTACAGGGCGCCGCCAGGCAGCAGGACATCCTTGATGGCGACCTTCGGCCCCCAGGAAATGCCGGCGCCGTCGAGCAGCGACGAGGTGTGCGTGAGCAGCATGCGCAAAGTGATCGGATGATCCGGGAAATTCGGATTGCGCAAACGATAGCCAAGAGAGTCGCTGACATCGGCATTGAGCGACAGGCGGCCTTGCTCGACCATCTTCATCGCGCCGAGCGCCGTCACCATCTTGGAAATCGAGGCGATGCGATACATCGTGTTGGCGTCGGCCGCCTGGGCCTTCGCGGTCGCGGTCGCGAACCGCTTGCTCCCCAGCTGCTGGCTGTAGGCGATCTCGCCTTTGCTGATGGCCACCACCGACAGGCTCGCCAGCGGCATGGCCGGATCGCTCACGATGGCCTGCAATTGCTGCGTCAGCGCTGCCGCCTGCTTCGCGGGCAATGCAGCGCCGGCCGAGGCCGAGAGCAGGGCCAGGGCCAGCATCGTAACTAATGCTCTCATGAAGTCTCCGTATTGGTGTTTGTGTTTGCTTATCTTAGGAATCTGCACAGAGTGCAGCCAATGAAAATCGTTGGTTCGTCCATAAGCTCCGGGTATGCAAATTCAGTCGCCGCCGCATCCGCCACCACCACAGCCATCGCCGCCGGCGTCGCCATCGCCACCGAAGTCGCCATCGCTGAATCCCGAGTCGGTGCCGTCGCTGTCCGAGCTCCCCAGTTCAGCGGCGCAGTAGGCGTCCGATCCGGCTCCCCCTTGCCGCTGGAAACCGCTGCAGTCGGCGACATACACAAAGCCATTCGGTACGCCGAGTTTGCTGTCCAGCGCAAACAGCAAAGGCAGCCGCGTCGGCTTCCGCGGGTTGATGTTTTCCTCATGGCAGACGAAGTGCCAACAGCGGCGAATGCCGGCATCGCCCTGCTGGCCCTTGGTCAGAACGACAGCGGGGGTGTGGTGCAGGAAGCGGCCGAACGCGTGCTGGCAAAAATGTTGATAGTTCTTCGTGTAGAGAATGAATTCATGCCACAAATCGTCCGCCACCTGCGACGGCATGGACACGTACTTCCGGCCGCTTTTCAGGTGGCTCTGGAAGAACTGGCGCAGGCCTTGGGACACCAGCTGGCAGTCCTTCATCGTCAGATTCGGATGGCGTTCGCGCAGCTTGTCGAACAAGCCCTTGGGGAGGATGAAGCTTCGGATGTACGCCTCGCGCCGCTGCCGGAGCTGGCGCTGCCAAAGCACGAGAGACAGGATCGCAAGCGCAATGCATAGGATGGAAGCGGCAATACTCATGGTCAGCCCTGGCGAAGAAATAGGGGCTGATCATTGCATGATGGCAATTGGCAGTCAAATCGTAGAGTTTCATGGATGCCGGCCGCTGAACAGGCTATCCGTTCAGCGGCCGGCAGGTCATCCGAATGTAATCAAAGCGACTTCAGGAACGCCAGCAGGGCCTCGCGGTCGGTCTTGGACAAGGCTTCGAAGCGTTGACGGGAGCGGTCCGCCTCGCCGCCATGCCACAAGATGGCCTCGGTGAGGTTGCGGGCGCGGCCATCGTGCAGGTAGCCGACTTTTGCGTTGTTGCCCATGACCTTCTCGGTGTAGCCGATGCCCCACAACGGCGCCGTACGCCACATGCTGCCCTTGGCCTGGCCCTCGACAAATTTGTCCGCAAGGCCTGGCCCCATGTCGTGCAATAGCATGTTGGTGTAGGGCCGGATGGTCTGGTTGCGCAGCTCGGCGAACAGGTGACCGGGTCCAGTCTTCATCTCCGCGGTGTGGCAGGCCGCGCATTTCATGCCCTCGAAGACCTTGGCGCCGGAACTGACCTGCAGCGTATCGAAGCGGTGTTCATCCAAAGGCGTGACGCCTTTCGGGAAACCACTGGACACACTGCGTTGGGCCGGTACGCCGACCAGCGCGAGATAGCGGGAGATCGATTGCAGATCGGCCTCTGAGATTCCCTTCTGGGCTCCGGCGGAAGCGCAGCCGGCAGGGTCGGCGCTGCAGCTGCGGTTCGGGAACACGGGCGAGGTGACCGCCATGTCCAGCAGCAGCGCGGCCGCCGTCTGGTGGCGCAGCGTTGCCTTGGACGCCTTCCAGCCGAAGCGGCCCAGGCGGACGGCGCCACTCTCCGGATCGAAGACGTAATTGGGCTGGCCCTTGACGCCATCGGCATCCGGTGTCGAGCGGGCTCGCGCGAGGATGTCCGCTTCCGGTATGGCCTCGAGCAAGCCCGTGCCGACCATCGGCTGGGCGGCGCGCAGCGATACGGTATCGGGCACCGGACCTTCGAACGCGAGCGTCGGCTTGCGCAATTCAACCACCGTGCCGTCGGCAAGCTTCACCGAACGGGTCTCGAATCCACCCACGCGAACGCTGTTGCCCCAGTCTTGCGGCGCCCCGGTCGACGAAACCGCGTTCATCTGAACCGCGGTGCCATACAGCGAGTGCGGCAGCTGCTGCCCAGTCGCATCGGTCGTCGCAACCCGGACGGACATGCTGTCAAGCCGCTGGTTCAGCGCGTTCGGAGCCGGGCTGCGGCCGTTGTTGACGTGGCAGGCGATGCAGGCGGACTGGTTGTAGCGCTGTCCCTGCAGGCCAACAGCGGGCGCGTAGCGGTCGTTGCCTTGCTCGTTGTGGTCGCCGGTGGCGAAGTTGGTATGAATCAGGCGCCGGCCTTCGACGAAGCGCTGCACATTCTGCATGCCGACGTTGGTATGCGGCTGCTGGAACATGAACGACCCATTGTCCGTGTAGTCGTAGGATACCGAGCCCAGGCCGCCCGACAAAGTCTCGGCCGGAAGCGGCACCGAGTTCAGGCGCGGCTGCACGCCATACCAGGGCCTGAGACCGGCGCCCACCACGTACATGAATTCCGATGAGTAGTAGCGGATACCGCCGTTGTCGCCTTTGGCGGCCATGCCGTCGACCGTGGAGAACATGGACGGCGACACTTCGATGACATCGCCGGCGACGAGTGGACGCGCCGGGATATCCCTGCCATTCGGGAAACCATTGGCGTCGAGATCGCCATGCCCCGGGTACTCTTTGACCAGCAAGGTGCAGGCGCCATTGATTCCATTGGCAGTGGCCAGTTTGCCGTTGGCAGGGTAGGGGACCGGTTTGCAGATGGTGACGTTGCGATCGACCAGTTCGCCGGGGTTCATCCAGCCATAGCCGGTCACACCCGGCCGGTCGAAGGCGCGGAAGAACGCCACGCCACCGGGCAGGAAATCCACGGTGTTGTACTGGTTGACGGTCAGCGTCGGCTTGGTCACGCCCGGCACGCGGCTATTGTCGATGATCTCGAAACCCCAGGTGCGGTTCTTGAAGTAATTCGGTACGAAGGTCAGGTAATTGCCCGGCCCTTTGTCCACTGGCATGCCCGTCACCGGGTCCACAGTCTCGTTGGGACCATATCCGATCTCATTCCATTCCTCGCCACGCTCGCGGCCGTGACGGGCCAGGCCGCGCGCACCGAAGCGGGTGACCAGCGTGCCGTCGGACAGCGTGAACTGCAGCGTTTCCAGCGGCTCGGCCGATGTCGGCAAAGGCGCCCAGCCGTCGCCGTTGGCGGGAAACTTGAACGCCGAAGTGGCGGCGGTTTGCATGGTGTTGTCGCTACCTGGCGATTTGAACTCCACCTCGTACAGCGAATAGCCATACTGAGTGGCGCGGGTCACGCCTTGCAGCCGGACGTAACGGGCATTGATGCCGAGATTGAAAAATTCCTCGGTGCCGCCCTGGCCGTTGTTCATGTAGCGTACTTGCGACCAGGTTTGACCGTCGTCCGATACGCGCAGCGCGTACTGCTTGCCGTAGGCGTTCTCCCAGAGCAGCTTCATGTAGCCGATCTGCGTCCTGGCGCCGAAGTCGAATTGGATCCAGGCCCCGTCCTCGGAAGCGCTGGCCCAGCGGGTAGTCGGTTTGCCGTCGATCGCCTGGGCGGCCGACAAGCCGCCGTTCTCCACCGCCGACGAGGTTGCGGCCACCGGCTGGATGGGCACGCCCGGCTTGCTGGTGTCGATCGGCCCGGGGTCTGGCGGGGGCGGTGGCGCGACCGGAACGCCTGAGAAGGCCTGGATCTCGAAGATCGAATAGCCGTACGGCGTTGACCGCTTGCCCCCTTTGATACGCAGATAGCGCCCCTGGCCGCTGAGCCCACTCAAGTCTTCGGTGCCGCCCTGGCTGTCGACCACCGTCTTGATGGTAGACCAACTCGCATTGTCGTCGGAGACCTGCACCAGGTATTGGGTGGCGTGCGCGTTCTCCCAGTCGATGCGCACGCGGTTGATGACCTCGGATTTGCCGAAGTCCAACGTCAGCCATTCGTCGTCTGAAAAGCCACTGCTCCAGCGCGTGTTTTCGTTGTGGTCGATCGCCGCGGCGGCGGAGAGCTCACCGCGCTCTGACGAACTGGCGCTGGCGCTCACGGGCGTCAGCGCGACTTCTGCCGCAGCGCTTCTGGCCTCGAACATGCCGAGCAGGGTGGTCTGCGCTGAAGGTACCTTGGGCTCGCTGCCACCACCACCGCAGGCTGTCAGCAACAACGTCAGCGCGAGGGGGAGCCCATGTGTTGAAAGATTGCGTAACTGTTGCAGGTTCCGTCGATGCCGAATTGGCCCTCTGTTCATGGTAGCTCTCTTCGCTTTTGGTTCGTCACAAGTACGTCTACGTCAAAAAAAGACCGCTCGAATAAGCGGTCGAAACTGTTCCAAGCCCTTGCTTCCGGATGAGAAATTGGGACCTCAAGCCTGCGCTCAACAGCTTGCAACTTTGCATATACGCAAAGGTTGTGCCAGCGTTTCTTCGACGGTTCTTCCACAGTTTCATGACAGTTTTCAGACAGATTTAGGACAATTTCGGCGGGGATGGCGCAAGTTGCTGCCAATTTTGGTCGAGTGCTGACGTTTTTCGTCGTCGCAAGTGACACTTTGTGTCTTTACTGGCGTCGAGGTTTACAATTTTGATTGGGCACGAAATGCTTGATTTCCCCGGGTCGCTCATAGCGAGGCATGAAATATAGCTATGTCACCGTAAAGTGTGGGACGACTTGCGGCGTCGACGTGCCACCTCTTCATGCACGCGCCGCGGCCCACCGGCTGGGGTCAGGTCCGGCGGACCTCGTATATTGATCGTACCGATTCGACAGGCGATAATTGCGCTGTTGGAACGTCCGAGCGGAGTGACATTGATCGGACAAAGTGCCTCTGAGCTCGTGGGTCAGATAGGTGCCTCCGCTCGTTTCTCATTTTTCAAAGTCCGAACGGTATCTTGTGCCATCGCTCCGGCGTAAGCTCGCAT
>JBKPEJ010000002.1:0-54878 GCA_046728335.1 Pseudomonadota bacterium | reverse complement strand
GCAATGGGCGCGGCGGTCGGCGCAGTCGGCGGCCCGGTCGGCATGGCTGCCGGTGCGGCAATCGGCGCACTGGCGGGCGGCGCGGCTGGCCACGCTGCCGGCAGCCTGGTCAACCCGGCGGCGGAAGACGCTTACTGGAAGAGCTCCTACCAGAGCGCGCCTTACTATTCGCCTGAGTTCACCTACGACGACTACGGCCCGGCCTACAGACTCGGCTACAACAGCCGCGGCCGTTACGTCGGCCAGCAGTTCGACAGCGTCGAAAACGACCTGTCGGACGAGTGGAACTCGGTCAAGGGCACTTCGCGCCTGAGCTGGAACCAGGCCAGGTCGGCCACCCGCGCTGCGTGGGACAAGGTCGAACGCGCCATGCCTGGCGACTTCGACGGCGACGGCCGTTAATCGATCCAGTCACCGGCTGAATTGAAAAAGCCCCGCTTCTTTCCGGAAGCGAGGCTTTCTTATTGTGGGAACGCGCGGCGATGGTGGCAAGCGCCCGCTGCGGCGACAAGCCCGGGGTCAGGTCCGGCGGACCTGACCCCAGACCTTGGACCGCGGCGTGTGCATAAAGACGTGACACGTCGATGCCGCAATGCAGCGGAAAATCAGTTCTGCTTGATCGCTTCCACTTCGATTGCCAGCTTCACGCCCGGCGCGAAATTCGGCAGGCCGTAGCTGATGCCGAAATCGGCGCGATTGAATTCGGCCGACGCGTCGGCGCCGCACACTTCGCGCTTGAGCATCGGATGCTGGATGCATTTGAACTTGTTGATCGCCAGCGTGACCGGCTTGGTGACGCCGTGCAGGGTCAGTTCGCCGTCGACCGATACCGGCACGTCGCCCTTGAAGTTAATCGACTTCGACTTGTAGGTCGCGGTCGGGAATTTGGTGACGTCGAACATGTCGGCGGTCTTCGCGTGCGTGTTCAGCTTGTCGTGGCCGAAGTCGAGCGAGTTCGCATCGATCGTGATGTCGATCGCGCCGGTCTTGGCTGCACGGTCGAGCACGATGGTGCCGCTGGTCTTGGTGAACTTGCCGCGCAGGACAGAGATACCCATGTGGTCGGCTTCAAAGCTCGGGTAGGTGTGGTTTGGCTCGATATGGTAGGTATCGATGCTGGCGGCGAACGCGGAGGCGGAGGCGGCTGCGAGGAGGGCAACGATCAGATGCTTCGATTTCATGGAATTCCCTTGTAGTTGAAAATGTTTTTTACTGCGCCGCGATGACGCGGAACTTGATGACAACTTCATCGGCGACCATGCTGGTGTCTTTCCATTCACCTTCGCCGATATTAAACGCCAGCCGCTTGATCGGCAGGGCGCCTTCGAACACCTGCTTGCCGCCTTCGGTTTTGACCGTCAGCGGAAAATTCACGTCCACGCTCTTGCCTTTGATCGCCAGCTTGCCGACGACGTTCAGCTTGCCCGCGCCATTGGGCTTGATCGACGACGACACGAAGCTCGCCTTCGGAAACTGGGCCGAATTGAACCAGTCCTTCTTCGCCACTTCCTTGTTCATCTCCGGGTCGCCCAGGTCGAGGCTGGCGGTGTCGATATCGACGCTTGCCTTCGATGTTTCCGGCTTGGCTGCGTCGTAATCGACCTGCGCATTGAATTTCTTGAACTTGGCTTCGACCGGCACGTTCATCTGCTTGAACACGGCGGCCACGCTGCTGTGGGCCAGGTCGGCCTTGAGCGGAATGGCGCTGGCGGCGAGCGCGACGGCGAGCAGCGACATCGGCAACAGGCGGCGAGAAAATTTCATGGATTCTCCTTGGGGTGAAGGGGTGCGATTCAGGGAAGCATGCGCTTCATGACGCCGTCGCGGTCGATGAATACGTGCTTGAGGGCGGCGGCGATGTGCAGGCCGACGGCGCCCGCCATGGTCATGGTAAGCCAGTAATGCAATTCTTTCAGCACGGGCTTCCATTCCGGATTCGGCGCGATCAGCACCGGCAGCGGGAGCACGCCGAAATACACTACCGGCACGCCCGCGGCCAGGGTGTAGAAATAGCCCGACAGCGGCACCGCGAACATCAGCACGTACAGCAGCAGATGCAGGTGGTGCGCGGCGGATTGTTCCCAGCGCGGCATGCTGTCCGGATAGGCCGGCGCGCTGTTCGCCAGGCGCCACAGCAGGCGCAGCGCGGCCAGTGCCAGCACCGTGACGCCGGCCCACTTGTGCCAGGAATAGTATTTCAGCTTGGTCGGGGTGATGCCTGGAATGCCGGTCATCACCAGTCCGAGCGTGAAGGCGCCGATGATCAGCAGGGCGATCAGCCAGTGAAACAGGACGGCGGGACGGGTGTAGCGCTGCATCGGGGCAATTCCTCGGGCTAAATAGTACGTGTTAGGACTAATAGTACCGCAAAATTGCCGGAGTTGCTCGGAGGGGATTTTCGGATGCGCAATCGCCCGAACGCGCAATACCCAAAACACGTCGTCCTCGCGGAGCGGGGATCCATGCTGAGCCAGTTATTCCGGGGTCAGGTCCGACGACATTCGGACAAATTGTTAAAAATGTCCGAATGTCGGACCTGACCCCAGCGTTGCGGTTTAGATTTCCGCGGCGAGCTTGGCGGCGATACCGACATAATTTGCCGGCGTCATCGCCAGCAGCAGATCCTTCGCTTCCTGGGGCACCGCCAGGGTCAGGATGAACTCCCGCAGCGCGTCCTTGGAAATGCCCTTGCCGCGCGTCAGCTCCTTCAGCTGCTCGTAAGGATTGGCGATGCCATAGCGGCGCATCACGGTCTGCACCGGCTCGGCCAGCACTTCCCAGTTCGCGTCCAGGTCCTGCTCGAGGCGCGCCGCGTTCACTTCCAGCTTGTTCAGGCCGCGCAGGCAGCTGTCATAGGCCAGCAGCGCGTAGCCGAAGCCGACGCCGATATTGCGCAACACGGTCGAGTCGGTCAGGTCGCGCTGCATGCGCGACACCGGCAGCTTCTCGGCCATGTGCTTGAGCACGGCATTGGCCATGCCCAGGTTGCCTTCCGAATTCTCGAAATCGATCGGGTTGACCTTGTGCGGCATGGTCGACGAGCCGATTTCGCCGGCCTTCAGGCGCTGCTTGAAGTAGCCCAGCGACACATAGGTCCAGATGTCGCGGTTCAGGTCGAGCAGGATGGTGTTGGTGCGCGCAATCGCGTCGAACAGTTCGGCCATGTAGTCGTGCGGCTCGATCTGGATGGTGTACGGGTTGAAGGTCAGGCCCAGGCGTTGCTCGATCACGTTTTTCGAAAACGCCGCCCAGTCGAAGTCGGGGTAGGCCGACAGGTGGGCATTGTAGTTGCCGACGGCGCCGTTCATCTTGCCCAGGATTTCGACATCGGCGATGCGCTTGACGGCACGCTGCAGGCGCGCGACGACGTTGGCGATTTCCTTGCCCAGCGTGGTCGGGCTGGCGGTCTGGCCGTGGGTGCGCGAGAGCATCGGCAGGCTGGCGTTGGCGTGGGCGATCTCGCGCAGCTTCTCGACCAGGCCGTTCAGCGCCGGCAGGATCACGCCGTCGCGGGCGGCCTTGAGCATCATGCCGTGCGAGGTGTTGTTGATGTCTTCCGAAGTGCAGGCAAAGTGGATGAACTCGGTCGCCGCGACCAGCTCCGGCACGTCCTTGACCTGTTCTTTCAGCCAGTACTCGACCGCCTTGACGTCATGGTTGGTGACCGCTTCGATGGCCTTGATGCGCGCCGCGTCGGCTTCGGTGAAATCGGCCGCCATCTTGTCGAGCAGGGCGGTGGCGTCCTTCGAGAACGGCTTGATTTCGGCAAAACCGGCCTGCGACAGTGCTTGCAGCCAAGAAATCTCGACCTTCACGCGGTGGTGCATGAAGCCCGCTTCGGACAGGATCGGGCGCAGCTTGTCGGTCTTGGCGGCGTAGCGGCCGTCCAGCGGGGACAGGGCGGAAAGAGTGGAATAGGGGGCGGTAGAGGTCATGGGAGGGAGGGGTGTGCAAAACAGCGATTTTACCACCGGGGGGATTGCCAGGCCGATGTTGCGCCGATCCCAAATCGGACTCGGCGGCTGCCGAAGGCCGGCGGGCCGATGCTATACTGGCTGCCAATCATCTATAAAAAGCAACTATGAAACTCATCGGTTCAACCACCAGTCCATATGTCCGCAAGGTTCGTGTAGTCCTCGCGGAAAAGAAGCTCGATTACACCTTCGAGCAGGAGAATGTCTGGAGCGCCGAGACCACCATCCATTTGTCCAATCCGCTGGGCAAGGTGCCGTGCCTGATCATGGAAGACGGCAGCTCCATGTACGACTCGCGCGTCATCGCCGAGTACCTCGACACCCTGACGCCGGTGTGCAAGCTGCTGCCGCCGAACGGGCGCGACCGGGCCGACGTGAAGGTCTGGGAAGCGCTGTCCGACGGCCTGCTCGACGCGGCCGTGCTGGTGCGCCTGGAAAAGACGCTGCGTCCGGCGGCGCAGCAAAGCCCCGAGTGGATCGAGCGCCAGATGGGCAAGGTCTACGCGAGCCTTGCCACGATGTCGGCCAACCTCGGCGAGTCGCCTTTCTGCAAGGGCAACCATTACTCCCTGGCCGACGTGGCGGTCGGCTGCGCCCTCGGCTGGCTGCTGTTCCGCTTCCCGGAAATCGACTGGCGGACCGACCACCCTAACCTGGCGCGCCTGCTCGACAAGCTGTCCGAGCGCGCCTCGTTCAAAGAATCCGTGCCGCAGTGATACCGGCCAGCGCGGGCGAGCGCCCGGCCGCGACTGTCGTCTTCGGCGAAGCGCTGGTCGACGACTTCGTCACCGAGCAGCTGGTCGGCGGCGCGCCATTCAACGTCGCGCGCAACCTGGCCGCATTCATGTCGCCCCAGCTGATGGTCACGCGCATCGGCAACGACCACAACGGCGCCGTGGTGCGCGCCGAATTCGAGCGCTTTGCGATGTCCGAGAGCGGCCTGCAGGTCGACCGGATGGAAGAAACCGGCCGCGTGGTGGTGGAGCGCCGCCCCAACGGGCACCGCTTCGTGATCCTGCCGAAACAAGCTTACGATTTCATTGACCCGATCGCGGCGCTCGACGCGCTCTCCAAGGTCATGCCTGGCACCATTTACTTCGGCACCCTGGCGCAGCGCGGCCAGCGTTCGCACGACACCCTGTTCAAGCTGCTGTCGGCGACCAAAGCGACCCGTTTCCTCGACCTCAACCTGCGCGAAGGGCAGACCGACCGCAACTGCGTGACCGAATCGCTGCGCGCGGCCGACATCGTCAAGGTCAACGAGGAGGAGCTGCAGGCATTGTTCGGCTGGTACTTCCAGATCGATCCGGAGACGGCGCTCGAGAGCGATGAAGTGCGCTCGGCCTGCCGCGCGCTGCTCGACATGTTTGCGCTCGAGGCGCTGATCGTCACCCTTGGCCACCGCGGCTCGGTGTATTTCGGCGCCGACGGCGCGCTGATCGTCAACCGCGACAACCCGGCGCCGCCGTTCGTGATCGACACGGTGGGCGCCGGCGACGCCTTCTCGGCGATTTTCCTGCTGGGCCGCGCGCGCGGCTGGCCGCTCGAGCAGACCTTGGCGCGCGCCAACGAGTTCGCCGGCGCGATCTGCGCGATCAGTGGCGCGGTGCCGCGCGACATCGGCTTCTACGACAAATGGGTGGCGCGCTGGCGCGCCGGCTGAGCCAAGCGCTGGGGTGAGGACCAAAATTCGGCTAGCGGCGTCTTTGTGCCACCTCTTCGTATACGCGCCGCGGCCCAAGGGCGGGGGTCAGGTCCGCCGGACCTGACCCCGGGGTTGTCGCCGCACCGGGCGCTTGCCTCATTTGGCAATCATCACGAAAGACACATTGGACACTCATACAATCCTGGTCTTAGGCGGTTACGGTTTTTTCGGCGCACGGATTTGTCAGGCGCTTGCGCCGAACAAGTCGATTCGCCTGCTCATCGCCGGCCGCGACTCCGACCAGGCCGGGCGGCTCGCGCAACAGCTGGCGCTGGGTCCCGAACAGGCAATCGCGATCGACGCCAACGCGCCCGATCTGGCACAACGGCTCGCCGAACTGCGGGTAGCGACCGTCATCCATACCGCAGGCCCGTTCCAAGGCCAGGACTACCGTGTGGCGCGCGCTGCGATTGCCGCCGGCGCGAACTATATCGACCTGGCCGACGGACGCGCCTTTGTCGCGGGCATCGATCAGCTTGATGCGCTGGCGCGCGAACGCGGCGTGTTCGTCACCAGCGGCGCGAGCTCTCTGCCGGCACTGTCATCGGCAGTCGTCGATCGCTACGCGCCCAGGTTTCGGCATCTGAAGGTCATCCGACACGGCATCGCTTCCGGCGCCCGGGCCCCGGGCCTGGCGACCATGCTTGGCGTGTTCGGCTACTGCGGAAAACCGATCGCCCGACTGGTCGCCGGGCGCGCGGAGATTGCACACGGCTGGCTTGATCTGCAGCGGCATCGATTCGCGGCGCCGGTCGGGCCGCGCTTGCTGGGCGCCTGCGATGTCCCCGACCTGGCGCTCTTTCCGGTGCGGTATCCGGGCGTGCAGACGGTGACGTTTCATGCCGGCTTTGCAAGCGCGCCTGGCCACCTGTTCGTCTGGGCGGCCGCGCACCTGGTGCGATTGGGCCTGCTGCGCAGCCTCACTTCGCTGGTCGCGCCGCTGCATGCAATCAGCGGTTTGCTGGAGCCATTCGTCAGCGACAAGGGCGCGATGTTCATCGCGATGGAAGGAGTCGGAATCGACGGCGCGGCGCTGGGCCTGGAGTGGCAGCTGCTGGCGGCGCAGAACCACGGACCGCACATTCCCTGCGGCGCCGCGATCGCGCTGGCGAACAAGCTGGCGCGTGGCGATGCGCTGCCCCACGGCGCCATGCCTTGCATGGGCATGCTGAGCGTGGAGGACTACCTGGCCGCGCTGCAAGGATTCGACGTGCACGAGGTGCCTGCGTGACCATTTACCTCATGGTCAAGTGCTTGCACATCGTGAGCGCCACCATCCTGTTCGGAACAGGCATCGGCATCGCCTTCTTCAAATGGATCACAGACCGCAGCGCAGATGTGCGCGCAATCCGTATTTCGGCCGAACGAACGGTGCTCGCAGACTGGATCTTCACCACGCCCGCCGTCATCGTCCAGCCTTTCTCCGGACTTGCCATGGCACACCTGGCGGGCTATCAGATTTTTACCGGGTGGATTTCTTATTCGATTGGCCTGTACGCTGTGGCAGGCTGCTGTTGGCTTCCAGTCGTGTGGCTGCAGATACGCATGCGGGCTATCGCTCGAATGGCCGATGCGGCGAACACACCTTTGCCGCCGATGTACTGGGCATATTCGCGTATCTGGTTCTGGCTTGGCGTGCCGGCCTTCCTTTCGCTGCTCGCCGTCTATTGGCTGATGGTCGCCAAGCCGGTCCTATGACCCGGCCCGACGAAGCGCGCACAGTGGCCGTGCAAGGAACAAACGTCCGCTTTGTGGCATTGAACAGCAGGACAACCTTGAATCGGCTGTACTGGTGCATGCGGCTTGGCATCGGATTCGTCTGGATCTGGACCGCCTTCGTATCCTGGTTTCTCTATCCGCACTCGAGTTCGCTGGAATTGCTCCGCATCACGGGAATGACGGCGCACACGGAACTGGTGTTTGCGGGCGCATGCCTGCTCGACCTCGTGATGGGAATTGCTTCCTGTGTCTATGCCGCGCCGTCCCTGTGGTGGTCGCAATTCCTGATAGTCGGGGCATACTCGGTCGTGGTCGGCATCTTCCTGCCGGAATTCCTGATGCACCCGTTCGGATCGATTGTGAAGAACATCCCGGTGCTCGCCTGCCTCGCTTTCCTGGCCGTGGCGGACCGGCGCCAGCCGCTGGTTTGTATCGCCCGCAGCGCAGAATGAAAAAAGCCCCTGGAATCAGGGGCTTATCGTTTGCGTCCGGATCGGCTTATTCGCCCATCTGGCTCTGCAGGTAGTTCTGGATCCCGATCTTCTGGATCAGCTCGAGCTGGGTTTCCAGCCATTCGATGTGTTCTTCGGTGTCTTCGAGGATCATCACGAACAGCTCGCGCGACACATAGTCCGCAGCCTGCTCGCTGGCGAGCACGCCTTCCTTGAGGGTCACTTGCGCGGCTTTCTCGAGTTGCAGGTCGCAATCGAGCATTTCCTCGGTATGTTCCCCGATCAGCAGCTTGTGCAAGTCTTGCAGGTTCGGCAGCGCGTCGAGCATCAGGATGCGGTCGATCAGCTTGTCGGCATGCTTCATCTCGCCGATCGATTCGTCGTATTCCTTCTTGCCCAGCTTTTCCAGTCCCCAATGCTTGTAAATGCGCGCATGCAGGAAATACTGGTTGACCGCAGTCAGCTCGTTGGTCAGCTGCGCATTGAGCAGACGGATGATGTTCGGATCGCCCTTCATGGAATACTTTCATCAGGTGAGATTAAGAACATGATAGCAAACCCACGGCCGGATACTGCTGAATTTGCGTGCCTACCACATCGATTGCGCGGCGATGCCGAACAGCAACGCCAGCGAGCCCATCCCGATCGCCGTGCCGGCCATGCGCTTCTTCGTCATCAGCGCCCACAGCAGCACGCCGGTGATCGACAGCAGGATGATCGAGCCGGCCAGCGTGTCGACCAGCAGGATCCAGCCGATGCCCATGCCGGTGCCCTTGTGCATGTTCGACAGCACGCCAAACGCGTTCGTTTCGCTGCGCTTGACGGTGACGAAGCTGTTGCCGACCCAGTATTCCGCCTGCACGCCGCTGGCGGGACCGGTGAACGAGGCGCTCCAGCGGGCCGGCTGTGTGAGGGACTTGTCGCCCCACGCCACCGGACGCGCCTTTTCGGCCTTGACCTTACCTGGTTCGCGCGTCAGCGCCAGCGACTGCTGCAGCCAGGCGGCCATCGCCTCGGCGTCGGCCGGGGCGGGGGAAGGCAGCGGCAGCTGGACCGTCGACTCCTGTTTCTGCACGGCGGGAATCTTCAACAGGTCGCGGTGATTGAGCAGGATCCCGGAGGTGCCGAACAGCAGGCCGAGCGCCGCGCCCCACAAGCCGATCCAGCCGTGCGTCTTGCGCAGCCACTTGAGGACGGTGGCGCGGCGCGAGCGGCTGTCGACTTGATCGAGCGCTCGCGGCGATGGGGATCGGCCGCTATGGCGGCTCATCGGGGCTATGCTCATGTGAAGCGGGCCTAGCTGGCCAGTTGGAAGTTGAGCGGGACGATGACGAACACGGCGACCGGCCGGCCGTCTTCGAGGTGCGGCTTGAACAGGGCGCGCAGCGCGGCCTGGCGGCCGGCTTCATCGAGCCGGGCGAAGCCGGACGAAGTCTGCACCAGCACCTGGTCGGGCAAGCCTTTTTCGCTGACGAGGATGCGCAGCACGACCTTGCCCTGTTCGCCCATGCGCTTCGACAGCGCCGGATAGTCGGGCTGCGGCGCACGCAGGTACTCGACGCCTGAGGTGATGGTGCGCGGCACGGCAGGAACAGTAGGCGCAGCGGCAGCGGGACCCGCGGCGGCCACGGAAACAGGACCCGGTTTTTCGGCGGCCGCGGACGGCGCCGGCGCGCTGATGGCGTTTTCCAGCGGCGCGATGTTGACGATGGTGGGCGGCGCGGTGATCGAAGGCGGCGGCAGCGTTTGCACTTCGGCCAGGGGCACCTGCGCCGGCGCCGGCCGCGGGGCGGCGACGAAGCTGACGAACACTTCGGCCGGCAAGGCGATCGTCACGACACGGTGCAGCAGGCCGCTATAGATGGCGTAGATCAGCAGCGCGTGCGCGGCGACGATCAGCGCCATCGGGCCGAACTGGGCGCGCAGGCGCCGTACGGAGGCGCCGGGCGCGCCGAAGGCCGGATAGGGGGAGAAGCTGTGCGCGCTCATGCAGGCTTCAGGCAGCCTGGCGTGGGCGGAACGACAGTTCGGTAACGGTAACGGTGACAGTAGCGGTGCTGGCGCTGGTGGTTTCGAGGTGAGCAGTCAATACTTTCTCGGCATAGGTCGCGCACTTGCCGCAGCAGGTGGCCACGCCGAGGTCGCGGCGCAGTTCGTCGATGGACGACAGGCCGAGGTCGACCGCCTGGCGGATTTCACGGTCGGAGATGTTGTTGCAGACACAGACGATCATTGTTGCACCTTATATAGAGACAATCAGGCAATTGCCGCTTTGTCCATAATGAGAATCATTATCATTAAGATTTATATTTTGTCGGAAGTCTTCGGCTAACGCAAGCGGTTTTTTTGCGTAAGCTCATAAGCAGTAGGGATATTCTTGTCGAGACTGCCTATTTTTGTTGCAGACGCGCCTAACTGTTCAGCAGAGTGGTAGAATCGTAAATAGAAATAATTCGCATTACCGTTTATGATGCTAGTATCTGCTTCATGACCTGTCGCCTCAGCGCGACAAACCAACCGACCTAAGCACATCATGACTCTTGCTTCGACCCTGACTACACTCGACACCCTGGCGGCAGGGCAGAGCGGCACGGTGATCCACCTGGCGCCGGCCGGCCAGCACGGCGCCGACGTGTCGCGCCGCCTGATGGAACTCGGTTTCGTGCCGGGCGAGCGGATCCGCATGCTGCGCCGCGGCTTCACCGGCGGCCCGCTGGCGATCAAGGTCGGCCAGTCCACCTTCGCGCTGCGCCGCTTTGAAGCCGCGCTGGTATCGATCAAACCGGAATAAACATGGGCGCTGTAGAACGGCAGGCACAGGCTGCCGCTAGGACGCCGCTGATTGCCTTGCTCGGCAATCCCAACTGCGGCAAGACCGCGCTGTTCAACCGCCTCACCGGCGCGCGCCAGAAAGTCGCCAATTACGCCGGCGTCACCATCGAACGCAAGGAAGGCAGCTTCACCTCGCCGTCCGGACGCCATTACCGCCTGCTCGACTTGCCTGGTGCATACAGCCTGTCGGCCCAAACGCCCGATGAAGCGATCACGCGCGATGTCGTCGCCGGCCTGCGCGCCGGCGAGCAGGCGCCCGACGCGATCGTCTGTGTCGTCAACGCCACCAACCTGCGCCTGAACCTGCGGCTCGTCCTCGAGGTCAAGCGCCTCGGACTGCCGATGGTGCTGGCGCTGAACATGGTTGACGTTGCGCAGAAGCGCGGCATCGTCATCGACGCCGACAAGCTGGCCGTGGAACTGGGCATGCCGGTGGTGGAAACCGTCGCGGTGCAAAGCGGCGGCGAAAAGTCCTTGCTGCGCGCGCTCGACCTGATGCCGCAAGAGGCGCCACGCAAGTCGAACGCGTTATCGGCCATCGACGCGGTCTCGGTCGAAGACACCCAGCGCGAAGTGCGGCGCATCCTCGACGCCTGCACCAGCCACGCCAATGACACCGGCAACCTGACCGAGAAGATCGACCAGGTCGTGCTGCATCCCGTGATCGGCCCGATCCTGCTTGCCGCGCTGATGTTCCTGGTATTCCAGGCCGTGTTCAGCTGGGCCACGCCGCCAATGGACATGATCAAGGGCGGCGTCGATGCGGTCGGCCAGTGGCTCGGCGCGCACATGGCCGACGGCATGCTGCGCAGCCTGCTGGTCGAAGGCATCCTGGGCGGCGTCGGCAGCGTGCTGGTGTTCCTGCCGCAGATCCTGATCTTGTTCTTCTTCATCCTCGCGCTGGAAGACTGCGGCTACCTGCCGCGCGCCGCATTCCTGCTCGACCGCCTGATGGGAGGGGTCGGGCTGTCGGGGCGCGCCTTCATTCCGCTGCTGTCGAGCTTTGCTTGCGCGATCCCCGGCATTATGGCTGCGCGCACGATCCAGAATCCGCGCGACCGGCTGGTCACCATCATGATTGCGCCGCTGATGACATGTTCGGCGCGGCTGCCGGTGTATGCGCTGATCATCGCCGCTTTCATCCCGAACCGCGAGGTGGGCGGGTTCATGAGCTTGCAGGGCCTGGTGCTGTTCATCCTTTACTTCGCCGGCATCGTCAGCGCGATGGCGGTGGCGTGGATCTTCAAGCGCACGATGGGCGCCAGCGGCGAGCAGCCGCTGATGATGGAACTGCCCAGTTACCACTGGCCGCACCTGCAGAACCTCGCGCTCGGCCTTTGGGAGCGCGCCAGGATTTTCCTGTCGCGGGTCGGCACCATCATCCTGACGCTGATGGTGCTGGTATGGTTTCTGTCGAGTTTTCCCGGCGCGCCCGAAGGCGCCACCCATTCGGCGATCTATTACAGTATCGCCGGCATGATCGGCCGCGGGATGTCGGTCATTTTCGAGCCGATCGGCTTCGGCTGGCAGATCTGCATCGCGCTGGTGCCGGGCATGGCGGCGCGCGAAGTGGCGGTCGGCGCGCTCGGCACAGTGTACGCGCTGTCGCAGAGCGGCGAAGCGCTGGCCAGTTCCCTGACGCCGATCATCGCGCAGTCGTGGACGCTGGCGACCGCATTGTCGCTGCTGGCCTGGTACGTGTTTGCTCCGCAGTGCCTGTCGACCTTGTCGGTGGTCCGTCGCGAGACCGGCGGGATGCGCTGGCCGCTGATCATGGCGGGGTACATGTTCGCGCTGGCGTATGCGGCGTCGTTCATTACGTACCGCATCGCGCTGTACGCGGGGAGCTGAGATGATCCAGAATCTGATCGTTGCGGTGATCGTGGCGTTTGCCGCGCTGTACGTGGCGCGCAAATATCTGCCGTCGAGCTGGCGCGAGAAGCTGGTGTACCTGCTGGCGCGGCGGGGCGCGAGCCAGTCGAAGATGGCGCAGTGGCTCAATACCGAGTCGAGCTGCGGCAGCGGGTGCGACACGTGCAAAGCGTGCGCGGACCCGGAACCTGAACCATCCGAGCGCGTTATCAAAATCTTCCGCCGCTAGGCATAAGCAATGGGGTCCCCGCTTGCGCGAGGACGACGGTGTTAAAGCTGACAACTACGAAACCGTCGTCCTCGCGCACGCGGGGACCCCATTACCCCGGCGGCAACTCACCCAGCGGCGTCAGCTTCCCCTCTGGATCCAGCCCCAGCTTCTCGATCAGCCGGCGCGCGTCGAACGGCGCCCTGACCTTGACGTCATTGTCGAAATAGCAGAACACATCCCGGCTAGCCCGTTTCGGCGCCGCCTTCGACGATACCAGGTGTGCATCCTCCGGCTGTCCGCCGCCAGACCAGGCACGAATGCGCTCGGCCCAGTGGTCGAGCGCCGCGTCGGTATATCCGCTGGCATACAATTCCTTCTCTCCATGCAGACGCAGGTACATGAAGTCCGCCGTCACGTCCTCGATAAGCGGCCACTTGCCTGCCGTGTCGGCGACCACCACTGCCACCTTGTACTTGCGCAGCAGCGCAATGAACGCCTCGTCGACGAAGCTCTCGTGCCGGATCTCGACCGCATGGCGCAGCTTGCGCTTCTTGTCGACCTCCAGCGCCGTGCGTCCCTTCATGCGCGGCTCGTGCTTGAGCGCCAGCGCCAGGGCTTCGTCGCTGTCGTGCGGCAGGAGGCTGAGAAAGTGCTCCATCTTCTCGGCATCGAAATGGAAATTTGGCGGGAACTGCCACAGGAAGGGGCCGAGCTTATCGCGCAGGTTGAAGACGCCCGACGCCAGCACATTGGCCAGCGGGCCGTCGATATCGCGCAAGCGCAGAATGTGCGTCAGATAGCGGTTGCCCTTGACGCTGAAGCGGAAGCCGGCCGGGGTTTCGTCATGCCATGCGGTGTAGCTGTCGGGCCGTTGCAGCGAATAGAACGAGCCGTTCAGCTCAATGGACGGCAGCGCGCGCGAGGCGAATTCGAGTTCGCGATGCTGGGCCAGCCCAGCCGGATAGAAGCCGCCGCGCCACGGCGGGTAACGCCAGCCAGAAATTCCGATGAAGATCGCGCCCATGGACCCACTCTAGGGCGCGGCCGGCAGGTCATCCGTGCGCTGGCGTACCGTGCGCCTTACAAGCCGGGTTTTCCTACAACCGGCAGGTCGATCGTGCTCTCCATGCCAGGCGCGTGATAGACGCGCTGGGTGGCCTTGCGGTAATCGCCCGCCTTGGCGTAGAAGATGTTCGGAACGAAGGTCTGCGGGTTGCGGTCGTACAGCGGGAACCAGCTCGACTGGATCTGCACCATCACGCGGTGGCCCGGCAGGAACACGTGGTCGGCGTTCGGCAGCGCAAAGCGGTAGCGCTCGACTTTGCCGGCCGGGATCGCCAGCGGCTTGTCGAGGCCCTGCCGGTAGCGGCCGCGGAAGATGTCCATTGCGATGCCGAGCTGGTAGCCGCCCAGTTCCGGCTGCGACGCCACTTCATCCGGATACACGTCGATCAGCTTGACCACCCAGTCGGCATCGGTGCCGCTGGTGGAGGCGAACAGGTTGACCATCGGCTGGCCGGAGATCTGCAGCGGCGCCGTCAACGGCTCTGTCACGTAAGTCAGCACGTCGGTACGGCTGGAAAAGCCACGTTGGTCGGCCACCAGCCACGGTTTCCACACAGCCGCGTCATACATGCGCACCGGGCGCTGCACGAACGGCACCGGCTTGGCCGGGTCGGCGACGTATTCGTCGAACTGGGCGCCGCCGGGCGGCTTGTCGAAGCCGAGATGGAAGCCGTCCTTCAGGTACATCGGCGCCGACGCGGCGGCCAGCGGCCACTGGTCGAGGCGCTGCCACTTGTTGGTGCCGGTCTGGTACGAGAACACCGGCGGCGTGTCCGCTTTCGGTGCGCCATCCTTCAGGTACTGGTCGAAGAAGGGCTGCATCACCTCGCGCCGGAATTGCGCGGCGGTGTCGCCGGTGAATTTGATCGCGCCCAGGCTCGAGCCGTCATAGTTCACGCCGCTGTGGCGCCACGGGCCCACCACCAGGTGGTTCATGTTGTTCTGCTTGTCGAGGCGCTCGGTCGCGGCGTAGGACGCATAGGCGCCGTAGATGTCTTCCTGGTCCCAGCGGCCGACCACGGTCATGGTCGGCACCTTCAGCGGACGGCTTGCAAGGACGCGGTCGAGCGCCTGTTCCTGCCAGTAGCTGTCGTAGGCCGGATGCTCGAAGATCTTCTTCGAGAAATTAAGCTGATCAACGCCAGACTGTTTGGCGAAATCGGCCATCGAGCCGGCCCGCAGCATCGAATCGTAGTCGTCGTACACGCCGGTGGAGATCCGCGCGCCTTCGCCGCGCGCGCCGGTCTGGCCGCCGATGTATTCGAAATTGTTAGTGCGGAAAGCGCCGTTGTGGAACCAGTCGTCGCCGCGCCAGCCGTCGACCATTGGGCTCATCGGTACGGCCGCCTTGAGCGCCGGGTGCGGATCGGCCAGCGCCATCAGAACGGTGAAACCTTCGTAGGAGGAGCCGACCATGCCGACCTTGCCGTTACTTTGCGGGACGTTCTTGACCAGCCAGTCGATCGTGTCGTACGCATCGGTCGCGTGGTCGACCGGCGTATTGTTCAGCGGGCCGCGGATCGGGCGCGTCATCACGTAGTCGCCTTCCGAACCATGTTTGCCGCGCACGTCCTGGAACACGCGGATGTAGCCGGCGGCGACGAAATTGTCGTCGCCTTCCGGCAGGATCGACGCCATGCGCGGGCTGCCGTTGCGGGCGGCGCGCTTGGCCGCGTTGTACGGCGTGCGGGTCAGCATGATGGGCGCGTGCGCCGCGTTCTTGGGGGTGACGATCACGGTGTACAGCTTGACGCCGTCGCGCATCGGGATCATCACGACCTGCTTGACGTAGTCGGCGCCGGGCATTAGCGCTTCGAATTTCGCGGTCGGGACATCCGGCGCCATCGCGGCGGTCTGGGCGAATGCGGGCGCGTGCAGCGCCATCAGGATCAGGGACAGCGAGGACAACTGAAGTGTAATTCGGCGGGACATTGGTTTCTCCACGGCAGGCGGTTTATTGGTGTAAAAATTGCATTTTGAGAACAATTGCGTTGCTGCATAGTATCGAACCATGCGGCGCCGCGCAATCGCCGCGCTACCGTGATTACCCCAGCGGCTGGAACGAGTCGGCCTGCGCGAGCGGCCAGTACAGGCCGTATACCGGCGGCAGCCGGTGCAGCTGGGCGGGATCGAGCAGCTCGCCCGGCTCCAGGTAGGGCAGCAGGGCGGAGGCGAGCTTGACCTGATTGGGCGAAACGCGCCGCACGATGTGGTGCGGTTTCAACTGCGACGGGTGGCTTAGTCCGGCCGCTGCGATCAGCTGGGCCAGCGCCTTCATCGTATTCTGGTGGAAGTGCGCGACGCGAGCCGTCTTGTCCGGCACGTCGAGCGCTTTCTGGCGCTGCAGGTCCTGGGTGGCGACGCCGCTCGGGCAGCGGTCGGTGTGGCAGCTTTGCGACTGCACGCAGCCGAGCGCAAACATGAAACCGCGCGCCGAGTTGCACCAGTCCGCGCCCAGCGCGATGGTGCGCGCGACGTCGAACGCGGTGACGATCTTGCCGGACGCGCCGATCTTGACCCGTTCGCGCAGCCCGGCGCCGACCAGCGTGTTGTGCACCAATACCAGCGCTTCCTGCAAGGGCGTGCCGACATGGTCGGAGAATTCGACCGGCGCCGCGCCGGTGCCGCCTTCGCCGCCGTCCACCACGATGAAGTCGGGCGTGATGCCGGTCGCCAGCATCGCCTTGACGATGCCGAAGAACTCCCATGGATGGCCGATCGCCAGCTTGAAGCCGGTCGGCTTGCCGCCCGACAGCGTGCGCAGGCGCTCGATGAAATGGAGCATGCCGACCGGTGTCGAAAACGCCGAATGGCTGGCTGGCGAGAGGCAGTCGCGTCCGGCCGGCACGCCGCGCGCGGAGGCGATCTCGATCGTCACCTTGGCGCCCGGCAGCACGCCGCCCTGGCCTGGCTTGGCGCCTTGCGAGAGCTTCAGCTCGATCATCTTCACTTGCTCGCCGGCGGCGTTGGCGGCGAATTTTTCTTCCGAAAAGCTGCCGTCGTCATTGCGGCAGCCGAAGTAGCCGGAGCCGATTTCCCACACCAGGTCGCCGCCGTTCGCGCGGTGGTAGCGGCTGATGCTGCCTTCGCCGGTGTCGTGCATGAAGCCGCCTCGGCGGGCGCCCGCGTTCAGCGCCAGGATCGCATTGGCCGACAGTGCGCCGAAGCTCATGGCCGAGATGTTGAAGACGCTGGCCTTGTAGGGCTGGGCGCGCGGGCAGTCCGGGTGGTTGCCGATCTCGATGCGGAAATTGTGGTCGGCGATGTCGGCCGGGCGGATCGAATGGTTGATCCACTCGTAGCCGGCCTGATAGACGTCGAGCTGGGTGCCGAACGGGCGCTTGTCGGTTTCCACCTTGGCGCGCTGGTACACGATGCTGCGCTGGTTGCGCGAGAACGGCTTGGCGTCGGTGTCGTCTTCGAGGAAGTACTGGCGGATCTCCGGCCGGATCGATTCGAAGAAATAGCGGAAGTGGGCCAGGATCGGATAATTGCGGCGTAGCGCCTGGCGGGTCTGGCACAGGTCGATGATGCCGACCAGGGTCAGCGCCCCGCTGGGCACGCCCAGCCACCAGCCGTCTCCGCCCTTGAATGCAATCCACAGCGACAGCAGGAACACGAATCCTGAGCTCAGAAAAGCGAGGTAACGAGCGGATAAATAGGGCATGCACACACTCCTGAAAACAAGGCGGATCGAGTGTACGCTGTTTCCATGCGGAAGGTATATTGCCGGGCGAAAAGCACTCAACGATGTTAAGCTGGCGGCCATTCCTAACGGGCGAAAGCACACCATGATCGTTGTCCACCACCTCAATAATTCGCGCTCCCAGCGCATCCTGTGGCTGCTCGAGGAATTGGGCCTGGAGTACGAGATCAAAAAGTATCAGCGCGACCCGAAGACCATGCTGGCGCCGCCCGAGCTGCGGGCCATCCACCCGCTTGGAAAATCGCCGGTGATCACCGATGGCGGCGCGACCGTGGCCGAGTCGGGCGCGATCATCGAATACCTGCTCGAGCGTTATGGCCAGGGGCGATTCGTACCGACCGCCGGCACGCCGGACAAGCTGCGCTACACTTACTTCCTGCACTATGCGGAAGGATCGGCCATGACGCCGCTGCTGATGAAACTGGTGTTCGACCGCGTCGAGACGAGCCCGATGCCGTTCTTCGCCAAGCCGATCGCGCGCGGCATCGCCCAGAAGGTCAAAGGCAGCTACATCATGCCGCAGATCGCCCAGCACCTGAACTACCTGGAAGCCGAGCTGGGCAAGTCGACCTGGTTCGCCGGCGAGGAATTTTCCGCCGCCGACATCCAGCTCAGCTTCGTGCTCGAAGCGGCGGCGTCGCGCGGCGGCCTGGGCGAGAAGTATCCGAAGCTGATGGCCTTCCTCGACCGCATCCATGCGCGCCCGGCCTACCAGCGCGCGCTGGAACGCGGCGGTAAATACGAGCTGCTCAAGTAAGGAAAACGGTATGGGCAAACTGCTCGCCATCGACGGACTGAATATCGTGCGGCGCGTGTACGAGGCCAGTCCCGAGCCCGATTCGGCCGAGAAGGCCGAGATCGCGCTGCGCCATGCGCTGTCGTCGTTCCGCAAGCTGCTGGCGACGCACCAACCGACTCACGTGCTGCCGGCCTTCGATTTCGGCGGCCCGACCTGGCGCCACGAACTGTATCCGCGCTACCGCGAGCAACGGGCGCCGATGCCGTCGTTCCTGCGCGAGGCGCTGCCCGGCTTCCACGCCAGGCTCGAAGGCGAAGGCCTGCATGTGCTGATGCTTCCGGGCGTCGAGGCGGACGACGTGATCGGCACCGGCGTGCTGCGCTGGCTGTCCGAGGGCCGCGGCGATGCGATCATCGCCAGCACCGACAAGGACCTGCACGGCCTGATCGCGCATGGCGCGCTGGTGTGGGACCACTTCAAGGGCGAGTGGCACGACGACGCCTGGGTGCGCAATAAATTCGGCGTCGCGCCGGAACTGCTGGTCGACCTGCTGGCGCTGATGGGCGACGTGACCGACGGCGTGCCCGGCGTGTCGAAGGTCGGCATGAAGACCGCGGCCAAGCTGCTCAATGCCTACGGCGACGTCGATGCGGTGATGGCCGGCGCCGGCATCCTGAAAACGCCGATCGGCGAACGGCTGCGCGCCGACCGTGAGATACTGGCGTTATCGCGCCAGCTGGTGCGGCTCAAGACCGACGTGCGGCTGGGCGTGACGTGGAACATGCTGGCGTACGAGACGTTTTAGTTCGATATCATGCCGACTTCCTGGATTGACGACGATCCCGCCCCGCAGCCGCCGGTACGGCCCGGCCTCGAGGATTGCTGCCGCAGCGGTTGCGTGCCGTGCGTGTTCGACCTGTATGAAGAGGCGATGGAGCGCTATCGTATCGAACTCAAAGCGTGGGAAGATCGGCACATGAAACATAAAGGGCGGCGCGCGGCATGCTAAAGACAGTCATCATCGACGCGAGCGCATTGTCGCGCGACTTGCTCAATACCGTACTCACCGAGGGCGGCTACAGCGTGGCCGGGCAGACCCACACCAGCAGCCAGGGTTTAGCGCTGGTGCAGAAATTCCATCCCCATTTCGTCTGCATCGCGCTCGACCAGGTCGAGGACGGCGACAAGGTCGTCGAGCAGATCCGCGCCACCCTGCCCAAGACCATCATCTTCATGGTATCCGGCGCGATCGATGCGCCCACCCTGCAGGCGGCGCTGGCGCGCGGCGTGCAAGGCTTCATTGTCAAGCCGTTCAAGGCCGACGCGGTGCTGAAGACCATCCGCAACACGGTGCTGGCGATGATCAAGAAGCAGCAGGGCTAGAGCTGTTCGCGCCGCATCCGGACCAGGCGCGCGACCAGGCGCACCAGTCCGGCCACGTTCAACATCAGGGCCGCCACGATCACCACCAGGTAGGGCATTGAAAAGCTTGAAAGCGCGTGGCGCATGCCGGCACTGGAGAACAGGATCACGCCGGGCAGTATGCAGATGACGATGAGCGTCATCAGGCGCTTGAATTTGGCTTCCTTCGATTTCGCATCGGTGAAAATTTCAGGCAAGCTGCCGTTGACCGCTTCGGCGCGCCAATACTGCCAGCCCGTCAGGCAGGCCGCGCGCTCCCAGCCCGCGTCTTCCAGCAACTGGCGGTACTCGGCTGTCGGTGACGCGCTGTTGAAGTCGACGCGGTACACCATGTCGGCCGGCTCGCCCTTTTCGAAAGTCCACAGCTGCAGCAGGTTGAGCTTCTTGAGGTGCAGCCCTTTGAGCGACATCTGGCGCAGCCATTGCTCCTGCTCGACATCCTGGTCGGCCCAGAAGAATTTGAAGACCGTGACGGTTGCGCATTTCATGCTGCCTCTCCCTTGCGTAAGTGTGCCATTGCCAGTTCGCCGTTGCGCAGCATGATCGCCATGCGCCGCACCTGTTCGGCCATGACCTGGCGGCCCTTCTCGTTCAGCGCGTAGATCTTGCGGCGTTCTTCTTCGCGGACCTTGTCGATCAGGCCCTGCTTTTCAAGGGTCGTCAATACGCCGTACAGCGTTCCGGGTCCGATCACCACATTGCCCTCGCTGATCGATTCCACTTTCTGCATGATGGCGTAGCCGTGCAACGGCTCGTCGAGCGCGACCAGCACGTAGAAGGTCGCTTCGGACAGGGGCAGGTAGCGTGAATAGTTGATGTCCACTGGATTCCCATTGTATCGTCTGGCGGTATATCGAGACTCGACATATCGGTTATCGATATAGTAGCAGCGCGAATAGGGAAGTCAACAGCTTTTTGGAAGAGACGTAAAAACCGTCGTTCCCGCCATTGGCGGAAACGACGGTTTTAAGGGTGGCGGGGTGTCAGGCGGGGGTGGTGCTGTCGATGATGCCGCCGCCGAGGCACACGTCGCCGTCGTACAGCACCGCCGACTGGCCGGGCGTCGCCGCCCACTGCGGATCGTCGAAGCGCAGCTCGAAGCGGTCGTCGCCGTTCGGTACGATTCCACAAGTCACGTCGGCCTGGCGGTAGCGCGTCTTGGCGGCCATCATGCGCGCTTCGGGCGCCACGCCGGCGACCCAGCTCGCCTGTGCTGCAACCAGCGACGACGACAGCAGCCACGGATGGTCATGTCCCTGCACGATGTACAGGGTATTGTTCTCGATGTCTTTGCGCGCGACGAACCATGGCTCGCTGGTGCCGTCGGCGTTGCGGTGCGCTTTCAGGCCGCCGATGCCGATGCCCTTGCGCTGGCCGAGCGTGTAGAACGACAGGCCCACATGCTCGCCCACCGTCTTGCCGTCGTCGGTCTTCATCGGGCCCGGCTTGTACGACAGGTAGCGGTTCAGGAAATCGCGAAACGGCCGCTCGCCGATGAAGCAGATCCCGGTCGAATCCTTCTTCGCCGCATTCGGCAGGGCCAGCTTCTCGGCCAGCTTGCGCACTTCGGTCTTCGGGATCTCGCCCAGCGGGAACAGGGTCTTGGACAACTGCGCCTGGTTCAGCCGGTGCAGGAAGTAGCTCTGGTCCTTGGTCGCATCGACCGCCTTGAGCAGCTCGAATTTGCCGGCGTTCTCCCGCACCCGCGCATAGTGGCCGGTCGCGATCAGGTCCGCGCCCAGGTGCATGGCGTGGTCGAGGAAGGCCTTGAACTTGATTTCGGCATTGCACAGCACGTCCGGATTGGGCGTGCGGCCGGCCTGGTATTCGCGCAGGAACTCGGCGAACACGCGGTCCTTGTACTCGGAGGCGAAATTGACCGCCTCGATGTCGACCCCGACCACGTCGGCCACGCTGGCCGCGTCGATCCAGTCCTGGCGCGACGAGCAGAACTCGGAGTCGTCATCGTCTTCCCAGTTTTTCATGAACAGGCCGATCACTTCATAGCCCTGTTCCTTCAGCATCCATGCCGCCACCGAGGAATCGACACCGCCCGACATCCCGATCACGACTTTTTTCTTGCTCATGTTACGTCCGTCTTCAAAGTGAGCCCGTCCTCGAACACCGAGGTATGGGTGTGCAACAGCTCCAGCGGGGCGCGCAAACCGGCCAGGTAGTCGTCCACGCAGCGCAGCACGATCGGGCTGCGGTGGCGCTCCTCGCAGGCGGCGATTTCGTCGCGCGTCATCCACAAGGTGCGGATGATGCCATGGTCGAGCGGCTGGTCGTATTCCTTGCCGGCGGTGCCGCAGAAGGTAAAGCGCAGGTAGGTCACGTCGGTGCCGCGCCGCTTGGAGCAGTAGCGCGACATATACATGCCGACCAGCGCGGTGGGCGTGAAGTCGTGCGCGGTTTCCTCCAGCACCTCGCGCACCACCGCCTGTTCGAGCGATTCGAGCGGATCGAGGTGGCCGGCCGGCTGGTTCAGCCTCACGCCTTCGCTGGTCTCTTCTTCGATCAGCAGGAAGCGGCCCTCGCGCTCGATGACGGCGGCGACGGTGACTGACGGTTTCCAGGTATTCGGCATGGGCGGCTTTCGAAATGAGCCGACATTCTACCTTGGCGCCGCCGGCCGCGCCCATCGGCGCGCGTCCGCACAGCGCAATCCGGCCAATATTTCATTGACCTGAGACAGGTATTTAACGATTCATGGGTGTCTGCAACGGACCCGCTTCCGGGGCGGGGAAAATCGGCAGAATAAAAGGGGTAGGAGGCGACTTACAGCGTTTTACGTGTAAGATTCTAGACAGTTTATCAATTTAGGAGGCATTCATGAGAATAGGCATACCGGCCGAAACGCGGCCGGGGGAAACCCGCGTCGCTGCAACGCCAGAGACAGTCAAGAAGCTGGCCGCGAAGCACCAGGTCATTGTGCAATCCGGAGCTGGCCTGAACGCCTCCGTGATCGATGAGGCCTACCTGGCCGCCGGCGCGACCATCGGCAGCGCCGCCGACGCCCTCGGCGCCGACGTGGTGCTGAAGGTACGCGCCCCCGACGCCGCCGAACGCGCCCAGATGAAACCGGGCGCAGTGCTGATCGGGATGCTCAATCCTTTCGACGCCGAGAATATCGCCGCGATGGCCGCCGCAAAGCTGCAGGCGTTCGCGCTGGAAGCGGCGCCGCGCATCACCCGCGCGCAGTCGATGGACGTGCTGTCGTCGCAGGCCAACATCGCCGGCTACAAGGCGGTGATGATTGCGGCGAATACCTACCAGCGCTTCATGCCGATGCTGATGACCGCGGCCGGCACCGTCAAGGCCGCGCGCGTTCTGATCATGGGCGTGGGCGTGGCAGGCCTGCAGGCGATCGCCACTGCCAAACGTCTCGGCGCAGTGATCGAAGCGTCCGACGTGCGTCCGCCGGTCAAGGAGCAGGTCGAGTCGCTCGGCGCGAAGTTCATCGACGTGCCCTTCCTCACCGATGAAGAGAAGGAAATCGCCAAGGGTTCGGGCGGCTATGCGCGCGCGATGCCGGCCGACTGGATGCGCCGCCAGGCCGAACTGGTGCACGAACGCGCCAAGCTGGCCGACATCATCATCACCACCGCGCTGATCCCGGGACGCCCGGCGCCGGTGCTGATCTCCGAAGAGACGGTCAAGGCCATGAAACCGGGCTCGGTGATCGTCGACCTGGCGGTCTCGCAAGGCGGCAACTGCCCGCTGTCGGAACTGAACAAGACGGTGCAAAAGCATGGCGTCTGGATCGTCGGCGAGCCTGACCTGGCCACGCTGGTGGCGGCCGACGCTTCGGCACTTTACGCGCGCAACGTGCTCGATTTCCTCAAGCTGATCATCGACAAGGATGAACAGCTGGTGATCGACCGCGAGGACGAAATCCTGAAAGCCACGCTGGTCTGCGCCGACGGCGAAGTGCTGCGCAAATAATTCGAAATTAGGGAGGCAATATGGAAATCAGTCACACCATCATCAATCTCATCATCTTCGTGCTGGCCATTTACGTCGGCTACCACGTGGTCTGGACCGTCACCCCCGCGCTGCACACGCCGCTGATGGCGGTCACCAACGCGATTTCGGCGATCATCATCGTCGGCGCGATGCTGGCGGCCGGCCTGACCGAGGGCATGGTCGGCCAGGTGGCCGGCACGGTCGCAGTGGCGCTGGCCGCGGTCAATGTATTCGGCGGCTTCCTGGTCACCCAGCGCATGCTGGAGATGTTCAAGAAGAAGGAACCGAAGGCGAAGCCTGCTGCCGCCACCGCGGGAGAACAGGCATGATGGAATACGTCAGCATGAATCTCGTCACGATGATGTACCTGATCGCATCGGTGTGCTTCATCCAGGCGCTCAAGGGCTTGTCGTCGCCGTCCACGGCGCGGACCGGCAATGCGTTCGGCATGACCGGCATGGCGATTGCCGCAGTCACCACAGTCGCGCTGATCTTCAAGATGAAGGCGCTGCTCGGCACGGGCGGCATGGGCTTCCCGCTGGTGATCGTCGGCCTGGTCGTCGGCGGCGCCATCGGCACCTACGCGGCCAAGAAAGTCGAGATGACCAAGATGCCCGAACTGGTGGCGGCGATGCACTCGCTGATCGGCCTGGCCGCGGTCTGCATCGCGGTGGCCGCGGTGTCCGAGCCGTGGGCCTTCAACATCGCCACGCGCGGCGCCGCGCTGCCGTTCGGTAACCGCCTCGAGCTGTTCATCGGCACCTTCGTCGGCGCGGTGACCTTCTCCGGTTCGGTAATCGCATTCGGCAAGCTGGCGGGCAAGTACAAGTTCCGCCTGTTCCAGGGTGCGCCGGTCAGCTTCCCGGGCCAGCACATGATCAACCTGGTGGTGGCGATCGGCATCGTCGCGCTCGGCCTGGTGTTCTGCTTCGCCGGCGGCGCCGAACCGGCCTGGACCCCGTTCATCATCATGGCCGCGCTGGCCTTCGTGCTGGGCGTGCTGATCATCATCCCGATCGGCGGCGCCGACATGCCGGTGGTGGTGTCGATGCTGAACTCGTACTCGGGCTGGGCGGCGGCCGGCATCGGCTTCTCGCTGAATAACTCGATGCTGATCATCGCCGGTTCCCTGGTGGGCTCATCGGGCGCAATCCTGTCTTACATCATGTGCAAGGCGATGAACCGCTCGTTTTTCAACGTGATCCTGGGCGGCTTCGGCGGTACGCCGGCGACAGATATCGCCGGCGCGCAGGAACAGCGTCCGCACAAGGCCGGCTCGGCCGAAGACGCCGCTTTCATCATGAGCAATGCCGAAACCGTGATCATCGTGCCGGGCTACGGCCTGGCGGTGGCGCGCGCCCAGCACGCGCTGAAGGAACTGGTCGAAAAGCTGACCGAAAAGGGCGTCATCGTGAAGTACGCGATCCACCCGGTGGCGGGGCGCATGCCGGGCCACATGAACGTGCTGCTGGCCGAAGCCGAGGTGCCGTACGACCAGGTGTTCGAGATGGAGGACATCAACGGCGAATTCGGCCAGACCGACGTGGTGCTGGTGCTGGGCGCGAACGACGTGGTCAACCCGGCCGCCAAGGATCCGAAGTCGGCGATCGCCGGCATGCCGATCCTGGAGGCCTACAAGGCCAAGAGCATCATCGTCAACAAGCGCTCGATGGCGTCCGGCTACGCGGGCCTGGACAACGACCTGTTCTACCAGCCGAACACGATGATGGTGTTCGGCGACGCCAAGAAGGTCATCGAATCGATGGTCAAGGCAGTCGACTAGTCGGACAACGTTGTAAAAACAACGCGCCGCTCGTCATGACCGGCGCGTTTTCTTTGGCGGTTTTCGTTGCTTTTGGAGAAGTTTCGTTGTGGCAACGAACGAAACGCGGTACATTCGGAGTTACCGTACCGTGCAGCAATGAAAAGGATCGCATCATGAGCAAAGCCAAATTCAGTCTGAACATCTTCCACAAGCTCGCCCTGACCTTGTTAATTGTGACCCTGGTTCCGCTGGTGAGCCTGTGGTATGTCGGCAGCAAGGAAGCGAAGGAAGTACTCACTTACAATATTTCGCAGAACCTGGTCGGCACCACCAATACCGTGGCCGCCTCGATCAACGGCTGGGACGACACCAACCTGCGCGTGCTGAGCCAGGCTGCCAAGCTCGACGACATCCGTTCGATGAAGGCCGAGCGCCAGATTCCGATCCTCAAGGCGATCAGCGCCAGCTATGAGTGGCTGTCGCTGGTCTATACCATCGGCCCGGACGGCACCAACATCGGCCGCAACGACGACAAGCCGACCTTGCAGTACGGCGACCGCGTGTATTTCAAGTCCGTGATGGCCGGTAAGGAAAATGGCCGCCAGGTTATTATCAGCAAGACCTCGGGCAAGCCCGCGCTGGCCCTGTCCGGCCCGATCCGCGACGACAACGGCCAGCTGGTCGGCGTGATGGCCATGACGATGAACCTGGACGTGGTGTCGAAGATTATCGCCAGCACCAAGATCGGCGCCACCGGCCACGCGATCCTGCTCGACGCCGAAAACAAGGTCATCGCCCACGGCCGTCCGGAGCGCATCAAGTCCGTGCTGCAGGACTTCGGCAGCCATCCTGCCCTGACCCTCGACGGCGTCACCGAGCGTCCGATGGTGTACACCGCCGACGGCAAGGATATCGTCGCCTTCGTACGCAAGCTGCCGCAAGGCTGGACCCTGCTGATCGAGCAGGACTACGAAGAGGCCTACGCCGCGCTGCGCAGCATGGAGCGCAACGCCCTGATCCTGATCGTGCTGACCGTCGCGCTGGTCAGCCTGGTGGCGTTCTTCCTGGGCAAACAGCTGAGCCGTCCAATCAACGAACTGACCGCGATCGCCCACGAACTGAGCACGGGTAAATTCGACCTGAAGATTCCGCACACCGGGCGCGGCGACGAGATCGGTTCGCTGGCGCGCGCCATCGAACGGCTCGGCGTCAGCATCCAGCTGGCGATGGATCGCCTGCGCAAGAAGGCCTGACCGTGAGGACCCCACATCGTGGCACAAACTGAACTTTTTCCGTTCCTGCGCATAGTCGGCTACCTCAAGGACTTGTGCGCGCAGGGACGCAGCGGTACCTTATTCCTGGTCAGCGACGACAACCGCATGGCCCAGGTCCGCCTCGACAAGGGCCAGATCGCCTCGCTGCTGTGCCGTAACCGGCGCGGCCTCGAGGCCCTGGGCATCCTGCGCGACATGCAGCACGCGCGCCTGCGTTTCGACGAGTCCTTCATGGCCAAGGGCGAGAACGACAACCTGTCGACCCAGGCCATCTTCGATTCCTTGTTAGGCGCCGCGGGCGCCGTGCCGGCCACGCCGCCGGCCGTCGCACCGGCCGCCCCGGCCCAGCCGGCCGCGGCCGGCGGGTCGCAGGCATTCAAGCTGACGCCGGACACGAAGGTCACCATCCAGCGCGTGATGACCCAGTACATCGGCCCGATGGCCGAGATCATTTGCGACGACCATTTCGACGCCGCCGGCAACATGCAAGCGCTGGTGCAGCTGCTGGCCGACGAGATCAGCGCACCGGACCAGGCGGCCAGGTTCCGCGCCGAAATCGCCAGGGAGCTCGGCCTGTAGGCTCGAACGCAAGTCCCCGCGCGCGAATCTTTTATCCGGCCGTCTCCACCTGGTTACGGCCGTTTTCCTTGGCTTTGTAAAGCGCCACATCGGCGCGCGACAGCGCCTCGTCCGGCGCGCCTCCCGGCGCCAGCGCCGCCAAGCCCATGCTGATCGTCACCCGGATGCACTCGCCGTCCGGTGTCGTCACGCTCGTCGCGGCCACCGCCTGGCGGATCCGCTCCGCCACCACGCAGGCCATCTCGATCGAGGTGTCCGGGAACAGCATGCCGAATTCCTCGCCGCCGGTGCGTGCCACGAAGTCCGTGCCGCGCGCAGCCAGCTCGATCGCCTTGCCGACCTCGCACAGCACCAGGTCGCCCACCGGGTGTCCGTAGTGGTCGTTGACCTTCTTGAAGAAGTCGATGTCGACCACGCCGACCGAGGTGTGCGCGCTGTTGCGGCGCGCGCGCGCAGCGACCCGCGCCAATTCGGCGTCGTAGGCGCGCCGGTTCGGCAGCATGGTCAGCGGATCGGACATCGCCTGCTGCTCGAGCTGCGCCATCAGCGCGGCGGTCTTCGCTTCCAGCGCGCGCCGCGCGCGCATGTCCACCATGAACGCACCGAAATAACGGACGCCGTCGTCGACGCCGAGATCGACCGCCTTCAGCAGGATGGGAATCATCTCGCCGGTGCGGTGACGGACAGCGAATTCGCGCACGTGCCCAAGCACGCTGGACACGGTCACGCTGCTGATGTAGTTGAGCAGGTAGCCGCGGTGCTTCTCCGCCACTCCTTCCGGCAGCAGCCCGTCGAGCGGCTGGCCCAGCGCCTCGCCCGGCGGGAACCCGGTCAGCGCTTGCGAGGCCGCGTTCAGGTAGCAGATCACGCCGTACTGGTCGATGATGACCGCGGCGTCGGGCGATTCGTCGAGCACGCGCGCAAACAGGTTCGCTGGCAATTCCTTGGACATGATCTGGGTGGGTTGAGGTCGATGTGAAAACAGTATTGTCGCACCGGCAACCTTAATTTGCTATGCTCCACGCATCTACTTCAGGGGAAAGACATGAAGAAATCACGCCTGCTGCGCATTGCAGCCCTATTTGCGGCGCTCGCCATTTACTTCGTGGCCGCCACCAGGATGGAATCGGCGCGGATCGCGGCGCCGCTGCCATCGGCCAGCGCGGCGGTTGCACCAGCTGCCTCCGTCGATACCGCGCGCCTGCTTGACGACGTGCGTACGCTGGCGTCGGCGCCCTACGCCGGGCGCCGCACCGGCAGCGACGGCAGCCGCAAAGCCCAGGCCTTCCTGCAAAGCCGCTTCGAAGCACTCGGCCTGAGGCCGTTCGGCGCCGCCTATGCCACGCCGTTCAGCTTTACGCACACCAGCATCAAAGGCCTTGTCATGCCCGGGCGCCCGTACAAGACGGCATATCCGTCGGCGGTCAACTACATCGGATATATTCCCGGCAGCGCCAGGCCGGAACGCTTCATCGTCGTCTCCGCGCACTACGACCACCTGGGCGTGAAGGGCGGCGTGCTCTATCCGGGCGCCGACGACAATGCGTCCGGCGTCGCCGCGATGCTGGCGATCGCGTCGTGGTTCAAGGCCCATCCGCCGCGGCATTCGATCGTGTTCGCCGCGTTCGACGGCGAGGAGCTGGGACTGCGTGGCGCGCGCGCTTTCATGGGCGCGCTGCCGTTCCCGAAAGAGCAGCTGGCGCTGAACCTGAACCTCGACATGGTCAGCCACAACGACAACAACGAGATTTTCGCGGCGGGCACCAGCTACACGCCGGCGCTCAAGCCGCTGGTGGCGCAGGCCGCGGCGCGCAACGCCGTCACCGTCAAGCTGGGGCATGACCGTTCGCAGCTGGTGGCCGGATCGGTGGAGGACTGGACCGGCAGCTCGGACCACGGTCCGTTCCACGAGGCCGGCGTGCCGTTTCTTTACTTCGGGGTGGAAGACCATCCGGATTATCATGTGTCGACTGACACGTTCGAGCACATCAACCAGGCGTTTTTTGCGAGGGTGGCGGCATTGTTGGTGGATGTCGCGGCGACCATCGACGCAACCGGGCTCTGACCTCGCGGCGCGGTTTAGCCGCGCCGCCCGAACATCATCAGCTCGGCCAGCAGCATGCGCGCCGGCGACACCGCATCGAGCACGCCCAGCGACAGTCCGAGCAGCGCCTGCGCCGGCCCGGTGTCGGCAAACACCCTCGCCATTGTGTCGGTCAGGCCGACAGTCATCTTGCGGTCGGTCTGGCGCGCTTCGTTGAATTCGAGCAGCTGCGCCGGATCGGCGCCGTGCGCCAGCAAGCGCGCAAGCACTGCCGCGTCGCGCAGGCCCAGGTTCAATCCTTGCCCGGCAACCGGATGCAAGGTCTGCGCCGCATTCCCGATCGCCACAGTACGGCTGGTGGCGCGCGGCTCGGCGTTCAACCCAAGCGGATATGCGGCGCGGCTTGACGCGCGCGTGAAGCGTCCCAGCCGGCCGCCGAACGCGTCGCCCAGCCGCGCCAGGAATTGTTCGTCGCCCAGTTCCAGCATGTCCGCGGCCTTGTCCTGCCGTACGCACCACACCAGCGCATACTGCAAGCCGTCGGCGCCGTCCTGCGGCAGCAGCGCCAGCGGACCTTCGTCGGTGAATCGTTCGTAGGCGCGGTGCGCGACCGGCGCATTGGCGCTGACCCGCGCGATGACGGCGCTCTGCTGGTAGTCGCGCTGCAGCGCGCGTTGTTCCTGCTGGCCGAACACACCGCCTTCGGCCTGCACCGCGAGCGCGGCATTCAGTTCGCGGCCGTCGTCCAGTTGCAGCACGACGCCGCCGTCCTGTTCGTCGATGCCGTTCACGCGCGCCGGCCGGATCGTCGCGATACCGGCGCGCCCGCAAGCCGCGGCCAGTGCCGACACCAGTTCGCCGTAGCGCGTGACATAGCCGAGCGCCGGAAGCTTGTGGTCGTCGCGATCCATCATGCTGCGCCCGAAACGGCCGCTGCGCGAAACGTGGATCTGGTGGATGGGCGTGGAGGGCAGCGGCCATGCGCCGACTTCTTCCAGCATTTGCCGGCTGCCATACGACAGCGCGATAGAACGTGGATCGGAGATGGCCTGGCCCAGCGATTTGCCGTCGATCAGGGCGATGCGGCCGGGCGCCATGCCGCGCCTTGCCAGCAGCGTGGCCAGCGCCATGCCGACCGGACCTGCGCCGCAGATCGCAACATCGAACTGGTTGCTGCTCATTGCCCGCGCATCGCTTGTTCGATGTCGCCGGCCGTACGCGGGGCGCAGTCCGACAGGATGCTGTGGCCGTCCGGCGTGACAAGCACGTCGTCCTCGATCCGGATGCCGATGTTCCAGAACTGCTCCGGCACGCCGGCCGCTGGCCGCACGTAGATGCCCGGTTCGACCGTCAGGACCATCCCGGGCTGCAGCGCGCGCGAAGGCTTGCCTTCGGCGTCGACGTCGCGGTAGGCGCCGGCGTCATGCACGTCGAGCCCGAGCCAGTGGCCGGTGCCGTGCATGTAGAACTGCAGGTGGGCGCGTTCGGCGATTGCGTTTTCGGCGCTGCCGAACACCGTCTTGTCGAGCAGGCCGGCATCGAGCATGCCTTGCGCCAGCACCTGGACGGCGCTGTCGTGGATCTCGCTGTAGCGCCGGCCCGGCCGCACTGCCGCCAGCGCGGCCGATTGCGCGGCCAGCACCAGTTCGTACAGCTGCTTCTGCGGCGCGCTGAAGCGGCCGTTGACAGGAAAAGTGCGCGTGATGTCGGACGCGTAGCTGTCAAGCTCGCAGCCGGCGTCGATCAGGATCAGGTCGCCGTCGCGGCTCTGCGCGCTGTTGGCGTTGTAGTGCAGTACGCAGGCATTCGCGCCGGCCGCCACGATCGGCGTGTAGGCTGGCGATTGCGCGCCGCTGCGGCGGAATTCATGCAGCAGCTCCGCTTCGATCTCGTACTCGAACATGCCGGGACGCGCGGCCCGCATCGCCCGCTCATGCGCGCGGCCCGAGATGGTCGCGGCGCGCAGCATCAGCGCCTGCTCGGTGTCGTCCTTGAACAGGCGCATCTCGTCGAGGAGCGCCAGCAGGTCGTGCGCAACCGCCGGCGCGGTGACGCCGGTGCGCGCCTGGCGCCGCACGTTCTGCAGCCAGGTCTTCATCTGCAGGTCGAGCGCGGCGCTGTGGCCGAGCGCGTAGTACGCGGCCGGCGCATTGGCCAGCAGCCGCGCCATTTCGGTATCGAGGTCTTCGATCGGGAAGGCGGCGTCGAAGCCGAACGTTTCGCGCGCGCCGTCCGGGCCATAGCGGAAGCCGTCCCAGATTTCGCGCTCGAGGTTTTTCTGGCGGCAGAACAGGATCGCCTGCGCCGGCTGCGATCCATTGGCGGCGACCAGCACCAGCATGCTGTCCGGTTCCGTGAAGCCGGTCAGGTAATAGAAATAGCTGTCGTGGCGGTAGGGGTAATCGGTGTCGCTGTTGCGCGCCGTTTCCGGCGCGGTCGGCAGGATCGCCACCGCGCCCGGCTGCATCTGGGCGCACAGGCGCGCGCGGCGGGCGGCGAACTGCTTCATTTGACAGCCCGCTTCGCCGGTGGTGCGTTCAATTCCTCGAGCTGCTCGATGGTGCCGACGTTGACCCATTCGCCCGTGTAGATTTCGCCGCCGACCAGGCCGAGGTCAATGAACTTGCGCATCAGCGGGCCGAAGCGCGCGTGCTCGCCCGGCTTGATCTCTGCGAACATCTCGGGCCGGTACACGCCGATGCCGGCGAAGTTCCATTTCGGATCGCCCTGGTTCGACAAGGTGTACATGTCGAGCGCGAAGTCGCCCTCCGGGTTGTGCCACGGATTGGGCGTCAGGTACAGCCAGCAGATGTCGCGCTTTTCAGGCGCATGCGGCTTGCCCCAGATGTCCTTGTCGTGCAACACATCCTTGACCTGCTCGAAGTCGAAGTAGGGACAGTAGATGTCGCCCGACACGGCCAGGAAGGGCTCTTCGCCCAGCAGGTGCAGCGCGTTGGCGACGCCGCCTGCCGTTTCCAGCGCCATCGTTTCGTGCGAGTAGCGGATGTGGGCGCCGAACTTGCTGCCGTCACCCAGCTCCGCCTCGATGATCTCGCCCAGGTGGGCGTGGTTGATGACGATCTCGGTGATGCCGGCGCGCACCAGGTTCAGCACGTGCCAGGTGATCAGCGGCCGGCCGCGTACCTTCAGCAGCGGCTTCGGGCAATGGTCGGTCAGCGGACGCATGCGCTCGCCGCGCCCGGCGGCAAAAATCATCGCTTTCATGGGTGCCCCGCCATCAGAAGGTGTAGCCCACTTGCGGCACTTTGTCTTCGAACGCGTCGAGCAGGCGCGACAGCGGCTTGAGGGCCGCGTAGCGGTTCGCGGTCTTGCGCACGTAGTCGAGCACGGTCGGCAGGTCGCCCATGTAGATGTTCTTGCCGTCGCGATAGTTCAGGCGGCAGAAAATGCCGAGGATCTTCAGGTGGCGCTGCAACGCCATGAATTCGAAGTCGCGGTAGAACGCGTCGATGTCCGGGTTGACCGGCAGTCCGACCGACTTGGCCGCCTGCCAGTAGCGCACCACCCAGTCGAGCACGATCTCTTCGTCCCACTGGATGTACGCGTCGCGAAACAGCGAGGCGAGGTCGTAGGTGACCGGGCCGAACACCGCGTCCTGGAAGTCGAGCACGCCGGGATTGTTGCTGTCCATGAACATCAGGTTGCGCGAGTGGAAGTCGCGGTGCATGAAGACCTGCTGCTGGGCCAGCACGTTGGCGGTGATCGCTTCGAACACGGCATCGAGCTGGGCCTGCTGCTCCGCAGTCATAGTCACGCCGAGGTGCTTGCTGACGAACCATTCCGGGAACAGGTTCATCTCGCGCAGCACGAAGGCGCGGTCGAAGTCTTGCAGCACGCCGGGCTGGCTGCTCAGCTGGAACTTGATCAGCGCATCGACCGCATCCGAATACATGAAGGCGGCGTTGTCGGCGTCGAGCCTGGCCAGGTAGGTGGTGGTGCCGAGGTCGGACAGCAGCAGGAAGCCGTTCGGCACGTCGCGCGCGACGATGGCAGGCACGTTGACGCCCGCTTCCAGCAGCAAGCCGGCGACGTGGATGAAGGCCGGCACGTTCTCGCGCTCGGGCGGTGCATCCATCGCGATCAGGGTCTGGCCCAGCTTGTCCTGCATGGCGGGCAGTACGTCCAACCGGAAGTAGCGCCGGAAACTGGCGTCGGACGAGGCAGGGCGACGGCTGTCGACCCGGACCAGTCCAAGCGTATCGAGCCAGCTGGTCAGTAGGGCCAGGCGGGCGTCGGGCGAGGTCGGTGTGGTGGTATTTGATGACAATAAAGACATGAAGCGACCTGTAGAATCCGGAGGAAGGTGAAGATTCCCATATAATAAGGGATTAGCCCCAAAAAATCGCCATTCAATAGTGTTTGCCTCCGTCTTTTCATGAGCTGGTTTTCAGCCCCCCTTCCTTCGCAACGCTGGGTCTACGCCCTGGGTGCGCTCGCCACCGTCACCGCGGGGCCCCTGCACGCGCAAACTGTGCACAAGCGCGTCAAGGTGGACGACCCGAATGCGCCGGTCATCGCGCGCGCGGAAGAAATCACCGGCCGCCCGGACCGCGAGATTAACCTGCTGCGCGACGCCGAGCTGATCAAGGGGCAGACCCGCATGACCGCCGACACCGCCTGCTACAAGGCGGTCGAGGATGAAGTCACCGCCACCGGCCACGTCCAGATGTGGCGCTTCGGCGACCGCTACAAGGGCGACGCGCTGCAGATGAACTTGTCATCCGGCCAAGGCTGGCTGTTGCATCCCGAATACCGGATGGAACTGAACAACGGGCAGGGCAAGGCCAACCGGGTCGACTTCATCAACCAGGACGAGGCGGTCGTCTCCGACGGCACTTACAGCACCTGCGAAGGGCCGAACCCGGACTGGTACCTGAAATCGAGCACCTTGCGGCTCGACACCGGGCGCGATGTCGGCCTGGCCGGCAAGACGATCGTCTATTTCAAGGGAGTGCCGATCATCGGCACCCCGGCGATGTCGTTCTCGCTGTCGGGCGCGCGCCGCTCCGGCTGGCTGCCGCCGTCGGTCGGTTTCGGCTCGAAAGGGTCGGCCGAGGTGATGGTGCCGTACTATTTCAACATCGCGCCGAACCGCGACCTGACCGTGTATCCGCGCATGATCTTCTCGCGCGGTTTGCAGATGGGCGCCGCCGGCCGCTACCTCGGCGAAACCGATGCCGGCCCGTACATGGGCGAGACCCACGTCGAATTGCTGCTGCACGACCGCATTGCGAACGCCGACCGCTGGCTGATCAATTCGGTCCATTCGCAGGCGATCGCGCCGCGCTGGTCGTACGCATGGAACCTGCACGCAGCCTCCGACAACGAATACCCGAGCGATTTTTCGAAATCGATCTCGAACAGCGCCGAGCGCCAGCTGCTGCGCGAATTGCGCACCGACTACAGCGCCCAGTACTGGAGCCTGGCCGCGCGGGTGCAGAACTACCAGGTGCTGCAGGACCCGGCGGCGGCGGCCAATCCGAGCCTGACCGTGCCGCGACCGTACGACCGTTTGCCGCAAATTAATTTCCACGCCGGCCGCTACGACGTCGCCGGCTTCGACTGGTCGGTGGACGCCGAAGTGACCCGCTTCTGGCATCCGGACCTGATCCGCGGCAACCGCGCGGTGGTGGTGCCGCAGGTCAGTTATCCGTTCGTGCGGCCCGGTTACTTCGTCACGCCGAAGGTGATGCTGAACGCCGCCAAATACGACCTCGACGGCACCGGCGACGCCATCACGCCGGCGGGGGTGACCTCGCTGACCCGCTCGATCCCGACCTTTTCGGTCGACAGCGGGCTCATTTTCGAGCGCGACAGTCAGCTGTTCGGCCGCGCCGTCACCCAGACGCTCGAGCCGCGCCTGTTCTACGTGCGCACGCCGTTTACCGACCAGAGCAAGTTCCCCAATTTCGACACGGCCGAAGCCGGCTTCAATTTCGCCCAGCTCTTCACCGAGAACCGCTTCATCGGCCAGGACCGGATTGCCGACGCCAACCAGCTCACCGCCGCGCTGGTGTCGCGCTACATCGAGAGCACCGGCGCCGAGCGCCTGCGCCTGGCGCTCGGGCAGCGATTCTATTTCAGCCCGCAGCGCGTGCAGCTGGACCCGAACGCCAAGCTGAACCAGAGCCGCTCCGACGTGCTGCTGGCCGCCTCGGGCCGGGTTTCCGACGACTGGAGCTTCGACAGCGCGATACAATACAATGCGAGCGGACGCAGCGTGTTCAGCTCGAACTACGGCGTGCAGTGGCTTGCCGGCCCGAAAAAAGTGCTCAATGCGGAGTACCGCTACCAGCGCGACAGCTTCAAGAACATCGATGTGTCGAGCCAGTGGCCGCTGTCGACGCGCTGGTACGGCGTGGGCCGGGTCAGCTATTCGCTGCTCGACCGCAAGGTGCTCGAGAGCCTGGTCGGACTCGAGTACAAGGCCGATTGCTGGGTGTTCCGGATGGGCGCGCAGCGCTTCGTGACGGCGGCCCAGACCACCTCGACCCCGGTGTTCTTCCAGCTGGAACTGAACGGCCTGTCGAAACTGGGATTTGGCAATCCGCTGGAATCGTTTTACAAAGGCATTCCCGGCTATTCCCGGCTTAATCCGGAAAGTGGCCGCCTGTAGCGCGGCGCGGGACTATCGTTTTTTTTCATTCACCTGAATATGAGTGCTTCCCAGATTATGCGTAATATCCGTATGCACCAACTGAAACTCGCCACCGTATTGCTGTGCGCGATGGCCGCCGGCCAGGCCGCCGCGCAAGCGGGCGCCAAGCCGGCGCCTGCCGCCGCGGCCAAGCCCGCTGCCGCCGCTCCGGCCGCCGCCAAACCGTCCAGCGGCTTCCTGCCGCCGGCGTCGAGCTCGGCCCACGTGATCGATTCGATCGCGGTCGTGGTCAACGACGACGTCATCACCAAAAATGAAATCGCGGCCCGCACCAAAACCATCGAAGCGCGCATGAAGGCGGGCGGCGCGCCGCTGCCGGAAGCGGCTGACTTGCAGCGCCAGGTGGTCGAGGCGATGATCGTCGAACGCGCCCAGCAGCAGCTGGCCAAGGAAATGGGCGTCAAGGTCAGCGACCAGGAACTCGACCGCGCGATCGCGCGCATCGCCGAGGGCCAGAAAATGAGCCTGCAGGACATGCGCAACCAGATGGAAAAGGAAGGCATGACTTACGCCACCTTCCGCGAAGAGATCCGCAACGAAATCATGATGCAGCGCCTGCGCGAGCATGAAGTCGACAACAAGATCCAGATCTCGGACGCCGAAGTGGACACCTACCTGGCCGCCGAAAAGGCGGCAGCGGCCGACCAGGTCGAGATCAACATCTCGCAGATCCTGGTGCGGATTCCCGAAAATGCCTCGCCCGAGCAGATCGCCGCCCGCAAGGCGCGCGCCGACGAAGTGGCGCGCCAGCTGCGCACCGGCGCCGATTTCGCCAAGACCGCCGCCACCTACTCGGATGCGCCGGACGCGCTCAAGGGCGGCGAAATCGGCTGGCGCGACCCGAACCGCCTGCCGCCGCTGTTCGCCGAGCAGCTGCTCAAGCTGTCGCCTGGCCAGGTCACCGCTGTGATCCGCAGCAACACCGGTTTCCACCTGATCAAGCTGGTCGACAAGCGCAGTTCGGTCGGCGCCGACAAGGACAAGGCCGCGGCCCAGCAACAGACCCATGCGCGCCACATCTTGCTCAAGGTCAGCCCGACCATGACCGCGGCCGACGCCAAGCGCAAGCTGACCGAACTGAAGGAGCGGCTCGACAACAAGGCCGCCAAGTTCGAGGAACTGGCGCGCCTGTTCTCGAACGACGGCACGGCGGCCAAGGGCGGCGACCTGGGCTGGCTGTATCCGGGCGACTCGGTGCCGGAATTCGAAACCCCGATGAACGCGCTGAAGCCGGGCGAGATCAGCGGCCCGGTCGAGACGCCGTATGGCTTCCACCTGATCGAAGTGCTCGAGCGCAAGAGCGACGACGCGTCCAAAGAGCGCCAGCGCAATGCCGCGCGCCAGGTGATCCGCGAGCGCAAGATGCAGGAAGCGACCGAAGACTGGGCGCGCCAGGTGCGCGACCGCGCCTACGTCGAGTTCCGCGAGGAAAAGTAGGGCTCGTCGATGACGAACCCTACGCCGTGATCGGCGCAACCCCATGAGCGCCGTGCCACAACCGCCGCGCACGAGCCGTCCCGCGATCGCCGTCACCACCGGCGAACCGGCCGGGATCGGCCCGGAGATCTCGCTGCGCGCGGCGTGGGCGATGCGGCGCGAAGTCAATTGCGTGCTGCTCGGCGACGCCGCCTTCCTGGCCCTGACCGCCAGCCTGCTCGACCCTTCCATCCGGATCGCCGCGCTGTCGGCGCAGGCGCTGCGCAACGGCGGCCTGCCGCAGTTCGGGCCCGAGCGCCTGTGCGTGATCGACGTGCCGCTGGCGGCCCATGTCAGGCCCGGCACGCTTGACCCGCACAACGGCCGCGCGGTGCTGGCTACGCTCGACCTCGCGGTCGAGGGTATCCAGGCCGGCTGGTTCGAGGCGATGGTCACCGCGCCGCTGCAAAAGAGCACCATCAACGACGCCGGCGTGGCGTTTTCCGGCCATACCGAATACCTGGCCGACAAGACCGGTACCGCGCTGGTGGTGATGATGCTGGCCGGTTTGCCGGCGCCGGGCCAGCCGATGCTGCGCGTGGCGCTGGCCACCACCCACCTGCCGCTACGCGCGGTGCCGGACGCGATCACGCAGGACGGCCTGGCGCGGGTGTTCAACATCATCGACGCCGACCTGAAACACAAGTTCGGCATCGCCGCGCCGCGCATCCTGGTCACCGGCCTGAACCCGCACGCCGGTGAAAACGGCTACCTCGGGCGCGAGGAAATCGATACCATCGCGCCGGCCATCGAAGCGGCGCGCGCGCGCGGCATCGACGCCCGCGGCCCGTATCCGGCCGACACCCTGTTCCAGCCCAAATACCTGCGGGACGCCGACTGCGTGCTGGCGATGTACCACGACCAGGGCCTGCCGGTGCTCAAGCACGCCACGTTCGGACGCGGCGTCAACATCACGCTCGGCCTGCCGCTGATCCGCACCTCGGTCGACCACGGCACCGCGCTCGACCTGGCGGCGCGCGGGCTCGGGCTGGCCGACTGCGCCAGCATGGAAGAGGCGATCCGCAGCGCGCTGCTGATGGTCGCCGCGCAGCGCCGGCCGACAACGTGCCCCACTTGACTCACTTGAAAAGAACAACATGAAACACGTAGCCCGCAAGCGCTTCGGCCAGAATTTCTTGACCGACAAATTCGTCCTCAGCGACATCATCGACGCGATCGATCCCGAACCGGGCCAGACGATGGTCGAGATCGGCCCCGGGCTGGCGGCGATGACCGCGCTGCTGCTCAAGCGGCTCGACCACATGCACGTCGTCGAGCTGGACCGCGACCTGGTCGCCCGGCTGGAAAAAACCTTCCCGCGCGACAAGCTGACGATCCATTCGGGCGACGCGCTCAAGTTCGACTTCGGCCAGATCCCCGTGCCCGCCGGCCAGAAGCTGCGGGTGGTCGGCAACTTGCCGTACAACATTTCCAGCCCGCTGCTGTTCCACCTGGCCGGCTTCGCGCACCTGATCGAAGACCAGCACTTCATGCTGCAAAAGGAAGTGGTCGAACGCATGGTGGCCGACCCGGGCAGCAAGGTGTACGGCCGGCTGTCGGTGATGCTGCAGTGGCGCTACGACATGCAGCTGATGTTCATCGTGCCGCCCACCGCCTTCGATCCGCCGCCGCAGGTCGAATCGGCCATCGTGCGCATGGTGCCGGTGGCACAGCAACTGGCCTGCGACGGCCCGACCCTGGAAGCGGTGGTGCTGAAGGCGTTCTCGCAGCGCCGCAAGGTGATCCGCAACTGCCTGGCCGGGATGTTTACGGAAGCGCAGATCGTCGAAGCAGGCATCGACCCGACGGCGCGGCCCGAAGCGGTCGGACTGGTGCAGTACGTGGCGCTGGCCAACCTGCTCAAGCCGGCCGGCTGACGCGTACCCCAGGCGCCTACTTGAGCATGGCCAGGGCGGCCTTGTGCGCCTCGGCCTCGGCTTCGGCTTCGGTCGCGAATACGTGCTCCACCGCGACCCGCTGCAAGGGCACGATGCTGTTGCGGTGCATCGGGTTGGCCGAGGGGCCGTAAATGGTCACGTAGGCGGCCCATCCCTCCACATCGGTCAGCCTGACTCCCGAGTATTCGATTTCGTAATCTCCAAGTTGTTCAGTCGGCACAACGCCTCCTTCCTGTGATCTGGCTGTCAATAATGCCAGCATTGTCGGAATGGCGGTGTCCGGATGGTGAAATGCGTCCCTGCCTTCACATCTCGGCCGTGATCGCGACCAAACGCGCGGCCGTCGGCGGGCCCGCGCAGGTCAGGCGGATCGCCGCCAGGCCGGCTTCGCTCCAGCCGGCCACGACCCGCGCCGGCTGCGGCTCCGGTTCGACCTTGCCGCCGTCGTGCCCGCCGCCGCCGCAGGCGGCCAGCGCGCCGCCGAGCGCGAGGCCCGTCCCTATCCTCCACATGCTTCTCCGCTTCATCTTGCTCTCCCTATGCCGTGTGCGAACATCGATGAAAAATGTCGCTCTATCAACATCGAGTATGCGGAAGGGGAAGATGCTTCAGCTTGTGCGTGCTCAGAAGTGCCCGGGGAACGATGAGCTATCGCTCGCACCACGAAAACCGGGACAAAAAAAAGCCCGCTGTTTGGCGGGCTTAAATCCAATTCTTTTTGAGGAGAGTTGGAGGAGACAGGTTCATTATGCTGCGTCACAGCATATAAGGCTAATTTATCTTTCGCATATCGGATATTCGCTATGCGAATAGCTGGGTCAGGACTTCGGGACGCACTTGACCTCGATGTTGGCCACTGCGGCGTCGCCCATGATGCCGGTGCCGTTCTGGGTCACGCTGCACACGTCGTTTGCCGGCTGGGTCAGCACGGTGACGCCATAGGTGGTGCCGTAGCTGACGGCGGCGGCGAAAGTGAAGGTGGTGGCGCCGGTGAGCGGGGCGACGGTGCCGCCGCCGCTGCCATTGGTCAGCACCAGGCCGTCGGAGGTCAGCCCGGTGATGGTGCCGCCGATGGTATAGGCGTTCAGCGCGCAGCTTACGCCGATGTTAATTGTACTGACGCGGCCGGCGGTGTCTTTTCCTGCCGTATAGGCGCGGCCGGTGGCGTCGAGCTGGGGCGCCATGATGCTGCAGGTCTGGTGCTGCGGCTGGCTCGTTGGCACCACATCGTACTCTTCGCCATACGACAGCGTGTTCGGGAACGCGAAGGTGGTGGCGGGCGGGTTGACCGCCACGGTCATGCCGTTGGTGCTCAGCACCAGGCCCGGGTACTGGAGGCCGAAAACGGTGCCAGTGATCGGAAAGCTCGCTTTGCCGCCGCAGCCGGCCACGAAAAGCGCGATCGCCATGGCGATCGCCGGGCGCAGGAATGTTGATGTCATGTGTTTCTCCAGGATGGGATGGGGGCGGACGATCAGGCGGCGCAATTGACCTGGATGTTGCTCACATCCTTGTCGCCCATGGTGCCGACGCCGTTGACGACAGTGCAGGTGAGGCCGGCCGGCTGGCTCAGGATGGTCACGCCGTACGGCGAGCCGTCAGCCACTTTGGCCATCGTGAGCGTGGTGGCGCCGGCGCTGATTGCCTGGCGATCGGCGCCGTTGACCAGCACCAGGCCGGTTGCATTGCCGAGGCCGGCGATCTGGCCGCCCAGCGCAAAGGTGTGGGTGATGCAATGGACCTCCACCGTGGTGATATTGAAGGCGCCGGTGCGGCCCTTGCCGTTGACAACGGTGCAGTCCGCGCTTGGCGGCGCGGTCTTGATCGTGACGTTGAAGTCCTGGTCGTTGCTCAGCAAGTCAGGGAAGGCGAACCCTTGTGAGAATGCCGTGAATGCCGGAATGGGGTAGGGTGTGCCTCCATTGTTTTGCAATACCAGGCCATCCCTGATCGGGCCGAAAACGGTACCGCCCAGCAGCAGGTTGCCGCTGCTGCCGCCGCATCCGGCGAGGCTCAGGGCGCACGCGAGCGCGACGCTCGAACGCAGGATCAGACTTTTCATGCATTTCTCCAAAACAGACAGGGTAAGGCGGGACGGGCTGGGCGCCGGTGCCGCGGGACAGACGAGTTGGTCGCCATTTTAGTGCATTTGCCAACGGGAAGCGCCATTTACCCGTGTATCAAGGTGTAACTGGCGCGCCGATTTGATTTCCGGCCGCCGCCTCGCTATGCTGGAACCGCCTCCACCACCGTTGCCGCCATGACCGCCACCAATCGCCCCGCCTGGCCGAAAGCCGTCCTGTTCGACCTGGACGATACCTTGTGGCCGATCGCGCCCGTCATCGCGCAAGCCGAGCTGGCGCTGTACGCCTGGCTGCAGCAGCACGCGCCGCGGGTGGCGGCCGGCCACTCGATCGACAGCCTGCGCAGCGCCCGCTTGGAGCTGCTCGAACGCCAGCCCGAATTCCACCTCGACCTGGGCGCGCTGCGCCGCGCCGCGCTGCTGGCCGCGTTCGAGCAGGCCGGCGAGGACAGCGCCAAGGTCGAACTGGCGATGGCGCATTTCTTCGCCGCCCGCAACGCCGTTTCGCCCTACGACGATGTGCTGCCCGGACTCGAGCGCCTGAGCCGGATGGTGCTGGTCGGCTCGATCTCGAACGGCAACGCCGACCTGCGCGCGATCGGCTTGTCGCACCACTTCAAGGTGTCGGTCGCGGCGCACCAGTTAGGCTGTGCCAAGCCGGACGCGGCGATCTTCCTGGCCGCCTGCCGCGAACTGGGCGTGGCGCCGCAGGACGCGGTGTACGTCGGCGACGACGTGCTGCTCGATGTACGCGGCGCCCAGCAGGCCGGCTTGCGCGCGGTGTGGCTGAACCGCACCGGCAGCAGCCGCCATCTCGAGCACGGTGTCGCGCCCGATGCGATCTGCGCCGATTTCGGCGAATTGCTGGACTGGCTCGAGCGCGAACACGCCTGAAGCGGGGCGCGGTGATTGCCACACGGAACTGCACAGCAGCCGTGCGAACGTGCATAATAAGAGGGGCCGGCGCCACGCCCGGCCCGTAACAGGCCCATCATCACGATCATGCAACTCGATACCCGCGCACAAACCCTGCTCAAGGCTCTCGTCGAGCGCTACATCGCCGACGGCCAGCCGGTCGGCTCGCGCGCGCTGTCGAAAATCTCCGGGCTCGACCTGTCGCCGGCGACCATCCGCAACATCATGGCCGACCTCGAGGAGATGGGCTACGTGGCCAGCCCGCACACCTCGGCCGGGCGCATCCCGACCCCGCGCGGCTACCGCATCTTCGTCGACACCCTGCTGACGGTGCAGCATATCGACGAGCACGCGGTCGAATCGCGCATGCGCCTGCAGGCGCCGCAGCCGCAGAAGATCATCTCGAACGCGGCGCAGATGCTGTCGTCGCTGTCGCAGTTCGCCGGCGTGGTGCTGAGCCCGCGGCGCGAATCGGTGTTCCAGCAGATCGAATTTTTGCGCCTGTCGGAAAAGCGCATCCTGCTGGTGATCGTCGACCCGCGCGGCGACGTCCAGAACCGGCTGCTGCTGACCGATGTCGACTACACCCCAACCCAGCTGATCCAGTCGGCCAATTACATCAACCAGAACTACGGCGGCCTGTCGTTCGAACAGGTGCGCGCGCGCGTGACGGGCGAACTGCGCCAGTTGCGCGACGACATGAGCCGCCTGATGCAGGCTGCGGTCGAAGCGGGCAGCGAAGCGATGGCCGACCATTCCGACGACATGGTGATCTCGGGCGAGCGCAACCTGCTCAGCGTGTCGGACCTGTCGTCGAACATGACCTCGCTGCGCCAGATGTTCGACATGTTCGAGCAGAAGACCGGCTTGATGCAGCTGCTCGACGTCTCCAGCAAAGCGACCGGCGTGCAGATTTTCATCGGCGGCGAATCGAACCTGGTGCCGATGGACGAAATGAGCGTGGTCACCGCGCCCTATGAAGTCAACGGCAAGATCGTCGGCACCCTGGGCGTGATCGGCCCGACCCGCATGGCCTACGAACGGGTGATCCCGATCGTCGACATCACCGCCAAACTGCTGTCGAACGCGTTGAGCCACGGCTAGCCTCTTCATGCACGGGCCGCGGTCCAAGATCTGGGGTCAGGTCCGCCGGACCTGACCCCGGGGTTGTCGCCGCACCGGGCGCTAGCCGCGAACGCCGCGCGGTCCAATACATAGCCATTCTTTTTCCTCTCTTTCCCAAATTCGCAATCGGCGGGAACGGCGTGCGCGCGAGCTTCATCCAACCAGGAAAATCATGAATGCCCGCGATCCGAATTTCTCCCTTCCCGACATCCAGTCCGAGCCGGACCTGCGCGAGCTGCGCATCGACGCGGTCGGCATCAAGGGCGTACGCGATCCGGTGACGGTGCGCGCCGGCGCGGGCCAGCAAGCCACTGTGGCCAGCTTCACCATGACGGTCGGATTGGCGGCGCAAGTGAAAGGCACCCACATGTCGCGCTTCATCGAGCTGCTGGAAGCGCAAGCGCACCCGCTCGACCAGGCCGGATTCATGGTGCTGCTCGATGCAATGCTGGAGCGGCTGGGCGCCGGCAGCGGCGCCATCGAGATGCGCTTTCCCTGGTTTGTGCGCAAGAGCGCCCCGGTATCGGCCGTTTCCAGCTTGCTCGACCATGAAGTGTCCAGGCGCGCCGAACGCGCCGAAGACGGGCGCCGGTCCCTGCGCATGCGGGTGATGGTGGCGGCCACCAGCCTGTGTCCGTGTTCGAAGGCGATATCGCAGTACGGGGCGCACAACCAGCGCTCGCACATCACGATCGATGCCGAGCTGGCCGGCGAGATGCCGATTGAGACGCTGGTCGGCATCGCCGAGCGCAGCGCCTCGTGCGAAGTGTTCGGGCTGCTCAAGCTTGCCGACGAAAAATACGTGACCGAACGCGCTTACGACAACCCCAAGTTCGCCGAGGACCTGGTGCGCGACGTCGCGCTGGCGCTCGAGCGCGAGCCACGCGTGCGCGGCTACACCGTGGAAGCGGAGAATCGACGTGGTCGCGACCTATAACACCCGCAAGTCGCTGGGTCTCACCCAGGCCGAAATCGCCGACCTGGCCGAATACCTCAAGTCCATCTGAGGCCGCGCCGGGCCCGTGCCGCTAGTGGCGGTGCGGGCAAGCCGGCTTGACGCAGTTGCCGTAGATCGCCAGCGCGTGCTCGGCAATGTTGAAGCCGCGCTCGACGGCGATCTTGTTCTGGCGCGACTCGATTTCCTCGTCGAAGAACTCTTCCACCCGTCCGCAGTCGAGGCAGACCAGGTGGTCGTGGTGCGAGCCGGCATTGAGCTCGAAGATCGCCTTGCCGGTCTCGAAGTGGTTGCGGTTGAGCAATCCAGCCTGCTCGAACTGCGTCAGCACCCGGTACACGGTGGCCAGGCCGACGTCGAGGTTCTCGGTCAGCAGGATCTTGTAGACGTCTTCGGCGGTCAGGTGGCGCACTTCGCTGTTCTGGAAAATCTCGAGGATTTTCAGTCGTGGCAGGGTGGCTTTCAGGCCGCTGGCCTTGAGGTCGCTAGGATTGTTACTCATGTTTGTTGCTCGTATATTGGCATAGTGCTTTATGATATAGCGTTTTGGAGCTAGCGCTCAAACGTTTTGAGGTCACTTATGCACGTCAAGAATGTTGTTTTGCACCGTTTTAACCTGCGGACCCCGCTCGTGGCAGCCGCCGCATGCGCCGTGCTGACCTTGTCCGGCTGCGCTTCCTGGCGTAACCAGACCCGCCCTGCGGCGCCGGTATCGACCGCGCCCGAGGCCGTTGCCGCCGACGCCCAGAAGTCCGCCGCGGTCGCCAACGCCGGCGCGCAAACGACGACCGTGAGCAAGGTGCAAAAATTCCTCTGGGTGTTTTCGCCTTACCGGCCTGACATTCAGCAGGGCAACTTCGTATCGCAGGAAATGCTGGCCCAGCTGAAGCCCGGCCAGACCCGCGAGCAGGTCAAGTTCATCCTCGGCACCCCGCTGATGACCGACGCTTTCCATGCCGACCGCTGGGATTACCCATTCTACCTGGCGCGCGGCAACGGCGAGCTGACCAAGGCGCGCGTGACGGTGTACTTCAAGGACGACAAGGTCGAGAAATTCGACGGCGGCAACCTGCCGACCGAGAAAGAATACATCGCCCGTATCGCCGGTCCGGCCAAGGCGGCCGCGAAAGAGGCGCCGAAGAAGGAAGAAGCCGGTTCGGCCAGCATCAATATCAAGAAATAAGCGGCGTTGACATCATGACTCCATTGAAGATTGCGGTTGCGGGCGCCAGCGGGCGGATGGGACGGATGCTGGTCGAGGCGATCGCCAAGGCCCCCGATGCCGAGCTGGCCGGCGCCCTCGATGTGGCCGGTTCGCCAGCGCTAGGCCAGGACGCCGCCGCTTTCCTCGGCCAGCCGGCCGGGGTGGTGATCGAATCTGAGCTGGCCCGCGGCCTGGCCGGCGCGCGCTGCCTGATCGATTTCACGCGGCCGGAAGGCACCCTCAAGCACCTGGCGTATTGCGCCGAACACGGCATCGCGATGGTCATCGGCACTACCGGCTTCGATGAAGCCGGCAAGGCCGCGATCCGCGCCGCGTCGGAAAAAACCGCGATCGTATTCGCGCCGAACATGAGCGTGGGCGTCAACGTCACCCTCAAGCTGCTGGAAATGGCGGCCAAGAGCTTCGCCGAAGGCTACGACATCGAAATCGTCGAAGCGCACCACCGCCACAAGGTCGATGCGCCGTCCGGCACCGCGCTGAAAATGGGCGAAGTGATCGCCGATGCGCTCGGGCGCGACCTGAAGCAATGCGCCGTGTACGGGCGCGAAGGCGTCACCGGCGAGCGCGATCCGTCCACCATCGGCTTCGCCACCATCCGCGGCGGCGACATCGTGGGCGACCATACCGTGCTGTTCGCCGGCGACGGCGAGCGCATCGAGATCAGCCACAAGTCCAGCAACCGCGTCACCTATGCCCACGGCGCCCTGCGCGCGGCGCGCTTCCTGGCCAGCAAGGCGACCGGCCTGTACGACATGCAGGACGTGCTGGCGCTGGGGCGCTGAGGAGAATCATATGGCCACCGCGGAGATCAACGGCGCCGTCATCGACGGCTGGGACAGCTTTCACGCCGCGTGCAAGCAGGCGTTCGGCTTTCCCGATTCGTACTCGAACACCATGGACGCCTGGGTCGACTGCCTGAGCTACCTGCGCGACGCCGACGGCATGAGCAAATTCCGCCTGAAGCCGAACGAAGTGCTGGAGATCGTCGTCAAGGATGCCGCGGCGTTGCGTGAAAAGGCGCCCGATCTGCTCGAAGAAATGACGTTCTGCGTCGCCGGCATCAACGAACGTTACGAGGACTACGGCGAGAAGCCGGCGCTGGCGCTGGTATTGCGCTGATAGCCCTGTCAAGGGCTAAAAATTTTCGCAAACATTGCGAAAACCATCGCCAGGGTAATGCCGGACATCCAGCGATTGAACTTCAGGTCGCCACGCATCTCCACCAATTCTTCGCGTATTTTCGCAAGTTCGAGTTTGACGTTGGCTTCGCATGCCGCCACCTTTGCCCCAATTCTGGTTTCGAGAGCCGCCATTCGGATCTCAAAAATGTCCATTCTGGCCCTGAATTTCTCGTCCAGCGACGCCAAATCCTGCAAAGCGTGTGACATAGTTCGCGCATGCACTTCTGCCTGAGTCTGAGAAACACCTGCAGCTTGAGGCTGCTGAGAATAATCGATGGGGTTAAATTCGCTGGTCATGCTTATTTAGACAAAATCGGCACTGAATAGTTCAGCTGCGGGCCGCGCAGCCTCTGCTACTCCCGGAAAGAACATGTACCAGTATAATGTTCGGTTCAAACCAACTTTCCTGGCCCCGCTGAACATCATGCAAGATAAATATAGTCCCGCCGACGTCGAACAAGCCGCCCAATTGCACTGGAAGGCGATCGATGCCTACAAGGCGGTCGAGAACGACCCGCGTTTCCCAAAAGGCAAGTATTACGCTTGCTCGATGCTGCCTTACCCTTCGGGCAAGCTGCACATGGGGCACGTGCGCAACTATACGATCAACGACGTGATGTACCGCTACCTGCGCATGAACGGCTACAACGTCCTCATGCCGATGGGCTGGGACGCGTTCGGCATGCCGGCCGAGAACGCCGCGATGGCCAACAACGTGCCGCCGGCGCAGTGGACCTACGCCAACATCGCCCACATGCGCGAGCAGATGGAGTCGATGGGCCTGGCGATCGACTGGTCGCGCGAAATGACCGCGTGCAAACCCGAATACTACAAGTGGAACCAGTGGATGTTCCTCAAGATGCTCGAGAAGGGCATCATCTACAAGAAGACCGGTACCGTGAACTGGGATCCGATCGACCAGACCGTGCTGGCCAACGAGCAGGTGGTCGATGGCCGCGGATGGCGCTCCGGCGCGCTGATCGAAAAGCGCGAGATCCCGATGTACTACGCGCGCATCACCGAATACGCCGACGAGCTGCTCGATTACGTCGACAACAAGCTGCCAGGCTGGCCCGAGCGCGTGCGCGTGATGCAGGCCAACTGGATCGGCAAATCGGTCGGCGTGCGCTTCGCCTTTCCGCACGCGATCAAGGGCAGCGACGGTGAGCTGATCAACGACGGCAAACTGTACGTGTTCACCACCCGCGCCGACACCATCATGGGCGTGACCTTCTGCGCGGTGGCGCCGGAGCATCCGCTGGCCACGCAGGCAGCGCTTGGCAATGCCGAACTGGCCGGCTTCATCGCCGAGTGCAAACTGGGCAGCGTGATCGAAGCGGACATGGCGACGATGGAAAAGAAGGGCATGCCGACCGGCCTGTTCGTCACCCATCCGCTGACCGGCGACCGGGTCGAAGTATGGGTCGGCAACTACGTCCTGATGACCTACGGCGACGGCGCCGTGATGGGCGTGCCGGCCCACGACGAACGCGATTTCGCCTTCGCCACCAAGTACCAGCTGCCGATCAAGCAGGTGGTCGCGGTCGAAGGCCAGGAATTCTCGCTGGCGGGCTGGCACGAATCGTACGGCGACAAGGAGCGCGGCGTGCTGGTCAACTCCGGCAAGTACGATGGCCTCGACTACACCGCCGCCATCAACGCGATCGCCGGCGACCTGTCGGTGCAGGGCCTGGGCGAGAAGAAGGTCACCTTCCGCCTGCGCGACTGGGGCATCTCGCGCCAGCGCTATTGGGGCACGCCGATCCCGATGATCCATTGTGCCGATTGCGGCGTCGTGCCGGTGCCCGAGAAGGACCTGCCGGTAGTGCTGCCCGAGCACCTGGTGCCGGACGGCAGCGGCAACCCGCTGAACAAGGACGAAGCCTTCCTCAAATGCGACTGCCCGCAGTGCGGCAAGCCGGCGCGCCGCGAGACCGACACCATGGACACCTTCGTCGATTCGTCGTGGTACTACATGCGCTATACCTCGCCAGGCTCGAACGAAGCGATGGTCGACGCGCGCAACGACTACTGGATGCCGATGGACCAGTACATCGGCGGCATCGAACACGCGGTCATGCACCTGCTGTACGCGCGTTTCTGGACCAAGGTGATGCGCGACATGGGCCTGGTCAAGTTCGACGAGCCCTTCGTCAACCTGCTGACCCAGGGCATGGTGCTCAACGAGACCTACTACCGCGAAGATGAAGCAGGCAAGAAGACCTGGTTCAACCCGGCCGACATCGACCTGTCGCTGGACGACAAGGGCCGCCCGCAAGGCGCGCTGCTGAAGGCCGACGGCAAGAAGGTCGAAATCGGCGGCACCGAGAAGATGTCGAAGTCGAAGAACAACGGCATCGACCCGCAAGCCCAGATCGGGCAGTACGGCGCCGACACCGCGCGCCTGTTCACCATGTTCGCCTCGCCGCCGGAGCAGACGCTCGAGTGGTCAGACAGCGGCGTCGAAGGCGCCAGCCGCTTCCTGCGCCGCGTGTGGGCGTTTGCGTACGCGCAGTCGCCGCGCGTCGCTCAAGAACTGGGCAATCCATCGAAGGACGGCCTGAACGATGCGCAGAAAACGCTGCGCCGCGAACTGCACAAGATCCTGCAACAGGCCGACTATGACCTCAAACGCATCCAGTACAACACCGTGGTGTCGGCCTGCATGAAGATGCTCAACACGCTGGAGTCGGCCAAGCTCGAAGCCGGCGCCGCATCCGACGCGGTGATCGCCGAAGGCCTGTCGATCTTCCTGCGCGTGCTGAACCCGGTGGCGCCGCACATCACCCACGTGCTGTGGGAAGAGCTGGGCTACGCCAAGGTGCACGGCGACCTGCTCAACGCCCCTTGGCCGCAGGTCGATCCGGTGGCGCTGGAACAGGCGGAAATCGAGATGATGATCCAGGTGAACGGCAAGCTGCGCGGCTCGATCATGGTCGCGAAAGATGCCGACAAGGCCAGCATCGAAGCACAGGCGCTCGCTTGCGAAGCGGTGCAGAAGTACATCGAGTCGACGCCGAAGAAGGTGATCGTCGTTCCCGGCAAGTTGATCAACATCGTGGCCTGACCGATGAACGCCCTTCGATCGTCCACCATGCGCGCCGGCGCCGTACTGATGCTGGCGCTGGTGCTGTCTGCCTGCGGCTTCCAGCTGCGCGGCTCGAACGGCCAGTACCACATGCCGTTCCAGAGCATCTACCTCGGCTTTGCCGACACCTCGCCGCTGGGCACTGAGCTCAAACGCAACCTGCGCGGCGGCGACGCCGTGGTGGTGGTCACCGATCCGGCCAAGGCCGAGGCGCAGTTCGACGTGCTGGCGGAAACCCGCGGCAAATCGATCCTGTCGCTCAACAGCCAGGGCCGCGTGCGCGAATACCTGCTGACCTACACGCTGCATTTCCGGGTGCGCGACGCCAAGGGAGCCGAGCTGCTGGGACCGACCGAGATCGCGCTCAAGCGCAGCATCACGTTCAACGAATCGCAGGTGCTGGCCAAGGAATCGGAAGAAGCGCTGCTGTACCGCGACATGCAATCCGACCTGGTGCAGCAGATCCTGCGCCGCCTCGCGGCGATCAAGCGCGCATAAGGGCCGGCGATGCAACTGCGGATTGACGCCCTCGAAGGACACCTCGCCAAGTCGATCGCGCCGCTGTACGTGATCAGCAGCGACGAACACCTGCTAGCGCTGGAAGCGGCCGACAAGATCCGCCGCGCCGCGCGCGCCAACGGCTATTCGGAACGCGACGTGCTCACCGTCGAGCGCAGCTTCAAGTGGGGCGAACTGCTGGCGGCCAATAACGAGATGTCCCTGTTCGGCGACAAGAAGCTGATCGAGTTGCGTATCCCGACCGGCAAGCCAGGCAAGGACGGCGGCGCCGCGCTGCAAAGCTACGCCAAGGACCTGAGCCCGGACAACCTGACCCTGATCACACTGCCGAAGCTGGACTGGCAGACCGCCAAGGCAGCCTGGGTAGCGAGCCTGCAGCAGGCCGCGGTCTACATCGAGATCCCGACCGTTGAACGGGGCGCGCTGCCGGGCTGGATCGGCACGCGGCTGGCGGCGCAAGGGCAAAGCGTGGATCGCCAGGGCCTCGACTTCATCGCCGACCGGGTCGAAGGCAACCTGCTGGCGGCGCACCAGGAAATCCAGAAACTGGGCCTGCTGCACGAACCGGGCAAGCTCACTTTCGAGCAGGTCCACGATGCGGTGCTCAACGTGGCGCGCTACGACGTGTTCAAACTGTCGGAAGCGATGCTGGCGGGCGACCCGGCGCGCCTGGTGCGCATGCTCGAGGGACTGAAAGGCGAGGGCGAGGCGCTGCCGCTGGTGCTGTGGGCCGTCGCCGAAGAAATTCGCACGCTGTTAAAATTGAAAGCGGCGATGGCGCAGGGCCGCCCGCTTGGCGCGCTGCTCAAGGAATACCGTATCTGGGGCCCGCGCGAACGCATGATGGAACCGGCGCTGCGCCGCATTTCGCTGGCCACGCTGGAACAGGCGCTGCAGGACGCGGCGCAGGTCGACAAGATGATCAAGGGGCTGCGCGCCAAGGCTTTCGCCGGCGACGCATGGGACGCAATGCTGCAGTTGGCCTTGAAAGTGGCGCGCTAGTCACCGGGCCCGCTCGAATCAACCAGAAAAGCACAATCATGGACATCTTGAAATACATGGAACAGGTAGGCCGCCAGGCGCGGGCCGCATCGCGCGCGATGGCGCGCGCCGACAGCGCTACCCGCAACCGCGCACTGCTGCTGATCGCCGACGCGATCGTGCGCGACAGCGCGAAGCTGCGCGCGGCCAACCAGCGCGACCTCGACGCCGCGCGCGAATCCGGCCTGGCGCCTGCCATGGTCGACCGCCTCGAGCTGTCCGAACAGGCCATCGCCACCATGGTTGAAGGCCTGCGCCAGATGGTCGCGCTGCCCGATCCGATCGGCGAAATCTCGAACATGAAATTCCGCCCGAGCGGCATCCAGGTCGGCCAGATGCGGGTGCCGCTGGGTGTCATCGGCATCATCTACGAAGCGCGGCCGAACGTTACGGTCGACGCGGCGGGCCTGTGCATCAAGAGCGGCAACGCCACCATCCTACGCGGCGGCTCCGAAGCGATCCACTGCAATCGCGCGCTGGCGGCGATCGTGGCCGAAGGCCTGGCCGGCGCCGGCCTGCCCGAACTCGGCGTGCAGGTGGTCGACACCACCGACCGTGCCGCGGTAGGCGCCTTGGTCACCATGCCGCAGTACGTCGACGTGATCGTGCCGCGCGGCGGCAAGGGCCTGATCGCGCGCCTGATGGCCGAAGCCACGGTCCCGATGATCAAGCACCTGGACGGCATCTGCCATGTCTACATCGACGCCAAGGCCGACATTGCGAAAGCGCTGCCGATCGCGTTCAACGCCAAGTGCCACCGCTACGGCACCTGCAACACCATGGAAACGCTGCTGGTGGACCGCGCCGTCGCCGCGGCCGTGCTGCCGAAACTGGCCGCGCTGTACCTCGAAAAGCAGGTCGAGCTGCGCGCCGACCCGGAGGCGCACGCGATCCTGCAAGGCTATCCGCACCTGGCGCGCGCCACCGAAGAAGACTGGAGCACCGAATACCTCGCGCCTATCCTGGCGGTGAAGGTGGTGGCCGGCATCGACGAGGCGATCGAACATATCAACACCTGGTCCTCGCACCACACCGACGCGATCATCACCGAAGACTACAGCGGCGCGCTGCGCTTCCTGCGCGAAGTCGATTCGGCCTCGGTGATGGTCAACGCCTCGATCCGCTTCGCCGACGGTTTCGAATACGGGCTGGGCGCCGAAATCGGCATCTCGAACGACAAGCTGCATGCGCGCGGCCCGGTCGGACTGGAAGGGCTGACCTCGCTCAAGTACGTCGTGTTCGGACACGGCGAAGTACGCAGTTGAACCCACCAGGAACCCTATGCTCTGGATCAAAGCCTTCCACATCGTCTTCATCGCCTCATGGTTCGCCGGCCTGTTCTACCTGCCGCGCATCTTCGTCAACCTCGCCATGGAAACCGAAACGGTCGCCACCGCGCGCCTGCTGCTGATGGCGCGCAAGCTGTATCGCTTCTCCTCGATGCTGATGATCCCGGCGATCGCGCTGGGCGTGTGGCTGTGGCTCGGCTACGGTTTCAAGGGCGGCTGGCTGCACGCCAAGCTGGCGCTGGTGATCCTCGCAATCGGCTATCATCATGCATGTGGCTCGCTGCTGAAAAAATTCGAGAATGGCGCCAATCGCCGCTCGCACCAGTGGTTCCGCTGGTTCAACGAAGTCCCGGTCGTGCTGCTCGCGGCGATCGTGATCCTCGTTGTCGTCAAACCGTTCTGATGGAGCTGCGATGAGCAAAACCATCCAGTATTTCCTCGCCCCGCATTCGCCCTGGACCTATCTTGGGCACGAGCGTTTCGTCGCGCTTGCCAAGGCCGCCGGCGCCCAGGTCGAGATCAAGCCCTTCGACCTGGGCAAGGTATTCGGCGCCTCGGGCGGCCTACCGCTGGCCAAGCGCGCGCCGCAGCGCCAGGCTTACCGCCTGGTCGAACTGGCGCGCTGGTCCGGGCTGCTCAATTTGCCGCTCAATCCGCAGCCGACCTTTTTCCCGATCCCGCCCGACGCCGCGGCAAAGCTGATCATCGCCACCCGCACCAGCCTGGGCGGCGACGCGGCGCTGCAAGTGGCCGGCGCCGTCATGCGCGCGCTGTGGGCCGAAGACAAGAACATCTCCGACGACGACACCTTGGCGCAGATCGCCAGCGGCTGCGGCTTCGACGGCCGCATGCTGGTCAAGTCCTCGCAGACCGCGGGCGTGCAGGAACAGTACGAGCGCAACAGCGACGAGGCGCTCGCCGCCAATGTATTCGGCGCGCCGTGGTACGTGGTCGACGGCGAAGCATTCTGGGGCCAGGACCGGCTCGACTTTGTCGAGCGCGCGCTGGCCAAACCGTAATTGAAATCACACTCGGGAGGGCGGCGGCGCTCTCCCACATCATTCATTTTTTAACGGATAAAGGGTACACCTCATGGCTTCATTTTTCTGTCCTTGCCCGCGCGGCATGGAAGCGGCGCTGGCCGAAGAGCTGGGCGAAATCGCGCTGCAAAGCACCACGATGAAAGTGCACAACCAGGTGCCGGGCGGTGTCCATTGCTCCGGCCACCTGCTCGATTCCTATCTCATCAACCTGCATTCGCGCATCGCGTCGCGCGTGCTGATGCGGATGGCGCACTCGAGCTACGACAACGAAAACGACATCTACGACCTGAGCCTGGCGCAGCCGTGGGAAGACTGGTTCGGCGTCGACCACACGATCCGCGTCGACGTCACCGCGATCAAGTCGCCGCTGCGCAGCCTCGAATTCACCACGCTGAAAATCAAGGACGCGGTCTGCGACCGCTTCCGCGACCAGTTCAACAAGCGTCCGTCGGTGAACACGCAGGAACCGGACATCCGCATCGTCGGCTTCCTCGACCAGCGCAATTTCACGATCTACCTCGATACCTCAGGCGAGGCGCTGTTCAAGCGCGGCTGGCGCGAGGAAACCGGCGATGCGCCGCTGCGCGAGAACCTCGCCGCCGGCATGCTGCGCGTATCGGGCTGGAAGCCTGGCACCGTGCTGTTCGACCCGATGTGCGGCTCCGGCACCATCCTGATCGAGGCTGCGCAAATGGTGCAGGGGATTCCTCCCGGCGCGCGCCGCAGCTTCGCTTTTGAAAAATTCAACAGCTTCGTGCCGGAACCGTGGCAGAAGATGAAGAGCGCCATCAAGCCGAACCCGCTCCCGGGCGAGCCGACGATTTTCGGCAGCGACATCTCGGGCGACATGGTCGCCATGACCCGCCACAACCTGAAGGTGGCCGGCATCATGTTCGACGTGCCGCTCAAGCAGATCGAGGCGCAGGAAGTCAAGCCGCCGACCGAGCAGCCGGGCATCCTGCTGACCAACCCGCCGTACGGCGAGCGGATCGGCGTGCGCGGCGACAGCACCATGCCGGCCGACGAGATGTCGGTG
>JBKPEJ010000034.1:0-15992 GCA_046728335.1 Pseudomonadota bacterium | reverse complement strand
GGCGGGAACCCATACCATCTCAACTCAGTGACATCGTAGGGGCAACCGGGAGCTCAGCACAGGTTCCCGCCAAGGGGGGGCGCCGAGTCCGGGAACGACGGTGGTGGGCGAGTTGCGCGAGTACCGCCGCCTACAACTCGTCGATCGAGAAAATGCGGCGGTATTCGCGAATCGCGAAACGGTCCGTCATCCCCGCGATGTAATCGGATATCTTGCGCGCCTGGCGCCCCACATCTGCATCGGACAACTGGTAATCGGGCGGCAGCAGCACCGGATCCGTCATGAAGGCGTCGAACAGTTCGCGCACGATCCGGCTCGCCTTCACGCGCATCCGGTTGACCTTGTAGTGCCGGTACAAATTCGCGTGCAGGAAGCGCTTGAGCGCCGTGGTATCGGCCTTCATCGCGTCGGAGAAGCGGATCAGCGGCGGGCTGGCGCGCACGTCGTCGATGCCGCGCGGCGCAGCTTCCCGGATCCGCTCGGCCGAGGTGGCGACCACGTCGGCCGTCATCGCCGTGATCATCCGGCGCGACGTTTCGTACAGCGCGCGGCGGCCGGACAGGCCCGGGTACTCGGCCTCCACCGCATGCCGGTGGCGCGCGAACAGGTCGACTTCTTCCATCTGCGCCATCGTGATCAGTCCTGAACGCAGGCCGTCGTCGATGTCGTGGTTGTTGTAGGCGATTTCGTCGGCCAGGTTGGTCAGCTGCGCTTCCAGGCTGGGCTGGGTGCGATCGAGGAAGCGCTTGCCCAGTTCGCCGAGCTGGCGCGCATTGGCCTGCGAGCAGTGCTTCAGGATGCCTTCGCGCGTTTCGAACATCAGGTTCAGGCCATCGAAGGCGCCGTAGTGCTCCTCCAGCGAATCGACCACGCGCAGGCTTTGCAGGTTGTGCTCGAAGCCGCCATGCTCCTTCATGCATTCGTTGAGCACGTCCTGGCCGACATGGCCGAACGGCGTATGGCCAAGGTCGTGCGCCAGCGAGATCGCTTCGACCAGGTCTTCGTTGATCTGCAGGCTGCGCGCCAGCGTGCGGCCGATCTGCGCCACTTCGATCGAATGCGTCAGCCGGGTGCGGAACAGGTCCCCTTCGTGGTTCAGGAAGACCTGGGTCTTGTATTCGAGCCGACGGAACGCGGTCGAGTGGATGATGCGGTCGCGGTCGCGCTGGAATTCGCTGCGCGAGCCGGCCGGCGCTTCCGGAAACATCCGCCCGCGCCCCCGCGCGGAGTGCGCGGCGTAGGGAGCAAGCCTGTCGTCGAAGTTCATGTCAGGCGCTGCAGGCAGCGAGCGTGGCGAGCAGCTGGTCGGCAGGGGCGCCGCTGATGCTCGGGCTGCCCAGCGGCTTGAGCAGGATGAACTTGATCGCGCCGCCTTCGTTCTTCTTGTCCACTTCCATCAGCTCGAGCCAGCGCGCCGCACCCAGGTTGGGCGCCACCGTCGGCAGGCCGGCGGCGGCCACCAGCGCGCGCATCCGCTCCACCGCGGCCTGGTCGATCAGGCCAAGGCGGTACGACAGGTCGGCGGCCATCACCATGCCGCAGCCAACTGCTTCGCCGTGCAGCCAGGCGCCGTAGCCGAGGCCATTTTCAATCGCGTGGCCGAAGGTGTGGCCGAAATTGAGGATGGCGCGCAGGCCGCCCTCGCGTTCGTCCTGGCGCACCACGTTGGCCTTGATCTCGCACGAGCGCGCAATCGCGTGCGCCAGCGCGGCCTGGTCGCGCGCCATCAGCTTGCCGATGTTCCGTTCGATCCACTCGAAGAATTCGATGTCGATGATGGCGCCGTGCTTGATCACTTCGGCCAGGCCGGCCGACAGCTCGCGCTGCGGCAAGGTGGCCAGGGTGGCGGTATCGGCCAGCACCGCGCGCGGCTGGTAGAACGCACCGATCATGTTCTTGCCGAGCGGGTGATTGATGCCGGTCTTGCCGCCGACCGAGGAATCGACCTGCGACAGCAGCGTTGTCGGCAGCTGCACGAACGGCACGCCGCGCATGTAGCTGGCCGCGGCGTAGCCGGTCAGGTCGCCGATCACGCCGCCTCCCAGCGCCACCAGGGTGGTCTTGCGGTCGCATTTGTTGGCCAGCAGCGCATCGAACACCTGCATCAGCGACGCCTGGTTCTTGTACTGTTCGCCGTCCGGCAGGATGATCGTGATCACCTCGCGTCCGGCCGCGCGCAGCGGCGCGGCGACCTGTTCCAGGTAGAGCGGTGCGACGGTGGTGTTGGTGACGATGGCGACCTGGCGGCCCTGCACGTGGCGCGCCAGCAGCGCCGGGTCGGACAAGAGCTGCGGGCCGATCGTGATCGGGTAGCTGCGCTCGCCGAGGTCGACGTTGAGGGAAATGGTGGACTGCTGATTCATCGATAAGGCGGCCGCGGGAGCATGCGCGAAGCGGGAGGCTTCGAGCGCGTCCAACTGGTCCAGAATGGTCTGAACCATCGATTGTACGTTAGGTCGGCCGGTGTCGATCACCAGCGCGGCGATTTCGCGGTACAGCGGCTCGCGCTGGGCCATCAGTTCTTCCAGCTTGCGGCGTGGATCGGCCGTCTGCAGCAGCGGCCGGTTCTTGTCGTGGGAGGTGCGGACCATGATGCTGCTGACGTTGGCGCGCAGGTAGATCACGGTGCCGCGCGCCTTGAGGGTGGCGCGGGTGTCGGCGTTCAGGACGGCGCCGCCGCCGGTGGCCAGCACGATGCCATCTTCGCCGCACAGGTCGCGGATCACCTCCGCTTCACGCCGGCGAAAGCTGTCCTCGCCCTCGATTTCGAAGATCCACGGAATCGAGGCCCCGGTGCGGGCCTCGATTTCATGATCGGAGTCGATGAAGCGCTTGCCCAGTTTCCTGGCAAGGATGCGGCCGATGGTGGTTTTTCCTGCCCCCATCAGCCCGACGAGATAAATGTTCTTGCTAGCTTGATCGCCCACTATGTCCGCAGTTCATCAGTTTTCCCGTCACGGGCAACTGGATGTCACCTTGGACGGATAGGAGGTTATTGTACCTTTTGGGGTCGTGACGTTGATCCTAAACGTGCTCAACATAGCTGTCTCGCACGTCGCAGGCGGCTTCGATTGGACGCTGCCAATCGTAATTGTATGATATGAACCCTGATTGCCGCTAACAACGTTGCCAGTCTGGTCGTCGCCCGCTGCCGAATGCGGAAAGACGTTCTGGACCTGCGACGGGGCCAAGCCGACTGCGGTACAGTAGCTCGGTCGCCGACCGAATAATTGGTCTGGCCGACGACCGTTGCAATGGCCACGGTGGCGGTCGCGCTCACCGTCGCGGGCCCGCCCACTGTCAGCGAGAACCGCCGCATGGAGATGCTTGCGACGCCGCTGGCGTCGGTCAGCGCGACGTCGGCGACGGCGCAAATACCGCCAGCGCACCGTCGGTGGCGAAAGTCACCGGCGCACTCGGAGCCACCTTGCCATCCTTGGCCTTGACGGTTGCCTTGACCGTCAGCGGGGAGCCGGCTGTCAGCCCGGTGGCCGCCTGGCCGCCGGAGCTGACGAGACCGACCGTGCCCCTCGCTGTGGCTACCTGGGTCGTGGTGGTCCCGCTTTTTATTGGGACCGCGATCAGCGGGCCGGGATGCTGTCGGCGACGATCTTCGGCGTCAGGAATACCAGCAGTTCGGTCTTCGAGGTCTCGCGGCCGGTGGTCTTGAACAGGTAGCCGACCAGCGGCAGATCGCCCAGCAGCGGAACCTTGCTCTCGCTGCTGCGTTCCTGCTGCTGGTAGATACCGCCCAGCACAACGGTGCCGCCGTTTTCGACCCGCACCTTGGTCTTTACGTGCTGGTTGTTGATCGCGAAACCGGCCGGCGTGACGTCACCCTTCGAATCCTTGTTCACTTCCACTTCCAGCACCACGTTGCCGTCCGGCGTGATCTGAGGCGTCACTTCGAGGCGCAGGTTGGCCTTCTTGAAGGTGATCGAGGTCGCGCCGCTGCTGGTGGCGACCTGGTAAGGCAGCTCGATACCCTGCTCGATCACTGCGACGGTCTTGTCTTCGGTGACTACGCGCGGGCTGGAAATGATCTTGCCCTTGCCGTCCGCTTCGAGCGCCGACAGTTCCAGGTTCAGGAAACGGTTGGCGGCAGCGGAGAACAGGCTGAACGCGATGGTGGCCGGCGGCACGGTGCCGATCGCGGCAGCCGGCAAGTTTAGAAACTGGGCGTTGTTGAATGAGTCGCTGCTGTTTGCCACCTGACCGGTAGTTTGGCCGACGCCGGCCAGGTTGCCGCCGACTGCGACCCGGTTGTTGCCGTTGGCAATCTGGTAACCGGCGTCGCCGCCGCGGACCCCGCGCAGGTCGGCGAAGCCCAGCTTGGCACCGAGATTACGGCTGAAACTGTCGCTGGCCTCGACCAGGCGCGCTTCGATCAGCACCTGCTTGGAGGCGATGTCGGTTTTCAAGATCAGCTTGCGGATATCTTCGATCTTCGCGGCGATGTCGGTGACGAACAGCTGGTTGGTGCGCGCATCGATGATGGCGCTGCCGCGCTTGGTCAGCACGCGGTTCTTGCTGTCGGCGCCGCTGCTGCCGCTGTCCAGCCCGAACACGGTGCGGAACGATTCGGCTTTCTGGTAATTGAGCTGGAATACTTCCGAACGCAGCGGCTCAAGGTCGGCGATCTGGGCGCGCTGCTCGAGTTCAAGCTTTTCCTTGGTCAACAGTTCTTCCTTCGGCGCGATCCACAGCACATTGCCATTCTTGCGCATGTCCAGGCCCTTGGCCTGCAGCACCGCGTCGAGCGCCTGGTCCCACGGCACTTCCTTCAGGCGCATGGTCAGGTTGCCGGTGACGGTATCGCTGGTGATGAAATTCAGGCCGGAGATGTCGGCGATTGCCTGCAGCGCGGCGCGCACTTCGACGTTCTGGAAGTTGAACGACAGCTTCTCGCCGCGGTAGCCCTGGGAGCCCTGGGTCAGGCGATTCGGATCTTCCTTGATCGGCTTGACGTCGATCACCAGCTGGGTGTCGCTCTGGTAGACGGTCTGTTCCCACAGGCCCTTCGCTTCGATCGTCATGTGCACGTTGTCGCCCTGCGGCACGGTGGTGATCAGCGACACCGGGGTGCCGAAGTCGGTCACGTCGAGGCGGCGGCGCAGGCTGGGCGGCAGGCCGGTCTTCATGAAGTCGACCAGCACCGTATTGCCTACCTGGCGCACGTCGACCGCCACCTGGCTGTTCGGCAGGTCGACCACGATGCGGCCTTCGCCGTTCGCGCCGCGCTTGAAATCCATGTCGCGCAGGATCTGGCGGCCGGCCGGCTTGGCGCCGCTGTCGACCGGGATGCCGACGGCGTTGACGGCCTGGGCGACCCCGCCCGACCCTTCGATCGTGACCACCACCGACTTGCCGTCGATCGCGGCCGCATAGTTCAGCGCGCGGCGCAGGTTGAACACCAGGCGGGTGCGTTCACCGGCCTGCACCACGTTGATCGCGCGCAGGTCGCCCAGATTGACGTCCTGCGAATTTTTGCCGGTCGCGTTGACGGTGGCGCCGAAGTCGAGCGCGATGCGGGTCGGGTTGGTGATCGAGAAGCCGATCGGCAGCTTGGCCGGCGCGTGCTTCATGCCGATGTTGACCACCACGTTCGAGCCTTGCTGGTTGGCCGTGATCGATTCGATCGCGTTGTCCTGCGCCATCGCGCTGTTGCCTGCCAAGGCCAGGACCATCAATGCGCCGAGGCGTACCACCGGGCCCATCAGGGAGGCGGCGCCATTCATTTTCAGTGCGATCATTTCTTGGTCTCCTTACTTTCTTGCAACTCCAGCTTCGACAGGCGCTCGACCCACTCGCCGCCGGCATCCTGAACCACTTCCTTGATATTGATCACGCTGTCGGTCACGCTGGTGACCAGGCCATAGTTCTGGCCCACCCGCTGCCCGACCCGGACCTGGTGCACCGCGCGGTCCTGCTGCAGCAGCGCGTAATTGATGCCGGCCTTCTGCAGCACGCCGACCATCACGAACGCGTCAAGCGGATAATTCTCGAGCAGCTCCTTGCGGCGCCCCATGTCGGGCTTGAATTTGCTGTCGTCGCGCTCGGCCGCCCGGGCCAGTTCGACCAGCAGCTTGTTCGGGCTGAACGGATCGACTTCCTCGCGCGCCGTGTAGGCGAACGGGATGAAGGTCTTCGGCTCGCTCAGCGGCACCACGGCGACCCTGGTGTCCTTCTTGACCTGCGCCATCCAGTCGTTCACTTCCTTGACGTCGCTGTCGCTGCAACCGCTCAGCAGGACAGCGGCCAGCGCCAATGCGCCCATGCGGATGTTGCTCATTTCGGGGCTCCCGGCTTCTTGTCCTTGTCGGCGCGCGCCTTGCGCTGCGCGTTCGCCTCGTCGGGATCGAGGTAGCGGAAGGTCTTGGCAGCAGCCTCCAGCGCCAGCGCGCCATCCTTGCCCGTGGTCAGGGTCATGTTGTTGAGCGTGACGATGCGCTGCAGGTTGGCCATGTCGGCCGCGAACGCGCCGATGTCGTGGTAAGTGCCGGCGACCTTGATGTCGATCGCCTGCTCGGCGTAGTAATCGCGCACCACCACGCTGCTCGGCCGGAACAGTTCGAAGGTCAGGCCGCGCCCCAGGCCGGCCTGGTTGATGTCCGACAGCAGCGCCGCCATTTCCGCCTTGCTTGGCAGCTGCTTCTGCAGCCGCTCGACGTACTGGTCGACCTGCAGCTTTTGCGCCTGCAACGCTTCCAGGTTGATCGCCTGGGCCATCTTGATCTTGTACTTTTCGCGCAGGCTTACCTCGTCGGCAGCGAGCCGGTCCTGCTCTTCGAACTGGGAGCTCCAGTAGCCGAAGTAGCCGAGCCCGACCACCGCGGCCGTGACACCGATCGCACACAGCAAGCGCGGCGCCAGCGGCCACAGGCCCGGATGGCGTCCGGCCAGTCCCTGGAATTGCGACGACAGCGAAGCGCCGATTTCTTTCAGATTAATGTCCATGGATGTCCGATCGCGCTATTTGGTGGGTACTGCGCGTGCGTCAACGGCGGTGGCCACTGCCACGCCAGGCGTGGCGCCGGCCACCGGCAGGCCGGGCTTGGCCGCGGCCTTGGCCTTGGCATCGTCCTTGTCGCGTGGGCGCTTGATGCCGACCACGACCGTAAATTCGACGACTTTCTTGCCCGTCTTGCTCTGGGCAAGCACCGATGCCTTCACCTCGGTCAGTTCAGGACGCTCCAGCCATGGCGAGGCGCCCGACAGGTTGCGCAGCAGCTCGGCGACCCGCTCTTGCGACTGGGCGTAACCGGTCAAGGTGACGCGCTGGCCTTCCTGCTTGAACTGCTTCAGGTAGACGCCGGTCGGGGTCTGCCTGACCAGTTCGTCGAGCAGGTACACCGGCTGGTTGCGGTCGCCCTGCAAGTCTTCGACCGCCTGCTGGCGAGCCTTGAGCGCTTCGATTTCCTGTTTCAGGGTGACGATCGCGGCGATTTTCTTGTCGAGTTCGGCGTTGGCCTTGGTCAGCACCAGGTTGCGCTCGTTCTGGATCGAGATGCGGCTGGCGTTATAGCCGCCGACCACCAACACTACCGCGATGCCGAGGATGCCGCCGAGCGCCATCAAGGCCACGAAGGCGGTTTTCTTCTGTTTGCGTTTGGCTTCGCGGTGCGGAAGCAGGTTAATTCTGATCATCAGCCAAACCTCCTCAGCGCCAGCCCGCAAGCGACAAGATAGGCCGGAGCCTCGTTGCGCAGCTGCGATTCGCGCACGGTCGGGCCGAGCTGCATGCCCTTGAACGGCGACACCACGGCGGTGGAGATTTTGGTACGGCTGGCGACGATGTCGAGCAGCCCGGGAATGAGCGCGCAGCCGCCGGCCAGGAACAGCTGGTCGATGCGGGTGTATGGGGTCGAGGTGTAGAAGAACTGGATGGCGCGCGTCACTTCGAGCGCGGCGTTCTCGAGGAAGGGGCCGAGCAGCTCGGCCTGGTAATTCTCCGGCAGGTCGCCCGCCTTCTTCCTGGCGTCGGCTTCCTCGAACGACAGCCCGTAGGCACGCACGATGTCCTGGGTCAGCTGGTTGCCGCCGAACGGCTGCTCGCGCTCGTAGATCGTTTCGCCGCCGGCCATCACCGAAATATGGGTGACCTGGGCGCCGATCTGGAACAGCGCGATGATCTGGTCTTCGCCGCCCGCCAGGCGGTCGGCCACCCGTTCCAGCGCGGCGCGCGCAGCATATGACTCGATATCCATGACGACCGCGGTCAGGCCCGCCGCTTCGGCGATCGCGACCCGGTCTTCGACTTTTTCCTTGCGCGCCGCGGCCAGCATGACGTCCATGTCGTCGGGCGAATTGGCGGCGACGCCGAGCACGTCGAAGTCGAGGCTGACCTCGTCGAGCGCGAACGGGATGTACTGGCTCGCTTCGGACTCGACCTGTACTTCGAGCTGGTCTTCCGACAAACCGGCCGGCAAGATGATCTTCTTGGTGATGACCGAGGCCGGCGGCATGCCGAGCGCGACCAGGCGAACCCGGGTGCCGCTCTTCTTCCAGACCCGGCGCACGGCTTCGGAGACTTGCTCCATGTTTTCGATATTGCCGTCGACGACAGCGCCGCGCGGAAGCGGTTCGGACGCGTAGCGCTCGAGACGCATTTCATTTTTGCCGGCGTCGGCCAATTCGACCAGGCGCACCCCGGACGTGCTGATGTCCAGCCCTAGCAAAGGGGGACTGGCCTGTCCGAACAAGGAACCTAGATTAACCACGAGCGTACTCCCTCACCACCTACCAACAATCACTTTTACGCTGCAAAAGTTACCTTGCAGAACGAATAATGAAAACGCCCGTAAAGGGGAATTTGTTATAAAACCGCCATTTAGATCAGTTACATGAGGCAATACATTAAATCGTAGCAATAAGCATCATCCAATGTAAAGGTATTTCTGCAATGGAACTTTATCGAGTTGGGCGGATAAACGACACTCTATGAACCGGGCGACATCTTAGTTGTCGGGCGGTTACCAAGCGATCTTGAACGAGTGCCGCAAAGAGGCGCCGTCGTGCGCGCCATGGGCGTGCTCTATAATGAGCCGCATCAATATAGTGAAAGATCCGAACCGCATGACTTCCTCGAAAACGGACGGCAGGACCCCGACTTCCCGCAAACCCACGCCCAAACGGATCCTGCTGATCGCGCTGGGGATCCTGACCGGCTCCGCGCTGGTGGCGCTGCTGGTGGTGGTGTTCGCCCTGGCGATGGCGTATCCGAACCTGCCGGCGCTCGATACCCTGACCGACTACCGGCCCAAGATGCCGCTGCGGATTTTCTCCTCGGACGGCGTGCTGATCGGCGAATTCGGCGAGGAGCGCCGCAACCTGGTGCGCATCAAGGACATTCCTGACGTCATGAAGAAGGCCGTGCTGGCGATCGAAGACGACCGCTTCTACCAGCACGGCGGGGTCGACTACACCGGTATCCTGCGCGCGGCGGTGCACAACGCCACCGGCGGCGCGCGCCAGGGCGCCTCCACCATCACCCAGCAGGTGGCGCGCAACTTCTTCCTGTCATCCGAGCAGACGCTCAAGCGCAAGGCCTATGAAGTGCTGCTGGCCTGGAAGATCGAACAGAACCTCACCAAGGACCAGATCCTCGAGGTCTACATGAACCAGATCTACCTGGGCCAGCGCGCCTTCGGCTTTTCCTCGGCCGCCCAGATCTACTTCGGCAAGAACCTGAAGGACATCACCGTGGCCGAAGCGGCCATGCTGGCCGGCCTGCCGAAGGCGCCGTCGGCCTACAACCCGGTGGTCAATCCGAAGCGCGCGCGCACCCGCCAGCAATACATCCTGCAGCGCATGCACCAGCTGAAGTACATCACCGACGCGCAGTTCGAAACCGCCAAGGCCGAGCAGCTCAAGATCAAGACCGACAGCGCCGAATTCGGCGTGCACGCGGAATACGTCGCCGAAATGGCGCGCCAGCTGGTGTACGAGCAGTTCAAGGAAGAGACCTACACGCGCGGCCTGAACGTGTTCACCACCGTCACCAAGGCCGACCAGGACGCGGCCTACCTGGCGCTGCGGCGCGGCGTGATGGAATACGAAAAGCGCCATCCGTATCGCGGCCCGGAAGCCTACATCGACATCCCGTCGGTGAAGGAAGAAGCCGACGAGGCGATCGAGACCGAACTGGCCGAACATCCCGACAGCGACGACATCATCGCCGCGATGGTGCTCAATGCCACCCCGGGCGGCGTCACCGCGGTCACCGCGTCCGGCGAAGAGATCAAGATCAGCGGCGCCGCGCTCGGCTTCGCGAAAGACTGGCTGTCCGAGAAGGCGGCGCCGAACCGGCGCGTCAAACGCGGCGCGGTGATCCGGGTCACGCAGGAAGGCGGCTCGACCTGGAGCATCACCCAGATGCCGGAAATCGAATCGGCCTTCGTCGCGGCCGACACCACCGACGGCGCGATCCGCGCGCTGGTCGGCGGCTTCGATTACAACCGCAACAAGTTCAACCACGTGACGCAGGCCTGGCGCCAGCCGGGTTCCTCGTTCAAGCCGTTTATCTATTCGGCGTCGCTGGAACGCGGGCTGTCGCCGTCGACCATCATCAACGATGCGCCGATTTCGTTCGACGCCGGCCAGACCGGCGGCCAGGCCTGGGAGCCGAAGAACTACGACGGCAAGTATGAAGGTCCGATGACCATGCGCAAGGGCCTGACCAAGTCGAAAAACATGATTTCGATCCGGATCCTGCACAAGATCGGCGCCAAGTACGGCCAGGAATACACCACCCGCTTCGGCTTCGACGCCGACAAGAACCCGCCTTACCTGACCCTGGCGCTGGGCGCCGGCGCGACCACGCCGCTGCAGATGGCCGGCGCATACGCGGTGTTCGCTAACGGCGGCTACCGCGTCAGCCCCTACCTGATCTCGAAGGTGACCGACGCCGACGGCAAGGTGCTGTCGCAGGCCCAGCCCGACAAGGCCGGCGTCGACGCCAACCGCGTGATCGACGAGCGCAACGCCTACCTGGTCGACAGCATGCTCAAGGACGTGGTCCGCTTCGGCACCGCGACCAAGGCGCTGGTGCTCAAGCGTCCCGACATCTCCGGCAAGACCGGCACCACCAACGACTCGATCGACGCCTGGTTCGCCGGGTACCAGAACAAACTGGTGGGCATCGCGTGGATCGGGTACGACCAGCCGAAGAACTTGGGTAACAAGGAGACCGGCGGCGGCCTGGCCCTGCCGATCTGGATCGGCTACATGCAGAAGGCGCTGAAGAACATCCCGATCGAAGAGCGGGTCGTGCCGGCGGGGCTGGTGCTGGTGGGCGACGAGTATTACTACGCCGAGAATCCGCCGGGAACCGGGGTGCAGAGCCTCGACGTCGGCACGCGCGGCACGCCGGCGGAAGAGAAGCAGAAGGACGCGGTCAAGAACGAGCTGTTCTGACCCGAGCAAAGAAAAACGTCGTCCTCGCGCCAGCGGGACGACGTCGTTGTTACTGCAGGAAGCTGAGATTACAGCGTGATTTGCGCGCCGCCCTGGGCGCTTGCCAGCTGCGACAGCGACGCGAACAGCTCCGAGCCGTCGCGCGTATTGATCCACTGCCCGTCGACCCGCTTGTAGTGGAAGCCGCCCGATTTGGCTGCCACCCACAGCTCCTGCATCGGAGCCTGGCTGTTGACGATGATCTTGCTGCCATTGTCGATGAATTCGATTTCGAGTACATTGCCGCTGCGCTTGCATTCGACATCGAGCAGGTCCTCGTCATTGAGCCGGTCCATCGCCGCTTCAATCGTGTTCAGGGTCGATTCGGCCAGGTCCAGAAATTCTGTTTCGCTCATCATGCTACACTCCAAGGTCTGCTAATCAAACCGTGATTCTAATCGTGAAGTCCTTCCTTGCGCTCATTATCGGCGCCGCCGCCCTGTTGGCCGGCTGCGGCCAGACCGGCCCGCTGTTCATGCCGAAGCCGCCCGCCAAGCGCGTGCCGGGCTCGACCCCGATGCAAACACCCGCAATACCTCAAATACCGCCCACCAGCCCAACACCCGCAGGCCAATAAAACCATGTCGCATTTTTCGTACAAAGACGGCGTTCTGCACGCCGAAAGCATTTCCCTGTCCAGTATCGCCTCGCAGTTCGGCAGCCCGACCTATGTCTATTCGAAGGCTGCGCTGCTGGAGAACTTCGACTCCTACGCCAACGCCTGCGCCGGCCGCGACGCCCTGGTCTGCTACGCCATGAAAGCCAATTCGAACCTGGCGATCCTCGACATCCTGGCACGCCGCGGCGCCGGTTTCGACATCGTCTCGGGCGGCGAACTGCTGCGCGTGATCGCCGCCGGCGGCGATCCGGCCAAGGTGATTTTTTCGGGCGTCGGCAAGACCGTCGGCGAGATGCGCCTGGCGCTGTCGCACGACATCCTGTGCTTCAACGTCGAATCGATCCCCGAACTGCACCGCCTGAATGAAGTGGCCGGCGCGATGGGCAAGACCGCGCGCGTGTCGCTGCGCGTGAACCCGAACGTCGACGCCAAGACCCACCCTTACATCGCCACCGGCCTGAAAGCGAACAAGTTCGGCGTCGCCTTCGATGACGCGCTGGCGACCTACCGCACCGCGGCCGCCCTGCCGCACCTCGAAGTGGCAGGCATCGACTGCCATATCGGCTCGCAGCTGCTGGACGACGCCCCGCTGCTCGAAGCGCTCGACAAGCTGATCGAACTGATCGACACGCTGGCCGGCGAAGGCATCGTGCTGCACCACCTCGACATTGGCGGAGGCCTCGGGATCAACTACGGCGAAGCGGGCGAAGCGGCGCCGGTGCCAGTGGGCGACTACCTGGGCCGGCTGTTCAAGCGGATCGACGCCTGGCGCACCGAACGCTACGACGGCCGCCCGATCAAGGTGATTTTCGAGCCGGGCCGCTCAATCGTCGGCAATGTCGGCGTGCTGCTGACCACCATCGAATTCCTGAAGCCGGGCGTGGAGAAGAACTTCTGCGTGGTCGATGCGGCGATGAACGACCTGATGCGCCCTGCCCTGTACCAGGCGTGGATGGACGTGCAGCCGGTGGTCCCGCGCGAAGGCGAAGCGCATACCTACGACGTGGTCGGCCCGGTGTGCGAATCGGGCGACTGGCTTGCGCGCGAACGCGCGCTGACGGTCGAACCGGGCGACCTGCTGGCGATCATGAGCGCCGGCGCCTACGGCCTGACCATGTCCTCGAACTACAACACGCGCGGCCGCGCGGCCGAGATTATGGTCGACGGCGACCAGGTCCACCTGATCCGCCAGCGCGAAAACCCGGCCGACCTGTTCGCGCTCGAGTCGCTGATCGAGTAGCGCCCGGGGGCCGCATGTTGACAGAGGCAGATGCAATCGAGATTGTCGCATCGTTCAAAAGGGCGTGTGATTTGTCGCATGCATCGATTGTGCCGATGACTGCATTGTTGGCGCCGGCAGACGCCGAAGCGTACAAGCGACTGGTTGGCAGCTTCATGGGCAATGCTTATCTGTGCGTAATGCGTCCGCTGGCGGAAAAATTCGCTGGCGCGCGCGTGCCGGATTATGACGCGACGGTCATTCCGGCGCCCGCGGGCATCGCCGCCGCCTTCCTGTCGCAGGCAGGCGCCGCGATCAACCGCTACCGTCCCCTGATCGCACAGTGCGAGGCGGACGGCACCTTGCGGCCGGGTGCGATGCACGATATCGAACAGGCGCGCGACGCGCTGGCCGCGCACTTCAGCGGCTCCGCCAACAACTAGGCAGAGGGCTGACGCCCGGTGCCTGGCTGTTCGCGCACCAGCGCGGACGACTTGGCCAGCTTCCAGTACACCCTCAATCCCAGCAGAACCGCCACCACAGTGCCGAAAATGATCGGCTGCTGGAAGTCGTGTTTGCCCGCCTTCATCCACCAGAAATGCAGGATCCCCAGCGGCGCGATGACGTAGATCAGCCGGTGCAGCCATTGCCAGCGCTTGCCGCCCAGCCGCTTGATCATGCCGTTGGTGCTGGTGACGGCGAGCGGAACCAGCAGCACGAAGGCGGTGAAGCCGACCGTGATGAAAGGGCGCTTGAGCACGTCCTTCCACATCTCGGCGAAATCGAAGAAATGATCGAACCACAGGAAGGTCATGAAGTGCAGGCAGGCGTAGAAAAAGGCGAACAGGCCGATCTCGCGGCGCAGCCTGACCAGCCAGTTCCAGCCCGTGAAGCGGCGCAGCGGCGTCACCGCCAGCGTGATGCACAGGAAGTACAGCACCCAGTCGCCGGTGCCGCGCGTGATGTGCTCGAGCGGCTCGACCAGTTGCTGCGTGAGGGTAAGATAGGCCATCTTCGACACCGGAATCAGTCCCAGCACGAAGATCGCGGCCTTGAATGCGCTCAGCTGGCGCGGGCTCGGATTGAAGGCCATGGCGTCAGAAATTCTTTTTCAGGTCCATCCCGGTGTACAGCGAGGCGACATCGGAATACCCATTGAACATCAGCGTCTTGCGCTTGCGCTGGAAGAAGCCGTCCTCGCCGATGCGGCGTTCGCTCGCCTGCGACCAGCGCGGGTGGTCGACCTCGGGATTGACGTTCGAGTAGAAGCCGTATTCGTTCGGCGCCGACACGTTCCACGCGGTCTTCGGCTGGTCCTTGACGAAGCGGATCTTGACGATCGACTTGGCCGACTTGAAGCCGTACTTCCACGGTACGATGATGCGCACCGGCGCGCCGTTCTGGTTCGGCAGCACCTGGCCGTACATGCCCATCGTGAGCAGCGTCAGCGGATGCATCGCCTCGTCCATGCGCAGGCCTTCGACATACGGCCATTCGAGCACGCGGCTGCCCACGCCAGGCATCTGCTTGCGGTCGGCCAGGGTGGTGAATTCGACGTACTTGGCATTGCCGGTCGGCTCGACCTTCTTGATCAGTTCCGACAGCGAGAAGCCGACCCACGGGATCACCATCGACCAGCCTTCGACGCAGCGCAGGCGGTAGACGCGCTCCTCGAGCGGGGCCAGCTTCAACAGGCTGTCGATGTCGAGCGTCATCGGCTTCTTGATTTCACCCTCGATCGACACGGTCCACGGCCGCGTTTTCAGCGTGTGCGCATTGACCGCCGGCTCCGACTTGTCGGTGCCGAACTCGTAGTAGTTGTTGTAGCTGGACGCGTCCTTGAAGGGAGTCTGCTTTTCAAGGACCGAATAGGAAGGGTTGAGCTTGGCGGCCAGCTTCTGGGCCGGCGCCTGGGCGAAGGCCTCGCGGTTGGCCATCTCCCAGAGCGAACTGCCGACGGCGGCGCCAAGCGCCATCTGCTTGATGAACTTGCGCCGCGATTCGTACACTTCCTGCGGCGTGATTTCAGAAGAAAACGGCAGGTCGAGGCCGTTCGGATTACGTTTGATCAGCATGGCTACTCCGGCAATTTCAGTATGGTGGACAGTGCTTTGTCTTGCGACATCGCACCAACCTTACACCATCTTGCCGAAATATTCCGGGCGGGGCGGAACTTACAGCTTGCCGTACGAGTGCAAGCCCGACAGGAACATATTTACACCAAGGAAGGCGAAGGTCGTCACGACCAGCCCGATCAGCGCCCACCAGGCCGCCACGCGGCCGCGCAGGCCCGACATCAGGCGCATGTGCAGCCAGGCCGCATAGTTGAGCCAGACGATCAGCGCCCAGGTTTCCTTCGGATCCCACGACCAGTAGCCGCCCCAGGCTTCGGCCGCCCACAGGGCGCCGAGGATGGTGGCGACCGTGAAGAAGGCGAAGCCGACCGAGATCGCCTTGTACATCACGTCGTCGAGCACTTCCAGCGACGGCAGGCGGTCGGCCAGGTAGCCGTGCGACTTGAGCAGGTAGGCTGAGCCCACCATCGCCGACAGCGCGAAAGTGCCGTAGCCGATGAAGTTGGCCGGCACATGGATCTTCATCCACCAGCTTTGCAGCGCCGGCACCAGCGGCTGGATGTCGGCCGCGTCGCGCGTGACCGTGTACCACAGCAGGAAGCCGACCGCGGCCGAAATGACCAGC
>JBKPEJ010000025.1:0-62748 GCA_046728335.1 Pseudomonadota bacterium | reverse complement strand
CTGTATCGACGAGCGCGCGTGCGCGGCTTCGGCCAGCATGGCGCGCAGGCCGTCGCCGCCGCGCCGGGCCGCTTCGGCCGCCTGCGCGAAGCCCTCATCGACGGCGGCATGGTCGCCGCGGTCGACCGCAATCGCCGCCATCAGCCAGTGGGCGTCGGCGCAATCGATGTGCGCGAGCATGTGGGAACAGGTGTGCAGGATGGTTTCGGTTTGCGCCAGAGCGTCGCCCAGCTGGCCGTTGAGCCAGCTCGACTCGGCGCGCACCAGCGCCAGGCGCACTTCAGCGAGCACGCGCTGTTCGGGCGTCAGGTCGGCATTGGGGAGGAGGACCTGCGCTTCCTGCGCGAGGAGCAGGGCGCGCGCGGTGTCGCGCTGGCGCAGGTGCCAGGACAAAGGCAGCAGGACCTGGACCCGATCGACGTCGCGCAACGCTAGCAGGGAAGACTCCCATTGCGCCACATCCTCATCGACCGCGAACATGTCCATCTACCGACGCCTTGCTTTCAAAATTTAGACGATTGTACGTTAATACAGGGTCTGTGAGGACTCGTGCAGCAGCTGGCCATACAGCGTATGGCGGAATTTCGCGATCTTGCCTTCGGCGACAGCGGCCAGGATCGCGCATTGCGGCTCGATCAGGTGACGGCAGTTGTAGAACTTGCAACCGCCCAGGTAAGGCGCGAATTCGACAAAGGCGCGTTCGAGCATGCCCTCGGTCAGGTGGTACAGGCCGAATTCCTGGAAGCCGGGCGAGTCGATGATCGAGGCGCCGCCTTCGAGGCCGTACAGCCGCGTGAAGGTGGTGGTGTGCTTGCCGGTGTCGAGCGCCGCGGAGATTTCGCGCACGGCGATGTCGGCGTCCGGCACCAGCAGGTTGATCAGCGAGGACTTGCCCATGCCGGACTGGCCGATGAAGATCGACGACTGGCCGGCCAGCAGCGGCGCCAGCGTGGCGACCGCGTGTTCCGGATTGGCGCGGGCCGACACTTCGTGCAGCGGATAGCCGAGCGAGGTGTAGGCCAGCAGGCGCTCGCGCGCCTTCGGCAGCAGGTCGGCGACGTCGGTCTTGTTGAGGATCAGGTGAGCGTCGATGCCGGCCGCTTCGGCCGCCACCAGCGAGCGCGAAATCAGGTCGTCGGCGAAGCCGGGTTCGGTGGCGACGACGATGAACAGGCGCGTCAGGTTGGCCGCCAGCAGCTTCGACTTGTATTGGTCGGAGCGGTACAGCAGCGTCTTGCGCTCGGCGATCGATTCGATCACCGCCTGGTCTTCCGACGTCATTTTCAGGTTGACCACGTCGCCCACGGCGATGTTGGTCTTCTTCCCGCGTGTGACGCATTGAATCTTGCGTCCGTCGACGTCGGCCAGGTAGTGGCGCCCGTGGGCGGCGATGATGGTGCCGGTAAGGCCGCTCATGCGCCGGCCCGCTGCGCGTAAATCGTGTTCGCTTTCGCCGCGCAGATGAAATCGTTCCGCGAAACCGCGCCGCCGGCGGAATGGGTGTTGTAATTGACCACGCAGTGCTGGTAGGTGACCGTCAACGCCGGATGGTGGTTCTCCTGGTGGACCATCTCGGCCAGCGAGTTGACGAACTGGATGGTTTCGTGGAAGTCGCGGAACTTGAAGTCGCGCCGCAGCTTGCCGTCCTCGATGGCCCAGCCGGGCACCTGCGGCAGCAAGGCGTTGACCTCGGCTTCGTTCAGCGCCGGGGCGCCTTCGACGCAAAATTGATCGAGCAGGTTCACGAGGTTCATGATTGACCCGCCAGGTTCAGTTGACGGATCCGCACCGAGGCCGGCGGATGCGAATCGTAGAAGGCCGAATGCAGCGGATCGGGCGTCAGCGTCGACGCGTTATCCTCGTACATCTTGACCAGCGCCGAGACCAGGTCGCGCGCATCGGTGTGGGTGGCGGCGAAGGCATCGGCTTCGAATTCGTGCTTGCGCGAGCTGATCGACGTCAGCGGCGAAAGCACGAAGGTGAAAATCGGCAGCACCAGCATGAACAGGATCAGCGCCATGGCGTCGCTGGCGAACGCGGGATCGACGCCTAGGCCCTGGTAGAACCAGGTGCGCGTCTTCAGGTAACCGAGCAGCGCGAGGAAGCCGAGCGAGACGGCGAACATCAGCGCGATGCGCTTGATGATGTGCTTGAGTTTGAAGTGGCCCAGTTCGTGCGCCAGCACCGCTTCGATTTCCTGCGGCGCCAGGCGCGAGAGCAGGGTGTCGAAGAACACGATGCGCTTGTTGGCGCCGAAGCCGGAAAAGTAGGCGTTGCCGTGGGCGCTGCGCTTCGAGCCGTCCATCACGAACAGGCCCTTGGAGGCGAAGCCGACGCGCTGCATCAAGCCTTCGATGCGGCTTTTCAGGCTGTCGTCTTCGAGCGGGGTGAATTTGTTGAACAGCGGCGCGATCACGGTCGGGAACAGCACCATCATCAGCAGCTGGAAGCCGCTCCACACCAGCCAGGCGTACAGCCACCACAGCGCGCCGGTCTTTTGCATCAGCGTCAGCACGACCCAGATCAGCGGCAGGCCGATGACGGCGCCGAGCAGCACGCCCTTGGCCATGTCGGCCAGCCACAGGCCCAGCGTCATCTTGTTGAAGCCGAAGCGCTGTTCCAGCACGAACTGGCGGTAGTAATCGAATGGCAGGTCGAGCAGTCCGGAAATCGCGGCGAAGGCCACCAGCAGCGCGATCTGGAAGGTCATGCCCGGGCCGGTCAGCGGCAGGATGGCGCCGGACAGCCATTGCAGGCCGCCCATCAGGGTGAAGCCGATCAGCACCAGGCTGGAAAACAGCAGCGAGGCGAGGCCGAATTTGGTCTTCGCGACGGTGTAGTCGGCGGCCTTCTGGTGGGCGGCGAGCGGGATGCTGGCGGCGAATTCGGCCGGCACGGCGGCGCGGTTGGCCAGCACGTGGCGGACATGGCGATTTGCCAGCCAGAAACGCAGGAACAAGGTCAAAACGAAGAAACCGACAAACAAAACCGAAAACGCGAGTGAATACATTCTGTGCCTGTGAGAAAATGCAGGATTGATTAGGCCAAGAGAGAATTATGTCACAAGCCACTGAAACAACCGCACCGGCCGTCGTCCACCGTCCGAACGAGATGAACCTGGTCTGGGTCGACCTGGAGATGACCGGGCTCGAGCCGGACACCGACCGCATCATCGAGATCGCCGTCGTCGTCACCGACATGAACCTGAACACGATCGCCGAAGGGCCGGTATTTGCGATCCACCAGTCCGACGAGACGATGGACAAGATGGATGCGTGGAACAAGGGCACCCATGGCCGCAGCGGCCTGATCGAGCGCGTGAAGGCGTCGACCGTGACGGAGGAACAGGCCGAAGCGGCGCTGATCGCCTTCCTGAAGCAGTTCGTCCCGGCCGGCAAGTCGCCGATGTGCGGCAACACCATCTGCCAGGACCGCCGCTTCATGGCGCGCACCATGCCGAAGCTGGAAGCGTTTTTCCACTATCGCAACCTGGACGTGTCGACTCTGAAGGAGCTGTGCCGCCGCTGGAAGCCGGAGCTGGTCGCCGGCTTCAAGAAGCACCAGAAGCATACCGCGCTGGCCGACATCCTGGAATCGGTGGAAGAACTGAAGTACTACCGCGAGCATTTCATCAAGCTGTAATCGCGCGCAGGCAAAATCGAAGGGCCGCATTCGTTGCGGCTTTTTTTGTTTTTGCAACGGGGTCAGGTCCGCCGGACCTGACCCCAGACCTTGGGCCGCGGCGCGTGCATGCAGAGGTGGCGCATCCACGCCGCACGGTGACATGGCCTGGCAAAAAACTATGCAAGCGATGCCGCTTCGACAACAGCACGCGTGGCGCTGTCGTCATAGTCGGGCTCGCTGTATACTGGCGCATATTTTTTTGATGTGGCAACAAATGATTCCTGAAAAAATGCCCGCGCCTGTTCCTTCTTCCGCACGCCCGGATCACCCACTGCGCCGCCGCGGCCTGGCCGCGATGCTCTCGCTGGTGATCATCTGCAGCGCCGGCGTCGTGCTGGCGCAAGTGCTGCAGCAACCGCCCGCCGCACCGGCATCTGCGGCGATTCCGGCCGCGCCTTTGAAACTCGATACGGTGACCGCGCAGCGCGGCGACATCCAGGACACCGTCGGCGCCGCCGGCAAACTGCAGCTGTATAAATACGCCGATGCGTACGCGCAGATCACCGGCCAGGTCAAGGAGGTGATGGTGGCGGTCGGCGATACAGTCAAGGCCAACAACCTGGTCGTCGAGATCAGCCCGACGCTGCAGCCGACCAAGGCCGAAAACAATCGCGCGCAGATGGCGCGGCTGCAGGCCGAACTGACCGACCAGCGGGCCCAGCTCGATTTCGCCGAACTGCAGTTCAAGCGCCAGACCCAGCTCAAGGCGCAGAACGCGACGCGCGAAGACGCCTTCGAATCGAGCCGCATGAACGTTTCGTCGGCGAGGGCGCGGGTCGATGCGATCGACGCCCAGGTCCACCAGCTCGAAGCGACACTGAAGATCGACGAAGACAGCCGCCGGCAGACTCAGGTGGTGGCGCCGATTTCCGGCACCGTGGTCACGCTCAACGCGCGCGCCGGCCAGATGGTCAGCGCCGCGCAGCCGGCCGTGCCGCTGATGCGCATCGCCGACCTGTCGAAGCTGACGGTGGCGGCGCGCGTGGCGGAAGGCGATGTCACGCGCCTGCGCGGCGGCATGCAGGCCAATTTCACCACGCCCGGTTATCCAGGCCGCGTATGGTCCGGCAAGCTGCGCCAGGTCATTCCGGTGGCAGCGGAGGGCACCGGCGAACAAGGCAAGCAGGCGTTCTACATCGTGCTGTTCGAAGTGAACAATACGGAGCACGAGCTGATGAGCGGAATGAGCACGCAGGTGCAGTTCGTGGTGGCGCAGGCGCAAAGTGCGTTGCTGCTGCCGGCGAAGGCGCTCGGCCAGCCCGATGCGGATGGCCTGTACAGCGCGAATGTGCTCGACGCACATCGGCAGCTCAGCGTGCGCAAGCTGAAGCTCGGCCTGCGCAATCCGCAGCAAGTGCAAGTGCTGTCCGGCCTCGCCGCCGGCGAACAGGTGCTGGTCGGCCCGGTGCCCGCGGCGCTGCTAAAGCCTGCCGGCGTCAAGCTGCCCGGCGCGTCCGCTGATGCGGCGCCGGCCAAGGCCGCAGTCCGGGCGCCGGCGCCGGTCGCCGGTTAAGGGGCGCAGCGTGAAACGTCTTGCCACCTGTTTCAACCTGAGCTTCGGGCTGGCGTGCGGCGTGCTGGCCGGATGCGCGCACGCGCCGCCACCGGCCGAACCGGCGCCGGCAGTGGACATGCCTGCCAACTGGTCGCTGGGCGCCAGTGCGGCGACGCCGGAACGGCTTGACACCGCCTGGTGGAACCGGTTCGGCAGCAATGAGCTGGCGCAGCTGGTCGATGAAGGACAGGCCAGCAATCTTGACCTGGCTGCTGCGCTGGCGCGCGTGCGGCAGGCCGAGGCACAGGCGAAGATCGCCGGCGTGCCGCTGCTGCCGAGCGTCGACTTTGCCACCGGCGCGAACCGCTCGCTGCCGATCGGCAGCGGCAGCGCCAATTCATCGGCCAGCGGTGAGCTGCAGGTGTCGTACGAAGTCGATTTCTGGGGTAAGAACAAGGCCGGCCTGGCCGCCGCGGAGGCATCGCTGGAAGCGAATCGCTACGACCGGCAGACGGTCGCATTGACTGTCACCAGCGGCATCGTGTCGACCTATCTGCAGGTGCTGTCGCTGCATGACCGCCTCGAGATCGCGCGCGCACACGTGACCAACGCCGAGCACGTGCTCAAGCTGGTGCAGGCGCAAAAGAGCGCCGGCTCCGCCTCGCCGCTCGACCTGGCGCGCCAGCGCTCCGCGGTGGCAGGGCAGAAGGCCGCCATCCCCGACCTGATGCAGCAGGAGCGCGAGGCGCAGTCGGCGCTGGCGATCCTGCTGGGACGCACGCCGCAATCCTTCAAGGTCGGCAATCATGGACTCGACACGATCGAACTGCCGGAGGTGACGCCTGGCTTGCCGTCCGAGCTGCTGACGCGCCGGCCCGATATCCGCCGCGCCGAGGCGAACCTGGCGGCGGCGAACGCCAATGTCGCCGCCGCGCGCGCGTCCTTGTTCCCGACCATCCGCTTGACCGGTGCGATGGGCGCGCAAAGCAGCGCCTTGCTGTCGCTGCTGAATGCGCCGAATCTCGTGGCCAATGTCAGCGCGTCGCTGCTCACGCCGATTTTCGATGCCGGCCGCCTGAAACGGGAGCGCGACATCGCGATCGCGAGGAAGCAGGAACTGGTGCAGGTGTATCGCGCCACCGTGATCGGGGCGCTGTCCGAGGTGGACAGCGTGCTGGGGCAGATCCGCAGCCTCGATGAACAGCGCCGCCTGAAGATGACCGAGCTGGAACAGACGCGCCTGGCGTTCGACCTGTCGGAGATCCGCTACAAGGTCGGCGCCGAAGATTTGATGACGGTGCTCGATACGCAGCGCGCCTTGTCGGATGTGCAGAACGAGCTGGGCTTGCTGAAGCTGCGGCGCCTGCAGGCCACCGTGTCGCTGTACAAGGCGCTGGGCGGCGGATGGCAGCCGGAGGGCGGCGTGTCGACTTCGCCTATCGCCGCGCCGGGGTAGTCGCACTCATTCACATCACCAGCACTAAAACGCCGCGTATATGCGGCGTTTTTTTTGGGGGCTATGTCACCGTCAAGTAGGGGGCGGCTTGCGGCGTCGACGCGCCGCGTCTTCATGCACGCGCCGCGGCCCAAGGGCTGGGGTCAGGTCCGACGGACCTGACCCCGCGGTTGTCGCTGCACCGGGCGCTCGCCGCCATGTTCGCAGAATATATCATGTTGTGATATATTTTAGTCCCACAAACGCTTCCATCCACTCCCATGACCGCAGCATCCAGCGCGCTCGACAAGGGCGATTTCACCGTCCTGTCCGAATTTCGTTACCAGATGCGCCGCTTCGAGCGCTTCTCCGAGGCCGCGGTGCAGGCCGAGGGCATCACGCCGCTGCAATATCTGCTGCTGCTGCATATCAAGGGCTACAGCGGGCGCGATTGGGCGACCGTCGGCGAACTGGCCGAGCGCCTGCAAGCCAAGCCGAACGGCGTGGTCGCGCTGATCTCGCGCTGCGAGGCGAGCGCGCTGGTGGAGCGGCGCGCCAGCAGTACCGACCGGCGCCGGGTCGAAATCCACTTGCTGCCGGCAGGCGAGGCGATCCTGACGCACCTGGCTGCCATCCACCGCACCGAGCTGCGTTCGCTGGAAGGCATTTTTGCAGTTCCCACGATGGGCAAGGACGATCCCCATGAATAAGCAAGACCTGCGACGCGACTTCAACGGCGGAGCGCGCTTGTTGCGGATCGCCGCCATGGCGGCCTTCATCGGCGTGTCAGCACCGGCACCGCCTGGCTGCTGATGCATGCGATTAACTTCTTCACTAAGCTGTTCTTCTTCCAGACCTTGTCCGACCGCGCCGTCGCACCCGCCGGCCACACGCTGGGCGCCTGGGTGATCGTGGTGCCGGTGCTCGGCGGCCTGGTCATCGGCCTGATCGCACGCTACGGCTCGGAACAGATCCGCGGCCACGGCATCCCCGAAGCGATCGAGGCGATCCTGTTCAAGAAGAGTGCGATGTCGCCCAAGGTCGCCGTGCTCAAGCCGCTGGCGTCGGCGATCGCGATCGGCAGCGGCGGGCCGTTCGGCGCGCTTCACCGTGCTGACCATGCAGCGCTCGATCCTGACCGAGAAGATCGCGCGGCGCGGTTATCACATTTATCGCGAATACGGCATCGACCCGCTCGAGCGCCACAATGTGGCCGAAGTGATGACGGCCGATCCGGTCAGCATCGACGCGGCGGCCACGCTGGCGGACGTGCTGGTGAGCCACTTCGGCGAAGGCCAGCGCCATCGCGCCTGTATGGACTCAATATCCCGGTCGTCGCGCTGGCCGCGGAAACCTGCCGCTTGGTGGCGACGCGCCTGGCCGTGCATGAACTGGAACGGCTGCCGGTGGTCGACGATGCGAAATCGCGCCGGCTGGTGGGCCTGGTCAGCCGCAGCGACCTGATCAAGGCATCGCTGACCCTGCACGAGGAAGAGCGCCATCGGCAGGCGTTCCGCCGCATCCGGATCCGTTCCTCCGGGCAGGCTATGTGATGTGGCGAACAGTCCCGCATGTGGCGTCGGGGTAAGGTGTGCTTTTAACCAAGGAGACTGCCATGAGTAAATCCAGCACCGATCCACGCGAACAGCAACAGCGCGACGCGCAGCAGGCTCAGCAAGAAGCCACCAAGAACAAGCAGCAGGCCGAGGCAAAAGAAGTGGCCGGCCGCCACAAGAATGACGGACAGAAGGACCACAAGGGTGCGGACAAGGGCCCGCGCGGCCAGTAATTCGCGCGTAAAAATGACAAAGCCGGCGGGGCGACCTGCCGGCTTTTTTTTTTGGACGATTTCACCGTTGAGTGTGGGAGTCCGCGGCGATGGCGGCAAGTGCCCGGTGCGGCAACAACCCCGGGGGTGAAGCAGGGGTTCAGTGAAGCGAAGCTTCGCTCCTGCGAAACGGTCGAGCCTTGCAAGGCTCGACTCCTTTCAGGTCCGCCGGACCTGACCCCGGCCGTTGGACCGCGGCGCGTGCATCAACAGAGGCGGTACGCCGATGCGGCGAACTTACCGCATCTGGGTGTAATTCACCGGGATGAATTCGTAGCCCTTGCCTTCTTTTTCCAGGTGGCCGATGCCGGGGAACTGCAGGTGCGCGGCGCCGATCAGGTATTTGCCGCGCGCGGCGGCGTCGAAGCCCTGGCGGCGCTCGGCCGCGGCCGATTTCTGATCGCTGTCGAAACTGATGGTCACTTCAGGATGCGCCATCTGCACCGCGGCCACGTGGATCAGGTCGCCGATCAGCACCAGCTTTTGTCCCTTGCTTTCAACGACATACGTCGCGTGGCCCGGGGTGTGGCCCTTGCCGGAATGCGAGCTGATGCCAGGCACCAGTTCGACATCGCCTTCGAACGCCTTGTACTTGCCGGCCGTGACGTAAGGATTCAGCGACATCATCGCGCCCTTGAAGCCGTCCGCGTTGGCGGGGTTCTTGTCCATGTTCGCCTGGCTCAGCCAATAGTCCGATTCCTGCTTCTGCGCCCGCACGATGGCGTTCGGGAACACGCGCTGGCCGTTGGCGGTCAGGCCGCCGACGTGATCGCCATGCATGTGGGTGAGGTAGATTTCGTCGACCTGCTCGGGCTGGTAGCCGGCCGCTTTCAGGTTGGCGGCAAACCGGCCCAGGGTCGGGCCGAACAGGCCGGCGGCGCCGGTGTCGACCAGCACCAGCTTGCTGCCGGTGTTGATCAGGAAGGCGTTGACCGAGGTTTCCAGCGGGCTTTTCAGGAAAGACTTGCCCAGCGCCGCATCGACCGCGGCCGGCTTGACGCCTTGCAGCAGCTTGTCGACCGGCAGGTCGACGGTGCCGTCGCTGATCGCGGTGATTTCGAAATCGCCCAGCATCATGCGGAAATAGCCGGGCGCCGGGGTCTTCACCATCGGCGCGGCGGCAAAGGCGGGCGCGACGAACAGGGCGGCGGCGAGGGCGGCGAGGGCGGTGTGCTTCAACTGTCGGGTCATTGTTCTTCCTTTTTGGATGACGGGTTGATCGGTGTTGTCATATCGTACATCAAGCCGATAGGGGCTGCTCGGCGACCAGCAAGCTGATGTGGAGACGCCAACCCAAACCGGGGTCAGCCCCCTAAAAGAAGAACCGGGGTCTGACCCCTCGGCGGGCGGAATTTGCATCGCATCGTACCCGCGCGTCAATGTCCCTGGTTAGGATTCTCCCAACTAAGAAAAAACGCATCATTTTGGTGCGTGCGCGCCACAGAAAACCGCCGGCGCCCAATGCGTCCGAAACGGATATGCTCTAATGCGCTCTTGATCGATTCCCAGGTAATGAGCATGGCGGTATCGCATATGGAATGGTTGGAAAAATTTTTGCCGAAGCCGAACACGGCGAGCGGGCGCGAGCAGCTGCGCGCGGGCATCGGCGCGATCGTCGGCCTGATGCTCACCGGCTTCATGAGCTACTTCCTGTTCAACGGCAAGAGCGGCATGGCTTTCCTGGTAGCGCCGATGGGCGCCTCGTCGGTGCTGCTGTTCGGCGTGCCGGCCAGCCCATTGGCCCAGCCGTGGTCTGTGTTTGGCGGCAACGTGGTGTCGGCCCTGGTCGGCGTCACCTGCGCGCAGGCGATCAACAATCCGATGCTGGCCGCGCCGATGGCCGGCGGCCTGGCCATCCTGTGCATGTTCCTGATGCGCTGCCTGCATCCGCCCGGCGGCGCGGTGGCGTTGACGGCGGTGCTGGCCGGACCCGCGGTGCACGCGGCCGGCTACGAGTTCGCCTTCGTGCAGGTTGGCCTGAACACCGCGCTGATGGTGTTCGCCGCGCTGGCGTACAACAACCTGACCGGCCGGCGCTATCCGCACACCCAGCAGTCGAGCATGCAGCCCGTGCACGACACGCACGACCCGCTGCCGACCGAACGCGTGGGGTTTACCCGCGCCGACCTCGACGCCGTGCTGAAAAGCTACGGACAGGTGCTCGACGTCAGCCGGGACGACCTCGAAGACATTATTGTGGCGACCGAAATGAAGGCGCATGAACGGCGCTTCGGCATCATTACCTGCGGCGACATCATGTCCAAGGATTCCATCACCGTCGACTTCTCGACCGAACTGAAAGACGCGTGGCATCTGCTGCGCCACCACAACTTGCACGCCTTGCCGGTGCTCAACAAGGCGAACCGGGTGATCGGCATCGTCGCCCAGAGCGACTTCCTGCGCCATAGCGAGCTGGACGAATACGTCTCGATCGCCGAGCGCCTGCGCCGTTTCCTGATGCGCAGCCCGGATACGCATTCGGAAAAGCCGGAGGTGGTCGGCCAGATCATGACCAGCAACGTGGTCACCGCGAAGGCGGGCACGCCGCTCGTCGAACTCGTGCCGATGATGTCGAATTCGGGCCTGCATCACATCCCCGTCGTCAACCACGAGAACCGCTTCGTCGGCATGGTCAGCCAGTCCGATTTGCTGGCCTCGCTGTACGAAGGCCGGCTCGCCCAGCTGGCCGCCCTGACGCCGGCTTGACGCGCGCGCGCCGCGCGCCGATTCAGGCCAGGTTCAGCAACGGCGCCTGCGGGGCGGGCGCCACCCGGTAGGCCGAGTGCACCAGCCGCAGTGGCTCCAGCGAGCGTTGCGAACGCACCACCTGGGCGCGGATCGCCTCGATCGCCGCCAGCAGCATCTCGTGGCGCTTGCGCGCTTCCGAACGTTTCTTCGATGCGATCTCTTCCATCACAGGTTCGGGCAGGCTCTCGCAGCCCAGCCCGAAATCGCCGTCCGGGCGGCGCCACGCTTGCAACTCTTCCCATAGCGCGTCGTAGTCGGCGTGAACTTTTCCCTTGCGCATCGAGGTGGTGACGACGCGGTTGCGGTTGCCGACCAGCACCAGCTGAGTGCAGCCGAGGTCGTGGCCGAACTGGCGTACCAGCCGCACCAGCAGGTTCTTCGGGCGCATGCCGTGCAGTTCACGGGTCGCCGCGCGCACCGGTTCGAGGCCGCCGCCGCCGTGCGCGCCCTGCAGGCAGCCGATGCCGATGGCGATGCCGCCGTCATGGCGCAGGAAGGAAAAGGCGATCGAGTAGAGCAGATCGGCGCCGTGCATCAGTCGCAGCACCAGTTCGCCTTCGCGGCACAGCAGCCCGCCGGCGCGCAGTTCGACGCGGTAGCCGGCGTCGGCGCGCGCCTGCAGGCGGCACAGTTCGACGGGGCCCTGCGCGGCGCGCGCCACCAGCGGCGCCAGGCCACGGCGGATCACCGTGTCGTAATGGGTCTGCAGCACGTCGAGCCGGTCGTCGCAGCGCAGCCGGGTGCTGAAATAGGCGCGGTAAATCTTGTTGACCAGCCGCGGGCAGGACGGCAGCATCTGGCCGAACAGCGCGTGCGAGTTGAGCAGCGCCAGCCAGCGCGCGGTCTGGCGCGGATACAGCAGGGCGCGGACCGACAGTTTCAGCGCTTCCCTGGCGTAAGCGAGGCCGTGAAGTTCGGCGCGCAACCCGGAGCAGAGAGTAATAGTTGAGTGGTTCATGGCGCTGCACGGTGAAATTTTGACAAAGCAGCGGCGCGCGGCATCAGGGCAGCGGAAGGCCAAGGCATTGGCAAACGGGGTTCAGCGCGGATGTCCCGGCGCGGTTTTCCTCAACAGCAGTGCGAACCTGGCGAATGAGGGCAGGGCACTGTTGGCGTGGCGTTCTCTAGTGATATTTACATCGATTTACCTGTGTAACATAATGTATCACAGTGTTTCCGATGTCAATACGCCAAGCACATTGTTGTTTCGGCGACACAACAATTGGCAGCTTGCTATTTCTTGAGGATGGATCCGAGCACGCCGCGGATGATCGCCGTGCCGACCTGCGAGCCGATGCTGCGCGCGGCCGACTTCATCATCGCCTGCACCGGCGAATCGCGGCGGCCGCTGCCGCCGAACAGGCCGCCGAGCATGCCGCCCAGCGACGAATCGGCGGCCGCCGGCTGATGGCCGGCCGGGGCGGGCGCCGAACCGGCGGAAGGGGCGGGAGTGGGCGCGGATGCGGCCGGTTTCGCCGCCGCGGACAGCCGGGCGCTGATCATCTCCTGGGCCGATTCGCGGTCGACTGCTTGTTCGTACACGCCGGCCACCAGCGATTGCGCGATCACGGCCTGGCGCTGCGCCGCGTCGACCGGGCCGATGCGCGAGGCCGGCGGCAGGATGAAGGCGCGCTCGACCATGTTGGGACGGCCTTTTTCATCGAGGAAGGAGACCAGCGCCTCGCCCACGCCCAGCTCGGTGATCACTTGCGCGGTATCGAGCGCCGGGTTGGGGCGGAAGGTGTCGGCCGCCGCCTTGACCGCCTTCTGGTCGCGCGGGGTGTAGGCGCGCAGCGCGTGCTGCACCCGGTTGCCCAGCTGGCCGAGCACGGTGTCGGGAATGTCGAGTGGATTCTGGGTGACGAAGAACACGCCGACGCCCTTCGAGCGGATCAGGCGCACCACCTGCTCGATCTTTTCGAGCAGCGGCTTGGGCGCGTCGTTGAACAGCAGGTGCGCCTCGTCGAAGAAGAACACCAGCTTCGGCTTATCGATGTCGCCCACTTCGGGCAAGTGTTCGAACAGCTCGGACAACATCCATAGCAGGAACACCGCGTACAGCCGCGGCGAGTTCATCAGCTTGTCGGCGGCCAGGATATTGACCATGCCGTGGCCGGCCGCGTCGGTCTGCAGCAGGTCGTCGATATTGAGCATCGGCTCGCCGAAGAACTGGTCGCCGCCTTGCTCCTCGATGCCGATCAGGCCGCGCTGGATGGCGCCGATGCTGGCCGCCGAGATGTTGCCGTAGCTGGTACGGTAGTCGCCGGCATTGTCGCCGACCTGCTGCAGCATCGCGCGCAGGTCCTTGGTGTCGAGCAGCAGCCAGCCGTTGTCATCGGCGATCCGGAATACCAGTTGCAGCACGCCTTCCTGGGTGTCGTTCAGGTTCAGCATGCGCGCCAGCAGCAGCGGGCCGAGGTCGGAAATGGTCGCGCGCACCGGGTGGCCCTGTGCGCCGAACACGTCCCAGAAAGTGACCGGGCAGGCCGCCCACGCGGGCGCCTCGACGCCCAGCGTTTTGAGGCGTTCGTCCATCTTGGGGGAGGGCGCGCCCGCCTGCGCCAGGCCGGACAGGTCGCCCTTGACGTCGGCCATGAACACCGGCACGCCGATGCTTGAGAGCGCTTGCGCGATCACTTGCAGGGTGACGGTCTTGCCGGTGCCGGTGGCGCCGGTGATGCAGCCGTGGCGGTTGGCCAGGTTCGATAGCAGGCCGAGGATGGCCGGCGGCTGCTGGGCGATGCTGGTGGCGACAGGCAAAAGGGTAGGCATGTGGCTCTCCAGTGCGATAGCGATGTTGACGATTCTACTATGCAGGAGATGAAGCGCGTCGCCTTAGTCCGCGCCAGCGACAAGGGTTGGGTCCGGCGGACCGGGAAGGAGTCGAGCCTTGCAAAGCTCGACCGTTTCGCAGGAGTGAAGCTTCGCTTCACTCAACCCCTGCTCCACCCCCAGGTGTTAGGCCGCGGCCTCGAATCAAGACTTATTCGGCCTGGTCGGCCCCGCAGCACTTCTTGAACTTCTTGCCGCTGCCGCAAGGGCAGTCGTCGTTGCGGCCGACCTTCGGCTCCTCGCGCTTGACGGTCTGGACCGCCGATTTGCGCAGCGGCAGCCAGAACTTGTAGATCGCCGGCAAGTTCGCCTCGATCTCGACTGCCAGCTTGTGGCCCTTGACCGGATCGTCCACTTCTTTCAGTTCGGCTTCCTCGATCTCGTCGGCGCCGAGCAGGTAGATCGGGCGCATCAGTGGCGCCAGGTCCGATTCCCAGATCGGATTCCAGGAGCCCGGGCGCAGCTCCATGCCTTCCCAGAAGCCCCAGCACCAGGCTTCGGCGTCGATCAGGGTTTCCTCGCCATGCTCATGTTCGCAGAACAGCGGCTCGAACTCCTTCGGCGCCACCTCGAAGGTCACGGCCACTTCGTTCATGAAACGCATGATCAGTTCGAAGATGCGGTCCGCTTCCTTGGCGTTCTTCCACTTCGGTTCGCTGGCGCCGTCTTCGCCCCACACCTTCGGCAGCCATTCGGTCGGCATGATGGTTTCCGGGCCGATCATGATGGCGGTGAGGAAACCGTGCAGAGTATCCATCGTCATCGCGTCGTCGGAGCTGCGGTCGGACAGCAGGAATTTGTCGAGTTCGTCGAATTCTTTTTCCGACAGGGGCTGATCGTATTGCATGGCTTGCTCTTTCTTGAAGTGAAGGCGCTAGTTTAACGCCTGCGCTCCCCAAAACCGGGTCAGACCCCATTTAAATTTGGTTCGCGCTTCATATGGCCGGGCCAAAGCTGGGTAAAATCCATGCCTTTTTAGTGCCGATCCTGGCTTGCGGGGCGCAAAAATGGGGTCCAAAAATGGGGTCAGACCCCATTTAAATTTGGTCGGGATTTTTGTCCCGCGCGGGAAGGTTTGTTCGCGCCGGCCTTACAATGAGTGAATGAACCAACTACCTACCGACTCGGACACATCCTCCCAGCATCCTTTCTCCGCCCTCGATCCGGCCTGCGTGCTCGATGCGCTCGATTCCGTCGGCCTGCACGGCGACGGCCGCCTGCTGGCGCTGAACAGCTACGAGAACCGGGTCTACCAGGTCGGCCGCGAGGAGGGCGGACCGGTGGTCGTCAAGTTCTATCGTCCCGAACGCTGGACCGACGCCGCCATCCTCGAGGAGCACGCCTTCGTCGCCGAACTGGTCGAACGCGAGATCCCGGTGGTGGCCGCGCTGACCATCGACGGCCGCACCCTGCACCAGTTCGCCGGCTTCCGGTTTGCCGTGTTCCCCAGCCGGGGAGGGCGCGCGCCCGAACTGGGCGACCCCAAGACGCTCGAATGGATCGGCCGCTTCATCGGGCGCATCCACGCGGTCGGCGCGCTCAGGCCATTCGAGCAGCGCCCGGCGCTGACCATCGAGACCTTCGGCCGCGAGCCGCGCAATTACCTGCTGGCCCACGATTTCATCCCGCCGGAATTGCTGGCCGCCTGGACCAGCGTGGTCGACCAGGCGCTCGAGGGCGTCGCCCGTTGCTACGACCGGGCCGGCGCCCAGCCGGTGCTGCGGCTGCACGGCGACTGCCACGCCGGCAACGTACTGTGGACCGGCGACGGCCCCCATTTCGTCGATTTCGACGACAGCCGCATGGGCCCGGCGGTGCAGGACCTGTGGATGCTGATGTCGGGCGAACGGCCCGACATGGTGCGCCAGATGGCCGATATCCTGGCCGGCTACGAGGATTTCGCCGACTTCGATCCGCGCCAGCTGTACCTGGTCGAGGCGCTGCGCACGCTGCGCCTGATCCATTATTCGGCCTGGCTGGCGATGCGCTGGGACGACCCGGCCTTCCCTGCCGCGTTTCCGTGGTTTAACACGCAACGTTATTGGCAGGACCGGATCCTGGAGCTGCGCGAACAGGTCGCGCTGATGGACGAGCCGCCGCTCTGGCCGGCCTAGCGTCCAAAGCGGGGAAATGAGCCGTTTTCCCACGTCTCCTTGCGGTTCGGCCGCGTGCTGCGCTGGACGATAATCGCTGGTATGCCATCCGGTGTGGATGGCAATCCCTAGCGAGAATAACAATGGAATCAGCCCTGTCCCTGCACGACGACGCCACCCTCACCATCGAACTGCCATTGGCAGGCAAGATGCCGAAGGCGGCCGCCGCAGCGATGCGCGCTGAACCAGAAACGGCGCCTGAGGCAGACGACGCCGTCACGATCGACCTGCCGATGGCGGCCAACGAACCGCAGGGGCCGGACGGCGCCAAGGCGGAAATGCGGGCGATCCACGAAGCGATCGCGCGCGTCGAAGCCGAATCGAAAGCCTCCTGCGCCGCTGAAAACCGTGCCCACGCCGAAGCGCGCGCCCGCAGCTTGGCCGAAGAACGCGCCGCGATGGACGCCGCCGCAGCCGCCGCCGCACTGGAAGCGGCCCAGGCCTCCGAAGACGCGATCGAAGCGAACCGCGACCGGCTCGAGACCTTGCGCGCCGCGGCCCAGGCCAGCGCCGAGCGGCTCGAGGCAGTGCGCCAGGAGACCGCCGAATTGCGCGCACGGGTCGAAGCCGACACCCTGATCAAACTGGCCGCCGAAGCGCGCGCCCGCACCGAAGAGGAAGCTCGCCGGCGCGCCGCCGAACAGATCGAAGCGGAAGCCGAAATGGCGGAACAGGCCGCGCGCGCCGCCGAAGAACTGGTGGTGCACACCGAACAGGCCCGCCTGCAGGCTTACGAACGGGTCGCCGCGGTCCACGCCGCCAAGGAAGAAGTGCTGCACATCGCCAGCGCCGACGCCCGCGTGGCCACGCTGGCGCGCGAACGCGAGCGCCAGGCCAAGGGTGCGCGCCAGACCGCCGAACTGCTGGCCGAGGCCGAGGCCGAAGCGCTCGAGCTGACGGTGCAGCGCGAAAAGGCCGACCAGATCGCACTGGCTTCGGCCTTCGCCCGCGCCGCCGCCGAAGCGCGCGCCCTGGAAGAGGCACGCGCGCTGGCCCACATCGAACAGGAGCGTGAGGCTATCGCGATCGCCCAGGCCGAGTCCGAGCGCGTCGCGGCGAAGTCGATCCACCTGCGCCTGCAAACCGAAAAAGAGCTGCGCGACGCCGCGATCCACCGCGAACGCGTCGAGCAGATGGCCGCCGCCAGTGCCGAAGCGCGGCGCGACGCCGAAGCGCGCATCATGACCGCGACCGAAGCGCGCATCCTGGTCGACCGCCAGCTGCGCGAAGTGGCGCTGGCGCGCGCCGCCACCGAAGAAGAGGCGGGCCGGCAGGTGCAGGCCCGTATCGAAGCTGAAGCGCTGGCCACCGAAACGGCGCGTCAGCGCACCGCCGCCGAGCGGGCCGCCGCCGCCGCCGCCGCGCAGGACATCGAAGAGCAGCAGCGCGCCCGCGCACTGGCCGGCGAACAGGCCGCGCTGGCGCAGCAGTCGGCCAACTTGGCCGAAGCAGAAAATGCCTCCACCGAAGCGGCCCTGAATGCGCTGGCCGAGCAGGTCGCGCAGCAGCGCGAATCGGCCGAACTGGCCGTCCGCAAGGCCGATGAAGCGGCCCGGCTGGCAATCGCCGAGCGCGAGCACGCCGAAGCCGAACAGCAAGCCTTCGCGGCCTTGCAGCAGAAGCTGGCCGCCGAGCAGGAGCTGGCCGCCGCCGCCCAGGCCCGCGCCGACGCCGAAGTCGAGCAGGCCACCTTGCTGGGCCAGAAAGCGGAAGCCGAATTGCGCGCCGCCCAGGCCAAATGGATTGAGACCGAGGCGACCCGCGAGCTGGCCGAACAGGCCGAACTGGCCAGCGCGCAGCAGTGCGCCGCCGCCGACGCCGCCACCGCGCAGCTGAAAGCCGCCGCCGAGCTGTCCGAACTGCAGGCCGCGCGCGTGCTGATGGAACAGCAGAAGCTCGCCATGGCCGAAGAAGCGCTGGCGGTCGAACGCGCCGCCGCCGACGCCGAGCGCGCCGCGCTGGTGCTGGCCGAGCAGCTTCTGGTGGCCCAGCGCGACGCCGCCGCCGCGCAGGCCGAGGAAAACGCCGCGCTGGCCAGCCGGCTCGAGTCCGAACAAGCAGCAGCGAAGGCCGCGCAGGCACGCGCGCTCGCCGAACGCAAAAAGGCCGATATGGCGCGCCGCCTGGAAGTGGCTGAAGAGATGGCTGCGCAAGCGGTGCAGGACAAGGTCAATGCGCAGCGCCTGCTGGTGGAGAACGCGGAAGCCCACGCGGCGATGCAACGCAAGGTTGCGGCCACGACCCAGGCGATGGCCGACGCCAAACAGCAGCTGCTGGTGCTGGAGTCGAGCCGCCACGCAAGCGAGCTGAGCGACCTGGCCACCACCGGCGCGGCGCTGACCCGGCGTTCGTCGGAAGCAAAAGTGCGCGTCGAATCCGAAAACCTGACGCGCGAAGTGATCGGCCGCCTGCTGACCCAGCCGTCGGCGGCGCCCGCCAAGTAGTCTGCGAAGAAACGCCGGCCTGACAAAGCGCCGGCGTTTTCCATTCCCGGCTGAAATGGCGTAACATCTAGCCCATTTTTCGTGAAGCCGAGCCGCCATGCCTGCCCTCCACCGTATCGCCGTTAGTTGCGCCTTGCTGGCCGCGCTGTGCGCGCAGGCCGGCGAACTGGTGATCCTGGTGCCCACCGCGACCGAGATGCCGATGGCGCGCTTCGAGGGTTTCAAGCTGGTCGGCGGGGTCCATCGCGACCTGGGCCTCGCCCTGGCCGGCGCCATCGGGCGCCAGCCGCGCTTCATCGCGATTCCGCGCAAACGCATTGTCGAAACGCTGCAGTCCGGGAAAGCGGACGTGCTGTGCAATTCGATCCCCGAATGGCTGACCGGCCAGCTGTCCTGGACCCAGCCCTTCCTGCCCATGACGGAAGTGGTGATCACCAACCGCGCCGCCGCACGGCCGCGCGCGCTGTCCGACATCCGCGGACAGCCGATCGGCACCATCCTGGGCTATACCTATCCCGAACTCGAAGGCCCGCTCGGCAAAGGCTTCGTGCGCGAAGACAGCACCAGTACCGAAGCGAACATGCGCAAGCTGGCCGCCGGGCGCCTGCGCCACATGGTGACCCTGAAAAGCTTTGTCGACTATCGGCTCAAGGTGGGTCACCCGGCGCTGGTGCTGCATCCGCCGCTGGCGGTGCGCAGCTATATGGGGCAATGCGCGGTGTCGCCGAAGGGAAAGGTAACGGTGCGGGAGCTCGATCGCGCAGTGGCGAAGCTGGTGCGCGACGGCACGGTCGCGGCGATCTTTGCGCGCTACCAGTAGGCGCCGCTCAGTTCGAAACGGTGACTTTCTCGACGAAGTACTCGGTCTCGCCGAAGCAGGCGCTCGGCACACCCTTGTGCTGGGCGTAGGAGAGGTTGACCCGCTTGCCCATCGCGCTCATCAACTGCTTGGCAACCAGGTCGTCGCGCACCGAAAACTCGAAGCGCTCGGGAATCGCGCCCGGCATGCTGGTGAGCAGGATTTCACCTTCCCAGGTCTTGCAGACCCAGCCCTTGCGCGAGAATTTCTGCAGGTAGCCGGCACGCTCGCCATCCGAATACGACACATGCAGCGCGACCCAGGTGTAGAGGGCGAACAGCGCCAGCGCGGCGGCGATCAGCGACAGAAGGATGAACGTCACGCGTTTTGGCTTGGTCATGAACTGGGCTCGTGGTTGGCGAAGGGCGCGCCCATTCTGCCACGAACGGGCGAATAGTCAAATGATTAAGAACGTACCAGCTTCCGTTTGGCGGCCAGCGCGCTTTCCTCGCGCCGCTTGTGGCGCACCGACGACCATAGCGACACCACGATGAAGGCCACGCCGGACAAGCCGGTGAACCACTCCGGAATTTCGTACTCGACACTGAGGAACATGATCATGGCCAGGATGCCGATCGCGTAATGGGCGCCGTGCTCGAGGAACACGAATTCGTCGAGCGTGCCCTTGTGCACCAGGAACACCGTCAGCGAGCGCACGAACATGGCGCCGATCGCCAGCCCAAGCATGATGATGACGACATCGCTGGTGATGGCGAAGGCGCCGATCACCCCGTCGAAGCTGAACGAGGCGTCCAGCACTTCGAGGTACATGAAGCCGCCGATGCTGCCTTGCGACACCATCTTGCCGAGCGTGGGGTCGGCGCCTTCGGTTTTTTCCAGCAGGCCGCTGATCCAGTCGACGCCGATGTAGACCAGCACCCCGACCATGCCCGACAGCAGCACCGCGAGCTTGCGGCCCTCGGGCACCATCGTCATGCAGGCAAACACCGCCGACAGGGTCAGCAGCACGGCCAGCCCTTCGGTGCCGTACTGGCCGACCTTCTGCTCGATCCAGCCGAGCCAGTGCAGGTCCTTGTCGTCGTCGAACAGGAAGTTGAGGAACACCAGCAGCAGGAAGGCGCCGCCGAAGGCCGCTACTTCGGCGTGGCGCTCGGTCAGGTGGCGCGAATATTCGGCCGGGGTGTTGATCGCCATGTGCCACACGTCGACCAGTCCCAGGCCGGTCGCGGCGGCGACGATCACCAGCGGGAACACCAGGCGCATGCCGAACACGGCGACCAGGATGCCGACGGTGAGGAACAATTTGCGCCAGAAGGCATTCCAATGGCGCAGCACGGTGGCGTTGACGACCGCATTGTCGAACGACAGCGACACTTCCAGCACGCCTAGCACCGCCGAGATCCACAGCGCATGCAGCATGCCGGACACGCCGCCATGGGAAAAGCCCCACCAGCCGGCCAGCGCCATGAGCAGGACGGTGGCGCCGATCGACAGCCTGAAATATTGCATGCTTCCCTCTGGGTTGGTTGAAATGCCACAGTGGACAAGAGTTTAACGCGTCTTGGGCATGCCAAGGTACATTCGAGGTCGTCGCCGCGTCGGGCTTCTGCGATAATTCCGGACGGCATTTTTACTTACTGGACAACTCAATGGACATTTCCTACCTCGTCACCCCGGCGCTCACCTGGCTGGTGGTCGGCCCGATCAAGTTCCTGATCACCAGCGTGCGCCAGCGCCGGCTGGCCTTCGACCTGGTCGGCAACGGCGGCTTTCCGAGCAACCACAGCGCGGTGGTGACCAGCATGGCGACCCTGATCGCGCTGCGCGAAGGCATCGGCCATCCGGCCTTCGGGGTGGCGGTCACGCTCGCCTTCGTGGTGATGATCGACGCCAATAGCCTGCGCCAGCACGTCGGCCGCCAGGCTGGCGCGATCAACCGGCTGGCCGGCGCCAGCGCCAAGCCGCTGCGCGAGCGGATGGGCCACACCCTGGTCGAGATCGGCGGCGGCATCGTCACCGGCATCCTGGTGGGCTACGCGATCCATTCCCTGTCCGCCTGGTTCTGAGCGGACGTCCGGGGCGAGGCCTTCTTGCTGCTTTTCAAGTACCCGAAAATGCAGCTCATCGCGTCAATATGCATTTCATGCATCCAATTCAGCAGTATGAATATCGCCGATTGACTGGGGCAGCGGCCTCTAGGATACTGTGGCGCTTACCATATTGATCACGCTGTTCATACGTTTCAACGACCTATTATTCCGGAGAATTAAATGCTGCGCAAAACCATGCTCGTCCTCGCTGTCGCCTCGGCGCTCGTCGCCTGCAGTAAGGATTCCGCCAAGCCTGGCGCCAGTGCCAGTGCCAAGGCCAGCGCCGACGCCAAGGCGGTCCAGCTGACCATTTCTCCGGAAGACCTGTTGACGGTGCAGTCGAATGCGCTGGCCTCCGGCCCGGTGATCACCGGCTCGGTCCAGCCCGAGCGCAAGGCCGACCTGCGCGCCGAGGTATCGGCGGTCGTGCTGCAGGTTCTCAAGGAAAACGGCGAGGCGGTCAAGCGCGGCGACGTGTTGGTCAAGCTCGACGAGACCGCGATCCGCGACAGCCTGAGCTCGGCCGAGCAGGCATCGCGTTCGGCCAGCCAGGCGCTTGACCAGGCCGAGCGCCAGCTCGAGCGCCTGAAAACCCTGCGCGCCTCCGGCATGACCTCCGCCTCGGCGCTGGACGACGCCGAAGTGCGCCGCAACGCCGCCCAGAGCGAAGTGGCGGCGGCCCGCACCCGCGCCGTGCTGGCGCGCCAGCAGCTGCAGCGCACCCAGGTGCGCGCGCCGTTCGACGGCGTGGTCAGCGACCGCAAGGTGTCGGCCGGCGACACCGCCGCGATCGGCAAGGAAATGCTGAAAGTGATCGATCCGACCAGCATGCGCTTCGAAGGCCGCGTCTCGGCCGACAAGATCAGCGCCGTCAAGGTCGGCCAGCCGGTCTCGTTCCGCGTCAACGGCTACGGCGAGCAGGAGTTCCAGGGCGTCGTCAAGCGCATCGATCCATCCGCCAACGACGTCACGCGCCAGGTTGAAGTGCTGGTCGGCTTCATCAACGGCGTGCAGCCGAAGGTGTCCGGCCTGTACGGCGAAGGCCGCATCGATTCCGACACCAAGGCCGCGCTGATGCTGCCCGAGGGCGCGCTGGTCAAGGCCGGCGACAAGGCCTACACCTGGCGCCTGAAGGACAAGACGCTCAGCAAGACCGACCTGGTGATCGGCCTGCGCGACCAGCGCACCGGCAGCTACGAAGTCAAGAGCGGGCTGGCGCTGGGCGACCGGGTGATGCGTAACCCGAGTTCGAGCTTCAAGGACGGCCAGAAGGTCGAGATGGCTCCGGCCACCGTCGCCACCGCGTCGGCAGTCGCGCCAGTACAAGGAAAATAAGCCATGTTCCTCTCCGATTTCAGTATCAAGCGGCCAGTCGCCACGATCGTCCTGATCCTGGCGATGATGTGCCTCGGCCTGCTGGCGCTCAAGAAGCTGCGCGTCAACCAGAGCCCCGACGTCGAGGTGCCGTTCATCCTGGTGACGATTCCTTATCCTGGCGCCTCGCCCGACACGGTCGAGCGCGAAGTGGTCAACCGCCTTGAAAAGTCGATGCAGAGCATCTCCGGCGTGACCGAGGTGAATTCCTCGGCCTACGAAGGCGGCGCCCAGATCTTCATGAAGTTCAACTTCAAGCGCAACCTGATCGAGGCCTCGGACGACGTGCGCAATGCCATCGCGTCGGTGCGCTACAAGCTGCCGATCGAGATGCGCGAGCCTATCCTGCGCCGCATCGATCCCTCGGCCCAGCCGATCATGACGCTGGCGCTGTCGTCCACCAGCCAGTCGCACGCGGAAATTTCGCGCCTGGCCGAAGACGTGCTGGCCGACCGCTTCCGCGGCATCGACGGCGTTTCGACCGTCAACGTCAACGGTTCGCTCAAGCGCGAGCTGTCGGTGCTGCTGCGCGCCGAGAAGCTGCGCGAGTACAACGTCGCCGTCAGCGACGTGGTCAACGCGCTGCGCAACCAGAATACCAACGCCCCGGTGGGCAAGGTGCGCGGCACGCTCGACGAGAAGAGCATCCGGCTGGTGGGGCGCATCGAGCGTCCCGAAGATTTCCAGCAGATCGTGGTCAAGCGCCGCGGCGAAGAAATCGTCCGGCTGGCGCAGGTGGCCGAAATCAAGGACGGCTTCGCTGAACTCGACAGCCTGTCGATCCGCAGCGGCAAGCCGAACGTGGGTATCCAGATCGCCCGTTCGCGCGACGCTTCCACCGTCTCGATCGCCGTCAAGGTGCGCGAAATGGTCAAGGAAATCCAGAAGGAACTGCCGGCCGGCAGCAGGATCGAGATCACGCGCGACGGCGGCGACGAGTCGCAGCGCAGCCTGAACAACGTGATCGAATCGCTGGTGCTGGGCGCGGTGCTGACCATCTTCGTGGTGTACGCCTTCCTCAACTCCTGGCGCTCGACCCTGATCACCGCGCTGTCGCTGCCGACATCGGTGATCGCCGCCTTCATCGCGGTGTGGCTGTGCGGCTTCACGCTCAACTTCATGACCCTGCTCGGACTGTCGCTGGCGATCGGCGTGCTGATCGACGACGCCATCGTGGTGCGGGAAAATATCGTGCGCCACATGCAGCGCGGTTCCGACCGCCGCAAGGCCGCGCTCGAAGGCACCGCCGAAATCGGCATGGCGGTCGCGTCGACCACCTTCTCGATCATCGCCGTGTTCGTGCCGGTGGCTTTCATGCCCGGCATCTCGGGCGAGTGGTTCCGTCCATTCGCGCTGACCGTGACCTGCTCGGTCATCGTTTCCCTCGGTATTTCGTTCACCCTCGATCCGATGCTGTCGGCCTACTGGGGCGACCCGGTCGACCATCACAACGCGCCGAAGAAGGGCATCAGCGCCGTGCTGGGCCGCTTCAACGACTGGTTCGACCACCAGGCCGACCGCTACGGCAATGTGATCGCCTGGGCGCTGCACCACCGCCGCTGGATGTCGCTGATCGCGGTGGCCAGCCTGGTTGGCGCGCTGGTGCTGCACAGCTTCTTCGGCGGCTCCAGCTTCCTGCCGGCGTCCGACTCGGGCAACCTGGTGATCGACGTGCGTACCCCGGCCTCGTCGAGCGTCGAATATGCGCGCCTGAAGATGGAAAAGGCGGCCGAGCTGGCGCGTTCTATCCCTGAAACCAAGGAAACCAACAGTTTCATCAACCCGAGCGGCGGCCGTGTGTACGTCGACATCGGCAAGCGCAACACCCGCAAGCGCAGCGCCAAGCAAGTGGCCGAAGAACTGCGCGAGAAGGTGCGCACGCTGGTCGGCGCCGAGTTCGTGGTGCAGGACGATTTGAACAACGGCGGCCGCAAGCCGATCCAGATCGACTTCACCGGCACCGATTCGCGCAAGCTGATGGAGATCACCCAGGCCTATATGGAGAAGCTGCGCCAGGTGCCGGGCGCGGTCGACGTCGGCCTGTCCGAACAGGATCCGAAGAACGAGCTGCAGATCGAGATGAACCGCGGCCTGGCCAACTCGATGGGCATATCGGTCAACGATGCGGCGCAGGCGCTGCGAGTGGCGTTTGCCGGCGTCGAAGTGGGCGACTGGGTCGATCCGACCGGCGAAACGCGCGACGTCGCGGTGCGCCTGCATCCGGCCGACCGGGTCAACGCCGAGAACATCGAGCGCCTGCCGATCGCGGTGACCGGCACCAACCAGATGGTTCCGCTCGACCAGATCGCCAAGATCACGATGGGCAAGGGACCGTCCGGCATCGACCACACCAACGGCAAGCGCACCATCACGGTGTCGGCCAATGCGCAGGGCCGTTCGAACGGCGAAGTGACGGCCGATGCGATGAAGTTGGCCAAGAACTTCGATTATCCGCCGGGCTATGGCCTGGCGCTGTCCGGCGCCGGCCAGGACCAGAAGGAGTTGTTTACCGAGATGCTGATCGCGCTGCTCTCCGGCATCGGCCTGATGTACCTGATCCTGGTGATGCAGTTCGGCTCGTTTACCGCGCCGTTCGCCGTGATGCTGTCCCTGCCGCTGTCGCTGATCGGCGTGGTGCTGGCGCTGCTGGTGACCAGCAACACGCTGAACCTGATGAGCTTCATCGGCATCATCATGCTGATGGGCCTGGTCGCCAAGAACGCGATCCTGCTGCTCGACGCGGCGCGCAAGCGCGAGGCCGAAGGCTTCGGCCGCGAGGACGCGCTGATGGAGGCGGGCCGCATGCGGCTGCGTCCGATCCTGATGACGACCTTCGCGCTGATCGCCGGCATGATGCCGGTGGCGCTGGGGCTGGGCGAGGGCGGCGAGTTCTATCGTCCGCTGGCCATCTCGATCATCGGCGGCACCATCACGTCGACCATCCTGACCCTGCTGGTCGTGCCGACCTTCTACGACAGCATCGAGATTGCGCGCGACCGCATGGTGGCCAAGTTCGGCCGCCGTTCCGCCCGCCTCAATCCGCTGTTCGCGTTCGTGATGACCTTCGTCGAGGCGATCCTGACCTTGCTGCTGGTGCGCATGGTGTTCCGCGGCATCGTCAAGACCTTCCGCTTTGTCAAGGGCCGCGGCCGCAAGCCGGTGGTCGTTGCCGCGCCTGGTCAGGTCTGATGTTAGCCAGCCGCGACGGCTGGCAAGTAAACCAGAAGGGCCCGCGATTGCGGGCCCTTATTCCATGTCAGTCCATCAGCCTCAGTTCTTGGGCGGAGGGGTGGCGCCCGGAGCCGAGGACGGCGGCATGGTGCTGTCCGGAGGCGAGGCTGGGGCGGTCGATGGGGGCACGGCTGTGTCGCTCGGTGGCGTGGCCGGTGTCGTGGTGGTGGTTGTGGTGGTGCCGGTAGTGCCCGCCGTGCCGCTGGTGCCGGAAGTGGTGGCGGGGGTAGTGGTGGTAGTGGTGGCGTCGCTCGGTGGGACCACGGTGGTTTCGGTTTTCTTGCAGGCGCCGAGCATGGCGGCCATGACGGCGGCGGTCAGAATGATTTTCGATGCGTTTGAAAAAGCTTTCATTGTTTAAACTCCTCGTTCACGTCTATCTTGTGCCGCTGCGGCCTGCACGAAATGCTTGCAGCGCCACAGCAGCGCCAGGTCAGCCCCGCAATGAGCCTGAATACGACCCCATTGAAAGGGACCATCAGGGAACCAGCGCAGCGATACACGCGGCCCCGTTCAGTGCACGAATTCGACTGTGAAAATTAGACTGGGAACTATTCGTCCGGTTCGCGGATTTGCGTAATTACCGGGAGTAATCCGCCGCAACTTGATGCATCTCAAATGTAGGACGATAGCGCGCACTCGGATGACGTCCTCGAGGCCCGGTGCGGCGACAAGCCCGGCGGCGCGTGCATGCACGTCGATGCCGCGAGTCGTCATCCACTTTACGGTGACATAGCTTTTGAATTGCGGTCAGGATCCGCGGGCGAAGCATGCCATCAGCGCCGGAATCTCATCGGGCAGTTCGCGCGCGAGGTAACCCAGCACGCCGAAGCGTTCGGCCAGCAGTTCGCCGGCGCGCGCATGCAGTGCGACACCCCAGCAGGCGGCCTGCGGCAAGCTGGCGCCGCGCGCGGCCAGTCCGGCAATGATGCCGGCCAGCGTGTCGCCGGAGCCGGACGTGCCGAGGCCGACGTTGCCGCCCTCGTGCTGCCAGCGTTCGCCGTCGGGCGCGTTGATCAGGGTGCGCGCACCTTTCAGCGCCACCACCGCGTTCCAGCGCCGCGCCGCCTCGGCCGCGTGGCGGTATGGATCGGCGCAGATATCTTCCTTGGAGGCGCCGGTCAGGTGCGCCATCTCGCCGGCGTGCGGGGTAAGGATCACCGGCAGAGTGAAGCGGAACGGCGCGCCCGGATCCGCCTGGTGGCCGGGATGCAGGATCACGCCCATCGCGCAGGCGTCCAGCACCACGCTGGTATCGCTGCCGTTCAGCCGCGGCATCAACGCGCGCACCAGCGCCGCAGTGGCCGTTTCGTCCTGCATGCCGGGCCCGATCAGCACCGCTGTGACCTTGTCGGCCAGCGGATCGAGGCGTTCCACCGCGGCCTGGGTGAAGCCGCCTTGCTCGGTTTCTTCCAGTCCCAGCACGCGCGCTTCCGGCAGCGCCATGGCAACCAGCTGGGCGACGCTGGCGCCGGTGGCGATGGTCAGCTTTCCGGCGCCGGCGCGCAGGGCTGCGGTCGCGGCCAGGATGACGGCGCCCGGCATTTCGCGCGAGCCGCCCAGGATCAGCACGTGGCCGCGCTGCTCCTTGTCGCCATCGGGCGACGGCATCGGCAGCGGCCAGGCGCGCAGCGCGGCAGCGTCGAGGTTGACGCAATGGATGCTCGCGGCGTTCGACTCCATGGGCCCGGGCCGCCTACGCTTTCGGAGCAGCGGGCACATCTTTTGACACCGTGACCGGTGTGCCGGCTGCTTCGAGGGGAGCGACAAAATTGACCAGTTTCAGCGCCAGCTTGCCGCGCTTGCCCTGGGTGGGGTCGAAGCTGTAAGAAGTGACCGAGCAATTCGGCACATCGCCGTGGCGGTCGTATTCGAGGATGGTCGATTCGTCGAGCCGCTCCAGCAAGTAGCGGAAGCAGTTCACCGTGACCTGGTGGCCGACGATGAGCACGCGCTCGCGCGAGTATTCGCGGGTGATGGTATCGAGCACGCTGCGCAGGCGCAGGATCACGTCGCACCAGCTTTCGCCGCCGGGCGGGCGGAAATAGAATTTGCCGACATGCTTGCGCTGTTCGTACAGTTCAGGGTAGCGCAGCGAGATGCCGTGGGTGGTCAGGCGGTCGAGGATGCCGAACTCCTTCTCGCGCAGGCGCTCGTCGACAGTCGCGGCGACCAGGCTTTCCGGGTCGATGCCGCGCTTGACCAAGCGCGCCGTTTCGGCCGCGCGCAGGTAGGGCGAGTGCAGGATCACGTTGGGCTGCGCTTCTTCGGGCATCGCGGCGAACCAGTCGCCCAGCGCCTTCGATTGCTGCACGCCGAGCTCCGACAAGGGCACGTCGACGTCGCGCTGGGCAATGTCGATCATGATGCCCTTGGCCGCTTCGGCAGCGTCGCGTGCGACATTGCCCGAGCTTTGCCCGTGCCGAACCAGCCAGATCTCCTGCGGCCACTTCTGTTCCATCGATCGCCCGTCGTTCATGTCGACACGTCGTCATGATAGTCGGATTCGGCCGCTGTTCAGCGCACGATAGGTGGGCCGGTGCGGCGGCTCAGGCGGCCAGCCTCTCGCTGTCGAGTTCTATTTCTTTGGCGTTGTTGAAGACCGCCATATCGGTTTCGCCGAGCAGCCGGCTGGTGAGCGTGCCGGCGGTGATCGAGCCGCTGACGTTGAGCGCGGTGCGGCCCATGTCGATCAGCGGCTCGATCGAGATCAAGAGGCCCGCCAGCGCGACCGGCAGGTTCATTGCCGACAGCACGATCAGGGCGGCGAAAGTGGCGCCGCCGCCGACCCCGGCCACGCCGACCGAACCTACCGTGATGATCGCGATCAGCGGCACGATGAAAGCGCTGGTGAATGGATCGATGCCCACGGTCGGCGCGATCATCACCGCCAGCATCGCAGGGTAAATACCGGCGCAGCCGTTCTGGCCGATGGTCGAGCCAAACGAGGCGGCGAAGTTGGCGATGCCTTCCGGCGTGCCGAGGCGGCCGGTCTGGGTCTGCACGCTCATCGGAATGGCGCCGGCGCTGGTGCGCGAAGTGAACGCGAACGCCAGCACCGGAAAGATCTTCTTGACGTAGCGCGCCGGATTCAGTCCGGTGGAGGCGATGATCGCCAGGTGCACGCAGAACATGATCGCCAGCGCGCTGTAGGAAGCGCCGACGAAGCTGATCAGGTTGAGGATGTCGGTGATGCTGGAGGCGGCCACCACCTGCGTCATCAGCGCGAACACGCCGAACGGGGTCAGGCGCAGCACCAGCGTGACCATCCGCATCACGATCACGTGGGCGACCTTGATGAAGTGGTTGAAGGAAGCGAAGATATCCGGCTTCCTGGCCGCGATGCCGGTGGCGGAAACGCCGATGAAAATCGAGAACAGCACCACCGCGATGGTCGAGGTCTTGCGCGCGCCGGTCATGTCGAGGAAGGCGTTCTCGGGGATGAAGCTGAGGACCATGCCTGGCAGCGACAGCGCCTGGGCGGTTGGCAGCTTACCCTGTAAATACTGGCCGCGCGCCAGTTCGGCCGCGCTCGAGGTCAGGCCGACCGCGGTCAGGCCGAACAGCTTGGCCATCAGGATGCCGACCAGCGCGGCGACCATGGTGGTGGCCATCAGCGTGCCGATCGTCAGCACGCTGATCTTGCCCAGCGAGGAGGCGTCCTTCAGCTTGAGGATGGCCGACACGATTGACACCATGATCAGCGGCATGATGATCATCTGCAGCAGCTTGACGTAGCCGGTGCCGACGATGTCGAGGTAGGCATTGGTATCGGCCACCATCGGCGAGGCCGCGCCGTACAGCGCCTGGAACGCCGCGCCGAGCAGCACGCCCAGCCCCATCCCGGTGAACACGCGCTTGCTGAACGACACGTGGGAGGCCTGCATGCGGTACAGCGCGAAGCAGATGGCCAGGGCGACGGCCAGGTTCAGGACCAGTGGGTAATTCATGTATTTCCTCGGGTGGAAGGCCGGGCTTAACTGTGCAATCCGGCAACGAATCGCTGCATTCTATAGATATTCGTGCCGAGCTGCATCACCCGCAACTGGATGTTTTTGTTATTTGTTACTACATTGATCAGCATGAGGGAGGCAAATGAAACGCAAAGTCAAAACTTCTGGGGTCTGTTCCCGCCGCCGAATCGATTCTGAGCCGCGGCCTAACCCCTGGGGTCAGGTCCGCCGGACCTGACCCCGTCTTTGTCGGCGCCGCCGAATCGAGCAACGAAAGCATCGTCGCCGAGTACGAGCCGGGCGCTGGCCTGGCGGAAGACGCGATCCGTGCTGAGATTAAGTCTCGTGAACCGTTGTCGCGCTTTTCGTGTCGGGCGCCAAACTGAGCTGCCAGTACCCGACATCGGTCCATCGGTCGAACTTGAATCCGACCTCTTTGAAGTGCGCCACCTTTTCGAAGCCGAGCTTTTCGTGAAGCGCGATGCTGGCCTCGTTGGGCAACGCGATACCGCCGATTGCCAGGTGATAGCCGCCGCCGCGCAACCGGTCCAGCAGCGCACGATACAGCGCAGTACCGATTCCCTGGCCAGCGCGCGCGGGCGCCAGGTACACCGAGCTCTCGACCGAGAAGCGATACGCATGACGCACCCGCCACTTGGTCGCATACGCGTAGCCGGCGACGGCGCCGTCCACTTCGGCGGCCAGCCACGGAAGGCCCGTCGCCTGCACGTCGGCGATGCGGCCGGCCATGTCGATGGCGGGTACTGGGTCCTCCTCGAAACTGATGGAGGTAGTCAGCACATAGTGTTTGTAGATCGACGCAATCGTCTCGGCGTCATCCACGGTGGCGTCACGGATCTTCAATGGTTTTCCTTTGCGTTTGCCATGGTCAGCGCTGCTCGGACAGGGCCTAACATTTGCGGACAATCCTTCGGGCACTCGGCAGTCCCCGGAGGCAGCAGCGCAATTCGCTCGACGCTGCCGGACACCAGCACTTCCTGGGCCGGCGCGAGCGAACGCGCGGCAGCGACAAGGGCCGCAACAATCAACTTTTTCATGGGCTGTCCTGAAGGGATCGATGAAATGTTGAATCTTAGCCCATGCCTGCCTTCGCCGGCGACAAAGCAGGCCTGGAGCGAGGCGCGAACCAGCAGCGACTGGGCCTTTTTCGCAGCGACCAGAGATCGGCCGCAAAGCAAAAAGCCCACGAACGTAAATTCGTGGGCTTCGTACTAATTCGTGGTAGGCCGTGCGGGATTCGAACCTGCGACCAACGGATTAAAAGTCCGCTGCTCTACCAGCTGAGCTAACGACCCGAAAGAAGCAAGATTATAGGGGGCATCAGCGATCCTGTCAAATGCCAAAATCCATATTTTTTCGCAATCCGGCTTACTTGAGTGCGGCCAGGCGGTCTTTCGCGGCCGATGCAGCCGATGATGTCGGATACTTGGCAACCAGCTGCTGCAAGGCCTTCTTGGCGCTCTTCTTGTCCTTCAGCTCCGTGTAGCTGCTGGCGATGTTGAGCATCGCGTCAGGCGCCTTGGCGCTGTCCTTGTACGTGCTGGCCACGACTTCCTGCGCGGCGATCGCGTTCTTGTAATCGCGCTGCAGGTAGTAGGCGTTGCCGAGCCGGTATTGTGCGTTCGATGCGTAACTCGAAGCAGGATAGCGGCGCACGAAGTCGGACAGCGCAGTGGCGGCGCCCTTGTAGTTCCCGGAATCGAACAGCGCCATCGCTGCTTCGTACGTTTTCAGTTCGCCGGGATCGACTTCAGCTTCTTTGCCGTCGATGTTGACCTGGCGTGGCTCGAGCTTGGCGATGCGCGCGTCGAGGTCGGCGTAAAAATCTTTCTGGCGTTTCTGGGCGGTGGCGATTTCATTGGACAGCACTTCGACCTGTCCGCGCAGGCGCGCGATTTCCTGCATGGTCTGTTCGTGCTGGTTCAACAGTTCGAGCGCCGCGCTCTTGTCGGATTTGGTATCGAGCCGTGCGTTCAGTTCACGCGTCAGGTTCTCGACCTTGGAGCGCAGGTCGATGATGGCCTTGCGCGCTTCGTCGTCGTCGAGCAAGCCGGCATTCGCGTGCAGCGGCAGCCAGGCGGCCAGGGCAAAACAAGCGGCGGCAATGCGGGACTTGGAAATTGGATTCATGGTCGTGACTTTCTGAAAAAAACGGGGCGGATGCAGTCTGCACCGCATGCCGCCCCATTGTCAATCGGCCGTATCAGGCTATCGATTAATAGACGATGTCGGCGCGGCGGTTTTCAGCCCACGCTGCTTCGTTGCTGCCGACTGCCTTCGGTTTTTCTTCGCCCAGCGAAACGGCTTCCATCTGCGTTTCGGCTACGCCCAGCGAGCCCATGGCCTTGCGCACGGCTTCGGCGCGCTTCTGGCCCAGCGCCAGGTTGTACTCGGTGCCGCCGCGTTCGTCGGTGTTGCCTTGGATCAGGACCTTGCGCGCCTTGTTCTTGTTCAGGTAAGCGGAATGGTTTTCCACCACGGCCTTGCCGTCGTCGCGCACGACATAGCTGTCGAAGTCGAAGTACACGCTGCGCTTGGCCAGCACGCCTTTTGGATCGTTCAGCGGATCGACCGAACCGGTTTCCACCGGACGGATGTCGCGCGTGTCGGCGACTGGCGCCACTTTTTCGGCCGACTTGTCGACCACCTGGGCTTCATTCAGTTTGACGGGCGAGCTGCAAGCTGAGAGCAGGGCGGCGCTCGTAATGATGAAAGCTAAACTCTTAAAATTGCGCATTTCTTCTTCTCCTGGTCACTGTTAAAAATTACTTCATAAAGGGACCCCAATTGGGCTCCCGAATATTTCCTGCCTGGGTTGTTAAACGCTGCTTGACTCGTCCATCCACCGACACCACGGCCAGGCCGGTGCGGCCTCCGCCCTTGGTTGCGTACATGATGTATTTGCCGTTTGGCGAAAAACTCGGTTCGGTGGCACCTTCGGCCAGGCGCTGTTCCTGGCCGCTGCCCAGGTCCATCGCGTATAGGGAGAAGCCGCCGTCGCGCTGCGAGACCCAGGCCAGGGTCTTGCCGTCGGAGGACACGCGCGGGCTGATGTTGTAGCTGCCGTTGAATGTCACGCGGGTGGCGTTGCCGCCGCTGGCGCTCATCTTGTAGACCTGCGGGCCGCCACTGCGGTCGCTGGTGAAATAGATAGTCTGGCCGTCGGCCGAGAATTGCGGTTCGGTATCGATGCCGTTGCTGTTGGACAGGCGGCGCAGGCCGCTGCCGTCGGCGTTCACGCCGTAGATCTGCGAGTGGCCGTCCTTCGACAGCGTCACTGCCAGCCGGCTGCCGTCGGGCGACCAGGTCGGCGCCGAGTTGCTGCCTTTTTCGTTCGAGATCACCTTGCGTCCGCCCGTGACCAGGTCCTGCACGTACACCACTGGCTTGCGCTGTTCGAACGAGACGTAGGCGACCTTGCCGCCGTCGGGCGACCAGGACGGCGAGATGATCGGCTCGTTGGAGCGCACCGCGATTTGCATGCCTTCGCCATCGGCGTCCGCCACTTCCAGCCGGTATTCCTTGCTGCTGATCTGGGTGACGTAGGCGATGCGGGTGGCGAATGCGCCGCGCGTGCCGGTCAGCTTCTGGTAGATGTCGTCGGCGATCCGGTGCGCCTGCAGGCGCGTGAAGCGCGGCTGCACTGCGTTCGACAAGGTCGACAGCTGCGCCGACTTGATGGTGTCGAACAGCTTGTAGCGCACTTCGAAGCGGCCGTCGTCGGTCTTGTGCACGCTGCCCACCGCGAGCGCATCGGCGCCTTTCGATTTCCACTGGCCGTAGTCGATCGCCGAAGCGTCCGACACGGTGCCGGCATCGATCACCTTGAACACGCCGCTGCGTTCGAGGTCGGCCCTGATGATGGCCGATACTTGCGCGGGCGCGGTGCCTTCTTCGGCGAAGGCGGCGACGGCGATCGGGATCTGGTTGCTGGCGACGCCGGCGATTTCAACGCGCACCTGCGCGTACGACATGGAGGCAGCCAGCACGCCGGCGCCAAACAGCAAAGTAGGGAGTGTCTTCATAAGTCCAATCGGTCCAGGTTGTCGGGGATGCCCGCGTTCAATTCAAGTCCTTCATCGAGAAAGCGATCTCAAGCGTACGTTCCACGGTACCATTTTTCTTCTTTGGCAGTGGTGACGCTTTGATAATACCTTTCTCAACAGAATCGTCAAACGCGGGAATGCCGCTGCTTTTCACCAGCTTGACGGAGATAATCTCGCCCGTTGGCAGCTCTTCCACTTTGAACACCGCCTTCGGATTGCCCGGTACATCGGTGCTGCCCGGATACGAGGTGGTGCTCTTGATCTTGCTGGTAATGCTGGCCAGGTAGCCGCTGTCGATGCGCGGCGCGGTCGATTTCTCCGCCTCGCCGCTGGTGCCGGAGCCGGCCATGATGCGGCGCGTCTCGTCGGCGCGCATCTTGTCGAGCTTCTTCTGTTCGTCCGCCGCCAGCTTGGCCTTGGCCGCTTTGTCGGCCCTGGCCTTCTCGGCGAGCTGCTTCTCTTCGAGCTTCTTGTCGGTTTCCTCGGCCTTCTTGTCGGCCAGTTCCTTCGCCTTCTTCTCGGCCTGCTTCTGTTCCTTGGCCAGCTTCTCGTCTTCCAGCCGTTGCGCTTCGAGCAGCTTGCGTTTTTCTTCCTTGCGCCTCTCGCGTTCGAGCGCGATATCGGGCGGCTTCGGCGCGACCGGCTGCTCCACCTGCGGTGGCGGCTCGACCACTTTTGGCGTCGGCGCCGGTTCCGGCTCGACTACCTCGGGCGGCGGCGGTGGCGGCGGGGCGGCGGCCTGGGTCTTCATGTCCCACACTTCCGCTTCGACCGCGACCGGCGCAGTGTTCTGCCAGCTGATGCCGATGTACAGGAACGCCAGCAGACCCGCGTGCACCGCCGCGGCCAGCGCGATCGATGGCCAGCGGCTCGGTTCCGGCGGCACGTGGTATTGGCCGCCGCTGGCTGCAACTGGTGTCATAGGCATGATTCGGGCGTCACTTGGTAGCCAGCCCGACCCGGTTGATGCCCATCTTCTTGGCTTCGGAAATGAGCTGGATCACGTCGTCGTACTTGCTCTCGCGGTCGCCGGCGATCATCACCGGATACTCGGGATGGTCGGCGTGCACGGTGCGCAGTTCACGCAGCAGCGCGGTGCGGTTCTGCATGTCGCGCGGCGGCGTGCTCGACTTGCCGTTGATTCCGATCGACAGCGTGGCGTTCGGCTTGAGCACCACCTGGATATAGTCGTCCGGCGGCAGCGCCGATTTCTCGGCGCTCGGCAGGTTGATCACGCTCGGGCTGTTGGCCGGCGGGACCACCATGAAAATAATCAGCAGCACCAGCATCACGTCGATGTACGGCACGACGTTGATCTCCGACTTGAACTTTCGGCCGCGGCCGCCGCGCAAGCTGCTCGAAAAGGAAGCCATCTGTGTCTCCCCTCAGCTCAGCGTGACTGACGCTGCAGGATGTTCGAGAATTCCTCGACGAAGCTCTCGAAGCGGATCGCCAGGCGATCGATGTCGTGGGTGAAGCGGTTGTAGGCGACGACTGCCGGGATCGCGGCGAACAGGCCGATCGCGGTGGCGATCAGCGCTTCGGCGATGCCGGGCGCAACTGCCGCCAGCGTGGCCTGCTGCACATTGGCCAGGCCGCGGAACGCATTCATGATGCCCCACACGGTGCCGAGCAGGCCGACGTACGGCGAGACGGAGCCGACCGACGCGAGGAAGTTCAGGTGGATGTCGAGCGCGTCGAGTTCGCGCTGGAAGGCGGCGCGCATCGCGCGGCGGGCGCTGTCGAGCACGGCGCCCATGTCGAGCGCGTCCTTGGCGGCCTGCTTGCCCTTGATGAATTCGCCCATGCCCGCTTCGAAGATGCGCGCCAGCGCGCCGCTCTGGTCGCGGCTGCTGCTGGCGCTCTGGTGCAGGGTGTGCAGGTTGCCGCCGGCCCAGAAGCTGCGTTCGAATTGTTCGGTCTGGCGGCGCGCGGCGCGGATCGCGAACATCTTGCGGAAGATGTAGGTCCAGCTGGTCAGCGACACGATCAGCAACAGTGCCATGATCAATTGCACGATCAGGTGGGCGTTGCCGATCAGGGCCAGGAAGGAAAGGTCTTGGGCTGCATTCATTGGGCGGCTTGGGTTTTTCTGTAGGTGGGTGAGCGTCAGGCGGCTTGCATTTTAGCAGCGACGACTTCGGGCAGGGGACGCGGCTTCAGCGCTGCCCGATCGACGCAGCCGACTTTGACGCGGGCGGTGGCCAGCAGCGCTGCGCCGCAATGGGCCTCCTGCAGGAACTGGACCGAGGCGCGGCCCAGCTTTTCAATGCGCAGGGTCAATGTTAGTACATCATCGAGTTTCGCTGGCGCATGATAGTCGATGGCGGCGGACTTCACGACGAACATCGCGCCATGCTGTTCGACCAGGTCGTGCTGGTGGATGTCCAGCGCGCGCAGCCATTCGGTGCGGGCGCGCTCGAAAAACTTCAGGTAATTGGCATAAAAAACGATGCCGCCGGCGTCGGTATCCTCGTAATAAACACGGACTGTCCAGCTGAAGACTGAGGGCATTTCGATTGCCATTAAATGTACATGGGAAACATTTTACGCCATTTTGCGAGATTGAATGTACTGCACCGAACATAGCGCCGGAAGCTGCGCTGCCGCGGGTTCTGAGCGGCAACGCGTCGGTAGTAGACGTTATCGCTAGCCAAGACGCCAAGTCCTGTAACAATTTCTAACAGCTTAGCATCTTTCGTTACATTGGTACAAATGTGTTTATCCCCGTGCAACCGCCCAAAAAATGGGATCAGACCCGTTTTTTCGATGCCGTTTTCGTGAGAAGGCCGCGAAAAAAACGGGTCTGACCCCATTCTTTTTCGTTCACGCGCGCCCGGCCTGAAAGGGCGATTGGCCTTGGAGGCAAAAATGGGGTCAGACCCGTTTTTTCGATGCCGTTCTTGCGAAAAAGGCGCGGAAAAATAGGGTCTGACCCCATTCTTTTTGGCTCAGGTGCGCTTGATCGAGAAGGGCGAAAAGCCCTGGCAGGTCGGCATCATCTCGATGCTGTTGATGTTGATGTGCGGGGGCAGGGTGGCGATCCAGTACGCGGTCTCGGCGATATCCTTGGCCGTCAGCGGCACCGTGCCTTCATACACCTTGGCCGCCGCCGCATCGTCGCCCTTGAAGCGCACGGTGGAAAACTCGGTGCCGCCGCACAGGCCCGGCGCGATGTTGGTGGCGCGCACCCCGGTGCCGACCAGGTCGGCGCGCAGGTTGAGCGTGAACTGGTCGACGAAGGCCTTGGTCGCGCCGTACACGTTGCCGCCCGGGTAGGGATAAGCGCCCGCCACCGAGCCGAGGTTGATCACCAGCCCGCTGCCGCGCGCGACCATGGCCGGCAGCAGCGCACGCGTCATCGTCACCAGGCCGGTGCAGTTGGTGGCGATCATGGTTTCCCAGTCAGCCAGCGGCGCTTCATGCGCCGACTGGGTGCCTAGCGCGAGGCCGGCATTGTTGATCAGCACGTCGACCTGGCGCCACGATTGCGGCAGCAGCGACAGCGCGTCGTTGATCGACTCCTTGTCGGTCACGTCCATCACCAGCGGCAGCGCCAGGTCGCCCAGTTCGGCGGCGAGCGCGTCGAGCTTTTCCTTGCGGCGCCCGCTGATGACCACCTGGTGGCCGTGGCCGACGAAAGTGCGCGCCATTTCGGCGCCGAAGCCGGACGATGCGCCGGTAATGAATACGATCATGATGAAATCCAAATAAATAAGAGGCGACGCAAATTGTAGCCGAAATGGCCAGATATCCCGCTCGGACAGCCCGATCCTTAACTGCTCAGCACTTTCCTTGCCCAAACCGGGGCTTTAACTTACAATTTGGGCTCCATTACGTCTCACGTAACTGGCGAAAAGCCGCGGCCGGCCAGGCCTGTCGGCGAAAGGTGGGCTTCCACCGGGGAACGTGAGATTTCATTAGCCGTTCGCCTGGGCAGCCACCGATGGAAGCGCGCGATGAGGCTGCCTGTTCGGTTTTCCAGTCTCCCTCATTCGATCCATACTGCCAGGTGCTTCGCACCGATACCCGATTGGAGTTTTTTCATGTTTGCAAAAGATCACACGCTCGCCAACGTTGACCCGGACCTGTGGGACGCGATTCAGAACGAAAACAAGCGCCAGCAAGATCACATCGAGCTGATCGCTTCGGAGAACTACACCTCGCCGGCCGTGATGCAGGCCCAGGGTTCGCAGCTGACCAACAAGTACGCCGAAGGCTATCCGGGCAAGCGCTACTACGGCGGCTGCGAATACGTCGACGTCGCCGAGCAGTTGGCGATCGACCGCGTCAAGCAGCTGTTCGGCGCGGAAGCGGCCAACGTGCAGCCGAACTCCGGTTCGCAGGCCAACCAGGGCGTGTTCTTCGCGATGCTCAAGCCGGGCGACACCATCATGGGCATGTCGCTGGCCGAAGGCGGCCACCTGACCCACGGCATGGCGCTGAACATGTCGGGCAAATGGTTCAACGTCGTTTCCTACGGCCTGACCGAGCAGGAAGACATCGACTACGAGGCGATGGAGCGCCTGGCGCACGAGCACAAGCCGAAGCTGATCATCGCCGGCGCGTCGGCGTTTTCGCTGAAGATCGATTTCGAGCGTTTCGCCAAAGTGGCCAAAGCGGTCGGCGCCTACTTCATGGTCGACATGGCGCACTACGCCGGCCTGATCGCCGCCGGCCTGTATCCGAATCCGGTGCCGCACGCCGACTTCGTCACCTCGACCACGCACAAGTCGCTGCGCGGTCCGCGCGGCGGCATCATCCTGATGAAGGCGGAGTTCGAGAAGGCCATCAACTCGGCGATCTTCCCTGGCATCCAGGGCGGCCCGCTGATGCACGTCATCGCCGGCAAGGCAGTCGCGTTCAAGGAGGCGCTCGATCCTTCGTTCGTCGAGTACCAGAAGCAGGTGCTGAAGAACGCCGACGCGCTGGCCAAGGCGCTGATCGCGCGCGGCCTGCGCATCGTGTCGGGCCGCACCGAGTCGCACGTGATGCTGGTCGACCTGCGCGCCAAGAACCTCACCGGCAAGGAAGCCGAAGCGATCCTCGGCCGCGCCCACATGACCTGCAATAAGAACGGCATCCCGAACGATCCGCAGAAACCGTTCGTCACGTCCGGCATCCGCCTCGGCAGCCCGGCATTCACCACCCGCGGCTTCAAGGAAGACGATGCGACCATGGTCGGCAACCTGATCGCCGACGTGCTCGATAATCCGAACGATGAAGCGACCATCGAGCGGGTCAAGGCCGAAGTCAGGAAGCTGACCGACAAGTATCCGGTCTACGCGGCGTAATACAGCAGCACCTTCGGGCCGCCGGCACATACCGGCGGCCCTTTCGAATTCGTAGCGCAATTCCACCGCACCGGCGTCCACATGAAATGTCCGTTCTGCCAGCATGACGAAACCCAGGTCCTCGATACCCGCGTATCGGAGGAGGGCGACGCCGTGCGGCGCCGGCGCCGCTGCGCCAGGTGCGACAAGCGCTTCACCACGTACGAGCGGATCGAGCTGTCGATGCCGATCATCGTCAAGAAGAACGGCAGCCGCACCGAGTATGCGCAGGCCAAGCTGCGCGGCAGCCTGATGCTGGCGCTACGCAAGCGGCCCGTGTCGGCCGAGGCGATCGATACCGCGGTCGCCACCATCGAAGAAAAACTGCTCACCAGCGGCCAGCGCGAAGTCGACAGCGTCTACGTCGGCGAACTGGTCATGCAGGAGCTCAAGCGGCTCGACAAGATCGCCTACATCCGCTTCGCCTCGGTCTACAAGAACTTCGAGGACCTGGCCGAATTCCAGGATGCGATCGCCGAAGTCGGGCAGGCGCCGAAGCCGCGCAAGTAGTCCGCCCACCTCGTTTTCCCCGCACCCGCGCACGGTTGAGCCATCTCATGGCTGAGCTCATCACGCCTGATAACGTAGATCAGAAGCGATCCAGGTCAACACGCAGCGAGCAAGCTCGGCAGTAGGCACTGCCGGCGGCGACGCGCGCCTGAATGAGCGCGTCCAGCTTGCGGAGGTGTGGTGGTGCGAATGCGTTACGCCGGCGGGTTCACGCTGCTCGAGGTGCTGGTGGCGGTATGCGTGCTGGCCATCGGCGTCCTCGGCGCCGCCGCGACCCAGCTGGCCGCACTGCGCACGCGCCATCAATCGAGCCTGATGTCGGCCGGCGTGCAGCTGGCCAGCGCGCTGGCCGACAACATGCGCGCCAACCTCGAGCCGATGCGCGCCGGCGACACCGGCAATCCCTACCTGCAGCTCCGTTACGACGCCGCGCAGGATGGCGCGCCGGCGCCGGCGCCGGGGCCGCAATGCGACCAGGGCGCCGGCTGCAGCGCCCTGCAGCTGGCCGACGCCGAACTATTCCAGATCAAGCAGTCGTTACGCGGGGCCTTCCCGGGCGGGCGTGTGGTGGTCTGCCGCGACAGCCAGGTGTGGGACGCCGCCCGTGGCGCATTGCGTTGGGCTTGCGGCGGTCCGCAGCAGGCGCCGATCGTGATCAAGATCGGCTGGCGCGGCAAGGATACCAACGGCCGCGATGACCGCGACAACGCCGGCGAATTCGCGCCAAGCGTGGCCATCGCAATGCCGGGAGCGGACGAATGAAGCGCCAGCGCGGCGCCAGCCTTGCCGAACTGACGGTGGCGACGGCGGTCGGCATGCTGGTCACGCTGATGGCGGCCGGGCTGCTGGTGTCGGCCAACGCCGCCTACCTGGCGCAAGTCGAAGCGGCGGAGGTGGACGATGGCGGGCGCTATGCGCTGGAGGTCATCACGCGCGCGCTGCGCCAGGCGGCCTTCGTCAATTGGGAGCGCGACGAAGCCGGCCTCGATCCCGCCGCGGCGCCGGCGCGCGTCGGCGGACTCGATGCGCGCACGCTGAACCGCGCAACAGACGGCATCGCCGGCGCATTGCCCGACGCTGTCAATGGCAGCGACGTGCTGGCCGTGCGTTTTTCCGGCGCCGGCGCGGCGCCCGGCGGAGACGGCAGCATGACCAGCTGCGCCGGATTCGGCGTCGGCGTCCCGGACGACGGCTGGAGCATCTTCTATGTCGGCCGCAACGCCGCCGGCGAGGGCGAGTTGCGCTGCAAATACCGCGGCAAGTCCAGCTGGGGCGCGGACGCCGTCATCGGCGGCGTCGACGCCTTCCAGGTCCTTTACGGCCTCGATACCGACACGCCGCCGGACGGCGTGGCCAACCAGTACGTCAGCGCCACGGTGCTCGATGAACTCGATGCGGCGCTGGTGCTCGCCGCAGCGAGTCCGGAAGCGCGCGAACGCGAGCGACTGCGCCGCACGCACTGGAAGCGCATCGCCAGCATCCGGGTCGGACTGGTAGTGCACGGCGCCAGGCCTGCGCGCAACGGCGAAGAACCGATGGTGTTCGACCTGTTCGGCCGCGCATACAGCGACAGCTTCGGCGCCGCCGATCGCGGCGTGCGCCTGGCCGAGGCGCCGATGCCCGAACATTTGCGGCGGCGCGAACGCAAGATGTTCGCCTCCAGCGTGCTGCTGCGAAATTCACAGGACGAGGTGCGGTGATGCGGCGCGTGCGCAGGAAGGGTAGCTGCACCGGCGCCGCCTTGTTGATGGCGCTGTTCGTGCTGGTGGCGATCCTGATCATCGGCGCGTCGGCCGCGCACACCGCGCTCAACGCCGAAAAATCCGCGCGCGCGGAGCGCGACCGCCACATCGCCTTCCAGTCGGCCGAAGCCGGGCTGGCCGACGCCGAGCGCGACATCGAGGGCGGCGCCGATCCGGGCTCCGCGCGCGCGGCGCTGTTCGCCAGCGGCAGCGCGCTAGGTTTCGAGCAAGGCTGCGCCCATGGCGAGGGCAGCACCAACCTCGGGCTATGCAGCTTCGGGCCGGTGGCGCCGGCGCCCGCCTGGCAGTTGGCCGAACTGGACGGCCCGGATGGCGCCGACAGCGCTGCAACGCCTTACGGAAAATTCACCGGCGCGATACTGCCGACGGGCGGCGGCACGCTGCCCGCCAGGGCGCCGCGCTACATCATCGAACTGATGCCGCTGGTGCGCGCCGGCGAAGACGCGGGCCGGCGTGCCGGCAACCTGTACCGCATCACCGCGATCGGCTTCGGTGCGCGCGCCAGCACCCAGGTGGTGCTGCAGTCGTTCTATCGCAAGGTCGCGCCGCGGCAGGGGACACTGCAATGAAGGCGCTTCTGCTTGCGCTGCTGGCGGCATGCGTGCACCTGGGCGCGCATGCCGCAGCGCCGCCGCTGGTGGTGCCGGACGGCCCGCTCGCCTTGCCGGGCGGCAGGGTGCCTCCTAACCTGCTGGTCAACCTCTCGCTCACCTTTGCCGACGCCGGCGCGGCCTATCGCGCCGCCTACGAGCGCGCATTCGACTATGCCGGCTACTTCAATGCGCGCATGTGCTACAGCTATCCGATGATGAAACGCGCGGCGCGCACGCCCGAACCGGACCTGGACGAAAGCAGCGGCTACTTCTCGATCCTCAGGCCGGCCGACGGACGGCGCGAGTGCGGCGGTGATTCCTTCAGCGGCAATTTCCTCAACTGGGCCAGCGCGTCGTCCCTCGACCTGCTGCGCTACGGCCTGACCGGCGGCGACCGCGTGATCGACGAACCCGGCCTGACCGTGCTGCAGCGCGCCTGGCTGCCCGACGGCCGCTTCCATCCCGATTTCTACGCCAGCGACGCCTGGTTCCCGCGCAAGGCGATCGACGGTGCCAGCACCAGCCGGCCCGGCAAGGTCACGCCGTTCGACACCGAGACGCTGTACGTGGTGTCGTGCCGTAACCGGATCCTGTTCAGCAGCACCAGCAAAGGCAGCGCTTGCGACGCGCCGCGCATCGGCGCGGGCGGGCGGCGGCTGGTGTCGGACAAATCCCTCGGCGAGTTCAATGTGCGCGTCAAGGTCTGCAGCGAAGCGGACAGCGCGAGCCGGCCGGACCTGTGCCGCCATTACGCGGGCGGCTTCAAACCGGAAGGCAGCATCCAGCGCTACAGCGCGGCGGTGCGCATCGGGCTGATGTCCTACCTGACCGAGCGCGGCGCCGACGACGCCAACCTGTATGGCGGGGTGCTGCGCGCGCCGCTCAAGTTCGTCGGGCCGGCCGAATTCGAGGCGCCGCTGTTCGCGCTGGCGGACAATCCCCGTTCCGAATGGGACCCGGTGAACGGAGTGCTCGCCCCCAATCCCGACCGTGCTGGCGGCGCCCAAAGCGGCATGATCAACTACATCAACCGACTTGGCCGGGCCGAGGCGGGGCGGGCGGGCGCGTACAAAAGCGCCGATCCCGGCGCGGAAATGTACTACGAGGGCCTGCGCTACCTGCAAGGCCGCGAGCCGGCCGCGGCGCCGGCATCGGCCGACGCCGGCTTCCCGGTCTGGAGCAAGCGGGCGGACCCGGTGACCGCTGCCTGCCAGCGCAACGCGGTCGCCACCATCGGCCACGCCAGTTTTGTTGACGACCGCTTCCTGCCCGGGAATGCCCGCAGCGGCAAACCAGATGCGCCGCGCGCCGCCGATCCGTTTGCGCCCGGCGGTCCGTTCGACGTGGCGCAGTCGGCCGCCCGGGTCGGCGCGATGGAAGCCGACAGTTCCGGCGCCTTCCGGAATGGCGCGCCGCGTCCCGACCTGCTCGATCTCGCCAACCTCGACGACGGTCCTGGCGGCGCCGGCAGCTACTACCTCGCGGCTGCCGCGTACTGGGCGCACACGCGGGCGATCCGCCCCGACCTGCCGGTACGGGTCGACAGCTATTCGCTGGAGCTGGGCGCGCCTCCCAAGCCGGGCGCCAGCGTGCTGTACCTCGCGGCGAAATACGGCGCCTTCGACGACCGCAACGGCGACGCCAATCCGTTCATCACCAGCGCGCGCCGGGCCGGCGAGAGCGAATGGAGCCGCGACGGCCGCAAGCCGGACGCCTACTTCGCCGCGCCGGCGGCGGACGCCGTCGTGGCAGCCGTCCGCGGCTTGTTCGGCGAAGCGGCCGCGCGCCCGGGGCTGCAGCCGGGTCGCATGATGGTCGCGCTGGGCCCGGGCGGCGCGGGCTTCCTGGCCGAGTCGGGCTTCATGCAGTCCACCTGGTCGGGGCGGCTCGAACAGCGCGCCATGCAGGCATCGGCCGGCGGCGCGATCGAGATCGGCGGCGCACCGCTGTGGGAAGCCGGCGCGCTGCTGACCGGTGACGCGGCGAAGGGCACGCCGCCGCGTCCGGCGCCGCAGGAACGCAAAATCTACACCCTGGTGCGCAACCCGGATCAGTCGACCAAAACGGTCGCTTTCAAGTGGGACCAGCTGGGACGCGAGGAGCGCGCGTGGCTCGACCTGGCGCCGTCGAGCGAATGGCGCGACGGGCTCGGCGAGGCCCGGGTCGCGTTCCTGCGCGGCGAGCGCGGCCGCGAAGCCGGCCAGCCGAATGGCGTGTTCCGGCGCCGCGCCAGCGTTCTTGGCGATGCGATCCACAGCCTGCCGCTGCTGGTTGGCGCGCCGTCGGCATCGGTGCAGGGGCCCGGCTACGACAGCTTCCACGCGCACTACAAGGCGCGGCCGAACGTCATCTACCTCGGCGCCAACGACGGCATGCTGCACGCCTTCGATGCGGCCGACGGCGCCGAACTGTTCGCCTATGTGCCCAACGCGCTGATGCCGGTGATGAACCTGCTCGGCGATCCCGCTTATCGCCATCGCCCTTACGTTGACGCCAGCGCCGGCCAGGGTGAGGCCTGGTTCAACGGGCAGTGGCGTTCGGTGCTGGTGTCTGGCATGGGCATGGGCGCGCGCGGCGTGTTCGCGCTGGATGTCAGCGACCCCGTCGCGTTCGATGCGGGCATGCGCGCGTTGTGGGAGTTCACCGACCAGGACGACCCCGCGATCGGCCACGTCAGCGCGCCGCCGGCCGTGGCCAGGCTGAAGGTCGGAATCAAGGGTGGTGCGCCGGAGTACCGCGATTTTGCGGTGGTGCCGAGCGGCGTCAATAACTACGGGCAGGACGCGATGCATGCCGATCCGGGCGGCGCGCTGTTCCTGCTCGCGCTCGACAAACCGGCGACCGTGCGCTGGAAAGAGGGCGTGAACTATTTCAAGCTGGCCGCGCCGGCCGCCGACCCGCAACAAGCCAATGCCCTGGCCGAGCCGGCGCTGGTGATGGCTGGCGATGGCAGCGTGCGCTTTGCCTATGCCGGCGATCTGCAGGGCAGGCTGTGGCGTTTCGACTTGAGCGGCAAGCCGCCGTATTCCAGCCAGGTCCTGTACGAGGCGCGCGACAGCGGCGGCCATGCCCAGCCGATTACCCACGCCCCGCGGGTGGTGTTCGCGCCCGGCGGCGGCTACCTGGTGCTGTTCGGCACTGGAAAACTGATCGAGGATGCCGACCTGCAGCCGCCCAATTTCGCGCCGCAGTCGTTTTACGCGGTGCGCGACAGCGCGGCCAGCCCCATGGTGGCGGTAGCGGGGCGCGGCGAACTGGCGCGGCGCAGCTTGTCGGGCGAGGAAAAGTACACCATCAAGGGCGCCGCGTTCGACTATGCCGGCACCGGCGCAAAGAAAGGCTGGTACTTCGATTTCCCGCAGGCGCGCACCGATGGCGAACGGCTCGCGGCCAGCCCGGTGCTGGCCTCCGGCACGGTGCTGGTGAACGCAATCTCGCCTGGCGCCGATCCTTGCGGCGCTGCCGCGACCCGCACCCTGGTGCTCGATTCCCTGACCGGCTTCGCCTTCACGGAAGACGGCGTGGCGGCGAGCGGCAGCGTGACCGGCGACAAGCTAAAAAATTCGCCGGGCGCCTTGCCGATCGTACTGGAACTGGACGCCGTCAGCGCGGCGCGCGGCGCGACCGGCGGGGCCGGCGCCACGCGCAAGATCGGCGTCCTGCAGTTGCACGGCGAGGACATCGCGCCATCGATGCAGCGGGTCGACGTCAAGCTGCCGGCCCGGCGCATCAGCTGGCGCGAAGTCGCCAACTGGCAGGAACTGCACGACGCGGCAACCAAAAAATAATGCAACCAAGGAGACGTCGATGAATCGCCGTACCGGATTTACGCTGATTGAGGTGCTGATCGTGCTGGCGATTCTCGTCGTTCTCGCGGCGGTCGCCTATCCGAGTTATGCCGGCTATATCACCAAGACACGCAGGATCGAAGGGCAGATCGCGCTGATCGAAACGGTCCAGCAGCAGGAGCGCTATTACACGCGCAACAACACCTACATCGCCTTTTCGTCCGCTTCGACCGATCCGCAGGAAAAGCGCTTCAAGTGGTGGTCCGGCGGCTCCGCGGCGAAGAGCGCCTACGAGCTGAGCGCGCGCGCCTGCCCGGGCCGCGACCTGATGCAATGCGTCGAGGTGCAGGCGACGCCTGGTACCGCCAACGTCGACGCCAGGTTCAAGGATGCCGAGTGCCAGACGCTGACCATGAACAGCGCGGGCGAACGCTCGTCGAGCGGCACGGTCGAACACTGCTGGCCATGACGCCGGCCCGGCGCGGTTTCACCCTGCTCGAACTGGTCGTCGTGCTGGCCATAGGCGCGGTGCTGATGAGCATCGCCTTGCCCGACTTGCGCGGGATGGTCCGCTCGCACCAGCTGAAGGCGGCGGTGAATGACCTGTTCGGCGCGATCGACCTGACCCGCACGCAGGCGATCGCGCGCGGCCGCCGGGTGCAGCTGGTGCCGGACGGCGACGGCGCGCCGGAGTGGCGCCACGGCTGGGTAGTGTTCGTCGACGAAGACGGCGATCGCAGGCCGGGCGCCGGCGAAGAGGTGATCATGCGCCACGGGCCGCTGGCCGAGGGCATCGCGGTCGACGCCGCGTTTTCCACCCAACAGGGCCGGCCCTATCTTGCTTATAATAGTATGGGACGCAGCTGTTCCGACACCAGCAGCCTGGCCGCGCGCTGGGGTACGCTGTCGATGGCGCTCGGCGGCCAGACGCGCCGGATCAAGATCAACATGCTGGGACGCGCGCGCATCTGCGACCCGGCGCGCGACGCCGCGGGCTGCAGCGGCGCCGGCCAGGACCCTTGAAGCCACCACTAACACTGACAAGACAACCGTGCAGATACTGAACGATACCGATGGGATGGCGCTGGCGCTGGAGTGGGCTGCCAAGGGCATGAACATCACGGCGCCGAACCCGCGCATCGGCTGCGTGATCGTGCGCGACGGCCAGGTCATCGGCGCCGGCCACACCCAGCCGGCCGGCCAGGCGCATGCGGAGATCGAGGCCCTGCGCGACGCGGCCGCGCGCGGCAACGACGTGCGCGGGGCCACCGCCTATGTCACGCTCGAGCCGTGCAACCATCACGGCCGCACGCCGCCCTGTTCGGATGCGCTGGTGCGCGCCGGCCTCGGGCGGGTGGTCGCGGCAATGGAGGATCCGAATCCGCTGGTGGCGGGGCAGGGCTTGGCCAAACTGGCGGCGGCGGGCATCGAAGTCGCGTCTGGCGTATTGTCCGATGCCGCTTACGAGATGAACATCGGCTTTTTTTCGCGCATGCGGCGCGGCCTGCCGTGGGTGCGGCTGAAGACCGCGGCCAGCCTTGACGGCATGACGGCGCTGCACAACGGCGAGAGCCAGTGGATCACCGGGCCGGAGGCGCGCGCCGACGGCCATGCGTGGCGCGCGCGCGCCTGCGCCATCCTGACCGGGATCGGCACGGTCAAGGCCGACGACCCGCAGCTCAACGTGCGCGCGGTGAACACCACGCGCCAGCCGCGCCGCGTCATCGTCGACAGCAAGCTCGATATCGCGCTCGATGCCAAGGTGCTGGCGGGCGCCGCCAGCTGGATCGCCGCGGCCGTACCCAATCCGGAAAAGCAGGCGGCGCTGCGCCAGGCGGGTCACGAGGTCATCCTGTTGCCAAATGCCGCGGGCAAGGTCGACCTGCCGGCGCTGATGCTCGAACTCGGGCGCCGCGAGATCAACGAGCTGCATGTCGAGGCAGGCTCGAAACTGAACGGCTCGCTGATCCGCGAAGGCTGCGTCGACGAACTGCTGGTGTACCTGGCGCCCAGCCTGGTGGGCGATGCACAGGGCATGTTCTCGCTGGGGCCGTTCGAGAGCCTCGAGCAGCGCCAGAAACTCAAATTCCACGAGTTCAAGCAGGTCGGCGAAGACTTGCGTATCCTTGCAAGAATCCCCAAAAATCAGGAAGTTCGCTAAATGTTTACCGGAATCGTCGCTGCAGTAGGAAAAATCAGTTCGGTCAAGCCGCTTGCGGGCGGCCTGGATGCGGGAGTCCGCCTCGACGTCGACGCGGGCGGCCTGTCGCTCGACGACGTGGCGCTGGGCGACTCGATCGCGCTCAACGGCGCCTGCATGACCGTGGTCGAGAAGACCGCATCGAGCTTCAGTGTCGACGTCTCGCGCGAGAGCCTGAACTGCACCGCCGGCCTGGACGCGGTCGGCGAAGTCAATCTCGAGAAGGCGCTGACCCTGGCCGAGCGCCTGGGCGGCCACCTGGTGTCGGGCCACGTCGATGGACTGGGCAAGGTGCACCGCTTCGCAGCGGTCGGCGAATCGTGGGAACTGGTGATCGACGCTCCGCGCGAGCTGGCGAAATTCCTCGCCTTCAAGGGCTCGGTGGTGGTGAACGGCGTATCGCTGACGGTGAACCGGGTCGAGGACATCGACGGCGCCGACGGGAAGGTGTGCCGCTTCTCGATCAATCTCATCCCGCATACGATCTCGGTCACCACGCTCAAGCACCTGCGCGCCGGCAGCCAGGTCAACCTCGAGATCGACCTGATCGCACGCTACGTCGAGCGCATGCTGTCGCTGTCCAAGCCTTAGCATTGCTGCGCCGGGAAGTCGCTCACTTCCCTCCTGTTTTCGCGTAGACTCGTGTTGGCAAAAAAAGCCAAAGGCGGGTGTCGCTTATTTGAAAAACAGGATTGCGGAATGACTAACTTGAAAACGAATGTAAAGACAGCGGTAGCCTTGTCGCTGCTGGCCGCCTCCGGCATGGCCGCGGCAGCGGCAAACGGAATGCACGAATATCGCGCGCTGGCGATCAGCGGCGCGGGCGAGCGGATAGCGGCGATCGAAGCGGTCGACCCGGGCGGCTTGCCGAAACGGCCGCACGCCATCGTCAATGTGCGCGACGCGGCCAGCGGCAAGGTGCTCGCCTCGTACGATCCGTGCGCGAGCTGCGGCTACGATTTCCCTTCCTGGTCGCCCGACCGCAAAGCGCTCTCGTTCATCGCCTCCGACGCCAAGGCCGGCACGGCCACGCTGTATGTCGCGGCAGACGGTAAAGTCTCCGCGGTCACCGTCGTGAAGGGCGTCGCCAGCACGGCGCGCTGGTCGCCGGACGGCAAGCAGCTGGCGCTTCTTGCCACCGTCGGCGCCAAGAAGCTCACCGGCGCCACCGAGGCCGGCGCCGCGCTGGTCGGCGAGATCGGCAGCGCAGAGGATGAACAGCGCATCGCGATCATCCCGCGCAACGGCGGGGAACTGAAGCTGGTGTCGCCGGCCGACACCTTCGTCTACGAATACGACTGGACGCCGGACGGCAAGGGCTTCGTCGTCACCAGCGCCAAGGGCAATGGCGACAACAACTGGTGGATCGCTACGCTCGGCCATGTCGACGCGGCGACCGGCGCCTTGCGCATCCTGGCGGCGCCCGCGATGCAGATGAACATGCCGCGCATGTCGAAGGACGGCCGGACCGTGGCTTTCATCGGTGGCCTGATGAGCGATTTCGGTTCGGTCGGCGGCGATGTATTTACCGTGCCTGCGGCCGGCGGCACGCCATCGAACGCGACCCCGGGTTTCCGCGGTTCGTTCACCGGACTGACGTGGCAGGGAAATGAAGTCGTCGCTTCGGCGCTGGTCGGCAGCGACCAGGCCATCGTTGCGATCAATCCAGCCGCGCGCAGCCACCGGACAATCTGGTCGGCGCCGGTGTCGGCGTCGGGATCGCGCGACGGCCGCTTCGTGTTCAGCGCCGACGGTGCGATCGCCGCGTCGGTCCATGAAGACTTCGAGCACGCTGCGCGCATCGTGGCGGGGCGCCTGCCGCAGCTGGCCGCGATCACACACGACAACGACGGCTTCGCGCCGCAGGTGGCGGCGAAGAACATCAGCTGGACCAATGACCAGTTCAACGTCCAGGGCTGGCTGCTGTCGCCCTTGAAGATCGAAGCGGGCAAGAAGTATCCGATGGTGGTCGTAGTGCACGGCGGGCCGGCGGCGGCGGCGACGCCGCGCTTCGTCTCTCAAGGCGAAGAGGCCAATCCGATGATTCGCGACCTGACCCGCAAGGGCTATTTCGTGTTCATGCCGAACCCGCGCGGCAGCTATGGCCAGGGCACCGTTTTCGGCAGCGCCAACAAGCGCGACTTCGGCGGCGGCGACTGGCGCGATATCCTGGCCGGGATCGATGCGGTCGAGAAGGTGGCGCCGGTCGACGGCCAGCGCCTGGGGCTGATGGGGCACTCGTACGGCGGCTTCATGACGATGTGGGGCGTCACGCACAGCCAGCGCTTCAAGGCCGCGGTGGCCGGCGCCGGCATCGCCAACTGGATCAGCTATTACGGCCAGAACGGCATCGACCAATGGATGGTGCCGTTCTTCGGCGCGTCCGCGTACGACGATCCGGCGATCTACCGCGCGGCCTCGCCGATCGAGTCGATCAAGGCGGCCAAGACGCCGACCCTGATGTACGTGGGCGAGCGCGATGTCGAGTGCCCGCCGGCTCAGTCGACCGAATTCTGGCATGGTCTCAAGGCGATGGGTACGCCGACTTCGCTGGTGATCTACGACGGCGAGGGGCATTCGATCCGCAAGCCTGAACACCAGCGCGACCAGCGCGCGCGCACGCTGGCGTGGTTCGACCGCTACTTGCGCTGATCCACATGTCCAAACGAAAAACGCCGCATCTTTTATGCGGCGTTTTTTTTAGCGATGTCACCGTGGAGTGTGTGACCTGCCGCCTCTTCATGCACGTGCCGCGGCCCAAGGGCTGGGATCAGGTCCGGCGGACCTGATCCCGGGGTTGTCGCCGCACCGGGCGCTTGCCGCCATCGCCACGCGGTCCCACACTTAACGTAGTTTTTGCCCCTATTTCTTCGCCGGATACAGCACGACCTGCACGTAATTGTCCAGGTCGAAGTAGCGCGCGGCGGCGTTCTTCAGGTCCTGCGCGCTGATCGCCGCGACCCGCTGTTCGTAACCCAGGATGGTCTCCGGATCGGTCCCGTTCAGCACAGCCGACTGAAGATGCCCCAGCCAGTAGCTGTTCTCCCGCAGCGATTTGCGGTGCACCTGGATCCAGTTCTGCTTGACCTTTTCCAGGTCCGCAGCCGTCGGTCCCTGTTCCTTCATCTGGGCGATTTCCGCGAAAGTGGCCGCGATCACCTTGTCGACGTTGGCCGGCCCGGTTGGCAGGGATACGCCGATCGTGAAGTGGCCGTACGGGACCCGCAGGAACGAGCCGTTCATGCCGCCGCCGTAGATCAAGGTCAGCTTCTCGCGCAGGATGTCGGTGATCCGGATGTTCATCACGTCGATCATCGCGTGAAAGCGCAGCAGCTCTTCCTTGGAGTAGACGGAGTCGCCGCTGAAGTTGATCGACACATGGCTCTGTGCTTCCGAGCCGCTGAATACATCCTTCTTGACCACGCCGCTGACCGGGCGCAGGCCGACATCCTTCGCCGCGATCTGCAGGTCCGGCGTCGGCAGGCTGGCCAGGTAGGTAGCGATCATTGGCTTGACCTTGGCGATGTCGAAGCTGCCCACCATGATGAAGGTGAGGCCCTTGGCGCTGGTGAAGCGCTCCTTGTAGATGGCGATGCTGCGGTCGAGGCTCAGCCCGGAGAAATCATCCGGGCGCGGCGGACGCGACACCCAGGGGCTGCTGTTGTACATCGTCGTGGCCAGGGCGTCGCTGAACACCGCCTCCGGTTGCGACATCACGTTGCGCGCGCTTTCGACCTGCTTGCCGATGAACGACTTGTACAGGTTCTCGTCGCGCCGCACGCCGGTGAATTTCAGGTACAGCATCTGCATCATGGTTTCGATGTCGGTGCTGCCGGCGCTGCCGTTGATGCTGTCGGTGTACGGGCCCAGGCTCATGCCGACCGATGCCGCCTTGCCGGCCAGGACTTTCTGCACGTCGAGCGGCGACAGGTCCTTCAGGCCCATGGTGCTGATCACCGAGTTGGCATAGCGCGCATTGAAGACGTCCTGCACGCCGAACTGGGTCTGGCCGCCGAAGCGGCTCGCGCTCAGGTACACCTGGTCGTTGGAGAAATCGGTCGGCTTGAGGATCACCTTGACGCCGTTCGACAGCGTCAGCATGGTCAGCCCCAGCGCCTTGTTTTCCGATTCCGCGACGATGCTGCCGGCGGCGGGCGGCTTGTCCATCAGGCCGGCCGCGAGCGGCTTTTCGTCGCGCGCGGCGACTTTCGCCCTGGCGGCCGCGCCCACCCACGACAGCAGCTGCGTCTTGGTCGGGGCAGGGGTGTCGGCCTTGCTCGAGCCCATGTACACCACCAGCTTGCCGCTGTCGCCAGGGATGGTCTTGCGCGCATAGCTGTTCAATTCGTCGAGCGTGATCCCGGGGATCAGTTCGCGCGCGTAGTTGTATTCGTTCTCGATGCCGGGAATCGATTCCTTCTCGAGGAAGTTGCGCACGTACTCGCCGACGTAGGCGCCGGAATCGGTCTTGTCGCGTTCACTGTAGGCGCGCTCGAAATTGCGCATCATGTTCTTCTTGCTGCGCTCGAGTTCCGCCGCGCTGAATCCGAACTGGCGCGCCCGTTCGTTTTCCTGCACCAGCGCTTCGATGGCCGGCTCCGCGCCGCCCTTGCCGAGCGCCGCGTAGGTGTTGTACGACTCGTAGCGCGCGGTCAGTCGTCCCATCGCGCTGCTGCCGCCCATGAACGGCGGGCTGGCCTGCTGCGCCAGTTCCTGCATGCGCTGGCCCAGCATCGCCGAAAACAGGGCCTCGACCAGTTTCCCGCGATAGTCGGCGAAGGTGTCCCGGTCGTTCGATTCGCGCACCGGATAACGGATCAGCAGGGAGTTGCTGGTCGCTTCCTTGTCGGTGACGACCAGCGCCTCGGTCGTCGCGCGCACCGGAATGCGGGCATAGGCGCGCTGGCGCGGGCGGGCGGGATTCTTCAGGCCGGAGAAATGCGACTTGATCATCTTCTCGGCTTCGGCCGGGTCGATGTCGCCCACCACCACCACCGCCATCAGGTCGGGACGGTACCAGTCGCGGTAGAAACGCTTGAGCGCGTCGACCTTGAAGTTCTTCAGGATCGCTTCCTGGCCGATCGGCATGCGCTGGGCGTAGCGCGAGCCGTTGAAGATCTTCGGCATCAGCACCTTGTTCATGCGGTCGCCCGCACCTTTGCCAAGGCGTAGCTCTTCGAGCACGATGCCGCGTTCCTTGTTGATGTCGGCGTCGTTCATGGTCAGGCCGTGGGCCCAGTCTTCCAGCACCAGGAAGCCCTTGCCGACGTTCTCGCTCTTGTCGGTCGGGATCGGCAGGATATAGACCGTCTCGTCGAAGCTCGTGTAGGCGTTCAGGTCGGCGCCGAACTTGACCCCGATCGACTGCAGGTAGGAGATCAGTTCATGCTTCTTGAAGTTGGTCGAGCCATTGAAGGCCATGTGTTCGGTGAAGTGGGCCAGGCCTTGCTGGTCTTCGTCCTCCAGGATCGAGCCGGCCTTGACCACCAGCCGCAGCTCCAGCCGCTTTTCGGGCTTGTTGTTCTTCTGAATATAATAGGTCAGGCCATTTGCCAATTTGCCTACGGTGACCTGGGGCCCGACGGGAATAGGGTCGGACAGTCGGATCTCGGCCAGCGCGGCGGGGACGTGCGCGAACAGGATCGCTGCCAGGCAGGCTGCTGTAAAGACGGACTTTTTCATTGCGCTTCGTGATTGGTGGCCAAGCGCGAATTCTACTCCTAACCCAGCCGCGAATCGCGGGGCCGCTTTATCCGGAGGCGGCGCGGCCCGCGGGCAGCAGCGAGCGGCCCGCCTGCAGCAGCAACGCCATCCCCGGCGCCGGCAGCGGGCGGCTGCACAAGTAGCCCTGCACGCCGTCGCAGCCGATAGCCGCGAGGAAGGCCAGCTGTTCTTCGGTTTCGACGCCTTCGGCGACCACTTTCAGCGACAGCCCGTGCGCCAGCGCGACCGTGACCTGGGCGATCACGGCGCTGCGCGGCTCGGTGGTGAGATCGCGCACGAAGGCCTGGTCGATCTTGAGCTTGTCGAGCACAAAGCGGGTCAGGTAGACCAGAGAGGAGTAGCCGGTGCCGAAGTCGTCCAGCGAAATCGTCACGCCCATCGCCGTCAGTTCGGCCAGTTGCAAGGCAGTGGCGTCGGGGTCGCGCATCAACGCGCTTTCGGTCAGTTCCACTTCCAAGTAGCACGCGTCGAGGCCGCTTTCGGCGAGGGCCGCGCGTACCACGGCCGGCACGCTGCCGTCGGCGAACTGGCGGGCCGACAGGTTCACCGCGACGCGGCACCGCTTCAGGCCGGCGTCCTGCCACGCCTTGTTTTGCAGGCAGGCCTGGCGGATCACCCAGGTGCCGATCGGCAGGATCAGGCCGGTGTCCTCGGCGAGCGGGATGAATTCGCCGGGCGCGACGGCGCCCAGCTGCGGGCTGTCCCAGCGCAGCAGCGCTTCCATGCTGAAGATCCGGCCGTCCTTGATCGACACCTGCGGCTGGTAATGCAGGCTGAGCTCGTCGCGCTCGATCGCGCGGCGCAATTGCGATTCGAGCTCGATCCAGCGCAGCGCATGCGCGTTCATCTCGCCCTTGTAGAAACGGAAGCCGTTGCGGCCGGCGTCCTTCATGTGCGACAGCGCGACGTCGGCCGACTTCAGCAGGTCGCCTGGCGTGAGGCCGTCGCGCGGGTAGATGCTGACGCCCACGCTGGCGGTGACGGTCAGGTCGTGGCCGCCGATGCGCACCGGCTGGGCGATCACATCGATCAGGCGGCGCGCCGCGACGATGATGTCGTCGGAGCCGGCGCAGCCGGCCAGCAGCAGGACGAATTCGTCGCTGCCGAGGTGGGCCAGGGTGTCGGTCGGCGCGGCCAGCAGGCCGGCGCGGCGCGCCACTTCGCGCAGCAGCGCGTCGCCGGTTTCGTGGCCAAGGCTCTCGTTGATGCGCGCCAGCCGGTCGACGTTAAACAGCAGCATGGCGAGCTGGCGATTGTCCTGGCGCGCCGCGCCGATCGCCTGCTGCATGCGGTCGTTGAACACCGAGCGGTTCGGCAGCAGCGTCAGTGGATGGTGGTTGCTCAGGAAGTCGACCTGGTGGTGGGCTGCCTTGAGGGCGCTGATGTCGCTCGAAATCGACACATACGCGCTCACTTGCGAATCGGCGTCGTGGATCGCGCTGATGCTGATCCGCTCGGGATACACCTCGCCGTTCTTGCGCCGGTTCCAGATCTCGCCGCGCCAGCTGCCCTTTGCGGCCAAGCTGTCCCACATCGCCGCATAATAGGCCTGGTCGTGGCGGCCCGAGCGCAGCAGGCGCGCGTTCTGGCCGATGACTTCGGCTTCGCGGTAGCCGCTGATCTTCTCGAAGGCCGGGTTGACGGCGACGATGGCGCCGGCGGCGTCGGTCATCACGATGCTTTCCGTGGTCGCCTCGAACACGCGCGCGGCCAGCAGCCGGCGCCGTTCGCTTTTCAGCAGCTCGGCTGACTTGGACTTCATGCGCTCATCAAGGTGGACAACATCGGCATTTGTGGCGTATTAAATATGATAATTTAACACTTTACACTGATTTTCCATGGTTTTGTTGACGCAAGGCAACAAATTTTTTATTGAGCGAGAAATTCAGGTGGCCCGGGCAGGGCGGCGTCAGCGTTAGGCCGGTCGAAAGCCGTCAAATCCATTAAAATAGCGGATTGCGCATAGTCCGCCCGTCCCATAGGAATCTCATATGTCTATCTCCAACACCCAGGAAATTGTTGCCGAGTTGCGCGCAGGGCGCATGGTCATCCTGGTCGATGAAGAAGATCGCGAGAACGAAGGCGACCTGGTGCTTGCCGCCGATTTCGTCACGCCGGAGGCCATCAATTTTATGGCCAAGTACGCGCGCGGTCTGATCTGCCTGACCCTGACCGAAGAGCGCTGCGACCAGCTCGACATCGGCATGATGACGTCGCGCAACGGCACCTCGTTCGGCACCAATTTCACCGTCTCGATCGAGGCGGCCGAGGGCGTCACGACCGGCATTTCGGCGGCCGACCGGGCCAAGACCGTGCAGGTGGCGGTGGCCAAGGGCGCCAAGCCGAGCGACATCGTGCAGCCGGGCCACATCTTCCCGTTGAAGGCGGTCAAGGGCGGCGTGCTGATGCGCGCCGGCCATACCGAAGCGGGCTGCGACCTCACCGAGATGGCCGGCCTGACGCCGGCCTCGGTGATCTGCGAGATCATGAACGACGACGGCACCATGGCGCGCCTGCCCGACCTGCTCGAGTTCGCGAAGGAACACGGCCTGAAGATCGGCACCATCGCCGACCTGATCCATTACCGCGGGCAGAACGAGTGCCTGGTCGAGCGCATCGCCGAGCGGCCGATGAGCACCGTGTTCGGTGATTTCCGCCTGGTCGCCTTCCGCGACAAGCCGAGCGGCTCGGCCCACCTGGCGATGGTGCATGGCGAGCTGGCGCCGAACCTCGAATCGCTGGTGCGCGTGCACCAGCCGGTGTCGATCCTCGACCTGCTCGAGAGCCGCGCCACCACCCACTCCTGGACCATGGCCTCGGCCATGCAGGCGATCAAGCAATCCGAACGCGGCGTCATGGTGCTGCTCAACTGCGGCGAGTCGGCCGAACAGATGTTTGCCCAGTTCGCCGCGCTCGACACCAGCGAAAAGCCGCAGGGACGCGCCGCCAGCATGGACCTGCGCACCTACGGCATCGGCGCGCAGATCCTCAAGGACCTGGGCGTGGGCAAGATGCAGTTGCTGGCGAGCCCGCGCAAGATGCCGTCGATGACAGGTTTCGACCTCGAAGTCACAGGATATCTCGCCAAGCCGAACGCCTGAAGCGTACTATTGACATAACAATCACCACAACATCAAGAGGCCAGCCATGACCGTAGGAACTTATGAAAGCAATTTGACCGGCGGCGGACTGCGCATCGGCATCGTCCAGGCGCGTTTCAACGCTGACGTCGGGCACGGGCTGCTGTCGTCCTGCCTGGCCGAACTGAAGCACCTGGGCGTGCAGGACGAGGACGTGCTGCACGTGACTGTGCCGGGCGCGCTCGAAATCCCGCTGGCGCTGCAGAAAATGGCCGAGACCCAGCAGTTCGACGCGCTGGTCGCGCTTGGCGCCGTGATTCGCGGCGAGACCTACCACTTCGAGCTGGTGTCGAACGAGTCGGGCGCGGGCATCACCCGCATCGGCCTCGACTACGGCATGCCGATCGCCAACGCGGTGCTGACCACCGAAAACGACGAGCAGGCCGAGGCGCGCATGGCGGAAAAGGGCACGGAAGCGGCGCGTTGCGCCGTGGAAATGGCCAACTTGCTGCTCGCGCTCGAAGAGTTGCAGGCCGACGAAGACTAAAAACCGTATTCAAGAACAGGTAAGCACAATGACAGACAAGACCCCGCACGCCAACCCGAGCAAGAACCGCACGCCCCGTCACCGGGCGCGCGAATTCGCCCTGCAGGGACTGTATCAGTGGCTGCTGAACAATGAAGACGCGAGCACCGTCGTCAACAACATCCGCGCCGCGCACGGCTTCGAGAAGGCCGACGCCGACCATTTCGCCGCGTTGCTGTATGGGGCGATCAAGGATTCGGTGGCGCTGCGCGAAGCGTTTGCGCCGCTGATCGACCGCGGCGTGGCCGAGTTGTCGCCGATCGAGCATGGCGTGCTGTTGATCGGTGCGTACGAGCTGAAGAACAACCTGGAGATTCCGTACCGGGTCGTGATCAACGAGGCGGTCGAGCTGACCAAGTCGTTCGGCGGGATCGATGGGCACAAGTATGTCAACGGCGTGCTGGACAAGCTGGCGCCGAAGCTGCGCGCCGAGGAAGTGGCGGCGGACACGCGCCGCTAATTTGCGGCGTCGACGTTCCACCTTTTCATGCACGCGCCGCGGTCCAAGGGCTGGGGTCAGGTCCGCCGGACCTGACCCCGGGGTTGTCGCCGCATCGGGCGCTTGCCGCCATCGCCGCGCAGTCCCCAAAGCCAACAAAAAAAGCCACCGCAGCAATGCCGGTGGCTTTTTCACATCAGGCGCCCGAAAGCGCCGTCATCGCATTACAGGCGTGCAATCACCTCGTCGCCGTGCGCAACAGCCGGAGTTTCTGCCTTCGGCGCCGCCTTGACGACCGCCTGGGCCGGCGCCGCCGGAGTAATCGTCGGCACGCTCTTGCCGCCGGCAACCTGCTTCAGCCGGCTGTATTCGGCCAGTACTTTCGAACCGTAGCCCGAATCGTTCTCGAACGCCGCAGCGCCCACGTAGGTCTTCAGGCCAGCTTCAACCGAACCGCCGCGGGTGACGTAGTCCTTGAGGATCAGCGCGCCGACACGGATGTTGGCGACCGGGTTCAGCGCAGCCTGCACGCCACCCATTTGCTGGAATTTGTCGTGGTGGACCTTCGACATCACCTGCATCAGGCCTTGCGCGCCGACCGGGCTTTCCGCGAACGGATTGAGGCCCGATTCAATCGCCATCACCGCCAGGATCAGCAGCGGGTCGATCTTGATGTCGCGCGCCGTCGTGTAGGCGGTCGACACCAGCATGTTGGCGGCGTCGTTGGCCACGCGATAACGCTTGGACAGCCAGGACGTGACGAACTGCTGCTGCTTCTTGTTTCCCGCCATCGCCTTGTCTTCCGCCGTCATCGGCGCAGGCGCGGCTTCCACAGCAGGGCTGGGGGCGCCCTGCGCATCCATCAGGGAGGCGAGGGTAGGTGCGGGCTCGGCCTGGGCCACGACTGCTGGCGCTGGCGCGATGAGCTGGGAAACTTCCTTGGCCATGTCGGGCCGGAAGTACAGCACTGCGGCTACTGCTACTGCGGAGAGACCAAATACGGTCAAGGTGTGCTGCGCGGTAGTCGCGACACCACGGGCCGTTTTCGTTACGGAAGCCCACGTAACTGGCTGGCTAGCCATAGTTTGGGCGAGCTTTGCTGTCGCCCCATTGAAACGATTATTCATCGAATTCCCCTTTGTCGCGGCAAAAGCCATCCCACGGCGCGAAACGCGCACATCGAACACTCGATACCGTGCATCAGAAATATCGTCTGTCGCCGCTCTGCGGTCGACTAACGCCGTCATTGCTCGCTACAGCTGGTCGTTCCCTGTGGTATTGGACCAGTGGCTAAACAACTTTTTTCGGGGGATAAGGCAGACGCCTATTGAAAACACTCCTTAAAATGTCATGTGGGGCCCCGACCCCGTGAATGTATGAGACAGGCTAGAATCACGTCTTTGGACATAGCTATCTCATCAAGTAGGCAAATTGTAGAAGCTGGTTTATATCAAGTCAATACTAACACAAACGTTCTTTATAACTTTTAAGTCTTACTTTTTATGCCGCATCGCAGCAAAGCCCTGTGAAATCAATCACTTGCCGTGGCTAATTGAACAACTCTGTCGCTTACAAGAAAAAATTAAAAAACCGATGAACTACGCCGATTTGCGTGATTTTATTTCTCAGTTGCAAGAAATGGGCGAATTAAAGCGCATTTCGTTGCCAGTTTCGCCACATCTGGAGATGACGGAGGTCTGCGACCGCGTTTTGCGGGCCGGCGGGCCGGCTTTGCTGTTCGAAAATCCGACCGGATTCGACATGCCAGTGCTGGGCAACCTGTTCGGCACGCCGCGCCGGGTGGCGCTGGGGATGGGCGCCACCGACGTGAGCGAGCTGCGCAAGATCGGCCACGTGCTGGCGCGCCTGAAGGAGCCTGAGCCGCCCAAGGACTTCAAGGACCTGATGGGGCTGGGCTCGCTGGTGAAGGCGGTGTGGGACATGTCGCCCAAGGAAGTGCGCGGCGCGCCGTGCCAGGAGATCGTATGGGAAGGCAATGACGTCGACCTGTCGCGCCTGCCGATCCAGCACTGCTGGCCGGGCGACGCGGCGCCGCTGATCACCTGGGGCCTGGTGATTACCAAGGGGCCGCACAAGAAGCGCCAGAACCTCGGCATCTACCGCCAGCAGGTGATCGGGCCGGACAAGGTCATCATGCGCTGGCTGGCGCACCGCGGCGGGGCGCTCGACTTCCGCGAGCACGCGATCGCCACGAAGGGCGCGCCGTATCCTGTCTGCGTCGCGCTGGGCGCCGATCCGGCCACGATCCTGGGCGCGGTCACCCCGGTGCCGGACAGCCTGTCCGAGTACCAGTTCGCCGGCCTGCTGCGCGGTCAGCGCACGGTGCTGACCAAGGCGATCGGCAGCGAGCTGCGCGTGCCGGCTTCGGCCGAGATCGTGCTGGAAGGGCATATCCTGGCCGATCCCAGCCATCCGTCCGGCTACGAGCACGCGATGGAAGGCCCGTTCGGCGACCATACCGGTTATTACAACGAGCAGGACAGCTTCCCCGTCTTCACGATCGAGCGCATCACGATGCGGCGCAATCCGATCTATCACTCCACCTATACGGGCAAGCCGCCGGACGAGCCGGCCGTGCTGGGCGTGGCGCTGAACGAAGTGTTCATCCCGCTGCTGCAAAAGCAGTTCAGCGAGATCACCGATTTCTACCTGCCGCCGGAAGGCTGCAGCTACCGGATGGCGGTGGTGCAGATGAAGAAGCAGTACGCCGGCCATGCCAAGCGGGTGATGTTCGGAGTGTGGAGCTTCCTGCGCCAGTTCATGTATACCAAGTTCATCGTGGTGGTCGACGAGGACGTCGACATCCGCGACTGGAAAGAAGTGATCTGGGCGATTACCACCCGGGTCGACCCGACGCGCGACACCGTGCTGGTCGATAATACGCCGATCGACTATCTCGACTTCGCCTCGCCGGTGAGCGGCTTGGGCAGCAAGATGGGCATCGACGCCACCAACAAGTGGCCGGGCGAGACCAACCGCGAGTGGGGCACGACGATCGCCATGACCGCGGAAGTGAAGGCGCGCATCGACACGATCTGGCAGGAGCTGGGCATCTGACAGGCCGTGGGGTCAGGTCCACCGGACCTGACCCCGGGTTGGTCGCCGCGATTTCCCATATTCGGGACAGGTCGGTTATAATGAGCGCTGGCGGGCCCCTGCGCATCGTGGCATGGCTAACCTGGTCAGGTCGGGAACGAAGCAGCCACGGCTATTAACCATGAGTGCCGCAGATCAGGCTCGCCTCCTTCGTTTTATCTCCCGTACGCCTTCCTGGCGCTACCGATCGCAAGTTTCCCCCATCCCGCACCGACTGCTACAATTGCCGCCTTGGCAGCTTGTCTCCGCTGCGCCCGCTATCTACGGTAAAATCTCAGCATGTCCTATCAAGTACTCGCCCGCAAATACCGTCCCCGCAACTTTGAAACGCTGGTTGGCCAGGAGCACGTCGTGCGCGCCTTGTCGCATGCGCTGCAAACGGGCCGACTGCACCATGCCTATTTGTTTACCGGCACGCGCGGCGTCGGCAAGACCACGCTGTCGCGGATCCTGGCCAAGTCGCTCAATTGCGTCGGCCCGGACGGCAATGGCGGCATCACCGCCACCCCGTGCGGCGTGTGCGATGCCTGCACCGCGATCGATGCCGGCCGCTTCGTCGACTATATAGAGATGGACGCGGCGTCGAACCGCGGCGTCGACGAGATGGCCCAGCTGCTCGAGCAGGCGGTGTACGCGCCATCGAACGCGCGCTTCAAGGTCTATATGATCGACGAGGTGCACATGCTGACCAACCACGCCTTCAACTCGATGCTGAAGACGCTGGAAGAGCCGCCCGAGCACGTCAAGTTCATCCTGGCGACCACCGACCCGCAGAAGATCCCCGTGACGGTGCTGTCGCGCTGCCTGCAGTTCAACCTGAAGCAGATGCCGCCGGGGCATATCATCAGCCACCTGGACAACATCCTCGGCCAGGAAGGCATCACCTTCGAACAGCCGGCGCTGCGCCTGCTGGCCCAGGGCGCCCACGGTTCGATGCGCGATGCGCTGTCGCTGACCGACCAGGCGATCGCCTACGCGGCCGGCCAGGTCACGCTGGAAGCGGTGCAGGGCATGCTCGGCGCGCTCGACCAGTCCTACCTGGTGCGCCTGCTCGACGCGCTGCTGGCCCAGGACGGCGTCGACCTGATGGCCGTGGCCGACGAAATGGCCAGCCGCAGCCTGTCTTACAACGGCGCGCTGCAAGACCTCGGCACTTTGCTGCACCGGGTCGCGCTGGCGCAGTCGGTGCCGTCCGCGGTGCCGGAAGATTTGCCGGAACTGGCCGACATCATGCGCCTGGCATCAAGCTTCGATCCGCAGGAAGTGCAGCTGTTCTACCAGATCGCCGTGCATGGCCGTAACGAAATCGGCCTGGCGCCGGACGAATACGCAGGTTTCACCATGACCCTGCTGCGCATGCTCGCTTTCCGCCCCGGCAATGGCGGAGCAGAGGGCGTCGCGCCGGCCGGTCCAGCCGCGGCACGCGCGGCGGCAGCGCCGTCGCCGCGCCCGGCGCAAGCG
>JBKPEJ010000033.1:0-73144 GCA_046728335.1 Pseudomonadota bacterium | reverse complement strand
CGCCCGGCGCGGCCGCCGGCGCCGTTTCCGCATAGGCCGTCGCGGCGGTACGTCCAGTGCCGCCGCCGACCTCGAAAGTGGGGCGCGGCTCCAGTCCGACCAGTTTCAGCGCCACTTCGCCGCCCACCTGCGCCCCGGTGGGCAATTGCATGCGCGCCGCATTGCCATTGACCCGCACCACGAAGCTGCCGTCGGTCAGGCGCGACAAGACCTCGGCCTGCATGGTCTTTCCCAGCATGGTTTGCAGCGAGCGCGACAGCGCCTGCTGGCGCGGGTCGGCGACCGCCTCGGACGCGCTGACGCGGTCGACCCCGTTGACCGGGGTGACCGTGATGACGTCTAGGCGGGGTAGCATGGCTCAGCCGGGCTCAGGCGCCGGCGTAGGTCGTGCTCAGTTTGCGGGAAGTGCTGGTGCTGTTCAGGCGTGCGGCCAGGTCCGCCATCCATGGGCTGACCAGGTCGCGGATCGCGCGGTCGTCGGCCAGGATCTTCTGAATGATTTTCACCTTGCGCGCGCGGCAGTCCAGGGCCAGTGGCACGGCCTCGCCGTTCGCCGCCAGGCGCGCCACCAGCGCCGAACACTCGTGCTCGAGCTCGGTCAGCTGTTCCCATTCGCCATCGCGCGCGGCGGCCAGCATGCGGTCGGTCACGCGCCCGACCGCTTCGTAGACTTCCAGGTTGTGCTCGTTATCGGTCATGGTTCAGGCCTTCACCATATGGGCGCTGGCCGGGGCCAGCGGGTCGCGCGCCGTCGGCATCGGCTGGGCCGCCTGCGGCATCACCGCCGGGTCGGTGCCGATCTGGACCCAGGCGCCGCGCAGGTCTTTCAGCAGGGCGGAAACTTCTTCGACGATGTCGGTGGAATTTTTCAGATTGGCCAGCAGCAGGCGGTCGCTCATGTACTGGTACAGGGATTCGAGGCTGTCGGCGATTTCGCCGCCGCCCTTTTTGTCGAGGCTGGCGCGCAGCCCATTGTCGATGATCGAAATGGCGCGCGAAATCGATTTGCCCTTGGCCGGAATATTGCCGGCCTTCATGTCGTGCACGGCCTTGGCCAAGGCGGCGAGGGCGCCGTCGAACAGCATGACGATCAGTTTGTGGGGACTGGCGGAGACGACCCCGGTTTCCAGTCCTACATTACCGTATGCGCTCGCGCCGCTACGCGTGGTCGATCCAAACATGGGTGATTCCTTCCTAAGGCTCTTGAACAGGTGGCTGCCTGGGCGCCACTCTCTGCCGGCGTCGAAAAGGTTGCCCTTTCAGACTTGCCGAGCGACGAGTGTACGTTGTTAACGGCAGCGTTAAACCGGACTTTAGAGGCCGCTTTACCTGTCAATTCCTCGGGAGGGGCGCCCTCAGGCTTGCTGCTTGATGAGCAGGCCTTGCGCCTGGTCGAGTGCCTGGGCGATTTCCAGCGTTTCCACCGTAGGGATCTGGCGGATCAATTCATTGGTCTGGCGGTCGACCACCTTGACGATGGTGCGCTTGCTGTCGGAATCAACCGAAAACTCCAGGCCGCGCGCCTGGCTGGCCATCGACTTGTTGATCTTGCTGACCGCATCGGCGAGCTGGGCCGGGCTCGGTTCGGATACCCCGTGCGCGGCGGAAACCTCGGCTACCGGCGCGACGGGAATCGCCGTGGGCGTACCGGCAACTGCCGTCGCCGCGGCCGGCGGATTACTACTGGCGATTGCTTGTACTTCCATGCTGCCTCCTGAAGCGGACGGGCCGCTGTTTTTAACTATCTGTATATATGTCACGTCGTATCACGCGCCGATTGGCGTGGTCGCGGGCGAATTGCGCCGCGTCAGTCCAATTAACGACCGGATTTAGCAAAAGTTTAGATTTATTTTTCAAAGTGGCAGAATTGATAATTCTGGCGCCACGACGCGCGGCCGGAATCCGGGGCTTGCGGGGAAAAACCATGTCTGTTCGCGGGATAGAAAAGCGTTGCCGTACGTTACTATCTGCTTTGGCTGGGCATGCTGCGGTAGCTGTGCCCCGGTGTTGCATTGCCGTTTGGCACAAAAGGCGGCAAAATGGGTCGGATCTCCGGCTCCGGGCGATAACTTTTTTGGGTGGTGTATCCATGTTCGACGGTAAATCGGTTTTGATCACGGGCGGTACCGGCTCGTTCGGCAAGAAGTTCATCAAGAACCTGCTGGCGCGCCACAAGCCGCGCCGGGTCATCGTGTTTTCGCGCGATGAGCTGAAGCAGTTCGAGATGCAACAGGTGTTCAACGATCCGGCGATGCGCTATTTCATCGGCGACGTGCGCGACGCCGAGCGCCTCAAGCAGGCTATGCGCGGCGTCGACTTCGTGGTGCACGCGGCCGCCCTCAAGCAGGTGCCGGCGGCCGAATACAACCCGATGGAATGCATCAAGACGAATATCCACGGCGCCGAAAACGTGATTGCCGCGGCCATCCATAACGACGTCTCCCGCGTCATCGCGCTGTCGACCGACAAGGCGGCCAACCCGATCAACCTGTATGGCGCCACCAAGCTGGTGTCGGACAAACTGTTCGTCGCCGCCAATAATATCGCCGGCGGCCACCCGATCCGCTTTTCCGTCGTCCGCTACGGCAACGTGGTCGGCTCGCGCGGCTCGGTGGTGCCGTTCTTCCGCAAGCTGATCGCCGAAGGCGCGCGCGAAATCCCGATCACCGATCCGCGCATGACGCGTTTCTGGATCAGCCTGCAGGATGGCGTCGACCTGGTGTTCAAGGCCTTCGAGCGCATGCACGGTGGCGAAATCTTCGTACCGAAAATTCCGTCGGCACGCATGACCGACCTGGCCACGGCAATGGCGCCCGACTTGCAGCAGAAGGTGATCGGCATCCGCCCGGGCGAAAAACTGCATGAAATCATGTGCCCCGCCGACAATGCGCACCAGACGCTGGAATTCCACGACCACTTCGTGATCTGTCCGGCGATCACCTTCCATGTCGAAGCTGACTACCGGGTCAATGGTCTGGGCGAGCGCGGCACCCAGGTGGCTGAAGGGTTTGAATACAATTCCGGCACCAATCCCGATTTCCTGAGCCTTGACGCCCTGACAGCGCTCGACCAGCATATCGAAGCATGATCCCTTACGGCCGTCAGGATATCAGCGACGCCGACATCGCCGCGGTGGTCGACGTGCTGCGTTCGGACTGGCTGACCCAGGGGCCGGCGATCGAGCGTTTCGAACAAGCGGTCGCGAGCTACTCCGGCGCGCGTTATGCGGTCGCGGTCTGCAATGCGACCGCCGCCCTGCATATCGCCTGCCTTGCGCTCGACCTGGGCGAGGGCGACTTGCTGTGGACCTCGCCGAACACCTTCGTGGCCTCAGCCAACTGCGCTTTGTATTGCGGCGCCGATGCTGGCTTCGTCGATATCGACGGGGCCAGCTACAACCTCGACCCGGATCAATTGGAAGCGAAACTGGCGCACGCTGCGGCGCACGGCGGCAAGCTGCCGAAGATCGTCATCCCGGTGCATTTCGCCGGCCAGTCGTGCGACATGGCGCGCATCCATGCGTTGAGCCAGCGCTACGGGTTCGCTGTCATCGAAGATGCTTCACATGCCATCGGCGCGAGCTACCAGCAGGCGCGGGTTGGCTGCTGCGCCTTCTCGGATATGACGGTCTTCAGTTTTCACCCGGTCAAAATCGTCACCACGGGCGAGGGCGGCATGGTGCTGACCAACCGGCGCGACCTGTACGACAAGCTGGTGCGGCTGCGTTCGCACGGCATCACGCGCGATCCGGCCATGATGGACGAGTCCCCGGAAGGCGCGTGGTCTTACCAGCAGGTCGAGCTGGGATTCAATTACCGCATCACCGATTTGCAGGCCGCGCTGGGCACAAGTCAGCTGACCCGGCTCGACGCCTTCATCTCCCGCCGGCGCTACCTGGCGAAGCGCTACGACCGACTGCTCGAAGGGCTTCCGCTCGAACGCCCGCGCGGCTCGCAACTGGCGTCGTCCGCCTGGCACTTGTACGTCATCCGGCTGCACCTCGACGCGTTGGGCAAGGACCGCCGCCAGGTGTTCGACGAATTGCGCGCGCGCGGCATCGGCGTCAACGTCCATTACATTCCCGTGCATACGCAGCCGCATTACCGGCGGCGCGGATTCGCGGCGGGCGATTTTCCGGTGGCCGAACAGTACTACCGCGAGGCGATCAGCCTGCCGATGTTCTACGCGCTGGACGACGCGCGGCAGGACCAGGTCGTCGCGGCGCTGCGCGAGGTGCTGGCGTGAAGACCGTGATTGTTGTGCAGGCGCGCATGGGCTCGACCCGCTTGCCGGGCAAGGTGCTCAAGCAGGTGCTCGGCAAGCCGCTGTTGGAATATCTCATCGAGCGGCTGCGCCGGGTACACCTGGCCGACGCCATCGTAGTCGCGACCACCACCAGTGCCGAGGATGCGGCAATCGTCGCCGAGTGCGAACGGCTGGGCGTGGCTTGCACCCGCGGACCGGAACTCGACGTGCTGGCGCGCTATCACGAAGCGGCGCTCGCGCATCACGCCGATGTGGTGGTGCGGGTGACCTCGGACTGCCCGCTGATCGATCCGGCGGTGGTCGACGCGGCCATCGGAATGTACCGCGCCGGCGGCCACGACTACATTTCGAACGCGCTGCGTCCCGGATTTCCGCTCGGGATGGCCGCCGAGGTATTTTCTGCCACGCTGCTGGAGCAGGCCGCGCGCGAAGCACTCGCGCCGGCCGAGCGTGAGCACGTGACCCCGTTCTTTTACCTGCGGCCGGAACGCTTCCGGATCGGCCACCTGCCGAACCGCAGCGACCTTTCCGGCGAGCGCTGGACGGTCGACACCGAACAGGATTTCGCGCTGGTGAGCCGCATCATCGAGGCAATCGCGGGCGCCAATCCGCAGGCCGGAATGGACGAACTGGTCGAACTGCTCGACCGCCATCCGGATTGGCGCGCCATCAATGCAAGCGTACAACAGAAGACGTTCAGTCAATAAGGAATCACATGACAATCAACTACAAGACAGAGCAAGAGGGCTTTTGGGCCGGTCAGTTTGGCGACGACTATGTCAAGCGTAACCAGGGCGCCGCTATCGTCGCCGGCAACCTTGCGCTGTTCGGCAAGGTGCTGGCGCGCACCGCGGGCGTGCGGTCGGCACTCGAATTCGGCGCCAATATCGGCATGAACCTGGCCGCGCTGCGCGCGCTGGTGCCGGGAATCGAACTGTCCGCCATCGAAATCAACGACACCGCGGTCGCCAGCCTGAAACAGCAGGGTGACATCAAGGTGCATGCGCAGTCAATCCTGGAATTCGCGCCCGACCGCAAGCACGATCTGGTGCTGATCAAGGGTGTGCTGATCCACATGAACCCGGACTGCCTCGCCCAGGTGTACGACCTGCTGTACGCCAGCAGCGCGCGCTATATCTGCGTGGCCGAATACTATAATCCGAGCCCGGTCGAACTTTCCTACCGCGGCAACACCGGGCGACTCTTCAAGCGCGACTTCGCCGGCGAGATGCTGGACCGCTTTGATGGCCTGCGGCTGCTCGACTACGGTTTCAGCTACCATCGCGACACTAATTTCCCGCAAGACGACATCACGTGGTTCCTGCTCGAGAAGGCCGGCCAGCAGGGAGAACCCGCATGATCCGCTATTGCACATCCTGCGTCATGCCGGAAACCAAACCCGACCTACACATCGACGAGTCGGGCGTGTGCTCGGCCTGCCGCAGCTTTGAAAGCCGCGCCGACGTCAACTGGGACAAGCGGCGCGCCGAATTGCTCGACCTGGTCGAGCGTTACCGCTCGAAGGATGGCTGGGACTGCATCGTCCCCGTCAGCGGCGGCAAGGACAGCACCTACCAGGTAATCCGCATGCTGCAACTGGGCCTGAACCCGCTGTGCGTGACGGCGACCACCTGCGACCTGTCGGACATCGGCCGCAGGAATATCCAGAACATCAAGAACCTCGGCGTCGACTACGTGGAGTTCTCGCCCAATCCCGTGGTGCGCCGCAAGCTCAATCGCATCGGCCTGACCCAGGTCGGTGATATTTCGTGGCCCGAACACGCCGGGATTTTCACGATTCCGGTGCGCGCCGCGGTGCAGTACAACGTACCGCTGATTGTCTGGGGCGAAAATTCCCAGAACGAATACGGCGGCCCGGCCGCGGCCAGCGAAGACAAGGTGCTGACCCGGCGCTGGCTGGAGGAATTCGGCGGTCTGCTCGGCCTGCGCGTGAGCGATATGATCGGCCTCGAAGGCATCGGGCAAAAGGACATGATCGCCTACACCTACCCGGACGACGCGCAGCTGCAGGCGGTCGGCGTGACCGGCCTGTTCCTCGGCCATTACCTGCCGTGGGACGGCTATTCGAATGCGCTGCTGGCGCAGGCGCACGGCTTCGAGACCTGGCCGAGCACAATCGAGGGCTCGGTGGTCAATTACGAAAACCTGGACAACCACCATACCGGCATCCACGATTACTTCAAGTTCCTCAAGTTCGGCTTCGGCCGCGCGACCGATATCGCCTGCCTGCACGCACGGCGTGGGCGCATCACGCGCCAGGACGCGATGGACATGGTGCGCCTTCACGACGGTAAGTTCCCCTGGACCTACCTCGGCAAACCGCTTGACAAGATCCTCGATCCGCTCGACATGTCGGTCGAGGAATTCGTCGTCGTCTGTGACCGCTTTACCAACAAGAAGATCTTCAAGACCGATGCGCGCGGCAAGCTGGTCAAGGATCGGCACGGCAACCTCACCAAGCTCAATGATGACAACGTTGCCGCAACCTAAAGTGGGACGCGCATGACTGTCCTGATCGTCGATTACGGCATGGGCAACCTGGGCTCGGTACGCCGCGCGCTGGAGGAATGCGGCGCCGATGTGCTGGTCTCGGACGACCCGGCCGAGCTGACGAATGCGTCGGCGATCGTGCTGCCCGGCGTGGGTGCTTTCCCGGACGGCATGCGCTGCCTGCGCGAGCGGGGGTGGCCGGCCGCGCTGCAACAAGCGGTGCGCGCAGAGCGCCTGCCCCTGCTGGGCATCTGCCTCGGCATGCAACTTCTGGCCGACCGCGGCGAGGAGGGGAGCGATACCGAAGGCCTGGGCCTGGTGCCGGGCGTGGTGCGGCTGATGGCACCGGCCGATGGCGCGCGCATCCCGCATGTCGGCTGGAACGATGTGCAGGCAGTGGGCCACAGCCCGATGTTCGACAACATCCCCGAAGGATCCGACTTCTACTTCGTGCACAGTTTTCATTTCGTGCCGGCCAACCCAGCCCATATTGCGGCGCACACCAGTTACGGCGGCGCCGTCGTGGCCGCCGTCGTGGCCGACAATATCTGGGGCGCGCAATTTCATCCGGAGAAGAGCTCGCGTGCGGGCTTCCATCTGCTTAAGAATTTCCTCTCCTGCTGAGCCGCCATGCTAAAGGTTCGTGTCATACCAACACTGCTGTGGAAGGGCCCCGGGCTGGTCAAGGGGGTGGGCTTCGACAGCTGGCGCCGCATCGGTACGGTGATGCCAGCCATTAAGGTCTACAACGCGCGCGACGTGGACGAGCTGGTACTGCTCGACATCGCCGCCACCGCGGAACAGCGCGAGCCCGATTTCGATGCCATTGCCGAACTCGCGTCCGAATGTTTCGTTCCGCTGACCGTGGGAGGCGGCGTGCGCAGTATCGCGACGATCCGCGCATTGCTGCGCGCCGGCGCCGACAAGGTCGCGCTCAACACCGCGGCATACGAACAGCCCGGATTCGTCGCCGAGGCGGCCGGGCTGTTCGGGTCGCAGTGCGTGGTCGCCTCGATCGATGCGCGCCGCGCCGCCGACGGACGCTACGAATGCTTCAGCCGTTGCGGCGGCACCGCGACCGGGCGCGAAGTGGCGGAGCACGCGCGCTGGCTGGAAGCGAATGGCGCCGGCGAGATCCTGCTCACATCGGTCGAGCGCGACGGCGCCATGCAGGGCTACGACCTGGAGCTGATCCGCACCGTCACGTCGAGCGTGCGCATCCCGGTGATCGCCTCCGGCGGTGCCGGCCAATTTGCCGACTTCGTCGCTGCGGTCAACGAGGCCGATGCATCGGCGGTTGCCGCCTCGAGCATGTTCCAGTTCACCCAGCAGACGCCGGCCGAAGCGAAGAGCTTCATGGCCGCGCACGGCATCGCGGTGCGCAAGAACGTCGCCGGACCGGCGCGCGGGCGGTGAGCGGCATGATCGTTGCGATCCGGGCCGACGCCTCGGTGCTGCTCGGCAGCGGCCATGTGATGCGCTGTGCCGCACTGGCCGAGGCGCTGTGCGCGCGCGCCGCGCAGGTGATCTTCATCTGCCGCGAAGGCCCGGGCGACATGGCCGACTGGCTCGCCGCGGCCGGCTTCGCGGTCCGCCGCATCGCGCCTGGCGGCGATAGCTGGCAGGACGACGCTGCCGCCACTGTCGCCGCCATGGCGGGCCTGAAACCGGACTGGCTGATCGTCGACCATTACCGGCTCGACGCGCGCTGGGAACGCCAATTGGCCGCCCATGCCGGCAAGATCCTTGCGATCGACGACCTGGCCGACCGCCCCCATGCCTGCAATGTCCTGCTCGACCAGAATTTCTATCCCGACGCCACGCGCCGCTACGAGCCATACCTGGCGCCGAATTGCCTGCGCCTGCTCGGACCCGACTATGCCCTGTTGCGCGGCGAGTTCCGCCAGGCCCGTGCGCGCCGCCGCGTACGCGATGGCGTAGTGCGCCGTATCCTGTGTTTTTTCGGCGGCGCAGACGCCGGCAACGCAACCGGAATGGCGCTGGAAGCGCTGGCCTTGCTGGCGCGTCCGGATATCGCGGTCGACGTGGTGATCGGCGCCTCGAATCCTTGGCGCGCGCGCATCGAGCAGCAGTGCGCGGCGCTGCCGCAGGCGCGCTTCCACTGCCAGGTCAGCAACATAGCCGAGCTGATTCAGGCGGCCGACTTGTGCATTGGCGCCGGCGGCAGCAGCAGTTGGGAGCGCTGCTGCCTCGGCCTGCCAAGCACGGTGCTCGCGGTGGCCGACAATCAGGTGGAAGTGGCGCGCGCACTGTCGGATCAAGGATGCCTGCAGTATCTCGGCCGTGCCGCGGACGTCAGCGCGGCGCGCCTGGCGCAGGCGCTGTCTGCCTTGCTGGCCGACGCCGCCGCGCTTTGCGCGATGGCCGAACGCGGCGCGATGTTGGTCGATGCACAGGGCAGCGCGCGCGTCGCGGAATTGCTTGCGGACGGACAGGCGCCGCAACAAGAAGCGCCGGCGATCTGCCTACGCCGCGCTACGCTGGCCGATGAAACCAGGCTGCTCGAATGGCGCAACGCACCCGAGGTGAGGGCGGCCTCGTTCGATTCGCGCCTGCTGGCGCTGGAAGAGCACCAGCAATGGTTGCGCGCCGTGCTGGCCGATCCCGCCCGCCACCTTCTGGTCGCCGAGCAGGCCGGGCAAGCGGTAGCGGTATTGCGCTACGACGTGAGCGGAGCCGAGGCCGAGGTATCGATCTTCCTGGTGCCCGGCCTGGCCGGACAGGGCATCGGTACCAGCGTTCTGCAGGAAGGCAGCCGCTGGCTGCGGGAACACCAGCTGCAGGTCGGCGCGGTGCGCGCGCGCATCCTGAACAGCAACCGCGCGTCGCGCGCCGCATTTTTGAAAGCCGGTTACGCCGCCAGTGGCGACGATTACATTTTTGCACTGCGCTCAGCAGGCGAACAGCACTCGAGGAAATCATGAGAGAATTTGCGATTGGCGCCAGGATGGTCGGGCGCGGCCACGCCCCGTTCGTCATTGCCGAAATGTCGGGCAACCATAACCAGTCGCTGGAACGCGCACTGGAAATCGTCGACGCCGCCGCGGCGACCGGCGCACACGCGCTGAAGATCCAGACCTACACCGCCGACGCCATGACGCTCGACCTGGATCGCGGCGAGTTCATGATTTCCGACCCAAAAAGCCCATGGGCCGGGCAGTCGCTGTACACGCTCTACCAGCAGGCCTACACGCCGTGGGAATGGCATGCGCCGATCTTCGCGCGCTGCCGCGAACTGGGAATCCTGTGCTTCAGCACCCCGTTCAACGAGGCTGCGGTCGACTTCCTCGAGTCGCTCGACGTTCCCTGTTACAAGGTTGCCTCGTTCGAAAACACCGACCTGCCGCTGATCCGCAAGATGGCCGCGACCGGCAAACCAATGATCATCTCGACCGGCATGGCCAGCATCGCGGAACTCGACGAGACCGTGCGCGCCGCGCGCGCTGCCGGCTGCAGCGACCTGGTCCTGCTCAAGTGCACCAGCACCTACCCCGCCACGCCGGACAATACCAACCTTGCGACGATCCCCCACATGGCCGAACTGTTCGGTTGCCAGGTCGGCTTGTCCGACCACACCATGGGAATCGGCGCGGCGGTGGCCAGCGTGGTGCTCGGCGCAAGCGTCATCGAGAAGCACTTCACCTTGCGGCGCGCCGACGGCGGCGTCGATTCGACCTTCTCGCTCGAACCAGAAGAGATGCGCAGCCTGGTGATCGAGTCGGACCGGGCCTGGCGCGCGCTCGGGCAAGTCAGCTACGGCCCGACCAAGGCCGAACAGGCTTCGTTGCAGTACCGGCGCTCGCTATACGTTGCCGAAGACATCAAGGCGGGCGAGGTGCTGGACGCAAGAAACATGCGCAGGATCCGGCCGGGCTTTGGCCTGGCGCCGAAATATTATGAATTGCTGCTCGGGCGCAGGGTCAAGCAAGATCTCGCCAAGGGCACCCCGCTGTCGTGGGACCTCCTGCTGTAAACGGGTTTGGCTTCCGCCACCTGTCCCACTCATTGAACCATATCGGCACACACCATGAATGATCGAGTCACTTCCAAGATCCAGAAGATGGAACGCGAGTTCCAGGCCGGCCTCGCCGCCCACCGCGACGGCAATTTCAAGCGCGCCATCGAGATGTACCAGAGCGTGCTGAAGGCGGCGCCGAAGGACATGGAGACCATGTACCTGCTCGGCACGGCGTATAGCCAGAATAACGAGTTCGCACTCGCGGAAGACTATCTGAAGCAGGCGCTCAAGCGCAATCCCGAGCACATCGAGTCGCTCAATAACATGGGGCTGACCTTGAAGGGCATGGGCAAGATCCGCGAAGCGCTGGAGTTTTACCAGCGCGCGCTGAAGCGCAATGCCGACTATGCCGATGCGCACAACAACGCCGGCAACGCGCTCGAAGTGCTCGACCAGCTGGACGAGGCCGAAGTGCACCTGCGCCGCGCGCTCGAACTCGATCCCGAACATATCGATGCGCATTGCAACCTGGGCCTGGTGATGAACAAACGCGACCGTTTCGAGGAAGCGGCGGCGTCGTTCATGCGCGGCCTGCAGCTGCGGCCCGACCATGCAATTTCGCACGACTACCTCGGCTCGATCTACAAGATCTGGGGCCGCTTTGACAAGGCGCTCGCCTGCCTGGACCGCGCCGTCGAACTCAGCCCGCATACCTACAGCCCGCACAACAACCGCGGCGCGGTGCTGGAAGAAATCGGGCGATACGACGAAGCGCTGCGCGAGTACGAGATCGCCGCGTCGATTGCACCGGACGACCATGCGGCGGTGTGGAACCAGGCCTTCCTGTTCCTGCGCCAGGGTCAGCTCGAACGCGGTTGGGAGGCGCATGAACGACGCCTCGGCGACGGCGGTTCGGTGTCGATCCGCTTCCCGTATCCGCAATGGGACGGCGCTGCGCTGGCCGGCAAGACCATCTTGCTGTATGCCGAGCAGGGCCTGGGCGACGAGATCATGTTCGCTTCCTGCATCCCGGACATCATCGCGCGCGCCGGTCACTGCATCATCGAATGCGAACCGCGCCTGGCCTCGCTGTACCGCCGCTCGTTCCCGACAGCCACTGTGATCGGCTCGCCGCGCCTGGAGGTCGGCTGGCTGGTCGGGGTGGGGAAAATCGACGTGCAGTCGGCGATCGGCAGCCTGCCTCGCTTCCTGCGCCCGAGCATCGAATCGTTCCCGACGATGCCGGCCTATCTGCAGGCCGATGCGGCGCGTGTCGACTACTGGCGCTGTCGGGTCAATCAGCTGGGCAACGGCATGAAGGTTGGAATTTGCTGGCGCAGTGGACTGCTGAGCGGCGAGCGCCACAAATACTATTCGGACCTGGTGCAGTGGGGCGAGATCCTTGGCCTGCCTGGCATTGAGTTCGTCAACCTGCAATACGGCGACTGCGCCCAGGAGCTGAAGGACGCCGAAGACAAGTTCGGCGTGCGCATCACCAATTTCGACGGCATCGACCTGCGCAACGACATCGACGATTCAGGCGCGCTGATGGCGAGCCTAGATCTCGTCATCTCTGCTGCCACCGCGGTGTCGGAGATCGCCGGTGCGCTTGGCGTACCGTCCTACCGCCTGAATTCCTTCGGCAAGCAATGGGAAGTGCTGGGCCGCAGCGATGTGATGCCGTGGCACCCGGGCACCCGCCTGTTCGACCAGCACAACGCATTCGACTGGGACACGCAGCTCGCAATGGTGGGCCAGGCACTCGCGGAACGGCTGGCCGGCCAGGCCTCCGAAGTGATCTACTTGCCGCTGGCGAGCGGTCCCGAGATCGCAGTCGACGGCACCCTGGCCGACCTGGCGCCTTATGTTCTGGCGGAGCAGGGCAAGTGGTACGATCCGGAGTTCGACTTTTTCACTGGGCAGGCGCAAGCGGGAATGCAGGCGGTCGACGTCGGCGCCGGTGCGGGCGCATATGCGCTGGCGATGGCCGCGCGGCTCGGCGACGGCGAGCTGTTTGCGTTTACCCGAGGCGCATCCGAGACCCGGATGCTGATGCACTCGCGCACGCACAATGGACTAGACGCCTGCCTGCACGTCGCCGTGGCAGGCGACGAGTTCTCGCTCGACGCCCAGATGGGATTGCACGGCATCGACCGCGCCGACCTGGTGCGGCTCGCTCCGGGGATGGCCAGCGCCGAAGTGCTCGAGGGCAGCAGCCGCTTCTTCGCGGTCAATTCGCCGCTGGTGATGTTTGCGATCGGCCACGGTGAACTGTTCGACGTCGCCGTACCGCACTGGCTGGAAGACCACGGCTATCAGCTGTTCCGGCTGGTGCCGGGCCTGGGTATGCTGGCCGCTTGCGGCTCGACCGACCAGATCGACTCATACGCGCAGAACCTGTTCGCCTGCATGCCGGCGCGCGCCGCGCAGCTGGCGCGCGCCGGTCTGCTGGTGCCGGCGCCGCATGAACTGGCGACCTTGCCCGGTATCGACCTTGCGTACTGGCAGCGCTACCTGAGCGCCTGTCCGCATGCCGCCGCCGCGGTCGACGGCTGGGTCGCCTCGGACGCCAGGAGCCCTGACTGGGAAGTGTATTGGATGGCGCTCAATTTGTTCGCGCTGGCCAAGGCCGAGCGGGTCGGCGCGGGCGAACGGCTGGCCTGCCTGGAAGGCGCCGAGATGGTGCTCAGTGCACTTCTGCAGGAGCATGCCAACCTGCCGCGCCTGGTGAGCCTTTGCCGCATCATGATCGAACTCGGCAAGCGCGAGCTGGCGGTCGGCCTGCTCGACCAGATATGCGACCTGCTTGACGCCGGTCTCGATTGGTCGATCAACGAACCGATCCTGGCGCTGTCGGACGAAGATGCCGGCGTGGCGGGTGCGGCGACCGATCCGCGTTGGGTGCTGGCGAGCATCCTCGCGCAGCGCGAGAACTGGCGCGCGTTGTCGACTTATTTCACAGGGCAGAAATCGCTGCCGGCGCTGCTCGAAGTGCGGGCCCTGGGCTTTGCCAGCGACGCCGTCGAGCGCCGGATCGCGCTGATCGAGGCGCGCATGCGGCGGACTACTTAAGCTGGTCCGGCCCGCATCGAAAAATAAAAAAACCCGCGCGAGCGGGTTTTTTTGATATCAAGGCCTGGATCGTGGGAAACGCATCGTGACCTAGGCGTCGTCGCCGCCCGCTGCCTGCAGGGTGACGAGATGGGTCTCTACCAGGGATTGGATCTGGTCGTTGGCGGCCAGCAGGGTGGCCACGATCTGCTGCTCTTGCTCGCCTTGCGCCTGGTCGAGGGCCTGCGGCGCCAGCGCGCGTAGTTGCGCTTCGATGGCATCGCGCCGCTGGCCGAGGTCGATCAGCAGTGGCCATTCGGACTGGCGCGCCGCCTCCAGCATCTTGCGCGACAGGCTCACCATTTCCTGATAATGCTCGAACATCGGCGAGCGCTCAGGAGTTCGACGAGGACAGCGCTGCCAACTGCTGGGTCAGGTACTGGCTGGTCTGGTTCATCTTGGTGAGCATCATGTCAAGCGCGGTGTACTGGGCGCGGTAGCGTTTTTCCATCGCCGTCAACTGCACCGTCAGGGTATCGGCGCGCTTGTGCAGTTGCTCGATATTGCGGTTCACATTGTCCGTATTGCTGGCCAGCGCGCCCGAACTCGACAGCATGGCGTCGACCGCCTTGTTCAGCAGGTAGGCATAGCCCTGCGAAAAACTGACGTTGCCGCGCGCGCCGGTGGCGCCTCCCACCACCATCAATTTGATCCCTTCGGCTGGCCCGCCGTCACCGCCGGTCAGGAACTGCCCGGAGCCAGTGGCGGCAACGCCGTTGATGGTGCCGGCGACGTCATTGCCAGGGGTCGAGCTGGCCGCTCCGCTGAACAGGTCGGCGAACGCGCTGCCGCCGGTGATGTTGACGGCGGAGGTGGCGCCATAGCGGGTCGAGGTGACTGACAGCACATCGCTGCTCGAGCCCACGCTGACGGCAATGCCGGCGGAGCTAAAGGCTGCCGTACCGTTGATCGACGCCTGCACTTGTTGCGCCAGGGTGTCGCTGGTGTAAGTTCCGGCCGCCAGCGTAATGGTGGCGCTGGTGCCGCTGATCGACACTGCGAGCTGGTCGTTGACGCCGGCCGTGATGGTCGAGAGCTTCACCGGCGCGCCGAGCAGGCTGGCCGCACCGGTATTGACAGGCGGGCCTGGGACTTCGGTCACCGCCAGGGAAGCGCCAGGCCCGGGCGCGGACGACTGGATGGTCAGCTTGCCGCCGGCTGCGCTCACGTTCACCTGGCCGGTCTTTCCGGCAAGCGTCAACGCGCTGTTGATGTCGGCCGCAACCTGAGTCGCCATCGCGGCCGCATTGGCGTAGGTACCGGGGGCAAGCGTCACGGCGACCGCGCCGCCGCCATCGACATCGACCATCAGCTGGTCGTTGCCGGCGCCGATCGTCAGGTTGGGCGCCACCGCGCCAGCGAGGCCGCTCGGCTTGGTCACGCCCGAGGCGCTGCCGCGGGTCGCCACGCTTGTCACATTCAGTGCATAGCTGCCAGGGACCGAATTGGCGGACGAACCGGCAAAGCTGACCAGGCTGTCGGTGCTCTTGCCGGCTGCCGTAAACAGCGTGGCGAAATCGCCGAAGTTCTGGTCCAGCGCCGTCTGCAGTTTGCTGCTGTCCAAGCTGAGCGTGCCGTCCTTCAGGAACGACACGCCTAGCTGGGTGATATTGGTAAGCTTGTTGTCGCCGGTGCCCGCCAGCGCCGTGGCCAGCGTGCCGCGCAGTTTGGCCTGGATCGCGATGATGGTCGCGTCGCCGTGCAGCAGCCCGCCGGTCTTGTTGACCGGGTCGTACGAGGTCATTTTCTTGATGGTGCTGTTTGCGTCGTTGTAGGCTTTCACCAGCGCGCCAATCGCATTGGCGACCGGGGCGGTATTGTTGGCCAGGGTCAGCGTCGTGGTCGCGCCGCCGGCCTTGCTCAAGTTCAGCGTGACGCCAGCAATCGCATCCTTGACGCTGTTGGTGGCGCTGCTGATGGCCTGGCCGTCGATGGTCAGCGTGGCGTTTTGCGCGCCGACGGTCTGGCTGAAGTTCTGGACGCCGGCCGGATCGTAGTTCAGCAGCGCCGCGACGTCCGGGTCGCCGCCGCTGGCCGAAATTTTCATGCTGCTGGCCGCGCCGGTCGCCGTGGACGTCAAAGTCAGATGGAACGGCGTGCCGGGTGCACCGTCGTTGACGATTGCCGCCTTGACGCCGACGTTGGCGCGGTTGATCGCGTCGCGGATGCCCTGCAGGGAATTGTTGGAGCTGTCGATCGTCAGTGTCGTCGTGGCCTGGGTGGCATCTGCCGCGAAGGCGGCGCCGGCGTACACGCCGCCGGTGAGGGTGCCACCGCTGACCGTGCCGAACTGGAACGAAATGGTCGTCGGCGCGCCGCTGCCGATGCTGGAAATGGTGCTGGCCTGGGCTGCCGATGAGAGTTTCTGCGCCTTGGCCAGGGTATTGACGGTTACTTCATAGCTGCCGCCGGTGGCGAGCAGCGAGGCCGAACCCGACAGCACGGTCGGGTCGGACGAGGTGGTGGTCTGCGCCGAAAACAGCGACGGCGAACTGAGCGCGCTGATGGCCGTTTGCAACGACGATAGCGACCCTTTCACGCTGCCGTAGGCGCTGATCTTGCTCAGGAAGGCCGCTTCCTTGCTTTGTAATACGGTCAAGGGTTTGCTTTCCACCTGCATCAGCTGGGTGACGATCGAATTGACATCGATGCTGCTCGAAACTGCTGATGTGACCATGTGGATCTCCTTGAATTACTTTGCGGCGGGCAGGCCGTCGCGGTGTTCGCGCGATGCTATTGAATTATAGAACCGTGACGCGTTTTCTGCACTGAAGTTGCCTCAAATAAAAAAAGCCCGGCGGGAACACCGGCCGGGCTTTTTTGGACTACGACTACGTTGGCGATTAGCCGCGCAGCAAGGCCAGCACGCCGTTTGGCAGCGAGTTAGCCTGGGCCAGCATTGCCGTACCTGCCTGTTGCAGGATCTGGCCGCGGGTCAGCGTTGCGGTTTCTGCCGCGAAGTCAGCGTCGGTGATCCGGCTCTTAGCAGCCGAGAGGTTCTCCGAAGTCGACTGCAGGGTCGATACCGTCGAGGCGAAACGGTTCTGGATCGCGCCCAGGTCCGAACGGCTGCTGTTGACTGAAGCGATTGCGTTGTCGATCGCAGTGATCGCATCGTTTGCGCCCGAAGCGGTTGAGACGTCGATCGTGTTCAGCGCCTGGCCGCTGCGGCCTGCGCCGTAGGTGCCCTGGTTGACCATGCCGACCGATGCCGTGGTGGCGCCGGTGGTGCCGGCATCGACAGTGAATGCCTTTGCAGAAGTCAGCGTGAAGGTGCCGAAGCTGGTCGTGCTGGCAGCCAGGCCCGAAGCGGTAGCCAGCGAAGCGCCGACCGATACTTTGACGTTGCGGCCATCAGCAGCAACCAGCGAGATGCCGGTAGCCGAAGTGCCGCCGTCGATCGCGCGCACGCCGGTTTGACCCGAAATGGCGTTGATCGCGTTGACCACGGTAGCGCGGTCGGCTGCTGCGTCGACACCGCCGGCGGTGATCGATGCGGTGGCGATGCCGTTGATCGACAGCGTATTGCCAGTGACCGAAGTGCCGGCCAGAGTCTGGGCCGCGCCGGCAACATTGGTTGCGTTGGCCGTTGCGTTAACACCGGTCTGGGCGCTGATTGCGTTGATGGCGGCCGCCTTGGCAATCGCGCTCTGGTTCTGATTGATCGACGATGCGGTGTCGCTCGTTGCCAGCGTGGCACCGATCGCGATGCCGTTGATCTTGAAGTCGCTGGCTGCAAAGGCCGAGCCGGTGGCGCTGGAGCTCGAAGAAGCGTAGGCGGTCTGGGTTGCGAACGTACCTGCATTGACGCCGGCGTTGACCAGGTTAGTGGCGTTGCCGGTGACGGTGATCGCCTTCGACGAGGTCAGCGTGTACTTGCCGTAGGTGGTGCCCGCTGCTGCCAGGCCAGACAGGCCGGTCGTGGCCGAAGTCAAGTCGCCACCGGAAGAGATCGACACGCTGATGTTGCGGCCGTCGGCTGCGCTCAGCTTGATGCCGCCGGTGTCGGCGCCGCTGTCGGTTGCTACCACGCCGGTTTGGCCGGAGATCGCGTTGATGGCCTTGACCACGGCGGCGCGGCTTGCAGCAGCGTCGGTGGTGGTCTGGATCGCTGCGGTCGACACGCCGTTGATTACCAGTGCGCCGTTGGTGGAGGCGCCGGTCATGGTGGAACCGCCGACTTCGTTGACGTCCGCTTTGGCGGTGACGCCAGTCTGTGCCGATACGGCATTGATGGCGGCAGCCTTGGCGATCGCGCTGCCGGCATTGCCGGAACGCGAAGCGTTGTCCGAAGCAGCGGACGAACCGCCAACTGCGACGCCGTTGATGGTGATGTCGCCGGCGACCAGTGCGGTACCGGTGTTGGTTGCAGTCAGTGCAGCTGCTTGCGAAGCGCCCAGCTTGTCGGTGGTCGCGCCAGCGACGGTTACGCCGATGGTCTGGTTGGCGTTGGCGCCGACCTGGAATGCCTGCTTGGTGAACGAACCGTCGAGCAGTTTGATGCCGTTGAATTCGGTGGTGTTGGCGACGCGGCCAATTTCATCAACCAGCGACGAAACTTCGGTCTGGATGGTGGCGCGGTCGGAATCGGAGTTCGTCGAGTTGGCCGACTGAACAGCCAGGGTACGCAGACGCTGCAGGTTGTCCGAAATGCCGGACAGTGCGCCCTCAGCCGTTTGCGACAGCGAGATCGCGTCGTTGGCGTTACGTGCAGCCTGGGTCAAACCATTGATCTGCGACGACATACGCGACGAAATTGCCATACCAGCAGCATCATCCTTGGCGCTGTTGATGCGCAGGCCGGACGACAGGCGCTGGAGCGCGGTGGTCAAACCATTGGCCGACGAGGACAGGTTGCGTTGTGCGTTCAGCGATGCGATGTTGGTGTTAATGAATGATGCCATTTTGATTCTCCAGTATTTTTACTTCGGTGCCGGCTTACTGTGCCGTGTGACCTTGGTCTGCCACGCTGTTCCGTGACAATCAAACCGCAGTTGAATCTGGTAACGGAGGCAGGGGTGAAAAGTTGATGGTAGAAAACACTAATAAATTTTCGTTTTCACCCTAACTTTTCCAAAGTTGGACGCGCTTAAACGACCGCGCCGGCGCGATCTTTAGGGTGAAAATAATTTTATTTTTCAGCAGGGGGAAATCGCGCGGCAGGGGAACAGCGCCGAGTTGTTGTCGTTTCGTATAGTCAATTCATTATCGAATCACCTGATGCCGGCAATACCGTCGGGGTCAGGCCTGACGGCCGGGCATTTGGGTTTTCAAATGTTCGGCTGTTAGACCTGACCCCAGCGTTTGCTGGACGCGTCGCAACACCGGGGTCAGGTCAGACATTCGAACATTTCAAACAACGAAATGTCCGAATCTCCGACCCGACCCCTTGCCAGCCGTGGTGGCCGGCGCACACGAAAAAAAACCGCCCGAAGGCGGTTTGTCATCCGGCCGATCCGCAAGACAGGCTCAGTCGGCGACGATGACCCGGTTCTTGCCGGCTTTCTTGGCCTGGTACATCGCCTTGTCGGCGCGTGCAACCAGCGAGGCCTGGTCTTCATTCGGGATGCGCAGCGCGACCCCGGCCGAAAAGGTGATCAGCAGCTTCTCGTTTTCGTGAAGGAAGAAATGCTTGGTCAGCTCGCGCTGCAGGCGCGTCATCGTCTGCGCCGCCGCCTCGACCGTGGTCTCGGGCAGCAGGATCAGGAATTCCTCGCCGCCGAAGCGCGCGATCACGTCCATCGACCGCAAGGTGTCCTTGACGACCTTGACCAGGTGCCTCAGCGCGTTGTCGCCGGCCAGGTGGCCATGGGTGTCGTTGAGCCGCTTGAAGTCGTCCAGGTCGAGCAGGGCGACGCACAGCGGCGTGCCGCGGCGGTCGGAACGGGCGGTTTCGCGGTCGAACACGTCGTCCAGCCCGCGCCGGTTCAGGCTGCCGGTCAGCTGGTCTTCGCGCACCAGCTCACTCATGTGGCGCAGTTCGGCTTCCAGGGTCACGATGCGCTGCTCGGCGTCCTGCACTTCCTGGCGCGCCGCAATCATCCGGTCGCGCGACTTGAGCGCTTCGGTCTGGACCAGCCGGGTTTCGCGCAGCACTTCGCCGAGCACCGTGTTGAGGTCGGCGATATTGTCGGCCTGGCTGATCTTTTCGGAGAAGCCGCCGATCTTTTCATGGAAGTCGCCGGTGCTGGCCGCGACCGAACCGAGCCGGTCGATGAAGGTCATCATCATGTTCTTGACGGTCACCTTGACGTCGGCCAGGCTGTGTTTGAGCTTGCTCTGCTTGTAGATTACGTCCTTCAGGCTGCGCGTGGCGTCTTCCAGCGCGCGCTGGTCCATCGGGCCGGAAATGAGTTCCTGCACCGCCTCGATCTGGCCGCGCAGCCAGCTGTCGTCGTCGAGCAGTTCGCTGACGTTTTCCAGCAACAGCTTGAACAGCCGCAGCAGCAACTCCTGCTGTTCGGCCACGTCGCCGCTCTTGATCTCGATCTGGTAGCACAGCTGTTTCAGGCGCATGGCGATTTCGTTCAGCGCCTCGTCGGTGTGCGCCAGCTTGACCGCGGCGCCCAGCGATTCGGCTTCGGTCACCAGCGCGGGCGAGCCGCCCAGCAGCGAGGCAACCGCGAACGCCAGGGTGCGGCTGAGCAGGTCGCGCAGCTGCTTCGACTCGGCTTCTTCCGCCAGCGGGCCCAGTTCGATCGGGGTGGCCTTGCGAAAGTGCTTTTCCACCAGTTGCGACAGGCTGCGCGCATAGCCGTCCCAGTCGCGGCCCTTGACGGCGCGGTTGAAGCGGCGGCCGAATTCGGCCAGCTCGCCAGGCGTGTCGGTGAGCTTGGTGGCGAAATCGGTGAGCACGTTTTCCGGCCCGGCATCGACAGGCGCGGCGACCGGCGGCAAAGCGTTGGCGACGCCGGCGATTTCATTGTAGATGTCGCGGTAGGCATCCGGAGTCGGCGCGACGCGGCGCGTGGCCAGGCGGCGGAATGCTTCGCGTGCGATATCGGCCGGATTCTGGCCTGGCGCGGCGGCGCCCTTTGCGGGCATGGGTGGTTTTGCGGGTGGTAAGGACATGACGATGCGGGCGGCTGACTCGGATTGGTGAATTGATAACGTAATGATAATCCGGTTTGCATAATTTCATCGTTCGAATAGAGGCGATAAAAGGCCTTACTCTCAGGAATTAATCGATGCATTTGAACCAATGCGGGCGCCGCGCGGACAGCGCCGGCGCGCCTACTCGATCAGCTGGTTCTTGATCGCATAGTGGGTCAGTTCGGCGCTGTTCTTGAGCCTCATCTTGACCAGCAGGCGGGCCCGGTATTCGCTGATGGTCTTGACCGACAGTGATAGTTCCTGCGCGATCGCGCTGACCGTCTTGCCCGACGCGATCATCGTCAGGGTCTGGTATTCGCGGTCGGACAGCGCCTCGTGCGGCGCCGCGTCGTGGTCGTCGCCGAGCTGGCTGGCCAGTTCCTGGGCCAGCGCCGCGCTGACGTATTTCTGGCCGGCGGCGACCTGGCGGATCGCCGTCACCAGTTCTGCCGGCGCGCTCTGCTTGGTCAGGTAGCCGGCCGCGCCGGCTTTCAGCGAGCGGATCGCGTACTGGTCCTCGCGGTGCATCGACAGCATCAGCACGGCGATCTCCGGGTTTTCCTTCTTGACCTGCTTGAGTACTTCGATGCCGCTGCGGTCGGGCATCGAGATATCGAGCAGCATCACGTGGCACTTCGACTTGCGAAACAGCTTGACCGCGTCGAGCCCGTTTTCAGCCTCGCCGGCGACGATGATGTCGCGCGACTCGGCCAGGATCTGCTTCAGACCCTCGCGCACAATGGCATGGTCATCGGCGATAAACACGCGGATGGTGGATTTTTCTTTGTCGGTCATTGTGGCGATTCGGGTCCTGGCGGAGTCAGCTTGATCTTGATGGTCACAATGGTGCCACCTCCGGGCGCGCGCGACAAGGCCATTGTGCCGCCCAGCGCGCGTGCGCGCTCGCTCATGCCGCGCAGGCCGAAGGAGCCGGGCTTGATGCGGTCGGCCGCGGCGATGCCGCCGCCGTTATCGCTAATCTTGAGCGAGATGGTCTGGCGCTGGCGCTCCAGCGCCACGGCAACCCGGGTGGCGCCGGCATGTTTGGCGATATTCGTCAGCGCTTCCTGGAAAATGCGGAACAGCGCGGTGGCCTGGTCCAGGCCCAGGTCGATTTCCTTCTCGTTCGAACTGAAGCTGCAGCGCACGCCAACCTGCTTTTCGAATTCCCTGACCTGCCATTCGAGCGCGGCGACGATGCCGAAGTCCAGCATCGACGGACGCAGGTCGAGCGAAATGCGGTGCACCGCTTCGATCGTGCGGTCGACCAGCGAATCGACGTACGCGGCCTTTTCTGCCAGCTGCGGCTGGTCCGGCGGCAGCCGTTTCGACAGCATTGCCAGCGCCATCTTGATGGCCGTCAGGTTGCCGCCCAGGTCGTCGTGGATCTCGCGCGCGATGCGGGTGCGCTCCTGCTCCTTGACCTCTTCGATGTGCGCGGTCAGTTCGGCCAGGCCGGCGCGCGAATTCGTCACTTCCTGCTGTTCGAGCTTGCTGGCGGTGATGTTGGTCATGATGCCTTCCCACTGCACGGCGCCGGCGCCCTGCGCATGCGGGCTGGCGCGCAGGTTGATCCACTTCACGTCCTTCCACGCATCGATCCAGATCCTGCCTTCCCAGTTCCAGGCCGACAGCGCGGCGGCCGACGCGTGCATCGAATCGAGGTAGTCCTTGCGGTCCTCCGGCAGGATCAGATCCAGGAACAGGCCGGGCTCCTGCCGCAGCGCTTGTGCGCCCAGTCCCAGCAGCGCCGCGCAGCCGTCGCTCAGGTAAGGGAAGCTGATGGCGCCTTCGGCGCTTAAGGCGAACTGGTAGACCAGGCCGGGCGTATGGCTGACGATCGCGTTGAAGCGCGCCTGGTAATTTTCCAAGGCCTCGAGCAAGTCGGTTTCGCGTTCGGATGGCGGCATCGTAGAAGTCATGGGAAGGGTCAGCGGCGCGCGCGCCACATGGCGATGAAGCGGCGCAGCATGCGCGCCGGACGGGTGGAATGGCGCGAGCCCCGTGGACGCAGGCGTTCCAGCGCGGCGCGGGCGGCGCTGCGCATCATTGCCGACATCATGCTGACGCGGCGATAGGCATTCGATTGCTTCAGCCGGCCGACCCAGTGATCCTTCAGGTCCATGAACTTGTTGTGCCAGCGCGCGAACCACGGCAGCGACAGCAAGGTCGGCTTGGTCAGGATGTACAGCCGCGCCACGACTGCCGCGCCGCCCACCTTGGCGATCACGATGGCGGTGATGCCCGAGATCGGATGGCCGCTGGCGATCGCGAACAGGGCGAGGATCTTCACCGGCAGCAGCAGGATCGCCGGCAGCACGAAGGCGCACAGCGCGGCGTAAGGCGGCAGCGCGACGATGTGTTTCTCGAGCGCCTTCAGCGGCGGCCACGACACGATGAACGCGATCAGGCGCAGCCCGACATCCCAGAACCAGTCTTCCAGCATCAGGATCAGCGCCGCCAGGTAGACCAGGGGCGAGAGCAGCCGGTTGCGCAATGTGCGGGATCTTTTCATTGCGGCCATGATACGTGAAATCCCCCCGCGCGCACACGCCGGACAGGCGGCCCGCGTGCCGTTACAATAGCCTTATGAATAAAGCATTTGTCAAAGAGTCGGACAACGAGGACGACGAGGAAGCGCTGGCCCTTGCGCAGGCGATCCCGGCCGGCGCCAAGAACTACATCACGCCGGCCGGCTACCAGCGCATCAAGGACGAGCTGCTGCAGCTGATCGACGTCGACCGGCCGGAGGTGGTGCGCATCGTGCACTGGGCTGCGTCGAACGGCGACCGTTCGGAAAACGGCGACTACATCTACGGCAAGCGCCGCCTGCGCCAGATCGACGGGCGCATCCGCTTCCTGACCAAGCGCATGGATGCGGCCGCCGTGGTCGACCCGACCGTGCATCACGGCAACGACCAGGTATTTTTCGGCGCCACGGTGCGCTATCGGAACGCGGCAGGGGAAGAGCATACGGTGACCATCGTCGGCATCGACGAGCTCGATCCGCTGAACGGCAAGATCAGTTGGGTCTCGCCGGTCGCGCGCGCCATGACCAAGGCGCGCGAGGGCGACCTGATCACGCTGCAGACGCCGCTGGGCCCGGAAGAACTCGAATTATTGAGCGTGGAATACCCCGCTCCGCAGCCGGACTGAAACTCCATGAACAGCTGCGAACTGCAACCGACCGACCCGCTGGCCGCCTTGCGCGGCGCCACCGCCGCGGTCCTCGACTCCGGCCTGCCGCCTGCGCCTGCGCCGCATTCGACCGCATCCTCGCGCTGCGGGTCGCTCAACCCACGCGTTGACGTGCCACCTGGTCATGGACGGGCCGCGGCCCAAAGACTGGGGTCAGGTCCAGCGGACCTGACCCCAGGGTTGTCGCCGCGCCGGGCGCTTGCCGCCATCGCCGCGCGTTCCCAACTTACAGCGTCGCTTCTACCGTGTCGCCGCAAAAGCGGTTCGGTGCCTTGCTGTCCTGCACCAGGAACACGATCAGGATGATCCAGCCGACCAGCGGAACGAGCCACAGCAGCTGCCACCAGCCGCTGCGGTCGGTGTCGTGCAGGCGGCGCGCGGCGACGGCAATACTGGGCACGAACGTGGCGATCGAGAATGCCCAGGAAACCTTGTCGCTGATGACGCCGAGCGCCACACTGGCGATGATGGTGAACAGGAACCACCACCAGTATTCGGACAGCGACGCGCATCCCTTGAAATCGGCGTATTTGGTAAAACAGGTACGGATCGAGTCTACAAAAGTCATTTCGAATCTCTTTATGGCGAAGTGGATCGGTTAGCCGAAAATAAATGTTGCTGATCAGAACGATAACACAAGCTGTGCTGAAGTTTTCAGGTTTGAAACGTGATTTTCAAGCCCTAGCCGTCGTTTGACACCGCAGGGCAGGCTTTGACAGCGGCCGCGGGTGGCGCGATACTGCGATCAGGAATACGCCCGCGCAATGCCGGCGACCGAAGCGGATGGAGGCAGTATGAAAACCATGGCGGCCCTGCTCATGTCACTCCTGCTTGCAGCTTGTGCGAGCGCACCGCCACCGGCGCCTCCGCCGCCAACCCAGTTATTCAGCGACGCCGGCTTCGCCCCGCCCTCCGAGACCATCGGTGCCGATGACCTGTTCGCCCTGAGCCCCGAGATGCATGCCCACCTCAGTTCCGCGGCGTTCCGCGCCCAGCTGCGCGACAAGGGCGCCGCGCAAGGCCTGGTCGACGCGCTTTACCGGAAGGGCGAGCTGAAGATCGAATATGACGCGGCGACCACACGCAACGCCGCGCAGACCTTCCAGGCGCGCAGCGGCAACTGCATGTCGCTGGTGATCATGACCGCCGCGTTCGCCAAGGAATTGGGACTGGAGGTTTATTATCAGAACGTGGTGGTCGACGAAACCTGGCGCCGCAGCGGCAGCCTCTACCTGGCCAGCAGCCACGTCAACCTGAGCCTCAGCAAGCCGAAATCGATGAACCTGCGCACCGTCGAAGTGGCGGAACAGGTGCTGACAATCGATTTCCTGCCCCCACCGGAAATGTCGGGCTACCGTACCCATCTCATCGACGAAAATGCCATCGTCGCGATGTACATGAATAACCGCGCGATCGAAGCGCTGGTGCGGAACCGGGTCGATGACGCCTACTGGTGGGCGCGCGCGGCCGCCACGAAAAATCCGGCGTTCGTCGTGGCGTACAACACGCTGGGCGTGATTTACCAACGCCACGGCGACCTGCAACTGGCCGAGCGCAGTTTCCGCCTGGCGCTCGAACGCGATCCGGAGAACCTCGTCGTCATGCAGAACCTGGCGCCGTTGCTGGCCACGCTCGGCAGGAAGGAAGAATCGCAAGCGCTGGCGCGGCGCGTGGCAGCACTCGAACCGAACCCGCCATTCCATTTCTTCAACCTGGGGATGCAGGCGATGGCGCGCCAGGACTATCCGTCGGCCAAGGCGCTGTTCGCGCGCGAGGTGAAGCGCGCGCCTTACTACGACGAATTCCATTTCTGGCTCGGCGTGGCGATGCTGCGGCTGGGCGAATCGGCCAAGGCGCAGGAACAGATTGCGCTGGCGCTCGACACCGCCACCACCCGCGACGGCAGGGAGCTGTATTCGGCCAAGCTGGCGCATCTGCGCGCGCAGGCGCCGCGGCCGCGGATGAATTAGCGCCCGGCGGCGAACCCGGAGGGGCGCCGCGCAAGAACCCGAAGCGAAGATCAAGAAATTGTTTTTTTGCTTACGTATTGATTATTCGCTACTATGAACGGCGCCTTCCTGGGAGGTGTGAGCCCATCACCTTCGGACGGAACTTTTCATGACCATATCCTTGCAGAACGATACTGCTGTTGCTTCCCGCTGGCGTGCAGTCCTTCTGGCCCTCGCCCTAGTGTTGGGGTTGACCAACCTTGTCGAGCTGGCAGGATCCTTGCGGACCGACTACTGGGATCACGTCGGCCTCGTCGGGCTGAGCGGAACGATCGAACATGGCAAGTTGAGGGTCAACGCGGTCGCCCCGAACGCGCCCGCCGTCCTGGCATCGCTGCAGCCTGGCGATTTGGTCACTTGGGAATCCCCATCCCTCGGTTTTGCGCCGTCCGCTGTCAATTTCGAGCGCGTGATGGACCGTGGCCAGCAAGTCATGCTGCTCGTCGAGCATGGTGGACAGGTGCGCCGCGTGGGCACGCAGGCCGCCGTGCCGGTTACCCCATCGTACTTCGTCGACTACGCCGGCCAGATCGGCACCGACCTCGTGTTCGCGCTGGTCGGTGCACTGATGATTATTCGGCGCTCCGGCGACAAGGCGGTCCGCGCCCTCGGCATCGCGATGATCTGCTGGTCGTCGAGCGTGCCGATCGTCAGCGCCAGTCCCTTCTTCGATTGGCTGTTTGTGATCAACCAGTGCACCGCCAGGGTCTGGTACGAGGTGTTGCTGGTGTACTGGGCGATCCACCTTGCGCCGGCAAGCCGATGGGGGGTGTCGCGCGCGCTGGTGCGCGCCTGGCCGGTGTGGGCGGCGTTCAGCATTGGTTTGGGTATCTACCTGAATTATTCCAGATATTACGCCGGGACCGGCGACGTCGGCCTCTTGCAGACGATCACCGATAGCAATCACTTCCTGATGTACGCGGTGACCGTCGCGGCGCTCGCCGAAGGCGTGGTCAGCACGCGGGGAAGCATGCGTACGCGCGTGAAATGGGGGCTGTTCATTTTTGCCGGCAGCTTCATCCTCTTTCCGCTGCGGATCCTGGTGCTCGACCCTGCGCGCGGCACTGGACTCGCATTCGTTATCCCCAGCTTTGTCGATTACACGCTGCAGCTGGTGCTGCCCTTGGGATTACTGTACGCGACCTTGCGACATCGCTTGCTCGACCTTAGTTTTGCGATCAATCGCGGGCTGGTGTACGCGGCGGTCAGCTTCATCTTGCTGATGTGTTTCTTCGGCCTGGAAAAACTGGCGGAACACTTCATCCATTTTCAAAGCCACCAGCAGAGCGCAATGGTCGATGGCGCCATCGCGCTCGGCGTGTTCCTGTTTTTCCATAAGGTGCGCCATCGGGTCGAACACGTGGTGGAGAACTTGTTCTTTTCGGCCTGGCACAAGAAGGAAAGCGCCTTGCGCCTGTGCGTCGCCAAATCGGTCCATATTACCCACGTCGGCCCTTTGCTCTCCGGATTCGTCGATGCGGTCGATCAGTTTTGTGACCAGGCTGGCTGCGCCGTGTACCGAGTGGACGATCAGGGCGGATTCCGCCATGCGCACGGCAGCTTGTCCGGTGCCGTGGCCCTGGTCGATGCGAACGATCCGCTGGTCGTGGCGATGCGCTTCGAGGGGCGTGCCGTGTTGGGCAAAGATGTCGCGCACGCGTCCGATGACCAGATTGCGTTTCCGATGATTTACCGTGGGCGCGTGGATGGCTTCCTTCTGCTGCAAGCCGATGCGTCGCGCGAAGCCTACCGTCCCGACGAAATCGACTTGCTCGCATACGCTGCGCAGCAAATCGGTCTCGACATGGCCGCGCTGGAAGCGGACGATAACCGCCGACGCGCAAACGAATGGGAGCAACAAGCCCAGCTGCTGCGCGCCAATGCGCTGGAGTCACGCGCAATGCTCGAGATGGTGCTCGGCAAATCGCCATTTACCGGCACGGTAGCCGGGCAGGGACGATAACGCTGCCTGTACCAGCGACGCGGTTACAGGCAGCCTTCCATGTAGTTGACGGACTTGATGCGTCCCGCGATGAACGCACTGACTTCGCCGTCCGCAGTGTAAAAGCGGATCGCGTATTTGCCGTCTTTCGACAGGATCGTCAGGTCCTGCTGATTGCTATCGTAAGCATCGGGCGTGCTCCGGACGCGCTTGCCATAAGCCTGCCGAACCTTCGCAACCGGGTCGCCGACGCCGATGCCTTCGGCAGTGCGGACTCCGGGCTTCATGACATCCACGGCGGTGACCACGCCGTTTTCGATCATCAGATTGAACTCCTGAGGCAGGTCCGGCGTGGCGTAATAGCAGCTTCCTTCGGTATTGAAATCGGTAGTTCGAACCGGTTGTTTCAACGGGACCTTGAGCGCCGCGAACGGCGTGCCGACCCGGATGCTGCCTATTCTGTCGGGCCGGACTGTCCAGTCGGCGGCTGCGACGGCCGCGCACGCCGCGACGGCCAGGATGATGGAGATTGCGGGGAAGCTGATTTTTCGAATCGCATGCGCCGGGATCATGATGACGTTTCCTCCGCTTCTATTTGTTATCGCGCGCCGCGGCGGCACACGCAGCCGAGGCCAGCACGATGCATCCGATCGCCAGCCACTGCACCGGCTTGAGGCGTTCGTCCAGGATCAGCATGCCGGCCAGCGCGCTCACCGCCGGCGCCGCGCTGCTGAGCATACCGAACAGACCCTGCGGCAATCCGCGCAGCGCGAGGATCTCCAGCGAATACGGCACCGCGGAGGACAGTACCGCGATGACCAGGCCGGTGAGCACGATAGCCGGCGTCAGCATGGACGCATCGGTGTAGGCGGCCCCGAGCGGGACGATGAACAGCGACGCCACCAGCATGCCCCAGGCTACCGCCTGGCCGCCCCTCAAGGTCGAGGCGCGCTTGCCGAACACGATGTACAAAGCCCAGCACGCCGCGGCGCCGAACGCGTACGCGACCCCGGCCGGATCGAGCCGTTCGGCGCCGCCATTCAGCGGCAGCAGCAGGTAGAGCCCGAACGCGGCGAGGATGCAGGAGGCGATATTGCGCGGCCGGCGCGAGGACAGCAGCGCGACCAGCAGCGGCCCGGTCACCTCGATGGCGACGGCGATGCCGATCGGGATGCGCTGGAAGGCGCGATAGATCAGCAGGTTCATCATCCCCATCACGGTGCCGTAGACGAGCAGGTTGACCACGTCGCGCCTGGCCAGCGGCGAGCGCCACGGGCGGAAAATCGCCATCAGCAGCAGCGCGGAGAAGCCGACCCGGAACGCTGTGATCGCTTCCACGCCGATGATGGGGAACAGGTTCTTGGCGACCGCGGCGCCCAGGTTGACGGAGATCTGGCCGCCGAGCAGCGCGAGCGAGGGGAGCAACATGCTGTCGCGGTCGGAGGTCGCCAATTGACACGAGCTTTCTATCAGTGATCTCCGGGCCGCGGACGTGACGCCGCTTGCAAAGAACGGAACGGGGGCAAATTGTAAGGAAACGGATCCGGTACGGCGTTACGCCCGCTCGCGCTCGACCCGGGTGACGCCGGCCACGCGCCGCAGGTTGCGGATCAGGTGCGCCAGGTGGACCCGGTCCTTGACCTGGATCGTGAAGCGCAGCTGGGTCATGACGTGTTCTTCATCCTCGTCCATGCCGACGTAGGTGATGTTGGCGTCGGATTCGCCGATCTCGGCCGCGACGCGCGCGAGGATGCCTTTTTCATTGTTGATCAGCAGGCGGATGCGGCAGTCGAAGCGCCGATTGAGCTCGGTGCCCCATTGCACCGCGATCCAGCGGTCCGGCTCTTTCATGCGCAGGCGCTTGGCCGGCATGCAGTCGCTGGTGTGGACGACCAGCCCCTGGTCGCGCCGCAGCTGGCCGGTGATCTGGTCGCCCGGGATCGGCAGGCAGCACGGCGCCAGCTGCACCGACACGCCTTCGCTGCCGTAGATCGTCACCGGGTCGAGTTCGGACGGTATCAGGTGGTGCTCGGACGGCAGGTTGCCCTGGTCGTCGTCGATCAGACCGAAGATGTGGCGCGCCACCAGCGCGGCCATGCGCTTGCCGATGCCGATGTCGGCATACAGCTCTTCCATCGACTTGGCCGACGATTCGTTGAGGAGCTTTTCGATGGTCGGCTGCGGCAGCTCCGGATTGATGTTCAAGGTGGTGAGGGCCTGCGCCAGCAGTTCCTGGCCCAGCTCGACCGACTCGTTCAGGTTGATGGTGCGCAGGTGGTGGCGGATCGCCGAACGCGCCTTGCCGGTGCGGACGAACGCCAGCCAGGTCGGACTCGGGCGCGAGGCCGGATCGGTGACGATCTCGACGATGTCGCCATTGCGCAGTTCGCTGCGCAGCGGCACCGCTTCGTTGTTGACCTTGACCGAGACGGTATGGTCGCCGATGCCGGTGTGGATCGTGTAGGCGAAGTCGAGCGCGGTGGCGCCGCGCGGCAGCGCGATGATCTTCGACTTCGGCGTGAACACGTAGACCGAATCGGGGAACAGGTCGACCTTGACGTGTTCGAGGAATTCGGCCGAGTCGCCGGTCTGCTGCTGGATGTCGAGCAGAGACTGCAGCCAGGAGTGGGTGCGCTGCTGCAGGTCGGTCAGGTTCGATTCGCCGTTCTTGTACAGCCAGTGCGCGGCCACGCCCGATTCGGCGGTGCGGTGCATGTCCTGGGTGCGGATCTGGAATTCGACCGGCGTGCCGTAGGGGCCGATCAGGGTCGTGTGCAGCGACTGGTAGCCGTTCAGCTTGCGGATCGCGATGTAATCCTTGAACTTGCCCGGCATCGGCTTGTACAGGCCGTGCAGGGTGCCCAGCGCCACATAGCAGTTGGCGAAATTGTCGACCACCACGCGAAAGCCGTACACGTCGAGCACCTGCGAAAACGACAGGTGCTTGCTGCGCATTTTCTTGTAGATGCCGTACAGGGTCTTTTCGCGGCCGTACACTTCGGCCGGCAGGCCGGCGTTGGCCAGCGTGCTCTTGACCGACTCGAGGATCTTCTTGACCACTTCGCGCCGGTTGCCCCGCGCGGCCTTGACCGCTTTCGCCAGCGTCCGGTAGCGCAGCGGATACAGGTGCGAGAACGCCAGGTCCTGTAGCTCGCGGTAGATATTGTTCAGGCCCAGCCGGTGCGCGATCGGCACATACACTTCCATCGTCTCGGCGGCGATCCGGCGCTTCTTGGCCGGCGTCATGTGCTCGAGCGTGCGCATGTTATGCAGGCGGTCGGCCAGCTTGATCAGGATCACGCGCACGTCCGACGCCATCGCCAGCAGCATCTTGCGGAAGTTTTCCGCCTGCGCCTCGATCAGGCTCTGGAATTCGATTTTCTCGAGCTTGGACAGGCCGTCGACGAGGGTGGCGACCGGCGCGCCGAAGCGTTCGATCAGCTCTTCCTTCTTGACGTCCTGGTCTTCCATCACGTCGTGCAAGAGCGCGGCCATGATGGCCTGGGCGTCAAGCTTCCAGTCGGCGCAGATTTCGGCGACCGCGATCGGATGGACAATGTAGGGTTCGCCCGACTTGCGCACCTGGCCGAGATGCATCTCGTCGGAAAAACGATATGCTTCCTTGACCTTTTTCAGTTCGGAAGGGGTGAGGTATTCGGACAGCTTGGCCGACAGCTGGGTGACCGAGGCGACGGCCGGCGCCGGGGCCGGCACGGCGTTGTCTTGCGACTTGGGCGCCGAGCGCGCGGCCCGGGTCTTGGGCGTGCCTGAATGTGTCGAATCCGGTGTGGTCAGGTTCATACGCAAAGCCAATCAGCCGCAGTGTGATGAAAGGATACCAGAATGGCGGCTTGACACGGTCCGGGCACAGCTCACAATTACATCGGTACCTTTTTCAGCATCTCGATACCGACCTTGCCGGCCGCGATTTCACGCAGGGCAACGACGGTCGGCTTGTCCTTGGCGTCCACTTTTGGAGTGTGGCCTTGCAGCAACTGGCGGGCGCGATAGGTCGCGGCCAGGGTCAGCTGAAAACGATTCGGGATATTTTTCAAGCAATCTTCAATGGTAATGCGGGCCATTATTACTCCTGATGTGACAATGTGTGTGCTGGCTGCAATGAATTACGGCTGCAGCGCATGGATACCCAACTGGGCAAAAAGCGAGGCGTTACGCGCCGCTTGCTGGGGAAACCGGGCACGTGTCGCTTTGACAATCGCGCTCATCTCGGACAAGGCGACGTTGAACTCTTCATTAATAATAGCATACTCGAACTCGGGAGCGTGAGCGATCTCGCCGCCGGCGGCCAGCAGGCGCTTGGTGATGACGTGCGGTTCGTCCTGGCCGCGCTTGTAAAGACGCTCTTCCAGCGCGGCGATCGAGGGCGGCAAAATGAAGATGCCGGCCGCGGTCGGGAACTGTTTGCGCACCTGGCGCGCGCCCTGCCAGTCGATCTCGAGCAGGATGTCGGTGCCGGTTTTCATCTCGTGCTCGACGATCAGGCGCGAGGTGCCGTAGTAGTTGCCGTGCACTTCGGCCCACTCGAGGAATTCGCCGGCGTCGGCGCGCGCGACGAAATCCTCGGCGCTGGTGAAGAAGTACTCCTTGCCGTGCGTCTCGCCCGGACGCGGCGCGCGCGTGGTGGTCGAGATCGACAGCTTGATGCCGGGCTCCTGGGCCAGCAGGGCGTTGACCAGGGTCGATTTGCCTGCGCCCGACGGCGCCGCGACGATGAACAGGCTGCCGGCGAAGGCGGGTTGGATGCTCATATGATTCCTTTGTTTATCGCTATGTCACAGTAAAGCGTGGCACGACAGCACGCGCCGCAGTCCAAAGGCTGGGGTCAGGTCCGGCGGACCTGACCCCGGGGGTTGTCGCCGCACCGGGCTCTTGCCGCCGTCGCCAGCCTTGCTTATTCCAGGTTCTGGACCTGTTCGCGCATCTGCTCGATCAGCAGCTTCAATTCCATCGAGGCGTCGGCCAGTTCCTTGACCGAGGCCTTGGCGCCCAGCGTGTTCGCTTCGCGGTTCAGTTCCTGCATCATGAAGTCGAGGCGCTTGCCGACCTGGCCGCCTTTTTTCAGGATGTGGCGCGTTTCGGTCAGGTGCGCGGTCAGGCGCGACAACTCTTCCGACACGTCGATCCGGATGCCATACAGAGTCACTTCCTGGCGGATCCGTTCGAACGCTTCCTGCCGGGTCAGGGTCGAGGGGGTGCCGTGGCCGGCCAGGCCCAGCGCGTCCTGCATGCGCTCAACCGCTTTCTGCTGGAACTGGGCAATTACTTGCGGGATCAGCGGCGTGATGCGCTTGACGATCACGTCCATCGCGTCGATCCGGGACACCAGCATCGCTTCCAGCGCCGCGCCTTCGCGCCGGCGGCTGTCGACGAAGGCGGCGACTGTTTTTGCGGTAAGGGCGGCCACATCGGTCTGCAGCGACTCCTGGCCGACTTGCGCTTCCTCGATCACGCCGGGCCAGCGCAGCAGTTCGGCCACCGACATCACCGGCGCCGACACGAAATGCCTGGCCACTTCCGTTTGCAGGCGGGCCAGGTCGGCCAGCAGGGAGGCGTTGAGCGCTTGCGAACCGCCGGCCACCTTGCGGCCGAAACTCAGACGCGCCTCAACTTTGCCGCGCGTAATGGCGGCCATAATCGCAGCGCGCAGGTCCGGTTCGAGCGCCCGCAGTTCATCGTTGATACGGAACTGCAGGTCAAGGAAGCGTGAATTGACGCTCTTGATCTCGATCGTAAGGGTGCCTGCAGCGCCTTCGCTGGTCGCAACCGCGTAACCTGTCATGCTTGAAATGCTCAATGGAGTCCCCGGTTTTTTATCTTTTCTTTACAAAGCAATGATTTATCCCACACAATCGCCGTGTTAAGCAAGGAACCCTTCATGGCTGCACAAAATAACGCCCCATTACCCGATGGGCTGGAAATTGCTGGATATCGCATTGTAAAGAAAATTGCGTCCGGTGGGTTCAGTATTGTATATCTGGCTTATGACCCCGACGGCAATGCGGTCGCGATCAAGGAGTACCTCCCCAGCGCCCTCGCATTACGCTCGGCCGGCGAGATGATTCCGGTCATTTCAAAGCCGAACCTTGCCGTATTCCGCATCGGCCTCAAATGCTTTTTCGAGGAAGGCAGGGCGCTGGCCAAAATTTCGCATCCGAACGTGGTACGGGTGCTGAACTTTTTCCGCGCCAATGAGACCGTGTATATGGTGATGGCCTACGAATCGGGCCATTCGCTGCAGGAGCATATCGCCCGCCTGAACGCCAGGGGCAGCAAAATGAACGAGGCGATGATCCGCCAGATTTTCACCGGCGTGTGCAGCGGCCTGCGCGAAGTCCATGCCAACAAGCTGTTGCACCTGGACCTGAAGCCGGCCAATATCTACCTGCATACCGACGGCACGCCGATCCTGCTCGATTTCGGCGCCGCGCGCCAGACCATCAACGCCGACGTGCCGAAGCTGACGCCGATGTACACGCCCGGCTTCGCGCCGCCCGACTTGTATTCGAAGGCGGCCGCGCTGGGGCCATGGTCCGACATATATAGTATCGGCGCCTCGATGTTCGCCTGCATGGCTGGACAGCCGCCGCAGCCGGCCGACCAGCGCAAGCTGGGCGACAAGATGGAACCGTATTACGCCAAGCTCGATGGCGCGTATTCGCCAGAGCTGGTGAAGATGGTGCGCGCCTGCCTCGACATGGATCCGCTGGCGCGTCCGCAAAGCGTGTTCGCGCTGCAGAAGGTGCTGCAGACGGCGCCGCCGCCGCCGGCGCCCGAATCGGTCCCGGACACCCTGGGCGGCCAGTTGCGCAGCCTGGTCGACCGCCTCGGTGGCCTGGGCCGCAAAAAAACCGCCGACAAAACCTGACCCCGGAGCGCAAGCCATGCAATTTTCAGTCTACCAGGAGAGCCACATCGGTGGCCGCAAGGTCAATCAGGACCGGATGGGCTACAGCTTCACGCGCGATGCGCTGCTGCTGGTGCTGGCCGACGGCATGGGCGGCCACCTGCGCGGCGAAATGGCCGCCACCATCCTGATGCAGACCATGTCGGCACTGTTCCAGAAGCATGCGACGCCGTACGTCAAGCTGCCCGAGCGCTTCCTCGAAGAGGCCTTCATCGAAGCGCACGAGGAGATCCACCGCTACCGCGCCGCCAACAACCTGCCCGAGACGCCGCGCACGACCGCAGTGGCCTGCCTGATCCAGCACAATACCGCGATCTGGGCCCATTGCGGCGACTCGCGCCTGTACTGGATGCGGCGCGGCCAGATCCTCGGCCGCACGCGCGACCATTCGCACATCGAGCACCTGATCGCGCAGGGGATGGCCCAGCCGTCCGAGCGCGCCACCCACCCGGACCGCAACAAGCTGTATAACTGCATCGGCGCCAACTCGCTGCCGCGCGTCGAAGTCGGGCGCCAGGCCAGCCTGCAGGCGGGCGACGTGCTGCTGCTGTGCTCCGACGGCTTGTGGTCAATGCTGCCCGATGAAGAGATCACTCACCGGCTGTCGACCCAGACCATTGTGCGCGCGGTGCCCGAACTGATCGCGATGGCGACCATGATCGCCGGCGAAACGAGCGACAACACGACCGCGCTGGCGATCATGTGGCAAGGCACGCCGGAGGTCGAAACCTCGTCCAGCCTGACCGAGGACATGGCGACCGTGATCTCGACCCAGATGCTGCCCGAGAACCTGGTCAGCACCACCATCCAGAGCACGGCCGAACCGGATGCGCCGCTCGAGATCGACGCGTTCAACGACGACGAAATCGAAAAGGCGATCGCCGAGATCCGCGGCGCCATCGAGAAATCGTCGCAAGTACTCAAATAACACCATCACTTTTAGGATCACCATGACATTTGTAGATCGCCCGAGCGAGCGCGCCGTAGACCAGCTGCGCAACATCGTCCTCACTCGCCAGTACACCAAGCATGCCGAAGGTTCGGTGCTGATCGAATGCGGCGACACCAAGGTCATTTGCACCGCCAGCATCGAAGAAAAGGTCCCTGGTTTCCTGAAGGGCAAGGGGCAGGGCTGGCTGACGGCGGAATACGGCATGCTGCCGCGTTCGACCAACACCCGGATGGACCGCGAGGCCGCGCGCGGCAAGCAGTCCGGCCGCACCCAGGAAATCCAGCGCCTGATCGGCCGTTCGCTGCGCGCCGCATTCGACCTCGAGGCGTTCGGCGAGCGTACCTTGCACCTGGACTGCGACGTGATCCAGGCCGATGGCGGCACGCGCACCGCGTCGATCACCGGGGCCATGGTGGCGGCGTATGACGCGTTCAGCCAGCTGAAGCAGCGCGGGATGATCGCGGCGGTGCCGGTGAAGAGCTTCGTGGCGGCCATTTCGGTCGGCGTGTACAAGGGCGTGCCGGTGCTCGATCTCGATTATGTCGAAGATTCGGGCTGCGATACCGATATGAACGTGGTCATGACCGAGGCCGGGCATTTCATCGAAGTGCAGGGCACGGCGGAAGGCGCGGCGTTCGACCGGGCCGGGATGAACCGTCTGCTGGACCTGGCGCAGGCGGGCATTGCCGATTTGATCAAATTGCAAAAACAAGCGCTGGGCATCTGATTGCTGCACTGCTCATGAAAATGGGGTCCCCGCCGAGGGGGCGCCGAGCCCGAGGACGACGGTTTCAAGTTTATTGGCCGTAAGACCGTCGTTCCCGGGCTCGGCGCCCCCCTTGGCGGGAACCCATACCACCCAAGAACAGTGACGCATGCGTTCTGGCGCTAAGGGGTAAAATACCGCCTTCCCCCAAGTTCTGCGCCCGCCATGACCCAACGCCTCATCCTCGCCTCCAACAATCCCGGCAAACTGAAGGAATTCAGCGAAATCCTGTCGCTGCTCGGCTTCGAGCTGCATCCGCAGGGCGAATTCAACGTGCCCGAGGCTGAAGAGCCGTACGCCACCTTCGTCGAAAATGCGCTCGAAAAAGCGCGCCACGCCTCGCGCCTGACCGGGTTGCCGGCGCTGGCCGACGATTCCGGCGTGTGCGTCAACGCGCTCGGCGGCGCCCCCGGCGTGTGGTCGGCGCGCTATGCCGGCGAACCGAAATCGGACGCGCGCAATAACGAGAAGGTGATCGCCGACCTCGAGGCGCACGCCGACAAATCGGCTTACTACTATTGCGTGCTGGTCTACGTGCGCCACGCCGACGACCCGCAGCCGGTGATCGCCGACGGCGTCTGGGCGGGCGAGATCAGCGCCACCGCACGCGGCGCGAACGGCTTCGGCTACGATCCTCATTTCTGGCTGCCGTCGCTGGGCAAGTCCGCCGCGGAGCTGACACCGGCCGAGAAAAACGCGCTGTCGCATCGCGGCCAGGCCTTGCGCGCGCTGGTCGGGAAGCTGAAATGATACCGATCAAAGTCGTCGGCGCCGCGCCGAAAACGGAGCCGCGCTCGCCTGCCGCCGGCGCCTTGCAGTACCTGCAGCCTGGCGCGTTGAACCTGACGGCGTTGCCGCCGCTGTCGCTGTACATTCATTTCCCGTGGTGCGTGCGCAAATGTCCATATTGCGACTTCAATTCGCACGAGGCGCGCGGAGAGTTTCCGGAACAGGAATACCTCGACGCGGTGCGGCTCGACCTCGAACAATCGCTGCCGCTGATCTGGGGGCGCAAGGTCTACACGGTGTTCATCGGTGGCGGCACGCCGAGCCTGATGTCGGCCAGGGGCCTTGACCGGCTGCTGTCGGACGTGCGCACCCTGCTGCCGCTCGAGATCGACGCTGAAATCACGATGGAGGCCAATCCGGGCACCTTCGAGGCGGAGAAGTTCAAGGCTTTCCGCGCCAGCGGCGTGAACCGCCTGTCGATCGGCATCCAGAGTTTCAACGCCGATCACCTGAAGGCGCTGGGCCGCATTCACGATGACGGCGAGGCGCGCCGCGCGGTGGAAATCGCGCAGGCCAACTTCGACAATTTCAACCTCGACCTGATGTATGCGCTGCCGACGCAGACATTGGCCGAGGCGCAGCGAGACCTCGATACCGCGCTGTCGTACAAGCCGCCGCACCTGTCGCTGTACCACCTGACGATGGAACCGAACACGGTGTTCGCGAAGTATCCGCCGAAGCTGCCTGACGACGACGAAAGCGCCGACATGCAGGACATGATCGCCGCGGTCACGTCGGCGGCGGGATTCGAGCACTACGAGGTGTCGGCCTACGCGCAGCCGGGACGGCGCGCGAAGCACAACCTCAATTACTGGGAGTTCGGGGATTACCTGGGGATCGGGGCGGGCGCCCACTCGAAGATCTCGTTCCCGCACCGGGTGCTGCGGCAGGCGCGTTTCAAGCAGCCGGAGTCGTTCATCAATGCGGCCCGCAACGGAAACGCGGTGCAGGAAGAACATGAGATCCCGCGCGCCGACATGGGGTTCGAGTTCATGCTCAACACCTTGCGCCTGACCGAAGGGTTCTCGCCGAACCTGTTCGGCGAGCGTACCGGGATGGGGATCAATGCGATCGACGGGATGCTGAATGCGGCGGAAGCGAAGGGCCTGCTGTACCGCGACCACCAGATCATTCGGCCGACCGAACTTGGCCAGCGCTTCCTGAACGACTTGCAGCAGATGTTTTTGGGCGCCTAAAACACTACCGTCGTTCCCGGGCTCGGCGCCCCCCTTGGCGGGAATCTATACCATGCCAGAACAGTGAAGAATTACGACTTCACTGTACACAAGTGGTATAGGTTCCCGCCTCCGCGGGAACGACGATGGATGAAATTGGCGGTGTTGACTAGGCGAGGCGCAAGCGCGGCTCGGCCTTGGGCGCAAACCGCTGACGGCCTACCGGCGCGGCATTCTCCAGCTTGAATCCGCCGGCCACGTCGGCCAGTGCATCGGCCTGCTCCCGCAGGCTGGCTGCCGCCGCCGCCGCTTCTTCCACCAGCGCCGCGTTCTGCTGCGTTACCTGGTCCATCTGCGCGATCGCTTCGTTCACCTGGTCGATGCCGATGCGCTGTTCCTGGCTGGCCGAGGTGATCTCCGACATGATGTCGTTGACCCGGGCGACGCTGTCGACCACTTCGCGCATCGTCGTTCCGGCTTCCTGAACCAGCTTGGTGCCGATGTTGACCTGGCCGACCGAGTCGCCGATCAGGTCCTTGATCTCTTTCGCCGCGCTGGCCGAACGCTGCGCGAGCGAGCGCACTTCCGAGGCAACCACCGCGAAGCCGCGGCCCTGTTCGCCGGCGCGCGCGGCTTCCACCGCTGCGTTCAGCGCGAGGATGTTGGTCTGGAACGCGATGCCGTCGATGACGCCGATGATGTCGACGATCTTGCGCGACGAGGCGTCGATCGAACCCATCGTATCGACCACCTTGCCGACGATGTCGCCGCCCTTGGCCGCGACGCCCGAAGCGGCCAGCGCGAGCTGGTTGGCCTGGTGGGCGTTGTCGGCGTTCTGGCGCACGGTGGAGGTGAGTTCTTCCATCGATGCCGCGGTCTCTTCCAGCGAGCTGGCTTGCTGTTCGGTGCGCGCCGACAGGTCGAGGTTGCCGGCGGCGATTTCGTTCGACGCGGTGGCGATCGAGCGGGTGCCGGTCTGGACTTCCGAGACGACCTTGAACAGCGAGTCGTTCATCGCTTTCAGTGCGCGCATCAGGTCGCCGATTTCGTCGTGCGGCGCAGTGGCGAAGGTGGTGGTCAGGTCGCCGTTGGCGACCGTTTCGGCGACGTTGACCGCGGCCTGCAGCGGACGGGTGATGCTGCGCGAGATCAGATAGGCAAACGTAGCGCCGATCAGCACCACCAGCACGCCGAGCAGGACCAGCAGGTTGAAGGCGCGCGCGCTGGCGGCATCGAGGGCAAGCGCGATATCGTCGATCGACTTGCGCTGCAGCGCGACGAACGCTTTCAGCTTGGACGAATAGCTGTCCGCCGCCGGCATGAAGGCGTCGTTGAAAATGCGTGCGCTCGCTTCGGCATCGCCCGCCTTCTTGGCGTTCATGACTTCGACCTTGGCGGCCTGGTATTTGGCGCGTTCGGCGACGATCGCCTTCATCATCACCTTCTCTTCGTCGCTGCTCAGCAGGGGCTCGACCTGCTTGACCAGTTCGGCGGCCTTGGTAACGCTATCAGCAATGGGCTTGGCAAAGGTCGTCGACAAGGTTTCGTCGGTGCTGCGGGCAATCAGCGCGGTTCGCGCGATGGCCGAATAGGTGTACACATACCAGTCCGACACCAGGCGTTCCTTGATCAAGGGCTGCTCTGTCATGCGCCTGGTCGCTTCGGCCGCGTTGCGCGCGTTGATCAGCGAGTACGAAGTGGAAACGATGGACAACAGTAAGACAATGGCGAAGCCGATCGCCAGGCGCACGCTGATACGAAAATTCGAGAACATGTTATTTTTGCCAGTCGGTAGAGGTAAAAAAATTCTTGCAGGAAAATATTATCCGCTTATTCGACCGGGCAGGGAGATTTGAAACGAGAATTGTTGTTTTGAGGAAACGTCAGGGCGGCTTGTTCCGGTACCGGGGGTGCGGCAGGCTGGACTGAAAAGCCCAGCCTGCATCCGGTTCAGCGGACCGGGTCGGTCCAGCCGCCGCCCAGCACCCGGTACAGGGTGACCTGGTTTTGCAGGCGCAGCTGGTTAACCTGCACCGTGGCCTGCTGGGCGAAGAACAGCGAACGCTGCGCGTCGAGCAGGTCGAGGTAGGAAGCCGCGCCGGAACGGTAGCGCAGGTCGGCCAGTTTGAAGCGCTCGGTTTCGGCGGCCGTGACGGCGCGCTGCACGCGCAGCTGTTCGGCATACGTGGCCTGGCCGGCCAGCGCATCGGACACCTCGCGGAAGGCGACCTGGATGCTCTTCTCGTACTGCGCGACCGCGATGTCGCGCCCGGCCTTGGCGCTGCCAAGGTTGGCGCTGTTGCGGCCATAGTCGAAGATCGGCAGCACCGCCTGCGGCGCGAAAGTCCAGCCGAACGAGCCGCTTTTGAATAAGCCGCTCAGTTCCGAGCTGGCGGTGCCGACGCTGCCGGTCAGCGAAATGCGCGGGAAGAAATTGGCGCGGGCGGCGCCGATGTTCGCGTTGGCGCCGATCAGCTGCTGCTCGGCGGCGCGGATGTCGGGACGCACCGCCAGCAGGTCGGACGGCAGCCCGGCCGGCAACTCGGAGAGCACAGTCTGTTCCAGCGTCTGGCCCGGCGCGAGCGAATCGGGCAGCGGCTGGCCGACCAGCAGCACCAGCAGGTTGATATCCTGCGCGCGCAGGCGCTGCTGCTGCAGCAGCACGGCGCGGGCGGACTCGGTCTGCGACAGGGCCTGCTGCAGATCGAGGTTCGACACCGCGCCGTTATCGTATTTCAGCTGGATCAGCTTGAGCGTCTCTTCGCGCCCGGCCAGCGTCTGGCGGGTGATGTCGAGCTGCTCGTCGTCGGCCAGAACCGCCAGGTAGGCATTGGCGACCGAGGCGATCAGGCTGAGCTGGGCGCTCTTGCGCGCTTCCTCGGTGGCCAGGAATTGCGCCAGCGCCGCCTCGGACAGGTTGCGCACCCGGCCGAACAGGTCGAGTTCGAACGCGCTGACGCCGAAGCCTGCCGAATAAGTGCTGGTGATGCTGTCGTTCGAACCGGGCACGCGGTTGCCGGTGACGGCCGCGCTCACGGTCGGCAGCGTATCGGCGCGCCGGATCTGGTACTGCGCGCGCGCCTGCTCGATGTTCAGGATCGCCACCCGCAGGTCGCGGTTGTTGGCCAGCGAGAGTCCGATCAGCTGCTTGAGGCGCGCATCGGCAAAGAAGCGCTGCCATTCGATCTGCGCGGCCGCTTCGTTCGCGGCACTGCCGGACGCGGCGTCCGGAAAGCTTGCGGCGACCGGCGCCGCGGGGCGTTCATATTTCGGCGCCAGCGACATGCAACCGGAGAGGGCCAGCGCGAGCGCCAGCGGGGTCACGGACCAGGTGAAGCGTTTGTTCATATTTTTTCCTCGACTGCTGGAGCGGCGCTTTCTTCATGCGCGTATTTCTTGCGCTGGCGCTCGCTGCCTTTGAAAATGGTACGCACCACCACGAAGAACACCGGCACGAAGAACACGCCGAGCGCGGTGGCGCTCAGCATTCCGCCCATCACGCCTGTACCGATGGCGCGCTGGCTGGCCGAGCCGGCGCCGCCGGCGACCACCAGCGGCAGTACGCCAAGGATGAAGGCCATCGATGTCATCAGGATCGGACGGAAGCGCAGGTGGCAGGCGCGGATCGCCGCGTTGACCAGCGTCTCGCCCTGGGCCTGGAGGTCCTTGGCGAATTCGATGATCAGCACCGCGTTCTTGGCGCCCAGGCCGATGATGGTGATCAGGCCGACCTTGAAGTACACGTCATTGGGGAAGCCGCGCATGTTCGCCGCCACCAGCGCGCCGAGCACGCCGAACGGCACCACCAGCAGCACCGAGACCGGGATCGACCAGCTTTCATACAGCGCCGCCAGCGCCAGGAATACGGCCAGCATGGCGAAGCCGAGCAGCACGAACACGGTCGAGCCGGACAGCTTTTCCTCGCGCGACTGGCCGGTCCATTCGAACGCGAAGCCGGCCGGCAGCTGGGCCGCCAGGCGTTCCATTTCGTCCAGCGCCTGGCCGGTGCTGTGGCCTGGCGCCGCGTCGCCCGACAGGCGCATGGTCGAGTAGCCGTTGTAGCGCACGGTCTGCATCGGACCGGTGATCCAGCGGGTGCTGGCGAAAGCCGACAGCGGCACCGGCTGGCCCTTGGCGTTGAGCGCGTTCAGCTTGAGCAGGTCCTCGGGCTGCATGCGCGACGGCGCATCGGCTTGCACCACCACGCGCTGCAGGCGGCCGGCGTTCGGGAAGTCGTTGATATAGGACGAGCCGAGGGAAGTCGAAATCGCCGTGTTGATCGCATCGAAGGTCACGCCGAGCGCGTTGGCCTTGTCGCGGTCAATGTCGAGCTGCACCTGCGGCGCGTCTTCCAGGCCTTCCGGACGCACGCCGGCCAGGATCGGGCTCTTGCTGGCGAGGCCGAGCAGCTGGTCGCGCGCGGCGAGCAGGGCGGCGCGGCCGTTGTCGCCGCGGTCCTGCAGGCGGAACGAGAAGCCGGTGCCGCGTCCGAGTTCCGGAATCGGCGGCGGGCTGATTGCGAACACGAACGAATCGCGCTGCTTCGACAAGGCGCCGGTGATGCGGTTGGCCACATCCTGGGCGCCATGGCCGGCGCCGCGCTCTTTCCAGTCCTTCAGCGGAATGAAACCGAGCGCCACGTTCTGGCCCTGGCCGGAGAAGTTGAAGCCGACCACCCCGACCATGCTGTCCACTTCCGGCTGCTTGAGGATGAACGCTTCGGCGTCGGCCAGCACGGTACTCGTGCGCGCCAGCGTGGCGCCGGCCGGCAGCTGGATGTTGGCGATGATGTAGCCCTGGTCTTCGTTCGGCAGGAACGACGACGGCATGCGCACGAACAGCAGCGCCACGATGCCGATCACCAGCACGAACACGGCGAGCGCGCGGCCGGTGTGGCGCAAGCTCTTGGCAACGACGCCTTCATAGCCTTTGGCGGTGCGGGTGAAGCCGCGGTTGAACCAGCCGAAGAAACCCGTCTTGGCATGGGCGTGTCCGGCCTGCACGGGTTTGAGCAGGTTGGCGCACAGCGCCGGCGTCAGCGACAAGGCCATGAAGGCCGAGAAGAAGATCGACGACACCATCACCGCCGAGAACTGGCGGTAGATGTTGCCGACCGCGCCGGCGAAGAAGGCCAGCGGCACGAACACCGACATCAGCACCACGGTCACGCCGATGATGGCGCCCGAAATCTGGCCCATCGCCTTGCGCGTCGCTTCCAGCGGCGGCAAGCCTTCCTCGCTCATGATGCGCTCGACGTTTTCGACCACCACGATGGCGTCATCGACCACGATACCGATCACCAGCACCATGCCGAACATGGTCAGCACGTTGATCGAGAAGCCCAGCGCGAGCAGGGTGGCCAGCGAGCCGAGCAAGGCGACCGGCACCACGATGGTCGGGATGATGGTGTAGCGGAAGTTCTGCAGGAACAAGTACATCACCAGGAACACCAGGATCACCGCTTCGATGAGCGTTTCGACCACTTGCTTGATCGAGATGTCGATGAATTTCGAGCTGTCGAACGGGATCGCCCACTTCATGCCGGGTGGGAAGTAGCGCGACAGTTCTTCCATGCGCTTGCGCACCAGCTGCGCCGTTTCCAGCGCATTGCCGGAAGGCGACAGCTGGATGCCGATACCGGTCGACGGCTTGCCGTTCAGGCGCGCCGAGGTCGAATAGTTCTGGCCGCCGATCTCGATGCGGGCGACGTCGCGCAGCCGCACGGCCGAGCCATCCGGATTGGCGCGCAGCACGATGTTGCCGAATTGCTCGACGGTGCTGAGCTGGCCGGTCACCACCACGGTGGCGGTGATGGTCTGGCCGGGCACCAGGGGCAGGTCGCCGATGGTGCCGGACGACACTTGCGCGTTCTGCGAACGGATCGCATTGTTGACGTCGTTGGCCGACAGGTTGAAGCCGACCAGCTTGGCCGGGTCGATCCAGATGCGCATGGCTTTTTCGGTGCCGAACAGCTGGGCCTGGCCGACGCCCTTGATGCGCTGGATTTCCGGCAGCACGGTGCGCGAGGCGAAGTCGCCCAGCGCGATCGGATTCCATTTCGGATCGTCCGACGACAGGATCGTGAACATCAGGAAGTTCGAGCGCGCCTTGTCGACCCGCACGCCCTGCTGGACCACCGCCTGCGGCAGGCGCGGGGTGGCGCGCCCGAGGCGGTTCTGCACGTCGACCTGGGCCATGTCGGGATCGGTGCCGGTTTCGAAGCTGAGCGTGATGGTGCCGGTGCCGTTGGCCTGGCTGATCGACTCCATGTAGATCAGGCCGGGCGAGCCGTTCATCTCGCGCTCGATCACGCTGATGACGCTGTCTTCCAGCGTTTGGGCGGAAGCGCCCGGATAGGCGGCGGTCACCACGATGGACGGTGGTGCGACGGTAGGGTACTGCGCGATCGGCAATTGTTTGATTGCGACGCCGCCCATCACCATGATGAACAGTGCGATCACCCAGGCAAAGATGGGGCGATCAATAAAGAAGCGAGCCATGAAGGAATCCTGTGATTATTTAGTGGCGGCCGGCGCGGAAGCGGCGGCGGTGGCGGCGGCCGGAGCCGCGTTCGCTGTCCATGGCACCGGTTTGACCGGGGCGCCCGGCACCATCATTTTCTGGAAGCCGTCGACCACCACCTGCTCGCCAGGTTTCAGGCCGTCGAGCACAACCCAGCTGCTGCCTTGCTGCGAACCGATCCGGATCGGGCGCGGCGCCGGCTTGCCGTCGGCGCCGACCACGACCACGGTGTCGCCGTTGGTGCCGCGGGTGACCGCCTGCTGCGGAACGAGAATGGCGGCCGGCAGTTCCGCCTGCGACAGGCGCACGCGCACGTACTGGCCGGGCAACAACTGGCTGTCCGGGTTCGGCACTTCGGCGCGCAAGGCGACCTGGCCCGAAGTCGGATCGACGGTCACGTCGGAAAACAGCAGTTTGCCCTTGCGCGCCAGTTCAGTGCCGTCGTCGAGCACCACCGAAACCGGCACCGCGCTGTCGGCGCCGCGCGATTTGCTGGTTGCCATCTTGCGCAGGCGCTGCAGGTCGGCGGCCGACTGGGTGATGTTCAGGTAGACAGTGCTGGTTTGCTGGATCAGCGCCAGCTGGGTCGCTTCGGTCGCGCTGACCAGGGCGCCTTCGGTGACCAGCGCGCGGCCGATGCGCCCGGCGATCGGCGCCTGCACGTTGGCGTAGCCGCTGTTGATCTGGGCAATCTGCAGGGCCGCCTTTTGCGCGGCGACGTCGGCTTCGGCCTGCTTCTGGGCGGCTACCACGTTGATGTATTCCTGCTTGCTGACCGCGTTCGCCTCGACCAGCGGCTTGTAGCGCGCGGCTTGCGCGGCGGCCTGGCCCAGGTTTGCTTCAGCCTTGCCGAGGTTGGCGCGGGCGCTGTTGAGCGCGGCCTGGTAAGGCGCCGGATCGATCTGGAACAGCACCTGGCCGGCTTTGACCTCGCTGCCTTCCTCGAACATGCGCTTGAGCACCACGCCGTTGACCCGCGCGCGCACCTGCGCCACGCGCACCGGCTCGACCCGGCCCGGCAGTTCGGTCTGCAGGGCAACCGGTTCGAACTTGGTGACGATGACGCCGACTTCCGGTGGTGGACGGTTGCCGCCGGGGCCGCCGGCCTGGGCGGCATCTTTGTTGCCGCAGGCGGTCAGTAAGGCGAGGGCGGCGAGGGTGCACACGGCAATCCGCGTCATGGACAAAGTGGAGGAGTGGGCAGAGCGCATTACGGGTGCATCCTTTCGATACGCGGGAAAACCGGTCGCACAGACCACTTCACCGCTGGCTATTGTCAAGTTTGCGGATATACTATCACGAGTGTATGTTTAATGTTTGACGGCCCCAGAAACGGAAGGAAACCATGGCACGCAGGACCAAGGAAGATGCGCTGGCGACCCGCGACAGCATTCTGGATGCGGCGGAGCAATTGTTCGTGAAGCAAGGTGTATCCGGCACAACGTTGCAGCATATCGCAACGGCTGCGGGCGTGACGCGCGGCGCCATCTATTGGCATTTCCTGGACAAAGGGGCAATGTTCAACGCGATGATGGAGCGCGTGAAGATGCCGCTCGAGGCCGCCATGCAGTTGTTTAACCAGGCCAATCCGGCCGACCCGCTCGACACCCTGCGCGAGTACATGCTGTGCGTGTTCCGGGTGACGGTGGAGGATCCGAAGGCGCGCCGCGTGTTCGAGATCGCCACCATGAAGATGGAGTATCTCGACGAGATGAGCGCGGTGCGCGAGCGGCGCAAGCAGAACCAGGAGCTGTGGATGGCGCGCACGGAAAACCGCATCCGCGACGCGATTGCCATCGGCCAGGTCAATGCGGGGGTGGACCCGTACGCGGTGTCGCTGGGATTATGGGCGATCCTCGACGGCCTGATCCGCGCGTGGCTGCTGGATCCGCAGGGCTTCGACCTGATGAAGCTGGGCGCGCAGATTGTCGATACCCACCTGGAATCGCTGCGCGTGGCGACTGCCAAATAATATGCACGCGCCGCGGACCAACGGCTGGGGTCAGGTCCGGCGGACCTGACCCCGTTTTTGTCGCCGCGGCTTAGCGCATGCCGGTAATGATCTGCTTCAGCTTGCCGGAATCGGCGCAGAACGCGCGGATGCCTTCGGCCAGTTTCTCGGTCGCCATCGCATCTTCGTTCATCATGAAGCGGAACGTCTTTTCGTCGATCGACACTTTCTCGATGGTCGCGCCGGCCGCGGTCCCGCCGAGCTTGCGTTCGACCGTCGCCTCGGTGTCGGCCATCATCTGCAGCAGGTCCGGTGAAATGGTCAGCAGGTCGCAGCCGGCCAGTTCCAGGATCTGCGACGTGTTGCGGAAGCTCGCGCCCATTACCTCGGTCTTGTAGCCGAACTTGCGGTAGTAGTTATAGATGCGCTTGACCGACTGGACGCCCGGATCGTCGGCGCCGGTGTACTCGAGGCCGGTCGATTTCTTGTACCAGTCGTAGATCCGGCCGACGAACGGCGAGATCAGCTGCGAGCCCGCTTCGGCGCAGGCGATCGCCTGCGGCAGCGCGAACAGCAAGGTCATGTTGGTGCGGATGCCCTCGCGTTCCAGGATCTCGGAGGCGCGGATGCCTTCCCAGGTCGAGGCGATCTTGATCAGCACGCGCTCGCGGCCGATGCCGGCCGCTTCGTACAGCGCGATCAGTTCGCGGCCCTTGGCCACGTTCGCTTCGGTGTCGAACGACAGGCGCGCATCGATCTCGGTGGAGACGCGGCCCGGAATGATTTTCAGGATTTCGACGCCGAACGCGATCAGCAGGCGGTCGATGACGTCGCCCGTAGACAGGTTCGGGAAGTCGCGCACGACTTGTTCCAGCAGCGGACGGTATTCCGGTTTCTGAACCGCCTTCAGGATCAGCGAAGGATTGGTGGTGGCATCGCGCGGCGTGTACGCCTTGATCGACTGGAAATCGCCGGTGTCGGCGACCACGGTAGTGAATTGCTTGAGCTGTTCGAGTTGATTCATGGCGGTCAGGGGTTGGAAAGTCGAGGCCGTATTGTACCAAGCGGAACGCGGCTGCAACGCCGGAAGTGTCCCGCGTGAATCCGAAAAGCTGGCAAAACCGCGCGATTAATTTCCGCGCTGCAAACGCGCGCTAGTTTCGAGTTGTCAACGATACACTCCAGATGAGGTCGATTGGTTCAATCGGCAATCTTTCTTCATCACCCTCAGGAGACCGACATGCTTAAAAGTAAGCTCATCAAAGGACTGCTCGGTGTATCGGCAGCGGTAGCACTGTGCGGCGCGGTCACGGCCCAGGCGCAAACGGCCAAACCGCCGGTGACCGGCGAGGCGAATGATCACACGTCGGCAGGCGCGGTGACGCAGCCGGCCGGCAAGTCCAATCGGGCAACGAATAACGTCAATCCGGGCGTGGTGCCGCCGCAGGTGGGCGAGGCGAACGATCATACTTCGGCCAATGCGGTCGAGCAGCCGGCGCCGAAGGCAAAGATCATGAAGACCAAGATGAAAAAAGCCAAGGTGAAGGCGCCGGTCACGGGCGAGGCGAATGACCACTCGTCGAGCGGCGGCACCACCGAGGCGGCAAAGGCGGCCAAGGCGGCGAAGGCGGCCAGCATGTAATGCGTCACCAGGCAGCGCGCGCGCGACGCGTGCGTTGCCAATATCCGACACTCTGCACGACCGCGCCACTCTGGGCGCCGCCGCATTTTCCTCGTTACTTACAACTTGCAACAAACGAAGATTTCCATGCGAATTATGCGTGTGATAATTCGTTTTCGCCGTCGGATGCTCAGCATCTGGCCCGCCATTTCTTCATATTTTTCAAAGGCTTACATCATGTTCAAAAAAATCGCTATTGCCGCGGCTCTCGCCATCGTGGCGTCGTCGTCATTCGCTCAGGTCGCGCCGGTTCGCCCATCGGTCTACGCCGGTGTCGATGTCGGCAGCACCAAGATCGACGGCATTTCCGACCGCCAGAGCAGCTTCGGCGGCTTCGTCGGCTACCAGTTCAACGAGAGCTTCGCGGTGGAAGGCGGCTATCGCCGTCTGGCCGATTTCGACAACGTCACGCTGAACCAGACCCATGCGTCCGTGATCGGCATCCTGCCGCTGCAAAGCAACTTCAACGTCTATGGCCGCCTCGGCTACAACCACATTGAAGCGAAGGCCAGCTTCATGAACTCGAGCGCCACCGATTCGACCTCGGGCGTGCTGTACGGCGTCGGCGTCGGCTACAACTTCACGCCGCAAATCACTGCTCGCCTGGAAGTGCAAAAGCCGACCAGCGACACCAGCAACATCGGCGGCAGCCTGTCGTTGAAGTTCTAAGCATTGACGTAGATCTGGAAAGCCCGCTTCGGCGGGTTTTTTTTCGCACCGGCGAAAGCAAAGTACTGGGGTCAGGTCCGAATGTCGGACCTGACCCCAGCGTTACCGCATGCTATCGTATCCGCAACATTAATCTGCGAAAGATGCTTGACCCTCACGTGGCGTCAGGCCTGATGCTGGCGTCACGCATGAAGAGGGAGATGAACAATGTTGAAAGTGGGTGAACTGGCGGCGCGTGCCGGACTGACTGTGCGCGCGCTCCATCATTACGACAGCATCGGTTTGCTCACCCCTTCGGCGCGCTCGGATGCCGGCTATCGCCTGTATGACCGCGATGACCTAGCTCGCCTGCATCGGATCCAGGCGCTGCGCAAGTTCGGCATGGCGCTGGCGGACATCGGAGCTTACCTGGACAGTCCTGGGGCCTCCCCGATATCGATCGTCGCGCGCCAGATCGCCGCACTGGATCTGCAAATTGCCGAAACGGCGCGCATGCGCGACACGCTGCTGATGGTGCATGCGCAGCTATCGCACGGTGAGAGTCCGGAACTGGCCACCTGGCTAACCACTCTGGAGCAGATGACCATGTACGACAAATATTTTTCCAAAGCAGAACTGCAGGAACTGCCGCTTTACCGGAACAAGGATGCACAGGCCGAATGGAAGCAGCTGGTCGCGCAGGTGAGCGAGATGATGGCGTCGGGCGTGCCTGCGCGCGACGACGCGGCCAAGCAGCTTGCCCGGCACTGGATGGCGCTGTTGGAGCGGGACACGGGAGGCAACCAGGCATTGCTGTCTCAACTCGATTCGATGCACGCGAACGAGCCGTCGGTTCAACGCGAGACGGGAATTTCGCCGCACCTGAAGGGCTACATCATGCGCGCCATCGCCGAAGTCAAATTCGACATCTACGCGAACTACTTGTCGCCCGAGGAAATCGGCCACATGCGCCGGCACCAGGAAACCCGCGCGTACGAATGGCCTTCGCTGATCGAGCGGGTCCGGGAGCAGATGTGTGCGGATCCGGCGCCGGAGTCCCCGCAGGCGCGGGAACTGGGCCGTCAGTGGTTCGACCTGTTCCAGGATATGGTCGGCACGGATCCGGCAACTGTCGCCCGCTTCCGCCGTGCGGTCGAATCCGAACCGCTGTTGCAGATGGGGCGCGGGATGACCGACGAGATGATCGACTTCCTGCGCCGCGCCAGGCAGCCAGACCTGACCGGCGGGTAGTTTATTAAGGCTGGACCGGGCCGAGGAATTGCCTGACTTCGGCCTGGAATTGCGCCGACTGGTCCCACATGATGAAGTGAGCACTGGCGGGGATGCGCTTGAGCGTCACGCCTTTCAGTGGCGCATATGCGGCCTCGTAGCGGGCGTCCATTTTTGCATCGGTCAGGCCAGGAGCTTTCGGGACGACGTACAGCACCGTCGTCGGCACACTGATCTTGCCCAGCTCCGGCGTGAGGTCCGTGACGACCAGCTCGTGGTAGGCGCGTGCGGAAACGTCCGGGTCGCTCGCGAGTGAGTCATCGACTGCGCCTGGACGCATCGACACGGTATCGATCATGCTGTCGAGCATAGCTGTCGCGCGCGCTTTGCGGGCCGCCGGTTCCGCAGCGCGCATCTGCATCAACATGTTGTCGGCCATCGGCTTGACGCTTTCCGCCGTTGTGCCAGGTGGCCCGAACAGCACGCCGAGGAAGGGAACCATGTCGACCACCATCAGCCGGGAGACCGCATCGGGATGGCGCGCCGCGAGCATCATGCCGATCGTGCCGCCCATCGAATGGCCGATCACGGACGGTTTCTGCAGTCCGCTGGCGGCGATGTAGCGCGCGATTTCCTCGGCCACCGGTGCGGCGACGGCGCCTTCGGTATTGGCGCCACGAGCTTGTCCGGCGAACCCGGATATCTGCACCAGGTGGTAGCGGTGGCCCGGCACCGCCTGAATCATTTCGCGCCAGACGCGCGGCGAAGAGTTCAGGCCGGGGATGAGGATTACATCGCTGCCCTGGCCCTCTGCCTTGACGCTGATGCGGTCGGAGCTGAAATCGGCGGCGAAGGCAGGAACCAGCGCGGCAGCGGCGATGGCGAAAGCGGATGCAAGGAACGTGCGGCGGGTAAGGGACGACAGCGACATGAGACCTCCTTGTTCGAATGTGTAGATATTCAATCGATATCTTGCACATTTGTCAAGCAGGTATCACTGGTTCCAGAGAGTTGAATCCCGATGCGGGGCTATGTATGTCGCGCGGACGGCATGGAAATCATGACAGCAATCGAATTCGCTGGCCGGGCCCTGAAAGCTCATGAAAAATATCATCGAGGTATGTCCCGACTTCTTCGGCTGCCAAAGTCGACGGAATGACGAAATCGGTCACTTTGGCACGCTTCCCAGGTTCGAGGCGATAGACCTCCCACGAATCGTTTTCACGTCGTACGTCAAGTTGAAACCGGCCGTAGATATTGAATCTCATGAAAACAGTTTTCGTTTCTTCCGCGTGTTCGAGCAGCTGAAATCAGTCGCGGTGAGGAATGCGGCAACGAGACCTTCCAAACCCTGCTGGTCTTCTTCATTGAAGCGGTTCAGCGCCCCGCGGTCAGTGCGGACATTCGGACACGAAATCGACACTATCGGCGAAACCCTGGCACAGGGCGTTCGACCCACCCCCAGAAGTAGACTAGCACGCTCGGCAAGATATTCGCAGCCTGGCCTTAGGTCTGGGTGCCGATCAGCGCGGTAATCAAGCTGGTTTTTCCGGCGCTGGTGACGATCAGCGCTCGCGAGTCCGCGCACCGTCGCAGCCAGTCTTTCTGGATGAACGTATCGAGCATCGCGGCCGCCAGCGGTCCCGCGAAGTGGTCGCGTCGCTCCGACCAATCGACGCAACCGTACAGCAATCGTTTGTCTGGCATGTTCGCGTCGTCCTTGAGCGGCACGCCAAGCTGCTGCAATGCGACGATGCCGAATGGCGTCAACGGGTAATCGTTGCCGTCGCCCTCGGCCGCGCACACCCAGCCCCGGTGCAGCATGGAGCGGCACAGCCCGACACCCAGCTCTCCCGCCAGATGGCCGTAGCAGCTGCGCGCGTGGCGCAGGCCGCGCATGGCCGGCGCCTGCCAGCGCGTGGTCTCCGGCAACGCCCCATCGGCGACCCGCAGCAGCGCCTCCAATGCATGCGCCACATTGGCATCCGCTAACATGAAATAGCGGTGGCGTCCTTGCGCGCGCACCCGCGCGAGGCGTTCATCGACCAGCAGCTTCAGGTGCTGCGAGGCGGTGGATGCGGCGATGCCTGCATGTTCGGCGAGGTCGGTGGCGGTGTAGTAGCGGCCGTCGAGCAAGCGCGAAAGCATAAGTGCCCGCGTCGGATCGCCGATGGCTGCGGCGACGCGCGCGAAGCGTGGCTGCACGACCATGCTCACGCAGCACCCGTCGCCGGCGAGATCGGGCAAGTGGTGCCCGGAAGAGCGATCGGTGGATGGAATGGCGGCGCCTCGCTGCGCTCGAACAAACCGTAGTCGCGCAGCACGGTTGCGACCCGCAGCCTGTAGTTGTCGAACACCCCCGCGCGGCCTTCGGCTTGCGTCGCGCGATGCTCGGCATGCTCGCGCCAGGCGCGCACCGCCGCTTCATCGCGCCAGAACGACAGGGACAGCAGTTTGCCAGCGGAACTCAGGCTCTGGAAACGTTCGACCGAGATGAAGCCGTCGATGTTCTCGAGCAGCGGCCGCAGCGCCGCGGCGTTTTCGAGATACCTCGCGTGACCGTCCGGGCTGGGCTCTACTTCGAATATCACGGCGATCATTTGGTGATCCTTTGCAAAAAGGTGTTGACCGCATTGTAAAGTAGCCCGCGCTGCGACTCCAGATGCATCAAATGCGTGGCGCGCTCGATTCTGGCGTCGGTCTTGTCCTTGCTGCCCAAGGCGCGCAGCAGGCAGTGTGCGTCGGCGTCAGCGCACACCGAATCCCACTCGCCGCGCACCAGCAGCGTCGGCGCAATGATGAGCGAGGGGTTGTACAGGTCCTGCCCGGACCACAGCGCCAGCACGTCGGCCTGCGGGCCGCCGGGCGTCATCACGGATGGCGGCGTACGACTGCCTGCGCTTGGATCGGTGCTGAGAAACGCCTCGCCCCACGCCTGGAACTGCGCCTCGCCTAGCGCCTGGGGTTGGCCGCGCGGGACATCTTCGACGAAGCGACGATACTGCGCCCACAGGGACAGCGGATAGTGCGTCGGCGCGCAGGCGGCTGCCGCTGGGATGTAGCTGGCCGGCGTGCGCGTGGCGGCGCATCGCGCAACAATCGGCGCGAACAGCACCAGCGCCTTGACATCGTGCGGGCAGGTGCCAGAGTAGCGCGCGGCCACCGAGGCCCCCCAAGAATGCGAGACGAGGATGACTGGTCCGCCGCCGCTGCGCGTGCGTACCGCCGCCACCACGCGCTGCAATTGTCTGATGACTTCGTCCATGCGGCCGACCGGCCGATCGCTGTCTTTCGCGTAGCGGTCCGAAGCGCCGTAGCCGGCGAAGTCGAAGCCCCAAACGGCCAGGCCGGCGGCGCTCATTTCATCGGCCCAGGAACGGCCATCGATGCGACAGAAGACCGAAAGGTCGGCGCCGAATGTCGAACCATGCACGTAGACGACGTCGCCGACAGCCGTCGTGCCGTGCGGGCGCTGTACCTGCAATGCGAGTGTGGGCTGACCGGCTTCGGCGAGATGGATGGCATCGCGGCGAAGCGGCGGCGGTGGAGCGGCGTTCATGATGCGCGGCCAGCGAAAAGCGCCACAGCGCCATACGTCCCGTCGACCGCTTCGAGAAATGTACGCTTCTCGCGCAAGATGAACCGATTGGCCTGGGCGAAGGCAAAGTTCTCGCGCGCCTCGCCATCGGCTTTCAGTCGCGCGCGATACGCTTCATACTCGGCCAACGATGCAAAGGAGATCAAGCCCCAGGCGACATTATTGGTGCCCTCGTACGGCAAGAAGTATCCGACCAGGTGGCCACCACAGCGTGGAATGATCCGCCCCCAGTTTTCCGCATACTGTTTGAACGCATCGCGCTCGAAGGGATTGATCTCATATTGAATGAAGCAGGTAATCGTCACTTTCGTCTCCTGTGTGGAAGTGACGTTCAATATAGTGGCTGACCTGCCCTGGATGCTTCGGTATGGAACGAACTGTCGACACTGACCGCGTTGCTTCGCTTTGATTTCAGTGCCGCCAACGTTTTCGATCATGTCCGCCTTGATGGCCGGGGTGCCGTTATTTCGGCGGGTAAGGGGTGCCGTCCTTGTGCGCGTAGCCATCGATTTTCGGCTCGAACACCAGGTCGATGTCGGGATACACGACGCGATCGCCGGCGTCGCGCGAGCCGATCTCCCGGCAGACTGCCACCGTGTCGCTCCTGTTGACTAACTGATGGCCATTCGGTGCGTTCGCGGGGAATGCAGCGCAATCGCCGGCGCGCATCACTTGCTCACCGGCGTCGGTGACCAGCACGAGTTCACCAGAAATGAGGTACACGAATTCATCCTCTGCCGAATGCCAATGGCGTTGGCCAGACCAGGCGCCAGGCAGCAGTTGGCTGAGAGCACCCAAATAGCGACTAACTGAAATCGGTGGCGTTCAGGAATGCCGCGACCAGCGCCTCCAGGCCATCGCGATCTTCTTCGCTGAAGCGGTTCAGCGTCGGACTGTCGATGTCGAACACGCCGACCACTGCGCCGTCCTTGATCAGCGGGATCACGATCTCGGCGTTCGATGCGGAGTCGCAGGCGATGTGGCCAGGGAACGCATGCACATCCGGCACCAGCATCGTGCGGCGTTCGGCCGCGGCCGCGCCGCAGACGCCACGGCCAAACGGGATGCGCGCGCACGCGACCTTGCCCTGAAACGGGCCGACCAGCAGTTCCTGGCCGTCGCCTTTTTTGTTGGGACGGGTCAGGTAGAAGCCGGCCCAGTTCAGGTCAGCGATGGTGTCGTAGACGAAGGCCGAGAACTGCGACGCGTTGGCCACGAGATCGCGCTCGCCTTCGAGGACGCTCTCGACTTGGCGGGTAAGCATGGCGTAGTCGGGTTTGGTGCTGGCAGCGGGGGTAGTGTGCATGGCGTCGAGATAAGTGGCAGGGTCGAAACGGCTATTTTATCTGATCGATTGCCGAGGTGTTGCGCGGGCTCGGGCCCGTAGAGCTTTGCGTGTGCCGGTATCGGTGCCTCAGCATGGATCTCCGCTTTCGCGAGGACGACGTGCTTGAATTAACTCTTAAATTGGGGCGGTACCCGATTGTTAACCAATAAACGAATCGAACTGCATGTCGAATTCCTGCAGCGCCTTCTGGGCGTTCTGCATCTTTTTGCGGAACTCGGGACCGCGCTGCAGCGCCAGTCCCACCGCCAGCACGTCGATCACCACCAGGTAAGCCAGGCGCGCGGAAATCGGCGTGTACGGATCGGTGTTGAACACCAGGTCGATCGGAATCAGTACCGTGGCCAGGTCGGCCAGCGGAGTGCCTGATGGCGCCAGCACGATCACGTCGGCGCCGCCGCGGCGCGCCAGCTTCACCGAGCGCACCAGCGCCGGGCTGTTGCCGCGCTGGGAAATGGCCACCACCGCATCGCCTTCGTGCAGCAATGCCGCGGCGATGCTGTGGATGTTCGGGTCGGCGTATGCCACCGTCGGCACGCCGGACCTGAAAAATTTGTGCTGCGCGTCCGCAGCCACGATGCCCGACGTGCCCTGTCCGTAAAACTCGATCTTGTTCGCGCGCGACAGGATGTCGAGCGCCTTCTGGATCGCTTCGGGATTGAGGTTGTTGCGCAGGTCGAGCAGGGTGTTGATCGAGCGGCTGCAGATCTTGCTGACCAGGTCCGACGCGAGGTCGTCCTGGGCCGGCTGCTCGTTCGCGCCAGGCAGCGCCAGCGCGAGACCTTGCGCCAGCTTCAGCTTGAACTCGTGCCATCCATCGTAGCCCAGCGTGCGGCAAAAGCGCACAACGGTCGGCTCGGACACCTGCGCGCTTTTTGCCAGCGCGGTGATGTTCTGGCTGACCGTCGCGGATGGCTGTTCCAGCACCGCCAGCGCGACTTTGCGTTCGGACTTCGACAGCGAGTCGAGCTGGGTCCGGATTGAATCGAGCAGCATCAGTCTTCCGGCTCAGTCTTCAGGCAAGGCTTCTTCGCGCCATTGCAGGCCGTCGCGGCCGATCAATGCGCTGGCCGCTGCGGGACCCCAGGTGCCGGCCGCATAAGGAATCGGCTTGCTGTCGTCCTGCTCCCAGTAATCGAGGATCGGTTCGACCCATTCCCACGCCGCTTCCAGTTCGTCGCCGCGCATGAACAGCGTGAGCTGACCGCGCAGCACGTCGAGCAGCAGGCGCTCGTAAGCATCCATGCGCGGCGTCTTGAACTGCTCGCGGAAATCGAGTTCGAGTTCGGCCTGCTTGAGGCGCATGCTGTCGCCCGGCGTCTTGGCCATCAGGTTCAGCGACAAGCCTTCGTCCGGCTGCAGGCGGATCACCAGGCTGTTCGGCTGGAAGCTGCTGGTCGGCTGGTTGAAGATCGAATGCGGAATCGGCTTGAAGCGCACGACGATCTCGGCCAGCCGGTCGGCCATCCGTTTGCCGGTGCGCAGGTAGAACGGCACGCCGGCCCAGCGCCAGGTGTCGATTTCAGCTTTCAGCGCGACGAAGGTTTCTGTGCTCGACGATTCCGGCGCGTCCGGTTCGTCGCGATAGCTCGGCACCGGCTTGCCTTCGACATGGCCTGAGCGGTACTGGCCGCGCACGATGTTCTGCGCCAGCGTGGTCGGGGTGAAGCGCTTCAGCGAGCGCAGTACCTGCAGCTTGGCGTCGCGCACCGCGTCGGGCGCAATCGAAGTCGGCGGTTCCATCGCGACGATGCACAGCAGCTGCAGCAGGTGGTTCTGCAGCATGTCGCGCAGCGCGCCGGAGTTGTCGTAGTAGCCCATACGGTTGCCCACGCCGATCTTCTCGGCGATGGTGATCTGGACATCGGAGATCCATTCGCGGCGCCACAGCGGCTCGAACAGGATGTTCCCGAAGCGCAGCGCCAGCAGGTTCTGCACGGTCTCCTTGCCGAGGTAGTGGTCGATCCGGTAGATCTGCGATTCGGCGAACACCTTGCCGACTTCAGCGTTGATCTGCTTGGCGCTTGCGAGGTCGCGGCCGAGCGGCTTTTCCAGCACAACGCGCGAGTTCGCGGTCACCAGGCCGCTGACGGCGAGGTTGTCGCAAATCTGGGCGAACAGGTGGGGCGGGGTGGCCAGGTAATAGACGCGGGTAAGGCTGTCGTCCTTGCGCAGCGTATCGACCAGCACGCCGTAGCTTTTCACGTCGCTCGCGTTGACCGACACATACACGATGCGCTTGGTGAACTGCGCCCACTGCGCGTCGGCCGGCGCCTTGATGTGCGGCTTCGAAGTCGTTTCGACTGTCTGCAGGAATTCTTCCGTCGACCATTCATGGCGGCCGACGCAAATGATGCGTGCGCTCGGCGGCAGGTCGCCGGCGACGTCGCGCGAGTACATCGCAGGGAGCAGCTTGCGCATCGCCAGGTCGCCGCTGCCGCCGAAAAGAACGAGGTCGAAATCGTTGAGAGCCATATGTGTGCAATCGCAAAAAGTGGGTGCTGGAATGATGATACAGGCCTGACAGTATTCGTCCGTAAATTTACTACACGAATATGCAGCTGACAAGAAATTTTACTACGAAATCGCTATGGCTGGTACAAGGGCTCCGGCAAACCAGGGGCATCGACCCGCAGCGACAGCACGCATCCGGTCAGCGGATATTGGACGAGTTCCGCGGCAGGCCGATTGTGGCTGGCGCTGGTGATATACAGCGTGCGCAGGTCGTCGCCGCCGAACGCCACCATGGTCGGGCAGCGCAGCGGCAGCTTCACTTCGCGCAGCAAGGCGCCGGCGGCTGAAAAACGCAGCAGGCGGCCGCCTTCGAACATCGCGCACCAGTAGGCGCCCTCGCTGTCGACCGCGGCGCCGTCCGGACGGCCGCCGTAGCCGGGCGCCGCCTTGTCGGCCGCGAACTGCTGGAAGGGCTGCGGCGGCGCCACCTCGCCGGCCGCGACGTCGAATGCATGGCGGTCGATGCGATGGGCCGCGGTGTCGGCGTGGTACATCCAGTTCCGATCCGGACTGAAACCCAGGCCATTCGAGTTCGTCATGCCGCCCGACCAGGCGAGCCGCACCTTGCCGTGTTCGAGCACGTACATCTCCGCGGCTTGCTGGTCGCGCGGTTCGTACAGCGTGCCGACCCAGAAGCGGCCGGCGGCGTCGGCGCGGCCATCGTTGAAGCGCACCTTTGCCGTATCGTAGGGCGCCGCCGCGATCGGCGTGAGGATGCCGTTGGCGGTGTCGAAATGGGCGAAGCCGTCGCGCAGCGCGACGACCAGGCCGCCGCCGGCCGACAGCGCCAGCGCGCTCGGCTCGCTCTCCATCGTCCAGCAGTTGTGCGCGCCGCTGGCCGGATGCAGCCGATGGATCGCAAAGCCGTCGATGTCGACCCAGTACAGGCAGGCCTCCGCCGGATTCCACAGCGGGCATTCGCCAACCGCCATCGGCTGGTCGAAAGCGACCTGGATGTTGTCGCTCATACGGCCGCCTTGGCCATCGCGATCAGGCCGTTGGTGGAGCTGTCGTGCTTGTGCGGCTGCGCTTCGCCGGTCAGTTCGGCCTCGATGTTCTTGGCCAGCACCTTGCCGAGTTCGACGCCCCACTGGTCGAAACTGTTCACGTCCCACAGCACACCCTGGACGAAGGTCTTGTGCTCGTACAGCGCCACCAGCGCGCCCAGCGTGTACGGCGTCAGGTATTCCATCAGGATCGTATTGCTCGGGCGGTTCCCCGGGAAGGTCTTGTGCGGCGCGAGGCGCTCGATCTCGGCGGCCGACAGTCCCTGCGCCTGCAGGTCCGCGCGCACTTCGGCGATGTCTTTGCCGCGCATGAAAGCTTCCGACTGGGCGAAGCAGTTCGCCAGCAGCGCCGCATGATGCGACTCGAGTTCGTGCGCGGGCCGCAGGCAGGCGATGAAGTCGATCGGCGTCAGGTCGGTGCCCTGGTGCAGCAGCTGGAAGTAGGCGTGCTGGCCGTTGGTGCCGCAATCGCCCCAGATCACCGGGCAGGTCGGGGTATCGACCGGCTGGCCGTTCTTGGTCACGCGCTTGCCGTTGCTCTCCATCTCGAGCTGCTGCAGGTAGGCGGGGAAGCGGTTCAGGTCCTGGTGGTACGGCGCGATCGAGACCGAAGCGCAATCGAGGAACTGGCGGTTCCAGAAGCCAACCAGCGCCAGGATCACCGGCATGTTCTGTTCCAGCGGCGCCTGCGTGAAGTGCAGGTCCATCGCGTGCGCGCCGGCCAGGAAATCGCTGAAGTAGCCGAAGCCGACCGACAGAGCGATCGGCAGTCCGATCGCCGACCACACCGAATAGCGCCCGCCGACCCAGTCCCAGAACGGGAACATGTTGGCCGGGTCGATGCCGAACGCCTTGATCGCTTCGGTATTGGTGGAGACGGCGACAAAGTGGCGCGCCAGCGCGGCCGGCTTGGCGTGCGCCAGGAACCAGCGGCGCGCGGTCTGCGCGTTGAGCATGGTCTCGCTGGTGGTGAAGGTCTTGGAGGCGACGATGAACAGCGTGGTTTCGGGATCGACCTGCGACAGCGCGGCATCCATGTCGTGGCCGTCGACGTTCGAGACGAAATGCATGTTCAGGCGCGGATGGGCATATTGGCGCAGCGCCAGGCACACCATTTTCGGGCCGAGGTCGGAGCCGCCGATGCCGATGTTGATGATGTCGGTGATCGGCTTGCCGCTGTGGCCGAGCCAGGCGCCCGAGCGCACCGCATCGGTGAACGTCTTGAGCCTCAGCAGCACGGCATGCACGTCCGCGCTGACGTCCTGCCCGTCCACCAGCAGCGGGACTTCTGCCGGGGCGCGCAGGGCCGTGTGCAGTACCGCGCGCTGTTCGGTGATGTTGATCTTCTCGCCGGCGAACATGGCGGCGCGCTGCTCTTCGATACCGCGTTTGCGGGCCAGGTCGGCCAGCAATTCAAGCGTGCGCCCGTCAAGCCGGTTTTTTGAATAGTCTAGGAACAGGCCGGCCGCTTCCACCGTCATCGTGCCGAAGCGCTGCGGGTCGCCCTCGAACAGGGCGCGCATTTGCCACTGTTTGGCGTCGACGGCGTGGGTGGCGAGGGCCTGGAAACTGGCGGTAGAGGTGAGGGCGGGCTGGCGCATGGCGGTCGGCAGTCTGAAGTGGCTAAATATGGTTTAGTGAATAATACATGAAAAAATCGTAAATTCACTACAAAAATCAAACAGCCTCGAACCGTGTGTCGAACTCCTATTCGCTGGCGCCATATGGATCGAGGAGCTTTCGAACTTGCAATGCGCCCCGCAAAGGCGCAACATGATGCAATCCGATCAGCAAAAGCTTGCGAAACTGTAGTAAAATTTCAGAAATCGAATTCAAAGGAACGACCATGGCGCTCCATCCAGTAATCCAGTCAGTCACCGACCGCATCATCAAGCGCAGCCGCCCATCGCGCGGCGCCTACCTGGCACACCTCGACGCCGCGCGCATCCCGGGCGTGCAGCGCACCGCACTGGCGTGTACCAACCTGGCGCACGGTTTCGCCGCTTTTCCCACCAACGACAAGCTCAAACTGAAAGAGCTCAAGAAGCCGTCGATCGGGATTGTCTCGGCCTACAACGACATGCTGTCGGCGCACCAGCCGTTTCAGTACTTCCCGGAGATTATCAAGGAAGCCGTGCGCAAGGTCGACGCGGTGGCGCAGTTCGCCGGCGCCACGCCGGCCATGTGCGACGGCGTGACGCAGGGCCAGCCGGGCATGGAGCTGTCGCTGTTCTCGCGCGACACCATCGCGATGAGCACCGCCGTGGCGCTGTCACACAATATGTTCGACGCCGCGCTGTACCTGGGCGTGTGCGACAAGATCGTGCCGGGCCTGCTGATCGGCGCGCTGCATTTCGGCCACCTGCCGGCGGTGTTCGTGCCGGCCGGCCCGATGACCAGCGGGATGTCGAACAAGGAAAAAGCCAGCATCCGCCAGCGCTACGCTCAGGGCAAGGCCACGCGCGAAGAACTGCTCGAAGGCGAGTCGGCTTCCTACCACGGCGCCGGCACCTGCACTTTCTACGGCACCGCCAACAGCAACCAGGTACTGATGGAGTTCATGGGCCTGCACCTGCCTGGAGCCTCCTTCATCACCCCGGGCACGCCGCTGCGCGATGCGCTGACCGCCGCCGCCGCCCAGCGCGCCGTGGCGATCACCCAGCAGGGCGGCAATTACACCCCGGTCGGCCACATCGTCGACGAGAAGTGCATCGTCAACGCAGTGATCGGCCTGCTGGCGACCGGCGGCTCGACCAACCACACGCTGCACCTGGTGGCGATCGCCAAAGCTGCCGGCATCGTGATCGACTGGGACGACTTCAACGAACTGTCGTCCGTGATCCCGATGCTGACCCGGATCTACCCGAACGGCGACGCTGACGTCAACCACTTCAACGCCGCCGGCGGCCCGGGCTTCGTAATCCGCGAGCTGCTGGACGCCGGCCTGCTGCACGACGACGTCACCACCATTCTCGGCAAGGGCCTGCGCAACCATTGCCTGGAACCTTTCCTGGACGGTGAAAAAGTCATCTGGAAACCGGTGCCGGCTGCAAGCGCCGACGAAGAAGTATTGCGCACCGTGGCCGCGCCGTTCGCCCATGACGGCGGCATGATCCTCGTGTCCGGCAACCTGGGACGCGCGGTGATGAAGATCTCCGCCGTGAAGGAGCAGCACCGCATCGTCGAAGCGCCGGCGCTGACCTTCAATTCGCAGGAAGACTTCATGCACGCCTACCAGGCCGGCCATCTCGACCGCGACTTCGTGGCGGTGCTCCGCTTCCAGGGACCGCGCGCGAACGGCATGCCCGAGCTGCACGCGCTGACACCGGCGCTGGCCAACCTGCAGGATGCCGGGCGCCGTGTCGCGCTGGTGACCGACGGGCGCATGTCGGGCGCATCGGGCAAGGTGCCGGCGGCGATCCACGTGTCGCCGGAGATTCTCGCCGGCGGCCCGCTCGGCCTGGTGCGCGACGGCGACATCATCCGCCTCGACGCCACCACCGGCACCTTGCAGGCGCTGGTGCCGTCCGAAGTGTGGCATGCCCGTTCGCTGGTAACGGCCGACCTGTCGTCGTCCCATATCGGCATGGGGCGCGAGCTGTTCTCCATGTTCCGCCACTCGGTCTGCGAAGCGGAGAAGGGCGCCACCACCTTCCCGCTGCCATCGCCGATTTCTACCACCGTACCGTTGCATGAGGGCGCCGACACCGGCGAAATCCTGCCCGGATCCGACGAAGACACCTTGATCAAGAACCCATCATGACCATGACACTGCTCGACATCATGCGCACGGCGCGCGTCATTCCCGTAATCGCCATCGACGATCCAGAACACGCCGTACCGCTGGCGAAAGCCCTGGTAGCCGGCGGCATCCGCGTGCTGGAAGTGACGCTGCGCACCGCCCACGGACTCGGCGCGATCCGCGCGATGAGCCAGGTGGAGGGCGCCATCGTCGGCGTCGGCACCTTGACGCAGCCGGAAGAATTCACCGCCGCGCGCGATGCGGGCGCCGTGTTCGGCGTTTCGCCGGGCCTGACGGCGGCGCTGATCGAAGCGGCGCGCAAGAGCGGCCTGCCGCTGCTGCCAGGCGTGATGACGCCGTCCGAAGTGCTGGCCGCGCGCGAAGCGGGCTTCCGCCAGCTCAAGCTGTTCCCGGCGGTGCCGGCGGGTGGCGTCGGCATGCTCAACGCGATCGCCGGCCCGATTCCCGATGTGACCTTCTGCCCGACCGGCGGCATCTCGATCGATACCGCGGCGCAGTTCCTGGCGTGTAAAAACGTCGCCTGCGTGGGCGGCTCGTGGCTGACGCCGAAAGACGCGCTGCTGGCCGGCGACTGGGCCCGCATCACGGAACTGGCGAAGGCGGCCGCCGCGCTGGGCTAAGCCTGCCGTGGCCAGCCGGGCGCGCGCATTGACCCCAGGCGAAGTGGCGATGGCGTCGGCGCTGTTCGGCGCCGCCATCGATTATGCGAAAGTTCGCATACACAACCGGCGCTACATGCCGTTCCAGCCCAAGAACTGCGCGATGACGCCGAACGGCCGGCTGTATTTCCACCATTCGTGTTTTCTGGACGATTATTCGGCCGGCGACGTGCACGCGCAGCACTGGTTCATGCACGAAATGGTGCATGTCTGGCAGCATCAGTTGGGCTACCCGGTGCGGCTGCGCGGCGCGGTGCGGATCGGGCTGTCGTACCGCTACCACTTGCGCGCCGGCGCCACTTTGGCCGATTACAACATGGAAGCGCAAGGCGACCTGCTGGCCGATTACTTCGTGCTCAGGTTCCGCGACAATCCGCGCGCGATGCGCTGGCGCGAGAATGGCGGCAGCCTCGCGCTGTTCGATGCGGTGTTGGGCGATTTCCTCGCTGACCCCGCCAGCCGCGCGCATCTTCCACGAACCTTGCTGCGCCTGCGCACGGGCTGATCCTGATGGCGGATTTGCGTCATATCAAACACTTTCGGGGCGCAAAACCGTACGCTAAGAGTTTGCTTCATGCAACCTTTTCCCCGCGAGGCCCCATGTCATTTCGTGTTTTCATTCCCTTGCTGATGCTGCTGTCGGCGGCCTGCGCCTGCGTTCGCGCGGCGGCCGGTCCGGCGCCGGCGCCGCGAACCGGCGAAGCGGAGGTGCGAGAGACGGGCGGCGGACTGCCTTGCTTCACCATTTCCGAACGCGAGGAGCGCAAGAGCGGCGCGCCCAATTTCGACGGCATCACCGTCTACGACGCCTCGGCCAGGCCGCGCGCGAAAATGTGGGCGATGACGATGCCGGCGCAGCGCACCTTCCCACTGTTGTTCAGCATATGCGTGCCTTACGGCGGCAGGGTGCCGTCGCTGCCGCAGACCGTCGCGACGGTGCTCGAAACAGGGAAGTTGTACGAGGTCCTGATCGATGTGCGCAGCGACGATACACCTAACCAGACGCGCAGCTATGCCGCGCGGTTCTGCCTTGCCAAACAGCGCGACGGCAGCATCGCCGTCCACCATGTCGGTTCCGGCGCCAACGATCGGCGTAATGGACATGGGTGCATTGCGCCGAAGTAGGCGCGGGGCGCCAGTCGCTTATTTCCGGAGAACCTTGAGCTGGTCCTCGGCATCCGACTTCAGGTTCTTCGGCAGCCCCGACTTGAACGACAAGGCCTTGTCATATGCGGCCGCGGCCTTCGCCTTGTCGCCCAATGCCTGCTGCGACTGGCCGATCCTGTACCAGGCGCCGGCGCGCGGGACCATCGCGATCACTTGCTCCATGCCGGCGATCGCCTCGCGGTGCTTGCCTTGTTCCTGCTGCACCCGCGCCAGGCCATACAGCGAGCCATGGCTGTCCGGGAAGCGCCTGACCGCCTCGCGGTAAATGCGCTCGCTGTCGCCGAGCTTCTTGTCGGTCAGGTACTTGTTGCCGATGCTGTTCATCAGGTCGCGCTGCGCGTCGGCTACCGCGTCGTTGCTGCTAGTCGCCATCGCCATCACCATCGCTTCGGCGCGTCCCATCCCGCCGTCCGCCGCGTCCAGACGCGCCATCATCAGCTTGCCCGCGTCCGCGTTCAGGGTCGCCGTCTGCGTCGCCAGCGCTTGCGCCTTGCCGGTGCCGCCGCCGACGATGCCCGGCGCCTGCATGTAGTACTGCAGCAGCGAGAAGCGCGCATCCATGTTTTGCGGATCGAGTTCGACGGCTTTCTTGAACGAGTCGCGGATGGTGCCGGCGTAGCCCATCGCCGACATGATCCCGCCCGTCACCGCCTTGGTTCCGAGTGCATTGCCCAGCGCGAGGTGGCAGTTCGACACTTGCGGATGCGCGGCCACGCAGCGCTCACCCAGCTTGACCGCTTCCTCGACGCGGCCGTCGGCGCCGCTGCCGAGGATGGCGTCGTTCTTGGCGACCAGCGCGTCCGCGTTGCCCGCGTCCTGCGCCAGCTTTGCATTGGCGGCGCGCTCGACCTCCGCGTACTTGTGCGTCTTGAGCAGCGCGGAGTATTCATTAGCCGCAGTTTGCGCGCTTAATACGACGCCCAGGGCGCCGGCCAAGATGGCCAGGGATGATTTCATATGCAGCCTTTCGGTGGAAAACGGTTTATTCATAGCGTAGGCAATCGACCGGCAGCAGTTTGGATGCGCGGCGGGCCGGATAGAATCCGAAGAACACTCCGACCAGGCTGGAGAAGCCGCAGGCGATCAGGATCGCGGAAGGAGTGATGAAGACGTCGAACTTGCCGGTCGAGGTGATGGCTGCCGCGGCGCCCGCGGCGATCGCGATGCCGACCACGCCGCCGGCCAGGCAAATCACCACCGCCTCGGTGAGGAACTGCAGCAGCACGTCGCGCGGCTTGGCGCCGATCGCCATGCGGATGCCGATCTCGCGGGTGCGCTCGGTGACCGACACCAGCATGATGTTCATGATGCCGATGCCGCCCACCACCAGCGAAATCGCGCCGATCATCCCGAGCAGCAGCGCGATGCCGGCGCTGATCTTGCTCGCGGTCTCGGCGAACGAGGCCACGTTCTCGACCCGGAAATCGTCCGGCGCATCGACCTTGATGCGATGCCGGTCGCGCAGCACGTCCTTGATATCCTCGATGGCGTCGAGCAGGTTCATGCCCGACTTGCCTTGCGTGGCGACGTAGTGCACGTTTTCCGGGAACGGGTTGCGCACCAGGTTCGCGCGCGCCGCCGTGATCGGCACGATGACCATGTCGGCCAGGTTGCCGCCGTCGATCTGCTTGCCTTCGCCATGCAGTACGCCGACCACCTGGAAGGCGACGTTTTCGATGCGCAGCGTCTTGCCCAGCGGGTCGGACTTGTAGAAGAACTGGTCGGCCACCTTCTGCCCGATAACCGCCATGCGGGACGACGCGCGCACGTCCGCTTCGCTGAAACCGCTGCCCAGCTCGAGCTTCCAGTTGCGCACCTTGAACATCTCCGGCGTCACGCCGAACACTATCTGGGTCGAGGTCTCGTTGCCGGCTGCGAGCTTGAAGCTGCCTTGCAGCGCCGGCGCCGAACCGTTCAGGCTTGGCAGCGCGTTGAGCGCCATCGCATCGGCCAAGGTCAGCGCGGGCGCCGCGTTGGCGCGCATGCGCCGCTCCATCGAACGGCTGCCGCCCGGGAACACGTACAGCATGTTGGTGCCGAGCGCTTCGAGCTCCTTGCCGATGAAGCGCTGCATGCTCTCGCCCAGGGCCAGCAACAGCACGACCGAGGTGATGCCGATGATAATGCCCAGCATGGTCAGCGCGGTGCGCAGGCGGTTCGCGCTCATCGAGCGGAACGCTTCGATCACGACCTGGAAGAAATTCATGGCGCCGCTCCGTGCGGCTCATGGCTCATCGACATCTGGCGCAGGCCTTCGGCAGCCGGTCCGTCGTAGATCACATGGCCGTCCTTCAGCCGCATCAGGCGGCGGCTGTAGGCGGCGATGTCCGGCTCGTGGGTGACCAGCAGGATGGTGATGCCGCGCTCGGTATTGAGCTGCTGGAAGGAGCGCATGATTTCTTCGCTCGTGTGGGTGTCGAGGTTACCGGTCGGTTCGTCGGCCAGGATCAGCGGCGGATCGCCGACCAGCGCGCGGGCAATCGCCACGCGCTGCTGCTGGCCGCCCGAGAGCTGGTTCGGCGTGCGCTTCGCATAGTCGGCCAGGCCGACGCGTTCGAGTTCGGCCAGCGCCTTCGCATGCGCCTTCGCGCGCGCGACGCCGGCATAGATCAGCGGCAGCGCCACGTTCTCGGCCACGCTCATGCGCTTGATCAGGTTGAAGCTCTGGAACACGAAGCCGATGGTGCGGTTGCGGATCATCGCCAGTTCGGCGCGCGACAGCGTCAGCGTATCGATCCCGTTGAGCAGGTAAGTGCCGCCGGTCGCCTGGTCGAGGCAGCCGAAAATGTTCATCAGGGTCGATTTTCCAGAACCGGACTGCCCCATCACCGCGAGGAAGTCGCCGCGCGGCACCAGCAGGTCGATGCCGAACAGGACTTTGGTTTCAACGCTTCCCGAAAAATAGCTCTTGGTGACGCCGCGGATGTCGATCAGCGGGCCACTCATTCGGCCTTGCCCAGGCCGGTCATCGCGCGGGTGACCACCTTGTCTCCCTTGTTCAGCACTCCCGGCATCACCTCGGTGTAGCGGAAGTTCGACAGGCCGATCTTGATATCGACCGGTACTGCCTGGTTCCGCGCATCGAGCTTGTAGACCTTGTACTGGCGCGCCGCTTCGCTCTTGCTGCGGAAGGAGAGGTCGTCATCGTCGGGCGGGGCAGGGGGGGCGGCGGTCTCCGTCTGCTTGCCGCCGTTGGCTGCCTTCTGCTTCTTCAGTTCCTTTTCCTGCTCCTCGTCGGACAGGCGGAAGCGCAGCGCCGAAGTCGGGATGCGCAGCACGTTGTCGCGGTTGCCGACCACCAGCCGTACCTGCGCCGTCATGCCTGGCTTCAGCAGTTCCTGCTTGTTCTCGACGTCGAGCACGACGTTGTAGGTGACCACGTTCTGCACCACGTTGGCGGCGAGGCGGAACTGGCGCATGGTGGCGTCGAATTCGCGGTCCGGATAGGCGTCGACGACGAAGCGCGCCGGCTGGCCATCCTTGAGCGCGCCGACGTCCGCTTCCGACACGCTGGTATCGATCTGCATCTTGGTCAGGTCGCGCGCGATCTGGAACAGGTTCGGCGTGGTGAACGACGCCGCCACGGTCTGGCCCAGGTCGATTGTGCGCTTGATGATGACGCCGTCGATCGGCGAGCGGATCACGCTGTTGTCGAGATCTGCCTGCGAGCGCGCCAGCTGCGCCTCGGCCAGCTTGACGTTGGCCGAGGCGACATCGAGCTCGCGGCGCGACTGGTCCAGCGTCAGCGTCGAGACATAGTTCTGCGCGACGAGGCGCTGGTTGCGTTCGAAGTTCGATTGCGCCAGGCGCATCGAAGCCTGGGCCGACGCGACACTCGCTTCGACCTGGCGGATCTGGGCATTGAAGATGGTCGGGTCGAGCTTGAGCAGCACCTGGCCCTTCTTGACGTGGTCGTTGAAGTCGGCCTTCAGTTCGACCACGGTGCCCGATACCTGTGAGCCGACGTTGATCAGCGCGACCGGGTTGATGGTGCCGGTGGCGGTGACGGTCTGGGTGATGTTGCCGTTATCGACCGCGACGCTGCGGTATTTCGCATCGGGGATCGGCTTCTCTTTTTTGCTGTTGACGTAGGCGGCGGTGGCGACGCCGGCGATCACCAATCCGAGGGCCAGCACTACACGCTTCTTCGTGAATATTTTCATCGTTGTTTGCACTTGAACCCGGTGAAGCGCCGCTGCGCGATGCCACGAGTGTGCAATAACTTTGTAATTCCTGCAACATGCATACATTCGGGGGAAGGATGACTCGGGTATTCCCTCTCCATGCTGAGTGTGCGTTTGCATGTGCCGCAACCGCCACCCGATCACGCCCACTGCGCTTGGTCGTGTACTTGGCGGCTTGGCCGACGCCGATGTTGAATAAATCAACCAGGGCGTCGTGCCGCAGTTCGCCCAGCCCCAGCATTTTTTTAAGCTATGTCACCGTAAAGTGTGGGACGACTTGCGGCGTCGACGTGCCACCTCTTCATGCACGCGCCGCGGCCCACGGGCCGGGGTCAGGTCCGGCGGACCTGACCCCGGGGTTGTCGCCGAACCGGGCGCTTGCCGCCATTGCCGCGCGGTCCCACATTTAACGATGACATAGCATTTTCTTAAGCTGCCCACGGGCTGGAGTCAGGTCCGGCGGACCTGAAAGGAGTCGAGCCTTGCAAGGCTCGACCGTTTCGCAGGAGCGAAGCTTCGCTTCACTAAACCCCCTGCTTCACCCCCGGGTTTGTCGCCGCACTGGGCGTTTGCCGCCATCGCCGCGCGGTCCCACACTTAACGATGACATAACCTTTTTTTACTCCAGCGCGCCTATCAGGGCGTGGATGCGCGCCTCGGTAATCGGCTTTTCCATGAAGCCGATCCCCATCTCGGTGGCGCGGTTGCGGGTGCTGTTCTGCACGTTGGCGGTGAGCAGCGAGATGTGTGCGTCAGGGCACATCGCGCGAAGGTGGCCGGCCGCCGCCAGCCCGCCCATGCCGGGCACGTCGATGTCGACCAGGATCAGCACCGGCGACATGTACTGTACTTTGGCAAGCGCTTCCTCGCCGGTGGCCGCTTCTTCGACCGACCAGTCGGGCTGCTTGGCGAGGATGAACTGGCGCGCCAGCTGGCGGGAAACGCGACTGTCGTCGACTACGAAAACAAGGGGTGAGTCATTCATTGGTGGTTCCGGTGAGTAACTGCTAAGCGAAAGTCATTCTCGCATAATTAACATCCTGATTTGCCCAAAAGAAAACTCTTTTGCGCTGGCGCGGGGGCCGGACGTGCCGCCGGACAAAGGAATTTCTCGTTGAAAGGCGGACCCGCTACGGTCGATCCGTTAAAATGTCGGCATTCCTTCATCTGACCCCAAATCATGACTCAAGACGAACTCAAGCAAGCAGTGGCCGTGGCCGCGATCCAATATGTGGTGGACGGCGAGATCATCGGCGTCGGTACCGGCTCGACCGCCAATTTTTTCATCGATGAACTGGCCAAGATCAAGCAGCGCATCAAAGGCACGGTGGCCTCATCCGAAGCGACCGCGGCGCGCCTGCGTGGCCACGGCATCGAAGTGTTCGACCTGAACGACGTGGCGTCGATCGCCGTCTACATCGACGGCGCCGACGAGATCACCAGCAGCGGCGCGATGATCAAGGGCGGCGGCGCGGCGCTGACGCGCGAGAAGATCGTCGCTTCGGTGTCGGGCAAGTTCGTCTGCATTGCCGACGGCTCCAAGCTGGTCGACGTGATGGGCAAGTTTCCGCTGCCGGTCGAGGTGCTGCCGATGGCACGCGCGGCGGTCATGCGCAAGATGGCGTCGCTGGGCGGCCAGCCGAAGCTGCGCCTCAAGCCAGGCAGCGACCAGGCCTTCATCACCGACAACGGCGGCGTGATCATCGACGTGGCCGGCCTGTCCATCACCGACCCGGTCGCGCTCGAACAGGAAATCAACCAGGTGCCGGGCGTGGTTGCTGTCGGCCTGTTCGCGCTGCGCGGCGCCAATGTCTGCCTGCTGGGAACCAGCGAAGGCGTGAAAACGCTCACTTTTTAAACTGAAGGATTACCGATGAAGCGATTGCTGCTGGTTTCGTGCGCCCTTGCGCTGAGCGCCTGTTCGATGTTCAAGACGAAGATGGAGCCGGTTGCGGTGGCGCCGGTCAAGCCGGCCGTCGTGCAATTGCTGGATGAAAACGGCGCACCGATCGAACGCGTCGCGTTCCGGCCGGGCGTGTCGTCGGTGACGGTGGAAAAATTGGGCAAGCTGCGCTCGTGCGCCAGCAACCAAGGCGCTGGCCTGGTGACCGAGACGGGGCCGGTTGAGGTCTACCGGATGGCGTGCGACAGCGGCAAGATTTTCATGGCGCGCTGCGAGTTGCGGCAGTGTAAGGCGATGTGATTTGAAACACGCAAAAACGTCATCCCCGCTCGGCGAGGACGACGTATTGTAGGTAGGAATTAATCTGCCGGCGGTACGTAACCCACGGCCGCATCGGCGCCTTCGCCGAAGAAATGCTTTTCCATCTGCGCCGCCAGGTATTTGCGCGCGCGCTGATCGGCCAGGTTCAGGCGGTTCTCGTTGACCAGCATGGTCTGGTGCTTGAGCCACGCGGCCCAGGCTTCCTTCGAAACCGACTCCCAGATTTTCTTGCCCAGCTCGCCCGGGTAAGGAGGGAAGTCCAGCCCTTCGGCCTCTTTGTTCAGTTTGATGCAATGGACGGTGCGGGCCATTTGTGCTCCTAAAGCGACGATAGATATAAAGCCGTGATTATAAAGACTTAATCAGAACTTGTGATTTGCGCTGCCAGTTGTACATGTGCTGGCGATCCTTCGGCAAGGCGTCCACAGTCGCCGGCACGAAGCCGCGTTTCTGGAACCAGTGCGAAGTGCGGGTGGTCAGCACGAACAGCTTGTTGAAGCCTGCCGCGCGCGCCCGGTTTTCCATGTGGCGCAGGATGCGCTCGCCGTCGCCCTGGGTCTGCACCTCGGGATTGACGGTCAGGCATGCCATTTCCGCCATCTTGGCGGAAGGGAAAGGGTACAGCGCGGCGCAGCCGAAGATTACGCCGTCGTGCTCGATCACCGAGAAGTTGTCGATCTCGCGCTCGATCAGCTCGCGCCCGCGCTTGACCAGGGTGCCGTCCGCTTCGAGCGGCTCGATCAGCCGGATGATGCCGCCGACGTCGTCGATGTTCGCCTTGCGCAGGCTCTCGAGGTTCTCGTGGCTGATCATGGTGCCCACGCCATCGTGGGTGAACAGTTCCAACAGCGCCGAGCCGTCCATCTCGAACGGCACGATGTGGGCGCGGTCGACGCCGCTGTTGCAGGCCTTGATCGCGTGCTGCAGGTAGTACGCCGCGTCGGATGGCAGGAATCCGGCCTGCAGCACCGCTTCGGCCTGGTGCGACGACAGTTCGCGGATCTCGACGCCGCCTTCGTCGAGCATCATTGGCGTCTCGCTGATGAAGATCAGCTTGTCCGCCTGCAGCGCGACGGCGGCCGACACGGCCACGTCTTCCATGGTCAGGTTGAATACTTCGCCGGTCGGCGAGAAGCCGAGCGGGGAGAGCAGCACCACACTGTCGGTGGCCAGGATCGGGTGGATCGTCTCGGCGGCGACCTTGCGGGTGACCCCGGTCAGCTCGAGGTCGACGCCGTCGATCACGCCAAGCGGGCGCGCCGTGACGAAGTTGCCGGAGATAATACGGATGGCGGCATTCGACATCGGCGTATTCGGCAGGCCCTGGCTGAACGCCGCTTCGATGTCGAGGCGCAGTTCGCCGGCAGCCTCTTTCGCGCACTCGAGCGCGGCGGTGTCGGTGATGCGGATGCCGTTGTGGAAGCGGCCTTCGACGTTTCGCAGCGCGAGCTGTTCGGCCACTTGCGGACGCGAGCCGTGCACGATGACGACCCGGATCCCCAGGGCCACCAGCAGCGACAGATCCTGCGCCAGTACGGTCAGCGCGCCGGCGGTCACCAGTTCACCTGGGAAGGCGACCACGAAGGTCTTGCCACGGAAGGCGTGGATGTACGGCGCGACTGAGCGCAGCCATTGGACGAATTGGGTAGGGGTTTCCATTTGCCGCATTATAATTCGCTGCGCGACTTGCGCGCTAAATACATGTAAAAACAATGTCAGAACAGAGTAACAAGCGTTTGCCAGCCTCCCAGCCGCCGCAATCCCCCGACCGGACCGCATCCCCAGCCAACCCGCGCCAGCAACAAGCGCCGAGGGCGGAGGGGCAGCGTCCGGCCGGCCAGGCGCGGCAGCAGCAGGCGCCGCGCGCAGGGCAGGAGCCGGGCCAACGGCAGCAGCCGCGCGGCCCGCAAACGCCGCGCCCCCCTCAGGAGCCGCG
>JBKPEJ010000020.1:0-6773 GCA_046728335.1 Pseudomonadota bacterium | reverse complement strand
ACAAATTCTAGTCGGGTAGACATAAGGGTTGACTCCTTCCAAGGCATTGCACGCTCCAGTTCGTTGCGGTGCAATAATCATAAAAGGTGTTACCTATGTCTCCCGACAAGTGTTACCTATGTATCCCGGCCATACACCCCGTGGGTCAGACCCTGAACTCGCCACGGACAACTCAGTCGCCACTCATGGCTTGACGCTGGCGCTCCATGAACTCCTGCAGCGTATCGATACCCCGCAACTGCAGGATCGTATTGCGCACCGCAGCCTCCAGCAGCACCGCAATATTTCGGCCGGCCGCGACCGGAATCACAACCTTGCGCACAGGTAGTCCCAGCACGTCCTCGGTCGGGAACAGGAACGGCAGGCGTTCCACTTCTTCTTCCAGCGCACTGCGGCGCACCAGGTGCACGATCAGCTTCAGGCGCATCTTGCGCCGTACCGCCGTCTCGCCGAAGATTGCCTTGATGTCCAGCAGCCCCAGCCCGCGCACTTCCAGCAGGTTCTGCAGCAGCGCCGGACAGCGCCCTTCGATCATGTTCGGCGCGATGCGCGAAAACTCCACCGCATCGTCCGCAACCAGCCCGTGGCTGCGCGAAATCAGTTCCAGGCCCAGCTCGCTCTTGCCGAGGCCGGAGTCGCCGGTGATCAGCACGCCCACCCCCAGCACGTCCATGAACACGCCGTGCATGATGATGCGTTGCGCCAGCTTCTTGGACAGGTAGACGCGCAGGTAGTCGATCACCTGCGCCGCGGGCAGCGGTGTGGAAAACAGCGGAATGTTCTGCTCGTCGCAAATGGCCAGGATGTCCGGCGGCGTATCGAGTCCCTGCGCAATGATCAGCGCCGGCGGCCCGCCCGCGATCAGCTCGCCGATCACGTGGCTGCGCGAATTCGATTTCAGGCGATGGTAATAGGTCAGTTCCTGGTGCCCGAATACCTGGATGCGGCCGGGGTGGATCAGGTTCAGGTGGCCGACCTGGTCGGCGGCCGACGCCACGTCGCCTGAAATGAGCCGTTCGCCGCCGGGAAAGCCGGCAAACCAGCCCAGCTGCAGGCTTTCGCGATTGTCGTCGTACAGCCGTTGAATCGTCAGCGGTGTTTGCAGCATGAACGGGTCTTCTGAAAAGTGAAGGGCGGCCTGGCGCCCGGCACCGGAAGTTTAACCCAAGGCTTGCAGGCTAGGTTGCCAATTGACGATGCGCGAGTGCACCGATTTCGGATCGGGATCGGTCGCCAGCGCGGTGCGGATCGCGTCGTCGGAAAACATTTCGGCGATCTCGGACAAAATCTCGAGGTGCTGCTGGGTGACGTGGTCGGGAATGAGCAGGAAGAACAGCAGGTTCACCGGCTGCCCGTCAGGCGACTCGAACGGGATCGGTTCAGCCAGCCGCACGAACGCGGCCAGCGGCGCCTTGAGGCTCTTGCTGCCCTTGATGCGGCCATGCGGCACGGCAACGCCGTGCCCCAGCCCGGTCGAACCGAGGCGTTCACGGGCGAACAGGTTGTCCGATACCGTCGAGCGGGCGATGCCGCAATTATTTTCGAAAATGAGGCCGGCCTGCTCGAAGGCGCGCTTCTTGCTGGAAACTTCCAGATCGAGCAATACGTTCTCGAGAGATAAAATTTTGCTAAGGTTCGTCATAACACTAATCGATGGTGCGATGCACAAAGGTGCTTGCGAGCCAGAATTATAGGCCTGTTTTACAGCCGTGTAATTCGAATTCTCGCGGGCCACGTTCTGCCATGCCAGCTTCACCACGGTTCTACGGTATTCCCCATGTGGTTATAACGTCAACAGCGGCGCACGGCGTCGTTGAGTTATCTCAAACCGCTATTGACGCGCATTGCGCAGGTTGGGTGGGCGTCCACTCGTAAAGTTGGTACGCCAGGGGTTAATGTCAAGACCGCCGCGTCGCGTATAGCGTGCGTAAACCGCTAATTTTTGCGGTTTGCACTGGCGCAGGATGTCGACAAAGATGCGTTCGACGCATTGCTCATGGAATTCGTTGTGTTCCCGAAAGCCGATCAGGTAGCGCAGCAGGCCTTCCTGGTCGAGCTGCGGGCCGATGTAATGGATCTGCACGCTGGCCCAGTCCGGCTGGCCGGTCACCAGGCAGTTCGACTTGAGCAGGTGCGATACCAGCTTTTCCTCGACCGGCGCCTCGTCGTGATTTGCCGACAGCAGCGCCGGCGACGGCGTGTACAGGTCGACGTCGAGGTCGAGGCGATCCAGCAGCAGGCCGTCAAGCTCGCCCATTTTCAAGGTGGAAAAATTTTCCTGCATCGTCAGCGCGACCTGCACCGGCGCGCCGAAGCCGGCCGACAAGTCCTCGCGCAGCAGGGACAGCAAGGCTTCCTCGTTGGCGAGTTTGGTCTGGTTGAACGAATTCAGGTACAGCTTGAACGACTTCGACTCGATGATGTTGGGCGAGTCGGCCGGCGCCGTGATGGTGGCGATCGCCACCTGCGGCTTGCCGCGCATGTTCAGCCACGACAATTCGTAGGCGTTCCAGATGTCGACGCCAAAGAACGGCAAGGTGCCGGAGAGCTGCAGCTCGTCGCGCTTGCCCTGGCGCGGGATCGGGAACAGCAGATCCGGCGCGTACTGGGTCTGGTAGGCGGAAGTCTTGCCAAGAGGCGATTGGTCAGCGGAAGTCATCATTCTTTCTAAAAATTAGCGTTGGCGCAGGGGGGAAGGTCTGATATTCGGACATTTCGGCTTCATGAAATGTTCGAATGTCAGCCCTGACCCCTGCCAGCGCTACAGGAACAGCTTGTACACCGGGTTGGCGCTTTCATCCCAGTAGCGGTAGCCGAGCGTGGTGAGGAACTGGCGGAACGCGTCCATCTCCTCGGCCGGCACCTGTAGGCCGACCAGGATGCGGCCGACGTCGCCGCCCTGGTTGCGGTAATGGAACAGTGAAATATTCCAGTTCGGCGCCATGCTGTCGAGGAAGCGCATCAGCGCGCCCGGCCGCTCGGGGAATTCGAAACGATACAGCAGCTCGTCATGCGCGAGCGCGCTCTTGCCGCCGACCAAGTGACGGATGTGCAGCTTGGCCAGTTCGTCGTGGGTCAGGTCGAGCGTCTTGAAATCGTGCTCTTCGAACGAACGGGCCAGCACGCTCGATTCGCCGCGGTTGGCGATCTGGATGCCGACGAACACATGCGCTTCGCGCTCGTCGCTGACGCGGTAATTGAACTCGGTGACGTTGCGCGGACCAACCAGCTGGCAGAAGCGCTTGAAACTGCCGCGCTGCTCCGGGATGGTGACCGCGAACACGGCCTCGCGCGATTCGCCCAGCTCGGCGCGTTCGGCGACGAAGCGCAGGCGGTCGAAGTTCATGTTGGCGCCGCACGCGACCGCGATCAGGCTCTCGTTGCGAATCGGATTTTTTGTCAGCGCCGCGCGCTCGACGTAGGCCTTGGCGCCGGCCACCGCCAGCGCGCCGGCCGGCTCGAGAATGCTGCGGGTGTCCTGGAACACGTCTTTGATGGCCGCGCAGATCGCATCGGTGTCGACGATGATGATCTCGTCGACCACTTCCTTGGCAATGCGGAAGGTCTCCTCGCCCACCAGCCGGACCGCGGTGCCGTCCGAGAACAGGCCGACGTCGGGCAGGGTGATGCGCTCGCCCGCCTTGAGGCTGCGCGCCATCGCGTCCGAGTCGAGCGTCTGCACGCCGATGATCTTGATGTCGGGACGGATCGCCTTGACGTAGGCGCCGATGCCCGCGATCAGGCCGCCGCCGCCGATCGCCACGAAAATCGCATGGATCGGGCCGGAATGCTGGCGCAGGATTTCCATGCCGATGGTGCCCTGGCCGGCGATCACGTCCGGATCGTCGAACGGATGCACGAAGGTCAGCTTCTGCTCTTTTTCCAGCGTGATGGCGTAGTTGTAGGCGTCGGTGTAGGAGTCGCCGTGCAGCACGATCTCGACGTTCGGGCCGCCGCGCTCCTTGACCGCATCGATCTTCAGCGGCGGCGTGGTGGTCGGCATCACCACCAGCGCGCGGCAGCCCAGCTTGGCGGCCGACAGCGCCACGCCCTGCGCGTGGTTGCCGGCGGAGGCGCAGATCACGCCGCGCTTGAGCTGGGCCTGCGTCAGGTTAGCCATCTTGTTGTAGGCGCCGCGCAGTTTGAAGCTGAACACGCTCTGCATGTCCTCGCGCTTGAAATAGATGCGGTTGTCGAAGCGCTGCGACAGGGTCGGCGCCAGTTCCAGCGGCGTTTCGGTGGCAACGTCATAGACGCGCGCAGTGAGGATTTTTTTCAGGTAGTCGATAGTCATAGTCTGCGGACAAAGTATTCTGGGCCGGAATCCGGAATGAAGGTATGAATGCGGGACTGTTCTTATCGGCGGATGACCGAGCGGGCAGTGCGATTTCCGGGCGCGGGTGGCGAGCTCGGCATATCGTGTTCTTGCATGGGGTTTTCATCATTATAATGGACGACTCCCGCCGCCTTCAAAGTGCCGACTATCGAATCCTCATGATCGAATCCATTGTTCTCTCGCTGCTCAAAGTTCTTGCCGCCCCTGCAGTCGGGCTGACATCGGTCTTCGTCATCAGTTTCGTTTCCGCCACCCTGGTGCCGCTCGGCTCCGAGCCGGCCGTGTTCGCCGTGGTCAAGGCCAACCAGGCGCTGTTCTGGCCGGCGGTGCTGGTCGGCACGCTCGGCAACACGCTGGGCGGCTCGTTCGACTATTTCCTCGGCTACCGCGCCAAGGTCGCTTTCGCCAGGGAGCGCCAGACCCGCTGGTTCACCTGGCTGGCGCGCTACGGCCCCAAGACGATGCTGCTGTCCTGGTTGCCGGGCATCGGCGATCCGCTATGCACGATGGCCGGCTGGCTGCACATGCCGTTCTGGCCCAGCGTCGCGTACATGGCGGTCGGCAAGTTCGCCCGTTATGTCAGCATGACCGCGCTGTTGCTGTTCGTCCCGGACGGATTCTGGAAACAAATCGCGCACCTGGGTGGCTGATTGCCGGGCTAACCTCGTTTGGCGGAAGCGCCGATCCGCTGACGAAAAGATAGTTGAGCAGTCAACAATCTCCTGATAATTCGCCCCATCTGAGGTTCGCCGAATTTTCGGCGGCGCCCGAACCTGTCTTTGCCCTTGTGCCGGCCGGGGGCTCTCCAGCGTGGTGCAGCGCAATAAGCTAGAATGGACTTTCTCTGGGTCAGCCAAGATAGTCTACAAATACAATGAACGCCCCCGCACATATCCAGGCACTGCTGTCCGAAACGCCGAATGGTCCCGCTGCAACACGGCTGCGTGAAATCCCCTATAACTACACCTCGTTTTCCGACCGCGAGATCGTGATCCGCCTGTTGGGCGAATCGTCCTGGCAGCTGCTCGACGAATTGCGCGGCTCGCGCCAGACCGGCCGCTCGGCGCGGATGCTGTACGAAGTGCTGGGCGATATCTGGGTGGTGCGGCGCAATCCCTACCTGCAGGACGACATGCTGGACAACCCGAAGCGGCGCCAGGAGCTGATCGACGCGCTGCATCACCGGCTGGCCGAAGTGGACAAGCGCCGCCTGGCGGTCGACGGCGCCGACGGCGACGATGCGCAGGTGGCGCAATCGCGCAGCGCCAACGTCGAACTGCTGCTGACGGCCGCGCGCAAGGCGGTCGACGATTTCGGCGCCGAATTCCGCGCCACCTACGACCTGCGCAAGCGCGCCGTCAAGGTGCTCGGCCGCTATACCGACAAGCAGAACATCCGCTTCGACGGCATCAAGCGCGTCTCGCACGTGACCGACGCCACCGACTGGCGCGTCGAATACCCGTTCCTGGTGCTGACCCCCGACACGGAAGACGAAATGGCCGGCCTGGTCAAAGGCTGCATCGAACTCGGGCTGACCATCATCCCGCGCGGCGGCGGCACCGGCTACACCGGCGGCGCGATTCCGCTCACCCCGATGTCGGCCGTGATCAACACCGAAAAGCTGATCGACCTGGGCGCGGTGGAGATGACCGCGATGCCGGGCATCGGGCGCGAATACGCCACCATCTACTCGGGCGCCGGCGTGGTCACCAAGCGCGTCTCGGACGCGGCCGACAAGGCCGGCTTCGTGTTCGCGGTCGACCCGACGTCGGCCGAGGCGTCCTGCATCGGCGGGAACATCGCGATGAACGCGGGCGGCAAGAAGGCCGTCCTGTGGGGCACCGCGCTGGATAACCTGGCGTCATGGAAGATGGTCGACCCGAACGGCGACTGGCTCGAAGTCACGCGCATGGACCACAACCTGTCGAAGATCCACGATGCGCCGGTGGCCACCTTCAAGCTCGAATGGACCCATCCGAACGCGCGCGGCGAATCGAAAGACGCACCGTTCAAGACCGAGACCCTGGTCATCGAAGGCCGCAAGTTCCGCAAGGAGGGCCTGGGCAAGGACGTCACCGATAAATTCCTGTCCGGCCTGCCGGGCATCCAGAAAGAAGGCTGCGACGGCCTGATCACGTCGGCGCGCTGGATCCTGCACAAGATGCCGAAGTTCGCGCGCACCGTCTGCCTCGAATTCTTCGGCCAGGCGCGCGACGCGATCCCGTCGATCGTCGAGATCAAGGATTACCTCGACGGCCTGCCGGCCAAGGGCGGCGCGCAGTTCGCCACCGTGCGGCTGGCCGGCCTCGAACACCTCGACGAGCGCTACCTGCGCGCGGTCGGCTACGCCACCAAGTCGAAACGCGCGGTGCTGCCGAAGATGGCGCTGTTCGGCGACATCGTCGGCGACGACGAAAACGCGGTGGCGCAAGCCGCC
>JBKPEJ010000061.1:0-6526 GCA_046728335.1 Pseudomonadota bacterium | reverse complement strand
CAGGCGATAACGTGTCGATCACCGTCAAGCTGATCAACCCGATCGCGATGGAAGAAGGCCTGCGTTTCGCAATCCGCGAAGGCGGCCGTACCGTCGGCGCCGGCGTCGTTGCCAAGATCCTGAGCGAAGCCAGCAAGTAATTCCAGGCCGGGGAAGAAGGAACAATTTCTTCCCCGCTGGTAGAAAGCAGGGGGAACAGGTTATACTGTGCCCCCTGCGATGTTTTGCAGCAAGTATCACCCTATTCATATTGCCGCGGCGCTAAGCCCGGTTCGCTCTTTAGAGGAAATACCATGTCCGCACCAAACCAGAAAATCCGCATTCGCCTGAAAGCATTCGATTACAAGCTGATCGACCAGTCGGCGCTCGAAATCGTTGAGACCGCCAAGCGCACGGGCGCCGTCGTCAAGGGCCCAGTGCCACTGCCAACGCGCATCCAGCGTTTCGACGTCCTGCGTTCGCCGCACGTCAACAAGACTTCGCGCGACCAGTTCGAAATCCGTACGCACCAGCGTCTGATGGACATCGTCGACCCAACGGACAAGACCGTTGACGCGCTGATGAAACTGGATCTGCCAGCAGGTGTTGACGTCGAAATCAAACTGCAATAATTGTTGTTGTGGCGGCGTGTCCGCCGCGACGAAAAGGCCGGAGCCGCGATTGCGCCTCCGGTTTTTTTACGTCCCGACGCCTGTGTACTGGCCTGGCCGCCCAGGCGGTATGCTTGCCCCATGAATAGTCATTCCTACCTACTGCTGGCCGACGCCGTGCTGGTCGCCCACGCGGGCGTGGTCTTGTTTATCGTCGCCGGCCTGGTGCTGATCCTGCTAGGCGGCCGCTTCGGCTGGCGCTGGGTGCGCAATGTCCGTTTCCGCGCTCTGCATCTGCTGGCGATCGTCTGCGTCGTCGCGGAAGCGTGGCTGGACATCGTCTGCCCGCTGACCAGCCTGGAGCAATGGCTGCGTGAGCGCGCGGGGCAGCCGGCGCATGGGGGCCACTTCATCGCATTCTGGCTCGGCAGGCTGTTGTTTTTCGAGGCGCCTCCTTGGGTCTTCGTCGCCTCGTATTCCTTGTTTGCATTAGTGGTCATCGCGAGCTGGCTGATCGTCCCGCCGCGGCCCATGAAACGCCGTTCGCATTGACAGGCAGGGGCGCCGACGGGCGCGCCCGGCCGCATCCCGCTTTACCGTTGCCGCGCATTCGTGCGATGTGGCGCCGCATGTTTCGGCCCGGTGCGCCGGGCGCTCGTAAAATGAAACTCTGCAATATTTTCAGTTCCTGCGGCATAATCGCTGCGCAGAAAGGGAATTGAATGTCGACAATGAAAAAAGTGGCGGAGCGGGCGGGCGTGTCGACTTCGACGGTATCGCACGTGCTCAACAACACTCGGGTGGTCAGCGCCGACGCGCGCGCACGCGTGCTGGCCGTCATCGACGAGATGCGCTACATTCCCAGCGCCGTCGCGCGCAGCCTGAAGAACGACAAGACCCACACCATCGGGATGATGATCCCGAACAACTCGAATCCCTATTTCGCCGAGCTGATCCAGGGGATCGAAGACGCCGCCTTCAAAGTCGGCTACAACATCATTCTGTGCAATTCCTACGACGACCCGCGCAAGCAGGCGGTCTATCTGCGCGTGCTGATGGAAAAACGCATCGACGGCCTGATCCTGGTGGCCAGCGGCGCCGACGATGCGCTGGCGCAGCTGCTCGCCGCCCAGGCGGTGCCGATGGTGCTGGTCGACCGCGAGGTGGCGGGGGTGGCGGCCGACTTCATCGAAGCCGACCACGAGACCGGCGGCTACCTGGCGACGCGCTACCTGATCGAGCTGGGCCATCGCGAGATCGCCTGCGTGTCCGGTCCGATGGACTTGCCACCGAGCCGAGACCGGGTGGTCGGCTACCTGCGCGCGCTGAAGGAGGCCGGCCTCAAGTTCCGCCTCGATCTGCTGGTGCGCAGCGACTTCACCAGCGAGGGCGGGTTCGCCGCCTTCCAGCAGCTGCTGGCGCTGAAGCGGCGGCCCAGCGCGATTTTCGCCAGCAACGACTTGATGGCGATCGGCGGCATCTGCGCGGCCAGCGAGGCGCGCGTGCGCATTCCCGAGGAGTTGTCGGTGATCGGCTATGACGATATCGCGCTGGCCTCGTATTCGACGCCGCGCCTGACCACGATCGCGCAGCCGAAGTATGCGATGGGCCAGCTGATCACCCAGGTATTGCTCGAGCGCATCATGGGCGGGCATCTGCCGTTGCGGCGCGAGCTGCTGCAAACCCGGCTGATCGAACGCCAGTCGACCGCCGCACCGGGCGCCTGACACTCGCCATTGCAGCAATCCGGCGCCCGCGCCCGATTGCTGCAATGGCGAAATTGCGACAGTTTTCGCGATACCGCCGGCGCCGCGCGCTACCCCGTCATAGGTGAATTTCCGTACATAAAGTTTATGCAAATCTATTTCCTGTTGACATAGGCCGCGCCCGGGTGTCATATTGCGCAATCGATTGCGCAACCGATTGCGCGACGCCGACCAACAGGGCCAGCAAGCATGAACACGACAACTCCGCAGCCTCGCATCACGGTAGTGGGCAGCATCAATATGGACTTGGTGTTCCTCACCCCCCGCATGCCGGCGCTGGGCGAAACAATCACCGGCAGTGGTTTCCGTCAAGTGCCTGGCGGAAAAGGGGCGAACCAGGCGGTGGCTGCCGCGCGCCAGGGCGCGCAGGTGCGCTTCGTCGGCATGGTCGGTGACGACGCCTTCGGCCGCGAAGCGCTCGAGTGCCTGAAGGAAGACGGCATCGACGTCGCCGGCGTCGTCGTCTCGACCGCCGCGCCGTCCGGCGTGGCCGGCATCTTCGTGGACGCCGATGGCAGTAACAGCATCGTGCTGGCGCCCGGCGCCAACGAGCTGCTGGCGGTGGCCCAGGTCGAGGCCTGCGCGGCGGCCATCGGCGGCACCGATTTCCTGATCTGCCAGCTCGAAACGCCGCTCGCCAGCGTCACCCGCGCCATCGCCATCGCCCGCGAGCGCGGCGTGCGGGTGGTGTTCAACCCGGCCCCGGCCCAGCCGCTCAGCGACGCCCTGCTGGCGTGCGTCGACTACCTGATCGTCAACGAAACCGAAGCCGGCCAGTTGAGCGGCATCGAGGTCGTCGACCCGAGCAGCGCAAGCCGCGCCGCCCAGGCCTTGCGCCAGCGCGGCGCCGGCGCCGTGCTGCTGACCATGGGCGGGCAGGGCGTGGTGGTCGCCGCGCCCGACACCGACGGCCTCGTCCCCGCCGTGCGGGTGGCCGCGCTCGACACCACCGCCGCCGGCGACACCTTTGTCGGCGCGTTCACGGCGGCCATGGCGCGCGGCCAGACGCTGCGCTGCGCCGTCGCGGAAGCCCAGCACGCGGCGGCCATCGCGGTGACGCGGATGGGCGCCCAGACCTCGATCCCGCGGCGCGAGGAAGTGCTGGCCCTGATGCGCGCAACCGACCCGACGAGGAGTGGCACGACGACGCCGACATGATCCCTGACCCCGCCCCAAGCTGCCTTGGAAAAGGCTTCGATTCCCTTGAAGAACCCATAAAAAAACACTATGAAAACTGAGACGATGAAACTGACCCCTATCGCCGCGGCAATTGGCGCGCTGATCCTGGCCTGCGCCGCCACCGGCGCAATGGCGCAACAAGCGGGCAGCGCGGCCGACAACGCCGCCGCCCCGAGCGAGAACCGGGTGGTCGTTACCGGCAGCCGCAGCGCCAAGGCAGTCGACAAGATCCCGGGCGCGGTCAACGTCATCAGCGCCGCCGAAGTGGCCGGTTCGCTGGCGATCTCGGAAGACGCCACCGCCGTGCTGGCGCGCGTGGTGCCGGGCTACTCCGAATCGACCCAGGCCATGAGCAACAGCGGCGAAACGCTGCGCGGCCGCATCGCGCTGCGCCTGTTCGACGGTATCCCGCAGACCTCGCCGCTGCGCGAAACCAACCGCTCCGGTTCGTTTACCGACCTCGGCGTGGTTGGCCGCATCGAAGTGATCAACGGCCCGTCGGCGTCCGAAGGCGTGGGCGCGGCCGGCGGCATCATCAACTACATCTCGAAGTCGCCGTCGAAGATGGGCAACCAGTTCACCCTCACCAGCAAATACAGCACCCAGTTCGAGCCGGACAGCAGCGGCTACAAACTGGGCGTGGAATTCATGCACAAGGATGAACAGCTCGACATGCTGATCTCCACGTCGACCGTGGACCGCGGCATCGGCTACGACGCCAACGGCCGCCGCATCGGCATGAATGCCTCCGGCTCGCTGCAGGATACGCGCGGGCGCAATATCTTCGTCAAGCTGGGCCACAATTTCGGCGCCGCCGGCGGCCAGCGCATCGAAGCGCAGGCCAGCAAGTTCAACCTGGACGGCAAGGCCGGCTATATCTACCAGGAAGGCAACCGGGCGCTCGGCCTGACGGACACCTCGGTGCCCGGCCGCCCGGCGCTGGGCAAGGCCGAATTCAACGATTTCGGCCAGTACGCGCTGACCTATACCAACGACGACGTGCTGGGCGGCGCGCTGTCGGCCCAGGCCTACCGCGCCAACCAGAAGATGCGCTTTGTCGCCGAGACCGGTGGCCCGGACAAGCAGGACCCGCTGCTGGCCCCGATCGGTACGCTGACCGACCAGTCCGAAGTCGACTCGAAAAAGAAAGGCCTGCGCACCAGCTGGACGCGGCCGGATGCCTTCGTCAGCGGGCTGGAATTGCGCGCCGGCGTCGACTTGCTCAACGACGTCAGCGAACAGCGCCTGGCGCTGACCAACCGCACCTGGGTGCCGCCGATGGAGTACACCAGCACCGCGCCGTTCGCCCAGGCCTCGTATGACCTCGGCCCGGTGACGATGAGCGCCGGCTTCCGCCGCGAAAACGGCGACCTCGACATCGCCAGCTACACCACCACCTACTTCAACAAGCGGGTCTTCGTCGAAGGCGGCAAGCTGAGCTACGCGGCCAACCTGCCGAACGCCGGCGTGGTCTGGCGCCTGCCGCAGAACTGGTCGGCCTATGCTTCGTACGCCAAGGGCTTCAGCCTGCCGAACGTGGGCATCCCGCTGCGCAACGTCAACAAGCCGGGCCAGTCGGTGAAGGGCATCCTCGACCTGCAGGCGGTCATCGTCAGCAACAAGGAAATCGGCGCCAACTGGCGCGGCAGCGTCGGCAGCTTCGGTATTTCGGCCTACAAGTCGTACTCGGAACTGGGCGTCTCGCTCGCCATCGACCCGGTCACCACCGACTTCGTCATGCGCCGCACCCCGGTCGAAATCAAGGGCCTGGAAATGTCGGGCGAATACAACCTGACCAAGACCTTGCGCCTGAATGCGCTGTACTCGCGCATCCGCGGCATGACCTCGGCGGTCGATGGCGGCCCGCTGACGGTCGAGCAGGGCGTGGCCAACATCAATCCGGACAAGATCGGCACCGGCGTCGCCTGGCAGTATTCGGACCGCGGCAGCGTGCGCCTGGGCAGCACCACGCTGCTCGACCGCGAAATCAACGTTGGCAAGGGTTCCTACGAGCACACCAAGGGGTATACCCTGATCGACTTGAATACCACCTACAAGACCGCCTACGGCGACCTGACCTTGGGGGTGGAGAACCTGGCCAACAAGTTCTATGTGCTGACCTCGTCGCAAGTGCCGGGCTTCCAGAACTACACGGCCGGCCGCGGCCGCGTCGTATCGGCCAGCCACAGCATCAAGTTCTGACCGTACCGGCCGCGTCCCGCACCGGGCGCGGCCCGGCCGTTTGCTCACGATAGGAAGACCGATGCGCAGTAAATTGTTTGTCCCGGGTTCGCGTCCGGAGCTGTTCATGAAAGCGCTGCAAGGCGCGGCCGATGCCATCTCGATCGATTTGGAAGATGCCGTCGCCGAAGCGCGCAAGGACGAGGCGCGCGCACACGTGGCGCAGTTCCTGCGCTCGCCCGCTGCGCTCGCCAGTAACAAGATCATCATCGTGCGCGTCAATGCCATCGGCAGCGCGCATTTCGAAGCGGACCTGATGGCCGTCGCGCACGGCGCGCTGGCCTTGCTGAACCTGCCGAAAGCCGAGTCGGCCGCCGACATCGCCACCTGCGTCGCCATGCTTGCAAAAGCCGAGGCGGCGAACGGCGTGGCGACGCCGATCCGTATTTTGGCCAATATCGAATCTCCCGCCGGCCTGCGCAATGCGCAGGCGATCGCCTCGGCCGACCCGCGCGTGGCCGGCCTGCAGCTGGGTTATGCCGACCTGTTCGAGGCGCATGGCGTGGCGCGCCGCAATCCCGCCAATGTGCACGCGGCGATGTTCGCGCTGCGCATGGCGGCCGCCGAAGCGGGCGTGTTCGCCTACGACGGGGCGTTTCCCGACATGCGCGACAGCGCCGGCTATACGGCCGAGGCGGCGATGGCGCGCCAGCTCGGTTTTTGGGGCAAGAGCTGCATCCATCCCAGCCAGGTGGCGCTGGCCAACGCCGCCTTCGGCGCCGACGCCGCCGAGCTGGCCCAGGCGCAGCG
>JBKPEJ010000046.1:0-34313 GCA_046728335.1 Pseudomonadota bacterium | reverse complement strand
AACCTGTGCTGAGCTCCCGGTTGCCCCTACGATGTCACTGAGTTGAGATGGTATGGGTTCCCGCCAAGGGGGGGCGCCGAGCCCGGGAACGACAGGGGGTTAGGCGAACAGAGTAGGTTCTGCGAGCTGCGTAAGAAGTTTCTTCACGGGTGCGGGCAAGGGCGCTAGCCCAATGTCTGCCAGGTCCCACCAAACGTATCGGGACTCGATCTCGGCGCGCTTTGCCAGCACGATCTTGTGCGGATGAATATGCAGCTTGTAGTGCGTGAACACATGCACCAGCGGCAGCAGCGCCTGCACTTCTTCCACCGCGCCGAACCTGCCTGCGGCATTTCCCGCATCCGGCATTGCGTCATCGAGCGCTGCATGCCCGTCGACCTCCGGCAGCGACAATAGTCCGCCCCAGATCCCGCTGTCGGCACGCTGTTCGAGCAGTACCTGCCCGCCATCGACGATGACCAGCATCGCAGCACGTTTCTCCGGATTGGTCTTCTTCGGTTTGCGCACCGGCAGTTCGGCCGTGCGGCCGGTCGCGAATGCGACGCAGCGCTCGCGCAGCGGGCAACGATCGCAATCGGGCCGCGAGCGCGTGCACAAGGTGGCGCCAAGGTCCATCAGCCCCTGCGTATAGCGTTCGATGCCGCTCTCCGGCAGCAGCGCATCCGCGCGCCGCCACAGCGCATCTTCCACCGGTTTGATGCCCGGGTACTGGTCGATGCCGAACACGCGGGCGAACACGCGCTTGACGTTTCCGTCCAAAATAGCGGCGCGCGTCCCGCTTGAAAACGCCGAAATCGCCGCGGCGGTCGAGCGGCCAATGCCGGGCAGTTCAGCCAGCAGCGCCGGATCGGAAGGGAATGCGCCGCCGTATTCCGCGACCACGCGCTTTGCGCAGGCATGCAGGTTGCGCGCCCGCGTGTAGTAACCCAGCCCGCTCCACAGTGCCATCACGTCTTCCGGCGGCGCCGCGGCCAGAGTTTCAAGCGTGGGGAAGCGCTCCAGGAAGCGCGCGTAATACGCCAGCACCGCCGCCACCTGGGTTTGCTGCAGCATGATTTCGGATAGCCAGATGCGGTACGCGTCGCGCGTGTTCTGCCACGGCAGTGCATGCCGGCCGTGCTGCTGCTGCCATTCGATGACGGCGCGCGAGAACGTGGGGTCGGCCAGCTGATCGAATTCGGTCAGCCGTTTCACGCCGCCGCGGCCAATGCCGTTCTCTCCGATTGCAGCGCATTCGATACGCCGCCGGCCAGCTGGTTCAGCTGGGCCTTGACCTTTTCCAGGTCGCTCTGCGAAGACTCGAACGATTCGATCTTCTGTTCCAGGCTGTCGGTCGCATCATGGATGCGCTGGATCGACGCCAGCCGGTGCTTGAGCTGCTCCTTGTGCTGGCGGATCTGCGCTTCGAGCGGCGCCATGATCACCTTCAGCCACGCCTCGACGTCGGCGTTGGCGGCGCGGTAGGTGCGCCGCACGCGCGAGGCGATCGAATCGAAAAAGCGTTCCATCAGTGCGCCGCGGCTGGTCATGATCAGGGTCGTGGTGCCGAACTGCTTCTGGTAGACCGCTTCGATCGCCGCGATCTCGGCGCTGTACTTGTCGAGCGAGAAGGTCATCGGCAGCGACAGCGTCAGGCCGTGCTCGGCCGAGAACTTGCGGTACATCGATTCCATCATTTCGCTGATCTCGGCGATCCGGACCGCCGACTGTTCGAGGTTGATGCGCGCCTGGTCGAAGAAATGCTTGACCGGCACGCGCATGCCGGTGGCGAAGCGGCTCGCCTCCATCGCGTCGCGCACCGTATTGATTTCCTGCTGCACGGCGTCCATCCCGAGCGTGGTAAACAACTCGGTCGACAAGCGCGCGAATACCGAACGGGTGCCAGCAAGCTTGAACAGGCTGCCGTCGAACTCCTTCTTCTCGATGTCGATCCGGCGCATCATGTGCGCGATCACGCTCTGGTTCTTGCCGCGCAGGCTTTTCAGTTCCTGCAGCTGCTCGACGATGTCGCGGATGCGCGCGCCGATCATCGATTGCTGCGCGCCGACCAGTTGCGCCATGTCGTCGGCCAGCTGCTTGCGGATGATGTCCTTCTTGGCAGGGATCAGCTCATTGAACAGCGCCGCTTCGAGCGTGCCGAGGCGGCTCTTCTCCAGCAGCGCCATATCGCCGTTGATCTTGCCGACCAATGCCTTCTGGGCCGACACTGGATACACCTGGCGCGTCTCGAGCGCGAGCATGTGCGCCACGCTGGCGCGCTGGCGTTCGATCTCGGCGTCGTTCTCGGCCTCGGACTTCAGTTCGTCCCACATCGCATCGATCTTGTTGAGAACCACCACGCGGCCCGCGCCGGCGCCGATGTGGTTGCGCCACACTTCGATATCGCTCTTGGTCACGCCGGTTTCGGCGGCCAGGATGAACAGCACCGCGTGCGCGTTCGGAATCAGGTTCAGCGTCAGCTCCGGCTCGGTGCCGATCGCGTTCAGGCCGGGCGTATCGAGGATCACCAGGCCTTGTTTCAGCAGCGGGTGCGGGAAGTTGATGATCGCGTGGCGCCACAGCGAAATTTCGATCTGCCCCTGGTCATCGAGCGTGGCGGCGACGTCCGGATCGGTCTCGTCGTACAGGCCATAGCGCTTCGCTTCGGCCACGCTGACCTGCTTGGTCAGGCTGACCTGCTTGAAGGTCTCGTGCATGCTGTCGCCGGCGTCCAGCGCGAGCGGGAAAACGGTCCAGGCATCCGGGTCGTCGCGGTAGTCGCTGGTCGACAGGTGTTCGGCGCGCGTTTCGATCGGCAGCAGGCGCAGGCTGGGCGGGAAGGCCGGGTCGTACATCAGCTCGGTCGGACACATGGTGGTGCGGCCGGCCGCCGACGGCAGGATGCGCTGGCCGTAGTCGGCGAAGAACAGGGCGTTGATCAGCTCGGACTTGCCGCGCGAGAATTCGGCGACGAAGGCGACCGACAGCTTGTCGTCGGCCAGGCGGCGCAAGGCACGGGCAATGCGCTGTTCGGTCGAACCGTCTGTCAGTTCGGCCGCGTTGACCCACATCTGATAGCTCTCGAGCGCGGAAACCACGCCCTGGCGCCATGCGCTGTACTGCTCGAAATCGTGCACCATCTGCTCACCTTGCCTTGTTTGTTTTTCGGCCGCGCCACAAGGGCGGGGCCGCGCATTCTGTTGTTTTCTGGAGTGCTACTTCTGGCAATTCACGCAGTAAAACGTGGAGCGCTGGCCCTGTTTTATCTGGCGTACCGGGGCGCCACAGTTGCGGCACGGCACTCCTGCACGATCATAGACGAAATATGTCTGTTGGAAATAGCCCGATTGCCCATTCACCGCAATAAAATCGCGCAAAGTGCTGCCGCCCTGGACGATGGCTTCGGCCAGGATCTCGCGGATGGCGAGCGCCAGCTTGTCATACCGACCACGCGAGATGCGCCCGGCGCTGGTTTTCGGGTTGATTCCGGCGCGGAACAGGCTCTCGCAGGCGTAGATGTTGCCGACACCGACCACCACGTCGCCGGCCAGCAGGAACTGCTTGACCGGCGCGCTGCGTTTGCGGCTTGCGCGAAACAGCAGTTCGCCGGAAAAGCCCGGCTCCAGGGGCTCCACGCCGAGCCCTCGCAGCAGCAGGTGCTGCTCCAGTTCGCCGTCGTCATGGGAGTGCCACAGCACGGCGCCGAAGCGGCGCGGATCGTGCAGCCGCAGCACCTGCTTGCCGCCGGGTCCAATGACCGCCAGGTCGAAATGGTCATGCTTCTTCGGTTCGATACCCGGTGGCAGAACACGCAGGTGGCCCGACATGCCGAGGTGGATGATCAGGGTGCCGTGCGCGAAATGGATCAGCAGGTATTTGCCGCGCCGCCCGATCTGCAGGATGCGCTGGCCGGCCAGCGTTTCCGCCAGCTTCGGCGGGAACGGCCAGCGCAGGCCCGCGCGCCGCAGCAGCACGCTGTCGACCAGCCGTCCTTCCAGGTGCGGCGCGACGCCCAGCCGCGTTACTTCAACTTCCGGCAATTCTGGCATATCAATTTCGCACTTTCAGCGCCATTCCCGGTGCGGGCGCGCACGCGAAGGAGAGCTTGGGCGTAGAATCTGAAATCATTCGTGTCATCTTGGAATTGCCTTGAAAAACGCTTTCGCCATTGTAACCCTGGCCGGACTGCTGACGGCGTGCGCGCTGCCGCAGCGCCAGGCCGCGCCGCCCGTTGCCGCCGCGCCTGTCGCGCTCCAGCCTGACCAGGCCGACATCGCCGCGCCCGTGGCCGAGGAGCCGGCGGTCGAGGAAAATCTGCCGAACGTCGCGCTCACCAGCGACCTGCTGTACAAGCTGATGAAGGCCGAGATCGAATTTCGCAACGGCAGCTGGCAGGCGCCTTACGTCACCATGATGGCCGCCGCCCAGCAGACGCGCGACCCGCGCCTGGCCCAGCGCGCCACTGAAATGGCGCTGTCGGCCAAGCAGGGCGAGCAGACCCTGGCCGCGATCCGGCTATGGCGCGAACTGGCGCCCGACTCGGAAGAGGCGGCCCAGTACTACCTCGGCTTCGTCGTGCTGTCGGACAATCTTGCCGAAGCCGAAGCGATCTTCCGCAAGCGCCTGCAGCAAGCCAATCCGGCAGAGCGCGGCCTGGCGATGTTCCAGGTGCAGCAGCTGCTGCTACGCGCCAAGGACAAGGCCGGCGCCGCGGCGATGCTCGATCGCCTGATGGCGCCATATGCCGGCACGGTCGAGGCGCACGTGGTGCTGGCGCAATCGGCGTTCGCGCGAGGCGACTCCGCGCTGGCCGTCAAGGAAGCGCGGGCGGCGCTGGCGATCAGGCCCGATTCCGAAATCGCGGCCCTGACCCTGGCCCAGGTGACCGACGACGAAGCCGGCGCGGCCGCCGTGCTGGCGCAGTTCCTGGCGGCCAATCCGCAGGCGCGCGAAGTACGCGCCGCCCATGCCCGCGTGCTGGTCAACCAGAAGCAGTACAGCCTGGCGCGCCAGGAATTCCTCATTTTGCTGAAGGGCCAGCCGGACAATCTCGGCACCCTGTACGCGCTCGGCATCATGTCGCTGCAGCTGAACGACCAGGCCGGCGCCGAAGGCTATTTCACCCGCTTCACCGAAGTGCTGGCAGCCAATCCGGATCCTGAGCGCGATGCCTCGAAAGTGCTGGTGATCCTGGCCCAGCTGGCCGAAGAACGCGGCGACCTGAAGGGCGCGATGAAGTGGCTCGACAAGATCGAAGAAGGCGACGCCTGGTTCAGCGCGCAGCTGAAGCGCGCGCAGCTGATCGGCAAGCAGGGCGACCCGGCCGGCGCGCGCAAGCTGCTGGCCAGCCTCAATCCGAGCCAGCCGGCCGAGCAGGCGCAAGTGCTGCTGGCCGAAGGGCAGGTGCTGCGCGACGCCGGAAAACAGGAAGAGGCGTTTGCGCTGCTGCAGGACGGCGTGGCGAAATACCCGTCGAATCCGGACCTGCTGTACGACTTTGCTTTGCTTGCCGAAAAAACCGGCCGCCTCGACGTGATGGAAAAATCGCTGCGCGAAGTGATGCAGCAGGCGCCGGACAACCACCACGCCTACAACGCACTGGGCTACTCGCTGGCCGAACGCAACGTGCGCCTGCAGGAAGCGCTCGCGCTGATCGACAAGGCGATGAAGATGGCGCCGGGCGACCCGTTCATCATGGACAGCATGGGATGGGTGCAATACCGGCTCGGCAACCTGAACGCGGCCGAATCGCAGCTGCGCCAGGCCTACGCCTTGCGCAGCGATCCGGAGATCGCGGTGCACCTCGGCGAAGTGCTGTGGAAGAAAGGGCAGAAGGCCGACGCCCAGAAACTCTGGCGCGAAGCGCGCGCCAAGGATCCGAAGAACGACACCCTCAGGAATACGCTCGCGCGCCTGCACCTCAGTCTCTAACCTAAGAAGCAATCAATGAAACTATTCGCCACCGGCCTTTGCGCCGCGCTGCTGGCCGGTTGCGCCAGCGCACCAGTCACACCAACCCAGCCGCACTCGCTGCAAGCGGTCGAGGGCTACCGCAACACCTTCGAGGCCGCCGGCCGGCTGTCGGTCAACTATCACAAGGACGGCAATCCCGAGACGCTGACCGGCAAATTCAGCTGGTCGCAGGCGCCGGGCCGCATCGACGTCAGCCTTTCCTCGCCGATGGCGACGATTGCCACCATCAGCATCACGCCCGAATCGGCCACGCTGACGCAGGCCGACAAATCGCCGCGCGTGGCGAAGGACATCGATACGCTGACTGCGCAGTCGCTCGGCTGGTCGCTGCCGGTGTCGGGCCTGCGCGACTGGCTGCAAGGCTACGCCACCGGGGCCGACGGCAAGCGCTTTGTCGCCACACCCGCCAACAACAGCGTGCTCACGGCCGACGGCTGGCGCCTGCGCTTCGTGTCGTGGCAGGACGAGGCGGCGCCGCATCCGGCGCCCAAGCGCATCGACGCCGAGCGCAACGCCAGCGCCTTAGCCGACCAGCTGGCGATTAAAATCATCATCGACCCGCAAAGCTGATCCATGCAACAACGCGCGCTGCACGATTGCCCGGCCCCGGCCAAACTGAACCTTTTCCTGCACGTCAACGGCCGCCGCGCCGATGGCTACCACTTGCTGCAAACGGTGTTCCAGCTGCTCGACCACGGCGACAGCCTGGACTTCGACTTGCGCGGCGACGGCCGGATCCGGCGTACCACCGAGGTGCCCGGGGTGCCGGAGGAGCAGGACCTGATCGTGCGCGCACTGCGCCTGCTGGCGGCCGAATTTGCGCGCCGCCACGGCCGTCCCGCGCCCGGCATCGACGTGGCGGTCACCAAGCGCCTGCCGATGGGCGGCGGGCTGGGCGGCGGCTCATCCGACGCCGCCACCGCGCTGATCGCCGCCAATCACCTGTGGCAAGCCGGGCTGGACCGCGGCGAACTGATGGCGCTCGGCCTGCCGCTCGGCGCCGACATCCCGTTTTTCATCTTCGGCCAGAACGCCTTTGCCGAAGGGGTGGGCGAGCGGCTGCAGCCGGTGGCGACGCCCGATTGCTGGTACGTGGTAATCGAGCCCGGGGTCGCGGTCCCTACCGCGGCAATATTTTGCTCGGAAGATTTGACACGGGACACGAAACCGGTCAGAATAACGGACTTTTCCAGACACCTGGCGATAGAAAACGATCGCAAGGGCTTCGGTAAAAATGATTTGCAGGCAGTAGCGACGCGCTTGTTCCCGCCGGTAGCAGAAGCGCTTGAATGGCTCGGAAGCTACGGCGACGCCAGGATGACTGGCTCCGGAGCGTGCGTGTTTGGCGCGTTTTCCAGTGAGCGGGAAGCCGACGCGGTGCTGGCCAAAGCGCCCTCCAAATGGGGCGCCTGGAAAGCGAGGTCGCTGCAGCGCCACCCGATGCACGGGCTGTTGCAAGTTGATGGAGTTATAGAATAGAATTTGGCTTGGCGAGATGTTTGACAAAAAATACGTCAAATGTAACGGCAAGTAGTCAGTTGCGTAGGGGAATCGCCAAGCTGGTTAAGGCACTGGATTTTGATTCCAGCATACCAAGGTTCGAATCCTTGTTCCCCTGCCATTCGTTTTGCCGGCCTGTCGATGCGAAGTAAGCGTCCAGCTGGTAAAATTGATCGATTCGCTCTCGCGGGTCATCCTTTAGCATAGCGTCAGTCGGGTAGTTTGGACTGGCGTCTTTTCAAGAATTCAACGCTACTCTCTTGGGACTCCCATGGCTTATGAAAACCTGATGGTTTTTACCGGCAACGCTAATCCGGCGCTGGCAGAAGGAGTCGCAAAAAACCTCGGCATCCCTCTTGGCAAGGCAAACGTCTCCAAGTTTTCGGATGGCGAAGTAATGGTCGAAATCAATGAGAACGTCCGCGGTAAAGACGTCTTCGTGCTGCAGTCGACCTGCTCCCCGACCAACGACAATCTGATGGAAATCATCCTGATGGTCGACGCCCTGAAGCGCGCTTCGGCCGGCCGCATTACCGCCGCCATCCCGTACTTCGGTTATGCCCGCCAGGACCGCCGTCCGCGTTCGGCGCGCGTGGCGATCTCGGCCAAGGTGGTGGCCAACATGCTGGAAGAAGCCGGCGTCGAGCGCGTCCTGATCATGGACTTGCACGCCGACCAGATCCAGGGCTTCTTCGATATCCCGGTCGACAATATCTACGCGTCGCCGATTTTGCTGGGCGACCTGCAAAAGAAGAACTACGACGACCTGCTGGTGGTGTCGCCGGACGTCGGCGGTGTGGTGCGCGCCCGTGCGCTGGCCAAGCGCCTCGGCTGCGACCTGGCCATCATCGACAAGCGCCGCCCGAAGGCGAACGTGTCGGAAGTGATGAACATCATCGGTGAAGTCGAAGGCCGCAACTGCGTGATCATGGATGACATGGTCGACACCGCGGGCACCCTGACCAAGGCGGCGGAAGTGCTGAAAGAGCGCGGCGCCAAGAAAGTCGTCGCTTACTGTACCCACCCGGTGCTGTCGGGCCCGGCGATCGACCGCATCGCGGCGTCGCCGCTCGACGAACTGGTCGTCACCGACACGATTCCACTGACGCCCGCCGCCGCCGCGTGCAGCAAGATTCGCCAGCTGACCTGTGCACCGCTGCTGGCCGAGACGTTCAAGCGGATCAGCAAAGGCGACTCGGTGATGTCGCTGTTTATCGACTAAGCACCAAACTTTGCCGGCTGCCCGACCCGCGGCGCACAGGCATGTTTGCCAGTGCGCCGTTGCTGTTTTCAGAATTTGCAGTTTTTACCGGTTTCTTGAGCGCGTTTTGCGTTCAAATTTAGAAGGCCCCTGGTCGCGGGGGCTTTCACAACGCGGGGCAATCCAGTCCCGCACTACATGGAGTAACACATGAAAGTTATCGCATTCAATCGCACTTTGCAGGGGTCCGGAGCGAGCCGCCGCCTGCGTACTTCCGGCCAGACTCCTGGCATCATCTACGGTGGCGCCGAAGCCCCGGTCATGATCGCCCTGGACGGCAACGCGCTGTACCACGCGCTGAAAAAAGAAGCCTTCCACGGTTCGATCCTGGATCTGGAAATCGACGGCAAGAGCCAGCAAGTCCTGCTGCGCGACTTCCAGATGCACGCATACAAGCAATTGGTCCTGCACGCTGACTTCCAGCGCGTCGATGCCAAGAGCAAGGTGCACAAGAAAGTGGCACTGCACTTCGCCAACGCCGACGTGTCGCCAGCAGTCAAACTGCACGGCGCAACCGTGTCGCACGTTCTGGCCGAGCTGGAAATCTCCTGCCTGCCAGGCGACCTGCCAGAGTTCATCACCGTTGACCTGTCGACCATCGACGTCGGTCACTCGATCCACGTCGCCGACCTGGCCCTGCCAAAAGGCGTTACCGCGATCACCCACGGCCAGAACCTGACCGTTGCTACCGCTGCTGTTCCAGCTGGCCACGTTGCCGCTGAAGCAACTGCTGCTGCCGCCGAAGCTGCTCCAGCCGCTGAAGCCAAGCCAGCCGCCAAGCCAAAGAAGTAATTCTTTCGCCGCAGCGTTAAAAAACCCGCCCGGTTCGCGCCCGGCGGGTTTTTTTTGTCCGATTTCCCTGATAATCACGCTTTCCGCTTTCATTCTGACTATGTCCATACGCCTGATCGTCGGCCTCGGCAACCCCGGCCCCGAATACGAACAAACCCGCCACAACGCGGGCTTCTGGCTAGTCGACAACCTGGCCAACAGTCTGCCGGGCTGCCGCCTGCAACGCGAGGCGCGCTTCAACGCGCTCGTTGCCAAGGCCAATGTCGGCGGAAACGACCTCTGGCTGCTCGAGCCGCTGACCTTCATGAACCGGTCCGGCCTGTCGGTCGGCCAGCTGGCGCGCTTCTACAAGATCGATCCGGCCGAAGTGCTGGTCGTGCACGACGAACTGGACCTGGCGCCTGGGGTGGTGAAGATGAAGAAGGGCGGCTCCTCGGGCGGCCACAATGGCCTGAAGGACATCACTGCCGCGCTCGGCACGCAGGATTACTGGCGCCTGCGCATCGGCATCGGCCATCCGCGCAGCCTCAATTCGCCGCAGCAGGTGGCCGACTTCGTGCTGCATCGGCCGCGCAAGGAAGAGCAGGTGCTGATCGAGGAAGCGATCGAGAAGAGCCTGCGCGTGCTGCCGCTGGTATTCGACGGCAAGTTCGACACCGCCACCATGCAGCTGCATACCGCATGACAGACGCGCCGCGGTCCAAGGGCCGGGGTCAGGTCCGGCGGACCTGACCCCGGGCTTTAGCGCGCCTGCACGATCAGCTGGCTTTTCAGGTCGCGCTGGATGCGTTCCAGCAGCGGCTGCATGCGCGCGTATTCGGCCGGCGTGCACACCAGGCCGTCGTGGCTGAACTTGAGCTTGCGCTTGACCATCACCGTGTTGCCCTTGCGCGCGTACGTCGCCGCATACGAGAAGTTGGCGTCGCGCAGCGTCAGCGCCTTCGGCAGCGCGACGATGCGCAAGCTTTTCGGGAACTCGAACCCGGTCACGTCCTCCGTGTCGATCGACGGACAGACGAAATCCTGGCTGCGTTCGCGCTCCTGGGCGAACTGCACCACGGTGTCGCCCAGCCCGCCCCAGAAACTGTAGATCGTGGCCAGCCCGGTCGGCCCCGGCAGGTCGAGGAAGTTCTCGCTGGTGCCGGAAAAGCTCATGCTGTACTCGTCGCCTTTGCCGTCCAGCCTGCCGGCGTCGAACTCGCCGGCCCCTTTTTGCCCCAGCCCCTGCAGCATGCGTTGCACGAACTGCGCGCGGTCGGCCGGCTTGGTGTCGCGCACGGCCTGGCGGAACGGTTCGGCGATCGCGCCGGCACTCAGCTTCGACACGATGAACTTGCTGTGCCCGTTTTGCTTGACTCCGAACCAGCTCACGCTGCGCGTCTTTTCGACCTGGTCCGCCGGCGTCGCCGCCATATTCCCGTTCGCGGTCAGCAGCACCGGCTTGCCGAGGTCGCCCGACGGCAGGTAGCCCGCGGCGATCGACTCGGCGGTCGAATCCAGATACAGGTCCAGGCTTGGCACGTAAGTTATCACATGGTTGAATACGCCCAGGGTCGGCACGCGCGGCAGCCGGTAGGCGTTGTCGCTGTTGATCAGCGCGCCGGTGCTCTCGATGTCGACCGCCGCCAGCAGCGCTTCGAGCAGGGCGGCGTGGTCCTTGCAGTCGCCGTAGCGGTTGGCCAGCACGGTCGCGGCCGCGTGCGGCACTACGCCGCCGGCGCCGATGTAGACCCCGACATAGCGGATGTTGTGGCGCACCCAGTCGGCCAGCGCCAAGGCCTTGGCGCGCGCATCGGGCAGCGCGCGCGTGATGTCGGCCGCGAGCGCGGCGATGGCCGGGTTGCCTTCGGCCTTGTCGCGCGCCCGCACATCGTAGGCGCGCGCGAACGCCGGATAATCGGCGAAGGTCGACACCGCCAGGCGCTTGCCGTAATCGAGGTAGCTGACGGAATCGGCTTCGATGCGCGCATTGTCGCCGCCCACGTATTGCCACATATAGACCTTGCGCCCCGGACTGCTTTCCGTCTCGATCGGCATGAAGCCGGCCGCGTCGGCATACAGCGGCATCGACTCGGGCATGTCGTAGATCAGCTGGAACTGGCGGTTGACGAAGAACTGCGACGACGACAGGTCCTCGAAATGGCCCGGGAACAGGGGCGTGCTGCGCCGCACGATGTAGTGCACGATCAGCTTGTCGCCCACCGCCACCTCGGGGAATACGACGATTTTCACGCGCGTGTCCTGGAACATCGGCGCGTCGCTCGAGACCGCTTCCTGCTGGTCCTTGATCTGGTCCGGCTGGACCTGCACCTGGCGCCCGTCCGGCTTTTCGGTGTACGCCTCCACCGATAGCACTTCGTCGAGCGTGGTGTTGTAGGTGATGTAGTACTGGCTGTGGCCCTGCACCGCGCGCTGTTCGGCGATGGCCTTGACGTTATCGACCGTCAGCGTATAGGCGCCGTCCGGGTCGACCTCGAAATGCTGGATGTATTTTTCGATCACGATCGACGGATCGGTGCCGGTATCGGCCGTGCGCGCCAGCGACGGCAGGGCCAGCAGGCAGCACAGGAACAGGGCGGGGCGGAAAGAGAGGGTCATTTTGAAGAGACACATGGCCGGTTGACGAACCCGATTCATGCTACGCAGCCACGGGCGCACCCGTTTGACCTGACGCAACCGCAGCCTTCCTGCGATAATTCCACGATGAGTTCACTTTCCTTTCATGCGGGCCCAGCGGCGCTGGCGCGGCTGCGTTCCCACGGCTTGCGCGCGGCCGACATCGGCATCGTGCCGGCCGCGGCGGGCGGCCCGAAAGGCCTGATCTTCCAGGCGCTCGATCAGTGGCTGTTCGGCGACTGGTTGCCGGGGGCGCCGCGCGAACGCACCCTGATCGGCTCATCGATCGGCGCCTGGCGCATGGCCGCCGCCTGCCAGGCCGACCCGGTCGCCGCCTTCGCCCGGCTGGGCGAACTGTATTGCGGCCAGCGTTACAGCGCCAGGCCGTCGCAGCAGGAAATCGACATCGCCTGCCGGCAGCTGCTGGCCGATTTTGTCGGCGGGCGCGAGCACGAAATCCTGAACCACCCGCACCACCGGCTGCACATGCTGACCGTGCGCGGCCTCGGCGCGCTGGCTGCACCGCAAGGGCGCCACGCGGAGATGAAGGGCTTCGCCTCGGCCGCGCTGCGCAACCTGGCCTCGCGCGAGCGGCTGGCCGGGGTGATGGAGCGGGTGGTGATGGGCGACGCGCGCGACGGCTCGGCCTGGCTGCGGGAACGGTTCGACGGCTTCACCACCCACTTCGCCGCGCTGTCGAAGGACAATCTGGCGGCGGCGCTGCTAGCGTCCGGCAGCCTGCCGCTGGTGATGCAGCCGGTGCGCGGGCTGGCCGGCGCGCCGCCCGGACATTACTGGGACGGCGGCATCATCGACTACAACCTGGCGCTGCCGTATTCGCGCCGCGGCGGCGACGGGGGCGACCTGGTGCTGTACCCGCACTTCAGCGAGCACATCGTACCGGGTTGGCTGGACAAGGCGATGCCGTGGCGGCGCGCCGCGCGCGGACCGCGCCGTGGCTGGCTCGACAACGTCATTATCGTCGCGCCGACTGCCGGCTTCCTGCGCAGCCTGCCGCGTGGAAAACTACCGGACCGCAAGGATTTCACCTACTACGGCGTGAACCATGACGCGCGCATCGCCAACTGGCAGCGCGCGATCGGCGCGGGGCGGCGCCTGCGCGACGAGTTCGCCGCATTCGTGGCTGCTCCGGACCTGTCGCGCATCAAGCCGATCTGAGCGGAAATAAAGCACTGGAGGTCAGGTCCGACATTCGGATAAATTTGACAATTCTTTCCGTGAAATTGTAAAAATGTCCGAATGTCGGACCTGACCCCGGTGCTTGCCATTCTGTCCGAACCTGCTGCGGAAACGCCCATTATTGCGGCAGCACGGGCCGTCCAAGGGTACAATGATGGGTTTTGGGGAACCCCGCGTGCGCGTGCCCCTCGTCCATCGAACTAGAAAGTCTTCCCATGAGTCTCCAATGCGGCATCGTCGGCCTGCCTAACGTCGGCAAGTCCACCCTTTTCAATGCGCTGACCAAGGCCGGCATCCCGGCCGAGAACTATCCGTTCTGCACCATCGAGCCAAACGTGGGCGTGGTCGAAGTGCCGGATCCGCGCATGGACGCGCTGGCTGCCATCGTCAAGCCTGAGCGCATGGTCAACGCGATCGTCGAATTCGTCGACATCGCCGGCCTGGTGGCGGGCGCGTCGAAGGGCGAGGGCTTGGGCAACCAGTTCCTGTCGCACATCCGCGAGACCGATGCGATCGTCAACGTGGTGCGCTGCTTCGAAGACGACAACGTGATCCACGTGGCCGGCAAGATCAGCCCGCTCGACGACATCGAGGTGATCCAGACCGAACTGGCGCTGGCCGACATGGCCGCCGTAGAAAAGGCGATCCACCGCGAGAACAAGAAGGCGCGCTCGGGCGACAAGGATGCCGCCAAGCTGGTCGCCATATGCGAGCGCCTGATGCCGCACCTCGACCAGGGCAAGCCAGTGCGCACGATGGGCCTGGACGCCGACGACATGGAGATGATCAAGACGCTGTGTTTGATCACGGCCAAGCCGGCGATGTTCGTGGCCAACGTGTCCGACACCGGCTTCACCAACAACCCGCTGCTCGACCAGCTGACCGAATACGCGAAAGCGCAGAACGCGCCGATCGTGGCCATCTGCGCCTCGATCGAATCGGAAATCGCCGACCTCGACGACGCCGACAAGGGCGCCTTCCTGGCCGACATGGGCATGCAGGAGCCGGGCCTCGACCGCCTGATCCGCGCAGCCTACAACCTGCTCGGCCTGCAGACCTATTTCACCGCGGGCGTGAAAGAAGTGCGCGCCTGGACCATCCACGTCGGCGACACCGCGCCGCAAGCGGCCGGCGTGATCCACACCGACTTCGAGCGCGGCTTCATCCGCGCCCAGACCATCGCCTACGACGACTTCATCACCTACAAGGGCGAGGGCGGCGCCAAGGAAGCGGGCAAGATGCGCGCCGAGGGCAAGGAATACGTGGTCAAGGATGGCGACGTGCTGAACTTCCTGTTCAACGTGTAAAGGCTGTAATTCGGATTTCGCCGAACTTTGGCGGACAATGAAACCCCGTGCATCTGATGATGGCGGGGTTTTTTTTCGTGTCCATCCAGGCTGCTTCGTTGTGAGTTCGCCGCTGAAAACAAGACGACGGGCAGGATGGAATCGGTGTTGCCCGATCTGGAATCCGTTTGCGCAAGAGGGGCCGGCCCCTATTCGTCGATATCGGCGCCCACGTTGATGGCCGCATAGGCCCGCTGGACCGCCTTGTCCTCCTTGCTGCCGACCCCGTACAACTCCTGCGCCGACTGAATCATCTTGGCGCGCGCGTCGGCATAATTCGTGTTTGAGGTGAACTTGGTGGTCAGGGATTTGAACCAGATCCGGTAGGCCTTGTCGGAGCCGATGCCGGTCATCGCCAGCGGCGTCTTGACCAGGTACTTGCTGGAGAATTCGCTGTTCTTGCCCGCGATCGAGCCCTGCGACAGGAAATAGAACATCCGGTTGTTCGGGCCGCTGCTGTAATGCACGTCCAGTAAGCGCAAGCCCAGGCCCCAGGCGTCGGGGCTATTGCCGTCCTTGCTCGGCTTGTACATGAAGCGCAGCGGCGTGGCGTTCTTGCTGATCTCCGTCCCTATCGCCCAGTCATTGCCGGAGTTCGGAATCAGCGCGCCGGAGCCGCCCGCGCGCGCATATGATTCGACCATCTCGCCGGTGATGTCGGAGCTCGATTCGTTCAGTCCGCCGGACTCGCCCACATACAGCAGGTTCGAGGTGGACGCCGTCACGCCATGGCCCATCTCGTGGCCGATCACATCGATCGCACCCAGGCTGTTGAAAAACGAGCCATCGCCAATGAACATGCAATTGCACGTGTCGCTGTAGTAGGCGTTGTCATAGGCGGTATTGGCGTGCGCGGCGATGTAGGTCGATGTATTGTGCCCGTCCAGCGACTGCCACCCGAGTGTGTTCTTGAGCATGTCGTACGTATTCATCAGGCCCCACATGGCGTTGACGGCGGCGGTCTCGCCGTTGGCGTCGGTGGTGCTGCCGCCGGCGATGTACTGCTTGCCGTCGCCCCAGACGTTGCTCGCGTTGCTGTACAGCTCGCCGCGCGAGGTCGTGTGGTTCGCGTTCGTGACGGCGATGGCGCCAAACGCGCCGCCGGCGCCGCGCGAAGGATCGATCATCTTGTAAGTGCTGCCCGACATCGTGGTATTCAAGGGCACCAGGCCGTTGTACTGGCTGTTGCCGCCGCCGACCACCGTCTGCACCATGTTCCACCGGATCATGATGCGGCCGTCGATCGCGCTGACGCATGTGTCGTGGTAGATCGGCCGGTCGAGGGCCACCATCCGCGTATGCACCAGGTATACCATCTCGTAGCTGGCGACCACGTCATGCACGTCGAGGGCGTTGAGCTCGTCGTCCCGCTTGTTGGCGGCGCTGGGCAGGCGTTCGGTCCGCATGATCGGATACACGATCAGCTCTGCCCGCGGCGGCTCCAGCGCGCTCACGCCGGCCGGTAGCGACTTGATCGCCGTTTCGATCGCCTCATTGGCCGACACGGTCGGGACCACGCTGAAGTCGGCAGTCTCCGCGCCGAGCCGGTTCGCCGCGCCCTTGCCCAACTGGTCGCGCAGGTGGGATGCAGATTCGCTGATCAGCTTTCCGTTGGCGTCGCTTACCACCACCGAGTCGGAACCGAATACACGCACCCCTTTGTAGGTATGATCGGCGCGCGTGACCAGGGTGCCGTCGGTGCCAGGATGCTGCTTGCTGATGACGAAATTGTGATCGGCGTCGAGGCCGCGCCCGAACCGCTGCGCGGCAAGCTGGGCGAGCAGCGCCCGGGTGGCCGCAGGCGATTGTTCCACTTGCGGGCTCATCAATGAGGTTGCGGCAGCGGGTGCGGCGGCGGAAAAAGCAGCGGCCAGCCAGGGCAAGCTGCCGAAAACCGCGGCGGCCAGGATGGTTTTGCGGATTTTCATCTCTTCTCCAATAAGTAGACCACCTACGCGACAAGCAGAAAGGGACTCTAAGCGAATATATTGGTCGAGATACGGCTGGGCTTTTTGAAAAAACACAAGGAGCGCAGAGAACGGCGTGCCGTGGGAAGCGCCGGTGCGCAACGTGACGCCGAGCTTGATCGGAGCGCGGTTTCACAGTGACGCCATCGATGCGTCGAAATCGCTTTTCAACCATCCAGCCGATGCGGCATCAACGCGTTGGTGATCGGGCGCAGGCAACAAGGCTCGGTCTGTTGGAAAAAAATCGCCAACACTGTATCGCGCGCAAGATAGTCGCAAATAGACCGCTCAAGCTGGAAGCACCATTCTCAACAATTCCGGAGCTTCCATGCGCATCTACCTCCCCACCGCGGCAGCGATGCTGCTGCCCGCTTTTGTGCTGATGCTGGCCTCGTGTGCGCACACGCCGCGCGGGGACGTGCGCGAGTTTCGACCGATCGGCGGCATCGATAACAACTTGCGGAATCCTGATTTCAACGCGACTCCGGGCAGTCCCGAGCTTACCATCGCGCCCCTGCGCTTCGCCGATCCGGTGACGCTGGGGCCGTCCGCCGGCCCTAACCCGCGCACCATCAGCAACATCATCGCCGGCGGCAGGAGCGCCAACGGCGCCGACGCGCAGTCCCTCGATCCGGTTGCATCGGCCTGGCTGTACGCGTTCGGCCAGTTCGTCGACCATGACCTGTCCCTCGAAACCTCGTCGCCGGACGGTCCGCGCATCGACATCGAGGTGAGGCCCGGCGATCCGGTCTTTCCGCAGGGAGGGCTGATCAAGATGAGGCGCGACCTCAAGCACCCGTTGACGCACACTGTCATCAATACCATCGCCGGCTACCTCGACCTGTCGCAGCTGTACGGTTCCACGCCCGCCATGGCGGCCAGCCTGCGCGCCCGCGACGGGAAAATGAAAACATCGCATGGCGGCCGGGCGCTGCAGATTATCGACGGCCGCTTTGTGGCAGGCGACAAGCGCGTGAACGAAAATCCGACAGTGGCCATGACCACGACGCTGTTCATGCGCGAACATAATTACTGGGTGGACGAACTGGCAGGCCTACACCCCGAATGGAGCGGCAACCTTCTCTACGAGATGGCCCGCGCGATTACCACCGCCGAGTACCAGAATATTATCTATACCGAATACCTGCCGGTGCTGATCGGTCCGGCGCTCGGTCCGTACCGCGGCTACGATTCGCGCGTCAATTCGCAGGTGTCCCAGGAGTTCTCCACCGCCGCGTTCAGGGTCGGCCACACGCAGGTGTCGGAAAACCAGTCAGGCCGCGACAACGATGGCAACATCACCTACTCCCAGTCACTGGCCCGATCCTTTTTCAACACCGCGGAAACAACCTTGGCCAACGGGATTAATGCATTGATGCGCAGCGTCACTATGGAGTTCTCGCAGGCGACCGATGTCTACACAGTGCCGGCGCTGCGCAACCTGCTGTACTCGCCCCTTCCTGGCGGCAACATCGATCTGGTGGACCTGATCGCCATCGATATCCAGCGCGGACGTGATGCAGGCCTGGCCACGCTGAACCAGACCCGGGTGGCGCTGGGTCTCGCACCGCACGCCTCGTTCGCCGCGCTGACCGGCGACAAGGTGCTGCAGGCGCAGTTCAAGGCGCTGTATGGCGATATCAATCAGGTCGACTTGTTCATGGGCGGCCAGGCCGAAGCGCACGCCGCAGGCGCGGTTGTGGGCGAAACCTTTCAGGCCATCATCGCCAGGCAGTTCCATGCGCTGCGCGCCGGCGACCGCTTTTTCTGGGCCAACCAGGCTTTCGACAGCGACACCGCCGCGCAGATCGCGCAGACCACGCTCGGTCAGATCATCAAGCGCAATACCGATACCTTGCGGGTGCCGCCCAACGTGTTCATGGCAGAGGGCGACGGCCAGACTCAGTACCGCGATTCAAGACAACCGATCAAAAATCACTGATTTTGACCCAGGGCGGGGCGCCTTCGCCTTGCTTTGGGGTGCGGAAGCGGACCTGCCAGGCGCCAGCGAGCGCGACGGCGCGAGGAATTGAAGGAGCTTTGCAGGCTTGGTCCTGGCGATTGCGTGGTAGCATTTGCCATTGGTAGGGCGAAGGGTATGGCCGTCCCCCCATGGATCATAGGGAGAAATGGTTTAAACTGCCGGTTCAAGGTGTCAGCCGCAATCCGCGCATCTCGCTGATGCGCACATTTTGAAAAATCCCGTCGTGCGCGGGATTTTTCATATTTCGACGTCGTCTCTGAAATTGGAACGCCGACTTTAACCGATAATAAACAATAAGACGAAAACATGAAACAGACCACGAGACTCCTCTTTGCACTCGCACTCCTGTCCGGGGCTGTCCAGGCCAAGGACGGCGCTGTGAACTGCGACAACTGCAAAGCATGGAACAAGCCGGTCAAGCCCTTCAATGTATACGGCAACACCTGGTACGTCGGCGTCGACGGCTTGTCGTCGGTGCTGATCACCGGACCGCGCGGCCACATCCTGGTCGATGGCGCGCTGCCGCAGTCGGCGCCGCTGATCGAAGCGAACATCAAGGCGCTCGGTTTCCGCATCGAGGACGTCAAATTGATCGTCAACTCGCACGCGCACTGGGACCACGCCGGCGGTATCCCGGCACTGCAGCGCGCCAGCGGCGCCGTGGTGGCGGGCAGCGAGTCGACTGCGCTCGGGCTGAAAACCGGCACCAACGTCAAGGAGGATCCGCAGTACGATGCCCGCTCGCTGGTGCATATTGCGACTGTGAGAAAAGTTCAGGTTGTGCGCGATGGCGAAACCATCAGCGTCGGCCCGATCGCGATCACCGCCCACCTGACGCCGGGCCACACGCCCGGCAGCACCACCTGGTCGTGGAGTTCGTGCGAAGACCAGCGCTGCGTGCAGGTCGTGTACGCGGACAGCCTCAATCCTATCGCACTGGGCAATTTCAAGTACACGGGCCGGGGAAACGCGCCGGATATTTCGGGCGCCTTCGCCGCCAGTATCGCCAAGGTCGACGCGCTCAAGTGCGACATCCTGTTGAGCGCGCACCCGAGTTTCGCCGATACCTTCGCCAAGGCCGCCGCGCGCACGCCGGCGCGCAATCCGTTCATCGACGCGAACAGCTGTCACGTCTTCGCCGCAGACGCCGCCAAGCGCCTGGCCGACCGGGTTGCGCGCGAGCGCGGCGAGCACTGATCCTGCTTACAGCTGGCTCATGCCGCCGTCGACAATGAGCTCGGTGCCGACGATGAACGCGGCCTGCGGCGACGCCATGAACAGGACGGCCGCCGCGACTTCGTCCGGCGTGCCGAAACGCTTCAGCGGGATCAGTTGCTGGATGCCCGCCGCGACTTCGCTCAGCTGGTCCGGTTCCATCCCCAGCTTGCCGTAGAGCGGCGTCGTCACCGGTCCAGGGCTGACCACGTTGACGCGCACGCCGCGTGCGATCAGTTCAGCCGACAGCGTCTTGGCGAGCGAGATCAGCGCTGCCTTGCTGGCTGCGTACACGCTCGACGCGGGCATGCCGATATGGGCGTTGATCGAACCGTTCAGGATCACCGCGGCGCCCTGGTTGAGCAGCGGCGTCAGCGCCTGGATGGTGAAGTACGCACCCTTGACGTTGATATCGAAGGTTTGGTCCCACAGCGCTTCGCCGACTTCCTCGAACTGCGAGAATTTGGCCACGCCAGCGTTGATGAACACCGCATCGAGCGTGATCGACTGTTGCTTCAGCGTTTGCGCCAGCACTGCGGCGGCCTTGACGTCGCCCTGATCGCTTTTCAGGGCGATCGTGTCCGGGCCGATCTGGTCCTTGGCCTGGTCAAGTGCAGCCTGGTCGCGTCCGGTGATGATCACGCGTGCGCCTTCCTGGGCGAACTGGATGGCCGTCGCCAGGCCGATGCCGCTATTGCCGCCGGTGACCAGGACTGTTTTGTTGTCGAAGCGTTTCATGATGTAACTCCTTGATGGTGGATATCGATCGGCGTTCGCGGAGTGCTTGGCCGGTAAGTTCACTATATGATTTATAAAACCAGGTAACAATGAGGCGAACGTTCACGCAGCATTCATATTTCATGAACGCTCCCTCGCAGTGGGCGCTCAGACCGGCAGTCGTTCCGGATAAGCGTTCAGCACTGTCAGGAAATCGATGCGGCGTTCGGCGGACAGCAGTTGGGGCAGGGCCGCTTCGTATTCCTGGCGGTAAGGCTGGGCCAGGTGGTGGGCGATGAAATATTCGCGGCTGCAGGCCCAGGTCTCGTACAGCACCAGGGTGTCCGGATCGTTGAGATCCTCGTGCACCCACGTGTTAACGAAGTCCGGCTCGCGGGCCATGGTATCGACCACGGCCGTCAGCATGGCGCGCATGCGGTCGCGGTGTTCGGGTTTGGTCGGCAGGTGGACAATGAAGGAAACGGTATTGCTCATAGTGGGCTTTCGTGTGAAGGGGTATGAAAATCGAACGAAGTCAGCAACGGGATCACATCCTTCGGCGCTTTTTGCTGGGGTAGCCGCCGCCCGGTGTTTCCGAAACATCGGCGCTGCGCGGGTCGGGAAGGTGGGCGGCTCGAACCCGTGAATCCACTATAGGATTTATTAGTTCAGGCATCAAAGTCCGATATGGTGATGGTATATTCAGCTTTGATGAACTGATGGGGGTGCTGATGGATCGACTGCGCGCGATGGAAGTGTTCGTGGAGGTCGTGCGCAAGAACGGCTTTGCGCGCGCGGCGGAGGCGCTCGATACCTCGCCGGCGAACGTCACGCGGATCATCGCCGACCTCGAAGCGCACCTCGGCACGCGCCTGCTGAACCGCAGTTCGCGCAAGATGTCCCTCACCGAAAGCGGGGACGCGCTGTACGAGCGCGCGCGTACCATCGTCGAAGACATGGCCGACGTCGAGGCGATCGCATCGGCCGCGTCGATGAAGCCGCGCGGGCTGTTGCGCATCAACGCGCCGCTCAGCTTCGGCATCCTGCACCTGGCCCCGTTGTGGCCGAAATTCCTCGCCCAATATCCCGAAGTGGAGCTGGAGGTGGCGCTGATCGACCGCGTGGTCGACATCGTCGACGAAGGCTACGACATGGCCATCCGCATTTCGCGCAGCGGTACCGGCGAGCATGCGGCGCGCAAGCTGGCGACCTCGCACAACATCGCCTGCGCCTCGCCGGCCTACCTGAAGCGGCACGGCATGCCGCTGCAGCCGTCCGACCTGAAGCAGCACAACTGCATCGGCTACAGTTATGCGGCCAGCGCCGACGAATGGCGCTTCAGCGACGAGAAAGGGCATGCGCACCCGGTCAAGGTGAACTGTTCGATGCACACCAATAACGGCGACACTGCGCGCGCCGCCGCGCTGGGTGGGGCGGGCATCATCTGGCAGCCGACCTTCCTGATCGGCGCCGACCTGCGCGCCGGCCGCCTGCAGCGCGTGCTGCCGGGCTTCAGCCTGCCGGACATCGATGTGCTCGCCGTGTATCCGAGCCGGCGCCACCTGAGCGCCAAGGTGCGGGTGATGATCGACTTCCTCAGCACGGAATTCGGCGCCACGCCGCCATGGGATATGGCCGCGCATCCGGCGCCCTGATGCCGGTGGCGGGTTGTCCGGCGTCCGGCTTGCTGCCATACTGTCCGGTCACGGAACACAAAGACTGAACCATGGCGACCCTCTCCGACATCATTTTCTATCCTGTCAAATCGTGCGCCGGAATCTCGGTTGCCGAAGCGCTGCTGACGGAGGCTGGCCTCGCCGCTGGCGGCGCCTGTGACCGCGAATGGATGGTGGTGAACGAACAGGGTGAATTCCTGACGCAGCGCGAGTATCCACGCATGGCGCTGATTACGCCGCGGCTGGACGGCGCCATGCTCGAATTGTCCGCGCCCGGCGTGCCGCCGCACGCGATTGCGATCGCATGCGGCGGCAGCGCGGCCGCGATCCCTGTGCGCATCTGGGACGACAGCGTGCAGGCCCAGGATTGCGGCGATGCCAGCGCCGCCTGGTTCTCGCAGGCGATCGGCGCGCCATGCCGCCTGGTACGCTTCCCGGATGGCGCGCGCCGTCTGACCAGTACGCGCTGGACCGGCGGCGTCGCGGCGCCGACCCGCTTTGCCGATGGCTATCCGATCCTCGTCATCGGCGCCGCCTCGCTGGCGGACCTGAACGCCAGGCTCGCCGCGGCGGGTCGTCCGGCGCTGCCGATGAACCGCTTCCGGCCGAACCTGGTCATCGACGGCATCGACGCGTTCGAGGAAGACTATGTCGAGCGCTTCGACATCGGCGCGGTGCGGCTCAAGCCGGTCAAGCCGTGCCCGCGCTGCCCGATTCCGTCGATTGACCAGGCCACCGGCGTGCCGGGACCGGATCCGCTCGACATCCTGCAGGCCTACCGGCGCAAGCCCCAACTCGATGACGCGGTCTGTTTCGGCATGAACTGCATCGTCACCGCGGGGGCGGGCGAGCGCGTGTTCGTCGGCCAGCAACTGGACGCAATGCTGGCATTTTGACAAGCAGGCGCCGGAAATCCGCTGTTTTTGTCGTTTGCAACGGGGTAAAGATCGCGTAATGTTCAGTCAGTCGCGGGAAATTCCGCATAGAAATAAATGGAGTCAGGACCACTATGTATGAGCAGGGCGCTTCGCCGCGCGAACTGGCAGCCGAAAACGAGTCCCTGCGCGCGCGCATGGCCTACCTGATAGAGCAGGCCGAGCGCAATCACGCGATCATGTGCCGGCACCAGGCGTTCGACCTGGAGATCGTCGGCGCGGCCAGCTTCCCTGAGCTGATCGGCACCATTTTCCGCTCGCTGCCGGTGATATCGGAACTCGACATCGTCACCTTGTGCCTGGTCGACCCGGACGCCGACATCCAGAACGTGATGGACAAACTGGGCGTCGTGTTCGCCGACTTCCCGAACCTGGTATTTGTCGACAGCAGCAACGCGCTCGGCTTTGTGCCCTCGCGCAGCCCGCAGCTGACGGCGCCGCCCAAGCCGATGCTGGGCCCCTACGTACCGGCGATGCACAACGCCCTGTTCCCGAATCCGCCGACGGGGCTGCGCAGCATCGCGCTGGTGCCGCTGCTGCGCAACAAGCGCATCATCGGCAGCCTCAATCTCGGCAGCATCGATCCGAGCCGCTTCACGCCGGCGCTGGGGACAGACTTCGTCGAGCACATGGCCTCGATCATTGCGATCTGCCTGGAAAACGTCATCAGCAACGAAATGCTCAAGTACATCGGGCTGACCGATTCGCTGACCGGCGTCTACAACCGGCGCTACATCGACCGCCGGCTGCTCGAAGAGATCGGGCGCGCGCGGCGCCAGGGCTACCGGATCTCGTGCATGTACATCGACATCGACCACTTCAAGGCGGTCAACGACAGCGTCGGGCACCAGGGTGGCGACGAAGTGCTGCGCGAAGTGGCGGCCCGCATCAAGGCCGAGCTGCGGCTGTCGGATGCGCTGGGCCGCTTTGGCGGGGAAGAATTCGTGGTGCTGCTGATCGACGCCGACCTCGAAAGCGCGGAGACGGTGGCGCAGCGCATCCGCGCCAGCATCGCCAACACGCCGTTCGAGCTGTCGAGCGGCGAGAGCCTGCCGATCTCGGTCTCGATCGGCGTCGCCATGCTGGACGATTTCGAGCGCGACCACGCGATCGAAGGCGTGGCCCAGCAACTGGTGGCGCAAGCCGACACGGCGCTCTACCAGGCCAAGGAAAACGGCCGCAACCAGGTCGTCACGTTCGACGACTGATTCGGCGGCGCCGACAAAGACGGGGTCAGGTCCGCCGGACCTGACCCCAGGTTTTGGTCTGCGGCTACTGCAAAAGCCTTCCTTCGGCGCGCGTGACGGCATCGGCCGAGCCGCGCAGCACCACCACGTCGCCCGCCGTCAGCAGGGTGTGCGGCGAGACGTCGAGGCGCTGCTTGCCGCGCCGGATCGTCGTCACTTCGGCGCCCACATCTTCCAGCTGGAGCTGCTCGATGCGCTTGCCGATCGAGCCCGCGTCGTCGCGCAAAATCACCGAATGCAGCCGCACGTACAGGTGTTCGGGATCGTCCGCGGCGTCGCTGGCGCCGTGGAAGTAGCCGCGCAGCGACGCATAGCGCTCGTCGCGCGCGCTTTGCACCCGGTGCACCACGCGCCGCAGCGGCACGCCCATCATCACCAGTGCGTGCGAGGCGAGCATCAGGCTGCCCTCGAGCGCTTCCGGCACCACTTCGGCCGCGCCGGCTTTCTTCAGCAGGTCGAGATCGGTGTCGTCATGGCTGCGCACGATCACCGGTAAGGTCGGCGCCATGTCGTGCACCAGGTTGAGCACTCTCAGCGCCGATTGCGTGTCGGCGTAGGTGATCACCAGTGCGCTGGCGCGGTAGATGCCGGCAGCGACCAGGCTTTCGCGCCGCGCCGCATCGCCATACGCGACGTTGGCGCCGGCCGCCTGCGCTTCATGCACCCGCTCCGGATCGAGGTCGAGCGCCTGGTAGGCCACTTTTTCCTCGCCGAGCAAGGTGGCCAGGCTTTGCCCGCTGCGACCGAAGCCGGCCACGATCACGTGCTTTTGCATCGCCATCGTGCGGCTGGCGATCTGCGTCAGCTGCAGCGACTGCATCATCCATTCGTTGGTGGCGATCTTCATCACGATCTGGTCGGACTTGGCGATGATGAACGGCGCCACCAGCATCGAGAGCACCATCGAGGCCAGCACCAGTTGGATCACGAACGGGTCGATCAGCTGCGCGCCCGCGGTCAGGTTCAACAGCACGAAACCGAATTCGCCGGCCTGCGCCAGCGCCAGGCCGGTGCGCATCGAGACGCCGTCCGATGAGCCGGACCACTTGGCCAGCAGGGCGATCAGCGCGAACTTGAGCAGCACCGGTCCCGCCAGCAGCACCAGCACGATCCACCAGTTCTCGAGCACCAGCCGCACGTTGAGCAGCATGCCGACGGTGATGAAGAAGAGCCCCAGCAGCACGTCGCGGAACGGCTTGATGTCTTCTTCCACCTGGTGCTTGTACTGGGTCTCGGAGACCAGCATGCCGGCCACGAACGCGCCGAGCGCCAGCGACAGGCCGGCCTTTTCGGTCAGCCACGCGGCGCCGAGGGTGATCAGCAGCAAGTTGAGCATGAACAGTTCCTGCGAGCGGCGCTTGACCACCAGCGTGAACCACTTGCGCATCAGCTTCTGGCCGAAGAACAGCAGCAGCACCAGCACCACGCTGGCCTTGACGCTGGCCCAGGCCAGCGTTTTCACCAGTTCGGTCGGATTTTGCGCCAGCGAGGGAATCAGGATCAGCAGCGGCACTACCGCCAGGTCCTGGAACAGCAGGATGCCGATGATGTTGCGCCCGTGCGGGCTTTCCAGCTCCAGCCGCTCGGTCAGCATCTTGGACACGATCGCGGTCGACGACATCGCCAGCGCGCCGCCCAGCGCGAACGAGGCCTGCCAGCTGATATGGATGGAGGGCGGCAGCTGGGTCGAGAGCAGCCAGCCGAACACCATGGTGGCGACGATGGTAAGCACCACCTGCGCCATCCCCAGACCGAACACGATGCGGCGCATCGCCATCAGCTGGGACAGGGAAAATTCTAGGCCGATCGAAAACATCAGGAACACCACGCCGAATTCGGCCAGCGCATGGGTGGTGGCGTCGTTTTCGGCCATTCCGAGGGCGTGCGGCCCGATCAGGATGCCGACCGCCAGGTAGCCCAGCATCGGCGGCAGGTGGAGCATGCGGAAAGCGACCACCCCGAGGACGGCGCTGCCGAGCAACAGCAATGTGAGTTCTAGTCCTGAAACCATGTGCCGCGGCCTGCCGTGATGGTGAAAATGTGATTTACTGTGTCTGGCAAGTTTTTTGCTTTCCCAATTCGTTTATACTTCTGGAACGAGTGTAACCCATGAAAAAACAATGTTGAAAGCTTTTGACGAAAACCTGACCCGCCGCTCCATGCTGCTCGCCCGCGAGACGCTGGAAATCGAAGCCGATGCGATCCGCGCCCTCAACGAGCGCCTGGCGACCGACGACAGCGTCGGCCACGCGGTCGGCCTGCTGATGGCATGCACCGGCCGCGTCGTGGTGTCCGGCATCGGCAAGTCCGGCCACATCGCGCGCAAGATCGCCGCCACGCTGGCCTCGACCGGCACGCCGGCCATGTTCGTGCACCCGGCCGAAGCGGCCCACGGCGACCTGGGCATGGTCACCGCGCAGGATGTCTTCATCGCCATTTCGTACTCCGGCGAGTCGACCGAACTGATGGCGATCCTGCCGATCGTCAAGCGCATGGGCGCGCCGCTGATCTCGATGACCGGCAAGCCCGGCTCCAGCCTGGCCATGCTGGCCGACGTGCACCTGGACGTCTCGGTGGCCAAGGAAGCCTGCCCGATGAACCTGGCGCCCACCGCCAGCACCACCGTCACGCTGGCGCTGGGCGACGCGCTGGCCGTGGCGCTGCTCGACGCGCGCGGCTTCAAGGAAGAAGATTTCGCCCGCTCGCACCCGGGCGGCGCGCTGGGCCGGCGCCTGCTGACCCACGTGTACGACGTGATGCGCAGCGGCGACGCGGTGCCGAAAGTGACCGCCGACGCAAAGCTGCCGGCCGCGCTGCTCGAAATCACCCAGAAGGGCATGGGCATGACCGCCGTCGTCGACGACCAGGACCATCCGATCGGCGTGTTCACCGACGGCGACCTGCGCCGCATGATCGAGAAGGTCCAGGATTTCACCAGGATCACCATGCGTGACGTGATGCATGCCAATCCGCGCCGCATCCATCGCGAGCAGCTGGCGGTCGACGCGGTCGCGATCATGGAAGAATTCCGTATCAACCAGATGCTGGTGGTCGACGCCGACGACAAGCTGGTCGGCGCGCTGCATATCCACGACCTGACGCGCGCGAAGGTGATCTGATGAACGCCCAGCCCGATCACATCCGCCGCGCTGCCGCCATCAAGGTGTTGATCCTCGACGTCGACGGCGTGCTCACCGACGGCAGCCTGACTTACGGCCCTGACGGCGAAGTGACCAAGACCTTCAATGTGCTCGATGGCCTCGGCATCGAGCTGCTGCAGAAAACCGGCGTGGCCGTTGCGATCATCAGCGCGCGCAAGTCGCCGGTGGTGGTCAGGCGCGCTGCCGACCTGAAGATCATGCATGTCTACCAGGGCACGCACGATAAGCGGATCGCGTTTGCCGATTTGCTGGCGGTGACCGGCGCCAGCGCGGAGCAATGCGGCTATATCGGCGACGACGTGATCGACCTACCGCTGCTGCGCAAGGTCGGCTTCGCCGTCACGGTGCCGAGCGGGCATCCCGAGGTGCAGCACCGCGCGCATTACGTCACCAAGGCCAATGGCGGCCGCGGTGCGGTGCGCGAGGTTTGCGACATGGTGATGCGCGCGCAGGGTCACTACGACGCTGCGCTCGCACCGTACTTTGCCTGATCGATGAGCCGACCGATGCACAAGCGAACCGCACACCGATGGCGCCTGGCGACCATCATGATGGTCGGGGCGGTGTTCGCGCTGGGCAGCTTCTGGCTGGTGCAGGTGATCAACCGCGGCGATCTCGGCGGCTCGCCGCAGGCACTGAAGACGGAGCCCGATTACATCATCGAGAATTTCAGTTTTGTGCACATGACCTTGACCGGGCAGCCGCACTACATCATCTCGGGCAACAAGCTGACGCACCGTCCGAGCGACGATTCGCTCGACGTGGTGCTGCCGGTGGTGCAGAACCTCGACCCCGCGCAGCCGCCGATGACGATGCATGCCAAAGCCGCGCACATCGACCAGAACAGCAGCGTGGTGGACCTGATGGGCAGTGTTGATATCCAGCGCCCGCCGTTGGGGAAGGCCAAGGGCATGACCTTGAAGACCGAAGCGCTGACCGTATTTACCAATGAAGACCGCATGCAGACCAAGCAGCCGTTCCAGATGGTGATCGGCGAGATGACGCTGGCAGGCACTGGCATGAAGGCCAACAACGCCACCGGCCAGGTCGAAGTCGACAACCGGATGAAAATGAGTTTCCCGCCACGCGTGCGCTGAGAGGGATCGATCGAAATGAGCAGGGAGCAGAAATGAAAAAATTATTGTTGGGCCTGGCGGCGTGTGTGCTGGCCTGCGGACCGAGCTATGCCGAGCGCGCTGACGCCTTGAAGAAAATACTGATAGACGCAGACACAAGTGTCGCCAACATGGTCAACCAGGGCGCCACGGCGGAAGGTAACGTCGTGCTGACGCGCGGTACGCTGATCATGAAGGCGGGCAAACTGAACGTGGTTGCGGACCCTGAAGGCTACCAGTTCGTCACCTTGCTGGCCGCTCCTGGCGCGCTGGCGACCTTTCGCCAGAAGCGCGACGGCGGCCCCAACTTGTGGGTCGAAGGCGAAGCCGAGAAAATCGAATACGATGACAAGAGCGATATTGTGAAACTGTCGGGCCGGGCCAAAGTCAAAAACCTGGACGGCACGCGCCTGACCAATGGCGCCGAGGGCGCATTCCTGTCCTATGACAGCCGCAAGGAAGTGTTAACTGCCCTCAATACGGCGACGGGGCAGAGTAAAGTTGGCGGCGGCCGCGTGCAGATCACCATCGATCCGGTGCGCACGCCGGCGCCGGCGGCGCCCACCCCAGGAAAGCAATAATGGAAGCAAAAAGCTGCGGCAACACGCTGATCGTACGTGGCCTGCAAAAGAGTTACGGCAAGCGCCTTGTGGTGCGCGACGTGTCGCTGCAAGTCGAGTGCGGCGAGGTGGTCGGACTGCTGGGCCCCAACGGCGCCGGCAAGACCACCTCGTTCTACATGATCGTCGGCCTGGTGCCGTCGGACGCCGGCTCGATCGACATCAGCGGCGTCGACATCTCCAGCCTGCCGATCCATCGGCGCGCGGTCCTCGGCCTGTCCTACCTGCCGCAGGAGGCGTCGGTGTTCCGCAAGCTGACAGTGGAAGACAACATCCGCGCGGTGCTGGAACTGCAGAAGGTCGACGGCAAGCCGCTGACCAAGGCCCAGATCAACGAACGCCTGGACACCTTGCTGGCCGACCTGCAGATCGAGAAGCTGCGCGAGAACCAGGCACTGTCCTTGTCCGGCGGCGAACGCCGCCGCGTCGAGATCGCGCGCGCGCTGGCGACCAACCCGCGCTTCGTGCTGCTCGACGAGCCGTTCGCCGGGGTCGACCCGATCGCCGTGATCGAGATCCAGCGCATCGTGCGCTTCCTGAAGGAGCGCGGCATCGGCGTCCTGATCACCGACCATAACGTGCGCGAGACGCTCGGCATCTGCGACCGCGCCTACATCATCAACCAGGGTGCGGTACTCGCTTCCGGCCGCCCCGACGACATCATCGCCGACGAATCGGTGCGGCGTGTCTACCTGGGCGAACACTTCCGGATGTAGCCATGAAACAATCACTGCAACTACGGACTTCGCAACACCTTGCGCTTACACCGCAACTTCAGCAGTCGATCCGATTGCTGCAGTTGTCCACGCTCGAACTGCACCAGGAACTCGAGCAGCTGTTGACCGACAATCCGCTGCTGGAACGGCTCGACGATCCGCTCGATCATTCGGTGCGCCTGCTGGCCGACGGCGCCATCGGCAGCAACGCCGCGCCGGGCGAAGCGGCGCCCGAGCCGGGTGCGCAGGATGCACCGGCGCCGGCCGCCGATACTGAAGGCGGCGACGGCGACGGCGACAGCGCGTCGCCCGAGAACGGCGGCAACGACGGCGACGAATGGGGCGAGGCTTCCCGCAACAAGACGCCCGACGACGAGGATTCGCGCCCGCAGCTCGAGGCCAGTGCGATCAGCTTGCGCGACCACCTGATGGAGCAGATGCGCCTCGCGGTGCTCGACCAGCGCGACCGCGCACTGGTCGAACTGATGATCGACGCGCTCGACGACAACGGCTACCTGACCGAATCGCTGGAAGAAATCCTCGAGCGCTTGCCGCCCGAGCTCGAACTCGACATCGACGAACTGAAGACCGCCCTGTCGCTGCTGCAAAGCTTCGATCCGGCCGGCGTCGGTGCGCGCAACGCGTCCGAATGCCTGGCACTGCAGATCCGCCGCATGCCCCGCGTGGCCATGGTCACGCGGCGCATGGCGCTGGCGATCGTCACCCACCACCTGGCCTGGTTCGCGCAGCGCGAATTCAACAAGCTCAAGAAAGCGCTCGACTGCGACGACGAAGACCTGCGCGAGGCGCAGTGCGTGATCCGTCATTGCAATCCCCATCCGGGCGCCGCGTTCGCGGCCGGTTCATCCGACTACGTGGTGCCCGACGTTATCGTGCGCAAGTCGAAGAACGGCTGGACGGTGTCGCTGAACCAGGACGTGATGCCGCGCCTGCGCGTGAACAGCATGTACGCCAACCTGCTCAAGCAGGGCAAGGGCGAAGGCCAGATGGGCGCGCAGCTGCAGGAAGCCAAATGGCTGATCAAGAATATGCGCCAGCGCTTCGACACGATCCTGCGGGTGGCGCAGGCTATTGTCGAGCGCCAACGGAATTTTTTCTCCCATGGCGCGGTTGCCATGCGTCCCCTTGTGTTGCGCGAAATAGCTGATACACTGGGTTTACACGAGAGTACTATTTCTCGTGTAACAACCCAAAAATATATGCTGACGCCGCACGGTATGTTCGAGCTGAAATATTTTTTTGGGAGCCATGTCGCCACTGAAGCAGGGGGAGAGGCTTCCTCCACGGCGATCCGGGCACTCATCGTGCAACTGACAGGAGCAGAAGACCCTAAAAACCCATTATCAGACAGTAAGATTGCAGACATGCTGGGGGAACAGGGAATGGTCATTGCTCGACGCACGGTAGCGAAATACCGTGAGGCGCTCAAGATACCGCCAGTCACCCTCCGTAAAAGTTTGTAGATCGTTCTTTACGATGTTCCTCTACGCCGCGAGCGCATGAACAGGAAGCGACATCATCAAAGGAGTGTGTATGAATCTCACAATCAGTGGACATCATCTTGAAGTGACCCCAGCCATCCGTGAATACGTACAGAGCAAACTGGAGCGAGTGAAGCGCCATTTCGACCAGGTTATCGACATCGCCGTGATCCTCACCGTAGACAATCTCACTGAAAAAGAAAAACGACAAAAAGCCGAGATCAATTTGCGCTTGCCAGGCAAGACCGTCAATGTTGCCAGCCTGTCGCACGATCTGTACGCAGCCATCGACGCCCTGATCGACAAGCTCGATCGCCAGGTCATGAAATACAAATCCCAAGTGCAGGATCACAATCACCAGGCCATCAAGCACCTGCCTGAGGAAGAGATCCCGGAGATTCCCGCCGCAGCGTAAGCCGGCCGGTACTGCAAAGCGAGGGCGCCCATTCGGCGCCCTTTTCAATTTTCGCAACTTTGCGGCGTCGGGGTGTGGCCTCTTCGTGCACGCGTCGCGGTCCAAGGGCCGGGGTCAGGTCCGGCGGACCAGACCCCGGGGTTGTCGCCATTGCCACGTGGCCCCACACTTGACGGCGACATAGCCTTAAAATACGCCTTTCTCACCCAACAATCTGCCATGACCGACTTCGTCAAAACCGCCATCGCCAACCGTACCGGCATCATTACCCTCGACCGCCCGCGCACGCTCAACTCGCTCTCGCTGGACATGATCCGCGCGCTGACCGACGTGCTGCTGGCCTGGCGTGACGACCCGGCGGTGGACGCCGTGGTCCTGCGCAGCAGCACCGACAAGGCGCTGTGCGCCGGCGGCGACATCCGCTACTTCCACGACGTCGGCACCCAGCCCACCACCGGCGGCAGCGCCTCGCTGGAGGATTTCTTCACCGAAGAATACCGCCTCAACCACCTGATCCACTTTTACCCGAAACTGTACGTGGCGCTGATGGACGGCGTCGTCATGGGCGGCGGCCTGGGCATCTCCGAAGCGGGACCCGACACCGGCCTGCGCGTGGTCACCGACGGCACCAAGATGGCGATGCCCGAGGTGAACATCGGACTGTTCCCGGATGTGGGCGGCAGCTACTTCCTGGCGCGCGCGCCAGGCAAGCTGGGCAACTACCTCGGCCTCACCGGCCTGACCATCCGCGCCGCCGATGCGCTGTACACGGGCCTGGCCGATACCTTCGTGCCGCAGGCGCAGATGGCAGCGCTGCTGCTGCTGATCGAAGCGACGCCGGGCGCGCAGCTGCGCGCGGCGATCACCAAATTTGCCGCGCCGTTCGCCGCCGCTGCGGGGGCGAGCACGCTGCAAACCGAACGCGCATCGATCGACAAGCATTTTGGCGCGCCGACCGTGGAAGCGATCATGGCCTCGCTGGCGTCCGATCCAGATGTGTTCGCGCAGAAGGCGCTGGCCGCAATGCAGAAACGTTCACCGCTGCTGATGCGCGTGACGCTCGAACTGCTCAAGCGCGGCGCGACGATGGACCTGGCCGACTGCCTGCGCCTCGAACGCATCCTGGTGCGGCGCAATTTCGAACACGGCGAAGTGCTGGAAGGGATCCGCGCCCTGGTGATCGACAAGGACAATGAGCCGAAGTGGAATCCGCCGACGCTGGCGGAAGTGACGGACGAGATGGTGGCGCAGTTTTTCGCGTCGCCGTGGCCGGAGCGCGCGCACCCGCTGCGCGACCTGTAAGCTAGGACTGTTCGCGGTGGCGCAGCACGACCCGCTCGGTCGGGCTGAAGTAAGCCGCGAGCCGTTCGGCCATGTAGACCGAGCGGTGCTGCCCGCCGGTGCAGCCCAGTGCAACCGTCAGGTAGCTGCGGTTGTCGGTCTTGAACGACGGCAGCCACTTTTCGATGAACGCGCGGATGTCTTCCAGCAGGTCTGCGGCGCTTGGCTGCGCGTCGAGGAAAGCGATGACCGGCGCGTCCATCCCGGTCAGCGGGCGCAGGGTCACGTCGTAATACGGGTTGGGCAGCGCGCGCACGTCGAACACGAAGTCGGCGTCGAGCGGCACGCCCAGTTTGAAAGCGAACGATTCGAAGAACAGCGTCAGCGGCGCGCGTTCGATTTCCACCAGTTCCTTGATCCAGGTGCGCAGCTTGTTGGCCGACAGTTCGGACGTGTCGATCACGTGGCCGAGCTGTTCGATCGCGGACAGCCGTTCGCGCTCTTCCAGGATGCATTCGATCAGGGTGCGGCGCGAGGCCGGGTTTTCATCGGGACGCAGCTGGTGCGACAGCGGATGGCTGCGGCGCGTTTCTGAAAACCGCGCCACCAGCGAATGCGTGTTCGAGGTCAGGAACATGACTTTGACGTCGTGTCCCTCGTCTTTCAGCTTGCGGATATTGGCAGGCAGGTCGACCAGCGACTCGGCGCTGCGCGCATCGACCGCGACGGCGATGCTCTCGGTGCCTTCGTCGCGCAGCGTGCGGACCAGGTCGGGCAGCAGGGCCGGTGGCAAATTGTCGACGCAATAGTAGCCGGCGTCCTCGAGGACGTTGAGTGCCACGGATTTTCCCGAGCCGGAGATACCTGTAATCAGTACGATGCGCATGCATCGATGATACCGCAAGCCGCACTTCTTTGGGGAGAGGGGGCCATTACACCAGGGTCTGACCCCGTGGGTGTTTTGTAGGGAGACATGGGTAACACATTGTCGGGAGACATAGGTTACACATGAAAATGCTATTTTACGGCACGCTCCCTCAAGTCGATCTGTCGCACTAGGTGATGACGGAAGTAGACATCCAAAACATCGTCGGC
>JBKPEJ010000012.1:0-169339 GCA_046728335.1 Pseudomonadota bacterium | reverse complement strand
CAAGGCCATCAACGCCATGTCGGAAAACACCGTGTTCGGCGATCCGGTTGCCAACGTCGGCCAGTTCTACCGCTACGATCCGGTGGCCGATCCTGACCAGTTGCATCCGATCAAGGGCAGCACCAATAAGGATTTCCCGCTCGCGTATGTCGCTCTGCCTAAGGTCAACACCGGCAAGTTCTATGCTGCCGGCTGGGACTTCAACCTGAACTTCCGCCAGAAAATGGCGGAGTACGGTACCTTCGGCGTGAACCTGGATTCGACCTTGTATGCGCGTCATGGCTACCAGTACGAAGGTTCGCCTGAGGTGAGCGACCTGGGCGATTACAAGGACTTCGGTCCGGCGCCACGTTATCGCCAGGCGCTGACGTTCACGTACGCCATCGGCGGGTGGAATGCTTCGCTGACCCACAACTACACCGACGGCTACCTGGACTTCACCGATCCGCTCGCAGTTGGCCCGACCTATCCGCTGGCGCGCAACGTCGCGTCGTACTCGACGATCGACGCGACCATCGGCTGGAAGGCACCGAAGGGCTGGAGCTATGTGAAGAACCTCTCCGCCACGGTTGGCGTGAAGAACATGCTCGATCAGGATCCACCGTCGTCGCGTACCGGCGCCAACTTCCAGACCGGCTACGACGCGCAGTTCACCAACCCGCTGGGCCGCACGTTCTACTTCCGCGTCAATTACAAGTTCATCTGATTGAGCGGGAAATAGCGTAGCGGTCATCGCCGCAAGGCGGTAACTCAGTAAAAAAGTCCGGCAGATGCGAATCTGCCGGATTTTTTTTTCATTGTGCGCCGCAAGCGACGCCAGACTTGTCGAAGGGATGGGCTCTACTTGCCGCCCGTCTGCGGCGAACGGATCTGCACGCTGCGGCGGCGCCATACCGCTACATGGTTGCATGTGAACTATTTACGGATATAGTAGTCAGTATAGATTTATGTTAAGTTCTTCGTGCGGGCTGTGTTCGCCTGCAGAGGGGGTGCACGATGGGAATGCTTGACCACGCCGCTTCACCGGCCCCCTTCGATTCGATGGATTGGCTGGGTGGCAGCGAGATGGGCAAGCTGATCCGCACCATGGACTGGTCGAAGACCCCCTTGGGCGCCTTGGCAACCTGGCCCCAAAGCCTGCGCACGACGGTGAGCCTGTGCCTCGCGTCGAATTTTCCCATCGCACTTGCCTGGGGACCGCAGCGTATCCAAATTTACAACGATGGCTACTGGCCCATCTGCGGCGCCAAACATCCGCAGTCGATGGGCCAGGACTTCAAGGAATGCTGGCTTGCGCCATGGCCCATCATTGGCGATGCTTTCGAGCAAGCTGCTGCAGGAAGCGCGGCGTTTCTCGTCAATCAACGCATGTTCCTCGACCGTTCCGGTTTTCTGGAAGAGACTTTCTTCACCTTTTCCTTCAGTCCGATTCGGGATGAAACGGGGCGCGTCGCGGGCCTCTTCCATCCCGTCACGGAACTCACGCAGCAGAGCCTGGGGGAGCGGCGGCTGAAGGTACTGCGTGCCTTGGCCGACGGCACGGCGCCAGCGCGCACGGTGAATCAGGCCATCGCCCTTGCCATAAAAACGCTGGCCGCCTTCGAGCTGGACCTGCCTTTCGCCCTTGTTTATCTGCTCGACCCTGACTCGAAACACGCCCGACTGGCGGGGCAGTGCGGCTTGCCGCCGGGCACACCAGCCAGCCCTCAGTCGATAGACCTGAATGCATCTTCTCGAAACGGATGGCCTGTAGCAAGGGTCGTCCGCCAGCGCGGCAGCGAACTGGTGGAGGACATGGGCGCGCGCTTCAGTCCACTGGTCTGCGCCCCCTACCCAGAGCCCCTGCACACAGCGCTGGTGATGCCCCTCATCCTTTCCGGCCAGGACCAAGTGGCCGGCGTCTTCATCACGGGGGTCAGTACGCGCCGCGCATTGGACGAGGCTTACCGGGCCTTTTTCGAGATGCTGGGCAAGGGCGTCACCGATGCACTCTCGAGCGCCCGGAGCTACGAATTGGAGCGCAGCCGCGCCGAAGCCTTGGTCGCGATAGACCGGGCCAAGACAGCCTTTTTCAGCAATGTGAGCCATGAATTCCGTACTCCGCTCACGCTCATGCTTGGCCCACTGGAAGCTCTGTCCGCCGCCCACCTGGATGCGGCCGACCAGCAGCAAGTCGACCTGGCCTACCGCAACGCCCAGCGCCTGCTGAAGCTGGTCAACTCTCTGCTCGACTTCTCCCGCATCGAGGCGGGCCGCATGCAGGTGAGCTACACCCCGACCGACCTGGCGACCCTTACCGGTGAAATGGCCAGCATGTTCACTTCCGTAATGGAAAGCGCTGGCTTGTCCTACATCGTGGACTGCCCCGCGTTGCCACAGACAGTGTATGTGGACAGGGACTTGTGGGAAAAGATTGTTCTTAACCTGCTTTCTAATGCCTTCAAGTTCACCTTCGAGGGCAGCATTACGGTGCGCCTGCGCTGGCATGACGAGGGCAATGGCGGCAAAGCTGTGCTCAGCGTCGCGGACACTGGCACCGGGGTGCCGGCAGAACACGTGCCGCGGCTATTCGAGCGCTTCCACCGGGTACCGAATGCACGTGGCCGCACTTTTGAAGGCAGCGGCATTGGGCTGGCGCTGGTGCACGAACTGGTGAAGCTGCACGGCGGTAGCATTCGTGTCGACAGCACGCCCGATGTCGGTACTACTTTCACGGTCAGCATACCCGGCGGCTCAGCTCATCTGCCGGCGGAGCGGATTGGCGCGCAACGGGGCCTTGCGTCGACTGCCATCGAAGCCCGTGCGTATGTGGACGAGGCGCGCCACTGGTTGCCCGGCCACGATGTCGCAGCGCCCCCTTCTGCGGCGCCGACGAACGGGAGCGGCGTTCGCCCGCGCATTCTCTGGGCCGACGACAATGCCGACATGCGCGCCTACGTCAGGGGCCTGCTCTTACCCTACTGGGACGTGGAGGCCGTTGCCAACGGACAGCAGGCGCTGGACTCTGCGTTGCGCAATCCGCCTGACCTGGTGTTGAGCGATGTGATGATGCCGGTGCTGGACGGCTTCGGCCTGTTGCAGGCCTTGCGCGCCGACCCGCGCACTCGCACCACGCCATTCATCCTGCTCTCTGCCCGGGCGGGTGAGGAAGCGCGGGTGGAAGGCTTGCAGGCCGGCGCCGACGATTACCTGGTCAAACCGTTCGGCGCGCGCGAATTGCTGGCGCGCGTCGGCACCCACTTGGGCATCGCCCGCCTGCGTCATGAAGCGGTGGAAGTAGCCCAGCACGATGCCTTGACCGGATTGCCAAACCGAAAACTAAGCTATGAATTCGCTGAGCGCCTGCTCAACAGTGCGCGGCGTCGACACGCGCGGGTGGCGGTGCTGTTCATCGATATGGACCATTTCAAGCCCATCAATGACAAGTATGGACATGAGGTCGGCGATGCCGTGCTGCAGGAAGTGGCGCGGCGCCTGAAAAGCTGCGTGCGTGGCGAAGACACGGCCGGACGACTGGGTGGCGACGAGTTCCTGGCGGTACTGTCCCATATCGATGTTGCGGCGGACGTGGCCCACGCGGCCCAGCATCTCCTGGCCAGTCTCAGCCAGACCTACCACGTCGGTCACTTGGCCTTGCACAGTTCGCCGAGCATCGGCATCAGCCTGTTCCCCGAAGACGGCAGCGATCTCGACACCTTGCTGCAACATGCGGATGTGGCCATGTACCATGCCAAGGAAGCGGGGGGCGCCACTTTCCAGCTTTATACATCGGCGCTGAACGACAGTGTCGCCCGGGTTTTGCACATCGAGAACCAGATGCGCAGCGGGATGGAACAAGGCGAATTTCTGCTGCATTATCAGCCTGTCGTCGATGTATCCACGTACTCCGTGATTGGCGCCGAGGCGCTTATGCGCTGGCCCGCGACGGGAATCGGGCCGAGCGATTTCATTCCGGCGGCGGAGACCAACGGCATGATCGGCACCATGGGGGAATGGGGACTGAGGGAGGCCTGCCGACAGGCGCGGCAATGGCTGGAACATGGCCTGCCGGCGTTGCAGCTTTCAGTCAACGTTTCGCCGCTGCAGTTCCGGCTGTGCACACTTTACGATCAGCTTGAAGCGGCATTGAAAGAATACGACATCCCGCCGGCCAGCCTGCAATTGGAGTTGACCGAAACCGTCTTGTTGAAGAACCCCGACGAGGCAGTGTCGATCATGCGACGTATCAAGCAACTCGGCGTGAAGCTCGCGTTGGATGATTTCGGAAAGGGTTATTCGAGCCTGAGCCGGTTGGGGCGGCTGCCGCTTGATGCCATTAAGGTGGACCAGGAATTCATCATGAAGCTGGCTTCCGGCGACCGCACCAATGAAGCCATTGTCGAGGCCATCATCGCCATCAGCAAGACACTGGGACTCGGCGTGGTGGCCGAAGGCGTCGAGTCGGCCGAGGTGCAGGCGTCGCTATGCGCGCTGGACTGCCCGCAGATGCAGGGACACTACTTGAGTCCACCGCTGCCGGCTGCGGAATTCGAGACCTGGTACCGGAAGAGGTAGGCGGCATGAACCCCGGCGGTGCCCGGATCGGATGCCGCCGGCAGTCGCCACCCGGCTCGCGGTGATGAACATGATCTGTACATTGCCCGAAGCGTTCTTCGATTTTGACGATACGCAGTAAAGAGCTGCGCGTTTGGTACACTCATCCACAGTCGCTGCATCAAAACGCGGCGCCCAGCCCTGGGTCAAATTTCAATCCACCGGTGGGCCAATATTCGGAGGCGCGCCGCGCGGAACGAGGCGTCCAGCGTGGCGCCGCCAACGGTGTCGTAGACGATGTCGAAGCCTTCGCCGCCGCCCGAGTTGTCCGCACTGCGGCGCGCCCATACCAAGGGATAGCTAGTAAAGTAAAAGTACTTTATCGCCATGCAGACTGAATCTGCCGTTCTCGATTGTTGCAAAGCCTTTTTCCAGCGGAGCCGCCATGAACGATTTGCAACTATCCAGCACACATATCGCCGAAGCGTCGCGGATCCGCGCGCGCCGCCAGTTCCTGCGATTCCTGGCGAGCAGTCCGCTGCTGGCGCAGGCTTCGACTGCCGGCTCGCTCGCCGCGATGCTGGCGTCGTTGCCGGCGGGCGCGCTGGCGCAAAGCTACGACGTGCTGCGGGCGCAGACGCGCAAGGTGGGCGACATCATCGCGTCGCCCGACGATGCGCTGAACCTGCTCGATTTCGAACCGGCGGCACGCAAGGCCCTGCCGCCGGCCCATTTCGGCTATCTTGCCACCGGGGTCGACAGCGACGCCACGCTGCGCGCCAACAGCGAGGACTACGCCAAGCTGCGCATCAAGGTCAGCCGCCTGGTCGATGCGCGCAAGATCGATACCCACATCAAGCTGTTCGGCATCGAGTACGCCAGCCCGATCTTCCTGTCGCCGGTGAGCAGCCAGGGCGCCTTTCACGCCGACGCCGAGATGGCGGTGGCGCGCGCTGCCGGCGCCAAGGGACATCACATGATCCTGTCGACGGTGGGCAATTCGGCCATCGCCGATGTCAGCAAGGCGCACGGATCGCCGGTATGGCTGCAGCTGTATCCGACCGACGACTGGAACGTCACCATGGCGCTGATCCGCAAGGCCGAGCAGGCTGGCGCGCCGGCGCTCGTGCTGACCGTCGACCGGCAAGGCGGGCGCAACACCGAGACCTTGCTGCGCCTGCGCCGGCTCGACGACCGCACTTGCGTGACGTGCCATGCCGGCGGCTTCGCCAACGAGGTCGCGCGCAAGCCGCTGTTCAGCGGCATCGACGTTTCCCACGTGACCAATTTGTACGGCACCGGCATGACCTGGGACTTCGTCAAGAAGCTGCGCGGCGCCACCAAAATGAAGGTGCTGCTCAAGGGGATCATGACCGGCGACGATGCGCTCAAGGCGGTGCATGCCGGCGTCGACGGCATCATCGTCTCCAACCATGGCGGGCGCGCCGAAGAGAGCCTGCAATCGACCATCGGCATCCTGCCGGAAGTGGTGCGGGCGGTGAATGGCAAGATCCCGGTTTTGGTCGATGGCGGAGTGCGGCGCGGCACCGACGTCTACAAAGCGCTGGCGCTGGGCGCCACCGCGGTCGGCATCGGCCGGCCTTATTGCTGGGGACTGGCGGCATTCGGACAACCCGGCGTTGACGCCGTGCTGACCATCATCCAGCGTGAATTCACCACCATCATGCGCCAGGCGGGAGCGACCACGCTCAGGCAGATCAGCGCCGCCTCGGTGACGCGTTAGGTGTGTGCGCGGCATGGCCCTGGCCGGCCAGTTGCCTCATCGACCAGGGCCGCCTGATGAGGACAGTAACTCTGCCAGCATGCTCTGCAACTGCGGCGTTTCGTGGTCACTGTGGGCTTAGTGCGCGTCGGCCGATGGCGCTTTCGGCGGGGCGATCTTGCGCATCAGCGGCACCATCAGTGTCGCAATGATGAAGGCGGCCATGATAACCAGGAACACATCGCTGAAACTTTGGGTTTGGGCTTCGCGGAACGTCAGCAGCCACAATTGGCGCAGCGCCCCGGACTGGGCCGTCACCGCGTCATTGCCCAGTGCGGTGATGGTCGCCGTCGTATTGGCGAGGAAGTCGCCCATCGCGCTATTGCCGCTATTGAGATGTTCGGCCATGTGCAGAAAGTGCTGGTTGGTGCGATTGTTGAGAATCGTGGCGCAAAGCGCAATGCCAATTGCGCCACCCAGGTTACGCATGGTGTTGAACAGGCCCGAAGCAAGCCTGAGCCGGGCAGGGCTGAGCGCACCGAGCGTCAGCGTGACCGCCGGCGCCACGGCGAACTGCTGGCCGATGCCGCGCAGTGCCTGTGGCAGCATCAGTTGCGCGGCGCCCCAATCGTGGGTGATGGGCGCGAAGTTCCACATCGAGAGTGCGAAACAGGCCAGGCCGAACATCATGACCCAACGCAGGTCGATCCGGTTGGCCACCATCGCGTAGACCGGAATCGACAGGATCTGGAAAACGCCGGTCGAGAACACGGCAAGTCCGATATCGAGCGCGCTGAAACCGCGCACCCGCCCGAGGAAAAGCGGGGTCAGATAGATGGTGGCGAAAATGCCGATGCCGGTCACGAACGAGAAGAAGCAGCCGAGAGCGAAATTGCGGTCCTTCAGGGCGCGCAGGTCCACGATAGGGTGCGCGTACACCAGGCTGCGCCATATAAAGCCGATCCCGGCCAGGCCGGAAATCCAGGCGGTGGCGACAATCACGTGATCACCCAGCCAGTCCAGCCGCGGGCCTTCTTCCAGGGTGTATTCGAGGCATCCGAGGAACAGGGCCATCAGCGTCATACCCAGATAGTCTGCACTGCGCAGCAGGCTGATATCGGCGCGGTCGATCTTTACCAGCATCGGCACGACGATCGTGATGAACAGGCCGGGGATCAGGTTGACATAGAACAGCCAATGCCAGTTGGCGTGGTCGGTAATGAAGCCACCGACGGTTGGGCCCAAAGTAGGCGCCAGCGAGGCGATGGCGCCGATCGTGGCGGCGGCGATCACGCGCTGCTTGCCTTGATAGAAGAGAAAGGCAGTGCTGAACACCAGGGGAATCATCGATCCGCCCAAGAACCCTTGCAGCGCACGAAACGCGATCATGCTCTGGATGTTCCAGGCCAGGCCGCACAGCATGCTGGCGATGGTGAAACCGAGCGCGGAGGCGGCAAACAGCCAGCGCGTCGACATCACGCGCGACAACCACCCCGACATCGGGATGACGATGATTTCCGCGATCAGGTAACTGGTCTGAACCCACACGGTTTCATCGGCGCCGGCCGACAAGCCGCCGCCGATATCGCGCAGCGATGCCGACACAATCTGGATGTCGAGCAGGGCGATGAACATGCCCACGCACATCGTGGCAAAGGCGATGACTTTTTGGCGGGATGTCAGTTCGCGCGGTTGCCAGGGCGCCGCGACGCTCGCGTCGACGGCGCTCATTGACGGCTGCCGGCGGCTGGACGCACGTCGATTTCAGCGGTCACGGACAGGCCCGGGCGCAAGACACCGAGTGTCGCGTCCCTGTCGTCGAGCACGATGCGTACGGGGACGCGCTGGACGATCCTGGTGAAGTTGCCGGTGGCATTTTCAGGTGGCAGCACGCTGAACTGTGCGCCGGTGGCTGGCGCCAGGCTGGCCACGGTGCCATGGAACACATGCCCCGGCATCACGTCGGCGGCGATACTGGCGCGCTGGCCCGCGACCATGCCGGCCAGCTGGCTTTCCTTGAAATTCGCGTCGACCCACAAGCCATGGGCCGGCACCACCGACAGCAGCTGGCTGCCGGCCGCGGCGAAGGCGCCGTTACGCGCGCGCCGGTTGCCGATGCTGCCGTCCATCGGCGCGCGCAAGACCGTGTAGCCCAGGTTGAGCTTGGCGATGTCGCGCTCGGCCTCCGCCTGGGCCAGCGCTGCCTCGGCCTGCTGGCGGCGGGTGCCGATGACATCGAGCTCGCGCTCGCTGGCCTGCAATTGCGCAGCGCTCTTCCTGTCGCCGGCCAGTGCCTGCTTGTAGTCGGCATTGGCCTTTTGCGCGCTTTGCAACGACACAGCCTCCTTGACCACCAAGCTCTGATAGCGCAGCTGGTCGTCGTGCGCGCGGTCGGTTTCGGCATTACTGGCGCCAAGTCCGGCGCGGGCCTGGCCGATCACCGCTTGCTGCAGGGCGCGGGTGGCGTCCAGGTTGGCCACCAGGGCGCGGGCGGCCGCGACTGCGCCGTCTGCCTTGGCCAAGGCGGCGCGGTAATCGCGGTCATCCAGAATTGCCAGCACGTCGCCGGCGTGCACCACCTGGTTGTCGGTCACCAGCACTTGCTCAATATAGCCGGGCACCTTGGCGGTGATGACGGTGATGTTGCCTCCGACATAGGCATCGTCCGTCTCCTGCATGAAGCGGCCCGCATTCCACCAATGGCCGGCATACCAGATCGCGGCCACTGCGGCGGCGAGCGCGGCAAGCGCCAGGATGCGCCGCTTCTGGTTCGATTTCTTTGGCGGCGCGTGGTGGACCGGCAGTGGAATGGCGCTGGCTTGTTGGGCTGGAATGTTGGTGGTCATTTCATTTACCTTTTGATGGGAGATTAAAAAAGCAAGGTGGAGTAATCAGGCGTCGCTGCGGGGATGCGGTGTGGCTGGCGTGCTGTCGTTGTGCGCCGCGCGCCTTGCCATGCGCTGCCGCAGCCCTTCGCTGGCTGCCGGGCCGGCAACGTAGCAATGTTCGCGGTCATTGATCGGCTTGCCGCTGCCGGTATCAACCAGTACCGCATCGACGGTGGCGCCAGTGGTCGAGTCGACCAGGACCATGGTGGCGCCGTCAGGCGAAAAGTGTTTGATGCCCCATGCCATCAGGGTCAGCAACACTGGCCAGTAGTCGCGTCCGCGCACCGTCAGGAGGTATTCGAAGCGGGGCGGATGCTGGCAATACTGGCGGCGCTCCAGCAGCCCTTCCTTGACCAGCATGTTCAGGCGCCGGGTCAGGATATTCGGGGCGATTCCCAGGCTCTTCTCGAACTGGTCGAAGCGGTTCAGGCCGTCGAAGGCATCGCGCAAGATCAGCGTGCTCCACAGTTCGCCAACCCGTTCGAGTGCACGCGACATCGGGCATGCCGCATCGGCAGCGGCTGGATGCTTGTCCATCGTTTTTCCTTTTGAAGTTTTAGTTGCTTTCATCATGAAAGTGACTATATACTCGTTACTTTCAAGTTGCAAGTATCTTTTTCGCGGCATCTGGGCCGCTTCGACAAGGAGTAAAACGATGACAACCGAATTCGATGGGGCGTTGCCGGTTCGCCTGCACAAGTGCGTGGGCGCACTTCCCCTTACCGCGCTGATGGGAGCGCTGCTGCTGGCCGGTTGCGCCGTCGGTCCCGACTACCGCGCCCCGGCCTCGAGCATGCCGGCCGGCTACCATGGCCAACAAGCCCTCGATGCGCGCAAGGCGGCCATGCCGGCGCCGTCGCTCGATACCTGGTGGACCGGTTTCAACGACCCGGCGCTAACCCGCATCATCGGCCGCGTGCTGACCCAGAACCTCGACCTTGACGCCGCCCTGGCAAGGGTCGACCAGGCGCGTGCGGCGGCGCGCGAGGCGGGCGCCCGGCAACTGCCGTCCGGCAGCCTGTCGGCAAATGCGACGCACCAGAGTCAATCGACGCTCAGCCCGCAAGGCAGGCTGGCCAGCCACGCTGCCGGGTATGACAGGAATCAATCGATCTATGACGTCGGCGCCGGCGCCAGCTGGGAGCTCGACCTGGCCGGCGGCCTGAAGCGCGGTAGCGAAAATGCCGATGCCGAAGCCCAGGCCGCCGAAGCCGACCGCCTTGGGGTGCGCGTTTCGGTGGCGGCGGAAGCGGCCGACGCTTACTTCCGCGTGCGCGGCGCCCAGCGCCGTATCGCCCTGGCGCAAGCACAGGTGACGACCAATGCCCATCTGCTCGAGTTGGTCAGGCTGCGCCAGGCCGAGGGACTCGCGTCGATCCGCGAAACCTCCCAGGCCGAAGCGCGCGTGGCGCAAGTGAAGGCGGGCATTCCGCCCTTGGCGACGGAACGTGACATTCAGCTCAACCGGCTGGATGTATTGATGGGAGCTCAGCCGGGCACTTATGCGGCCGAACTGGCTGGCGCCGGCGCCGACACTGTAGTGCCCGCCATTTCCAGTGCGGAAGGGCCCAGCGACTTGCTGCGCCGCCGTCCGGATGTGATCGCCGCCGAACGCCGGCTCGCGGCCTCCAGCGCGCGCATCGGTGTGGCGACCGCACAATACTATCCATCGTTGTCGATTTCGGCGCTGCTCGGCTTTGCCAGCCTGGGAAGTTCCGGCCTGCTCTCCGCGGCTGCGTTCCAGCCGCAGGCGGGCGCCGACTTGCGCTGGCGGCTGTTCGATTTTGGCCGGGTCGACGCCGACGTCGCGCGTGCCAAAGGCGCCAATGCAGAGGCGCTGGCGGTATATCGAAAATCGATGTTGCACGCGACGGAAGACGTCGAAAACGCCGTCGTGACCCTGGTGCAACTGGAGGCCGAACAGATCGACCTGAGCCAGCAGGTGAAGTCCGAGTCACGCGCGCGCGACGCTGCCCAAGAGGCCTACAAAGGCGGCGCGGTCAGCCTGTTTGAGGTGCTCGACGAAGACCGCCAGTTGCTGGCCGCGCGCGACCAGCTGGCCCGTGTCAACGTCGACCAGGCTCGCGCGGCCGTGGCGACATTTCGCGCCATGGGCGGTGGCTGGTAAGCCGGCCGACGCGACATGGAAAAGTAACTTGCATATTGCAATCTATCGATGCAGAATGTGAGTCTCAATTGCTTACGTTCAGGCGCCTTTCCAGCCCAGCCAAGGGAGTAAACATGAACATGAATGGACCCCTTTACCATGACAATATCGAGGTCGGCATGACCTTCACCACCGGTCAATACATTTTGACTCAGGAAGAAATAATTGGGTTCGCATCGCGCTACGATCCGCAGCCATTCCACACCGATCCGGAGGCGGCAAGGCACACCTTGTTTGGCGGATTGGCTGGCAGCGGTTGGCATACGGCGGCCATTACGATGAAGCTGATGGTTGAGCGCGGACTCGAGTTGGCGGGCGGGATGATCGGCGCCGGGTGCGAGTTGACTTGGCCGGTGCCGACCCGGCCTGGTGACACTTTGCACGTGGAGGGCGAGGTGATCGAAGTTACGCCACTCGCGCCAGGGCGAAAGCGCGGCCTCATCACTATGCGCAGCGAGACGAAGAACCAGGACGGTGTGGTGGTGCAAACCCTGGTTGCGAAACTGGTTGTGCCGCGCCGGCCGGAGTAAGGAGAGGAATGATATGAAACGAACCGATTTTACCGACATGTTTTGTCCCATCGCGCGGAGCCTTGGACGGGTGGGGGAATGGTGGAGCATCTTGATTTTGCGCGAAGCGATGTACGGCGCTACGCGCTTCGATGAATTTGAGAAGAATCTGAAAATTGCGCCAAACATGCTGGCGCGGCGTTTGAGCGATCTGGTTTCCGCCGGATTGCTGGAACGTCGCCAGTACTGCGCGCGTCCGCCACGCTTTGAGTATGTGCTGACTGAAGCGGGCGCGGCGTTCCAGCCCGTCCTGCTCGCCTTCGTGAAATGGGGCAACGACTATTTTTCGCCGGAGGGGCCTAGCGTGCTGCTGGTTGACCGGACAAGCGGGGAGCCAGTGTCGCCTTTGCTGGTGGATGAACACACTGGCATCCCTCTCACACAGGACAACGTCAAGTTTGTCGCTGGACCTGGCGCTTCCGATTCCATGACCTTGCGTCTGATCGAAGCGGCGCGGCGCAGCGACGTCTTACGCGCAGCGCCGATGGCCGACATCGAGGCTGGCCGGTAGCGGCCATCGCGCGCCGCATGGTCGCACTTCTCATCGACGGGCTTCGCCCTTGCAGCACGTAGTCGAGGCCACAGCATCAGTCGGCCAGGACTATCTCCAGAAAGTCCGGCGCCTTCCAATTTGTTAGCAACGGCTGTTTACCCGGTTCGATTTGCGCCAAGAGGGCGGGCGGTCGCGTCCTTCTCCTGCTGGGCATTCTTGCACTCGTTAGCCAGTTGGCGATGCAGTTTTGAATCAAGCAGCATTCCCTTTGCCGGGATGCCAATCCATATCAGGCCGAAAGCTGGATTTTCGAAGCGGCGTGCGCCGGTAGTGGTGCCGACCTTGTCGAGCCGGTGGATGCGTTGCTTCCAGCGGATCGCGATGTGCGAGTCGTCGTTGTCATGTTGGTAGATGGTGACTTTTTCGCCAAACTCGCAGTTGTAGTCCGTGGACGTAGTGTTCAAGATATCGGCGTCCGGCCCGTCGGGAATATCGTTCGAATTCACTTTCGGCGATAACACGGCTCCGGACGCCTGGTCGCCCCGTCTGTCGCCGTGGTATTGAGTGGCCGTGGCGGAGGGGATGATCCTTGCCCCGGCAACGACGAGACAGGCGACGATCACGATCTTCAAAGTGGTGGACATTAGTTTGCCTCCGGTTGAAATACTTGGTGAATCAGCGCAGCAGTTCGTGGCGCTCAGTCGCGATTGTGCGTTGATGATTCGTAACGGGAGCAGCGGATTCGTTGATGGCGAGATGCTGCTTGCAGCGATAGGCTTTCATTTGGGCGAGACAGGATTCCAGGTTCTTGTGAAACGGAATTCTGCGGCGAGGGTGCCCTCGTTCGCGACCGACCAAATTCGAGAATTTGTCGTCAAATTATGCGACGGTGCTTTATGACGCTCGTGACATTTCGCAACCGTCGCAGCGTGGTGCCAACAGCGAGTTAGCCCTCGATGAGCGATTCCTTGCGACACGAATATTGCGGGTCGAAACCATTGAATGTACAAATTGCTGGCGGCGGGCGCGAATCAAAAAGCTAGGTCGCCGTTAAGTGTGGACTTGCGGCGTCGACGTGCCACCTCTTCATGCACGCGCCGCCGCAGTCCCACATTTAACGCCGACATGGCCAATCAAAAAGACGCGACTGACCAGCTTGGCACAGGCGTGCGCGTTCCGTTGCAGAATGGAAGGTGCCGAGCCAGTCCGGTTTCCGGGAAAATTGACTGCTATCAAAAAGGAGTTGTGATTCTCCAAATTGCCTGTCGAGCTGCACTCAGCTGTAAGATATTCTTGCGCTAAGAAGATGAAGCGAAATCGCTCATCTAATGTTCTGCGATTTGCGCAATGTCGGACGATTCTGAACATTATCGGATACCGTAACAGGTGTCGTCGTCAAACGGACGCATGGAAGGAATGTTCAACCACGACCGGGAGCATATGATGTCAGAGCGGGAGGTGGACGAGACTCTGGTCGGTAGGGCTCAAGCAGGTGAACGCGTCGCATTTGACCAGCTCGTAATCAAATATCGACGAAGACTGCTACGCGTAATTTCGACTATCGTCCGCAACCAGGCCGATGCCGAAGACGTCTTGCAGGACGCCCTTCTCTTGGCATTTCGCGGGATACGATATTTTCGCGCGGAGGCAGGCTTCTATACTTGGTTGTTTCGAATTGGTGTGAATCGCGCGAAATCTTTTGAAATTGCGAAGCGTCGACACGTCAGTGTTGAATTTTCCACGGAGAGCGATCAGCGTGAAGAGCCTACATTTGACGGCGCTTGTGATCAGTCGCCTCTGACCGCGTTAGAAAATAAGGAGTCGATCGTTGCTCTCGACAGGGTCCTTGAGGGAATGCCACCTACGCAACGCGCTGCACTTTTTCTGCTTGGGGTCGAAGGACTGAGCTATCAGGAGATAGCCAGCGCTGCCAAAGTCCCGATAGGCACCATTCGGAGCAGGATATTTCGAGCGCGTAAGCTCATCGCGGAAGCGCTCACCGCTCAAACAGGAAGTTGTGCGGATCCACTTCACCTGCGTGCCCCGTCGTGTGAAATTCCTCGAGTGCCTCTCGCAAACCGGACACGCGCCGATGGCGCAACGAATGCTGGCGATTCATCTCGTTCCTCGCGCGCCGTTTAGGGGTCGGCCACGGTGGGCGTGACAATCAGCGGGCCGCTCGGTTCGACGGTCAGTGTCTGTCCGTCGCGCTCGAATTCCCATGGATAGATGGCGCCGCTGAGGAATTTGCCGCGCAGGCAAGCGTGCTGCAGCAGGTCGCGCGGGTGCTTGGAAACGCCGCGCCGCGCCAGGTAGGCCGGCGAGGCGGCCAGCGCGAATCGCTGCGTGCGCGGACCGACCGGTACCGCGATCATGTCCTGCTCCAGCCGTTCGCCGTAACGGATGCCGGCGTCGAACCGCTGGCGACGACGTCGACAAAATTATTCGCGCCGCTGCAGTCGGATGTGTTGACCTAGGTGGCAGCAGCGATTCAGGCCGAGCCGATACAGGTGGCGCTGGCCTGGCTACTCCGGCGCGCGCCCAACATCCTGGTCATTCCCGGTGCCTCGTCGGTGGCGCATCTGCGCGACAACGTCGCGGCGGGGAGACTGCAACTCGATGCAGCAACGCTGGCGGCGCTGGACGCGATGTAACGCCGGCGCTGGGCGGCTTTGCCTGGCGATAGTGACAGGACCTGTCAGCGCTGTATGTAGGCAGTCAACCCTGCGGCGAGGGCCGCGAAAGTCACCGCGCAGCGCGGGCTCTCGCGCAGGTCCTCGTGCATCGCGATCCAGGTGTCCATGGTCACCGAAAAATGGCTCTCCAATACGCGAACGAGACCTTTATCTTTCGCCGCAAGAGCCGATTGGCACACGCCGATGCCGAAGCCCGCGCGGATCGCCCCTAACTGGGCCAGGTCGCTGTCGGCACGAAACGCCAGGGCGGCGCGCGTGAACACGGGGAACTGATTCTGCATTTTGCGGATGAACGCAGTCTCGTGATCGAAGCCTATGATCGCATGGCCCGAAAGCTTCTCCATCGATTTGGGCGAGCCATGCGCCGCCAAATAGCGCTTGTGGGCGTACAGCCCAAGTTCGATGTCACCGACGCGCTTGGCCACCAAAGCGTCCTGCGTCGGCCTGAACATGCGGATCGCGATGTCCGCTTCGCGCTGCAGGAGATCGTCCACTTTGTTCGACAGCACCAGTTCAATGACCAGCTCCGGGTGTTCGCTACGAAGCTTGGAGAGAATAGGCGGCAGCACCTCGACGCCAATCACCTCGCTGGCCGTCAGCCGAACTGTCCCGCGAACCCCTGATCCATGACTGCTGGCCACCCTGAGTAGCGCCGCTGCGGTCGCGGCCACGCTGGCCGCGTACGGACGCAGTTCGAGAGCGGCGCCGGTCGGCGCGAAGCCGTCGAACGAGCGTGTGAAGAGCTTCAGCGCCAACGCCGTCTCCAGGCTGTCGATATGGCGGCCGACGGTCGGCTGGGTCAGGCCCATTTCGCGGCCGGCCGCTGACAGCGATCCCGTCTCCATGACCTTCAAAAAAGTCCGGTACCACTCCCAGTTTGGCTCGCTGTCGATCATGGTATACATTTATTTATAGAATCAATGCAAGTCTAGGTAATTTTCATTTATCCGTCAATCCTGCATACTGTAGTCGAACTCAACCCAGGGAGAATTGTCATGTCCAAAGTAGCTCTGTTCGGCGCCGCCGGCGTCATTGGCCACAGCATCGCCGCCGCGCTCAGCGGCAACGGGCGGCCCTACCGCGTGGTCGGGCGCACCGAAGCGAGCCTGCGCAAGCATTTCGGTGCCGACCCCCTGGCCGAGATCGTCACCTGGAACCCGGACACACCGGCTTCGGTGCAAGCCGCCGCAACTGGCGTCGAAACGCTGATCTACATGGTCGGCGTGAACTACTGGCAATTCGAACTGCACCCCGAACTCATGCGCAAGACACTGGCCGGCGCGATCGCCGCCGGGGTCAGGAACATCATCCTGATCGGCACCGTCTACCCCTACGGCAAGGCGATCGCCAATCCGGTGCGTGAAGATCATCCGCGCGACCCGCACACGTTCAAAGGGCGCATGCGCAAGGCGCAAGAAGACCTGCTGATGCAAGCACATGCCGACGGCCGGATCAACGCGACCGTGCTGCGCCTGCCCGACTTTTACGGTCCTGGCGTGGAGGCCAGCCTGTTGCACCGCGCGGCGTATGCAGCGGTGCACGGCGGCACGGCAGACATGGTTGGGCCGCTCGACCGTCCGCACGAATTCGTCTTCGTGCCGGATGTCGGGCCGGTGGTCGCAAAGCTGGTGGACACTCCCGCGGCATTCGGGAAAATCTGGAACCTCGCCGGCGCTGGCGTCACGACGCAGCGCGCATTGATCGCGGAGATGGAGCGTCAGACCGGCGCGCAGATCAGGCTACGCGTCGCGGGCAAGACAATGTTGCGCTTGATCGGCCTGTTCAATCCCTTCATGCGAGAGCTGGTCGAGATGAACTACCTGATGACCGATCCGCTGATCATGGACGACTCGGCGCTGCAGGAACTGATCGGGCCGATTCGCAAGACGCCGTATTCTGAAGGCATCCGCCAGACGCTGGCCGCCGGGAGGAACACCCGCAACCTGGCAGTGCCGGCCTGAGGAACTCTTGAACTACTTCGCTGCAAGAACATCTGTGCGATTCACCGCCGGCGCGCAACGGCCATGAAGCGATGGCAGAACGTCATGCAAATGTCATCAAATGCTCATCAGGATGTCATGTTGACTTGCTAAGGTCTGGGCCTCGCCGCGACGACACGATGCGCGCGGCCCAACCTGCCCGAAACCGATCATGACCCGACCTGCGCTGCCGTGCCGTACCAAGCTTGCCACCTTCATTTCGCTCGCCATCCTCAGCATGACGGCGCGCGCCGCCGAACCGGAAATCCCCACTGCGCCGATCGACCCGATTCCGACCGTGGTGATCTCCGCAAGCGCCGGCGCCTACCGGCCGAAAGAGGCAGCCGCAGGTACCGCATCTGCCGTCGCGCCCACGCAAGCGAGCCTGTTGGCCACCGAACCGCAGTCGGTCATCACGCGCGAATTCATCGAACTGTCGGTTGCGCCGACCGCCGAATACAGCCGCATCGTCAACATCGCCCCCAGCCTGTCGGGAGACTCGGCGAATGGCCCTGGCCTGTCCGAAACCAAAACCACCATGCGCGGCTTTTCGGACGACCAGTACAACATCACTTTCGACGGCATCCCATGGGGCGACACCAACAATCCGGCCCACCACTCGACCTCGTTCTTCCCGGGTGCGGTGATCGGTGGCGCGGTCGTCGAGCGCGGCCCAGGCAATGCCAGCAATCTTGGCTATGCCACTTTCGGCGGGTCGATCAACTTGTTTTCCAAGCAGGCGTCGAAGGAGGCGTCGGCTAGTCTGTTCACATCGCTGGGCACATGGAACACCGGCCTGTTCGGCGCCGCCTACGAAAGCGGGCGCCTGAGCGATTTCGGCAACGCCACGGTGCAGTTAAACGTCCAGCATCTGAAATCGGACGGCTACCTGCAACTCAACAGCATCAAGAGCGACAACCTGTTTCTCAAGCTGCAGCGTAACCTCGGCGCCAACACGCTCGCAACAGTGCTGGCCACCGCCAACAAGATTCACTATACCCAGAACGACAACAGCAAGGGCCCGACGCTCGCGCAGGTGGCACAGTTCGGCAAGAACTTTAGCCTGAACAACGATCCCACCAGTTTCAACTTCGCCGGCTTCAATCACACCACCAAGGACACCGATTTCAGCTACCTGCGGCTGGAAACGGACTGGGGCAATGGCTGGGCTACCGACAACCATCTCTACACCTACGCCTACAACAACCAAACCATCTCCTCGACCGATCCGACCGGCGCCACTGCGGCCGGCACCAAAATCGGCCCGGCCGGCAACAAGGATATCCCCGGCATCGACAAACAGAACAAATACCGCGCATACGGCGACATCTTCAAGGCCAGCAAGACCTGGGGCGCGGGACTGGCGCGGGTCGGCATGTGGGTCGAGAAGTCCGACACCGACCGCCATCAGTACGATCTCGACCTGACGCTGGTGAATGTGCGCGATCCGCGCGAGACCAAGCCGGTGCCGGTACTGAACCCGAGCGTGCTGTTCGACCAGCAGTCGACGATCAAGAACTTCCAGCCTTTCGCCGAGTTCGAATGGCATGCCCAGTCAGGAACGACGGTGACGCCGGGCATCAAGCTGGTGCGCATTACGCGCGCCGTCGACGCGCTGGTCAACCAGACTACCCGTACTCCGCAGAACACCTCTGTCGACTACTCAGCCAGCCTGCCGTACCTGACCGTCAATCAGCAGTTCGGGAACGATCTTGCTATGTATGCGCAGTACGCCAAGGGCTTTCAAATTCCCGACCTGAAGTCGTTCTATATCGCCGACCCAAGCCGCAACAGTAGCGATCCGCAAAAGTCGGTGAACTACCAGCTTGGCGTCGTCGGCAAAAGCGACAGCCTGACCTGGGATGTCGACCTCTACAAGATCGACTTCACCAACAAGTACGTCTCGAACGGACTGGCGGGCAGCGCGGCGGCCTACGTCAACATCGGCGGCGTGGTCTACAAGGGCATCGAAGGGCAGGCCACCTGGGTAGTCGGCAACGGCTTCGCCCTGTATGCCAATGGCTCGAAAAACAAGGCGGAAAGCGCCGACACCGGCAAGACCATCGCCAATGCGCCGGACATGACCGCGGCTGCCGGAATTCTGTTTAACAACGGACCGTGGTCCGCGTCGCTGATTGGCAAACGTACGGGTTCGGTGTACCAGGTCGATTACGACGCCACCAAGCCGGTTGCCTACGATCTCTACAGGACTGCCGCTTACACCAACACCGACCTCAGTATCGCCTACCGATTTACCGGTATTGGCATGGGCATCAAGACCCTGAAGCTGCAATTCAATATCTTCAACCTGTTCGGCAAACAGGAAGTGACCTCGATCTCCCCGGGCAAGACGATGCCGTTCGACCAGTACACGTATCAGGCGCCGCGCAGCGTCCAGATTTCGGCAAAAGCTGATTTCTGACCCTCCCCACCATTGAAACGAAAGGAAATATGATGCAAATTCCCTCGCGCTTGCTCGGCAGAGCAACGCTGGCTGCCGCAATTTGCGCCGCCGGTTTGGTTGGCGCCGCCGAAGCATCGTTCGTCGCTCCCGAGCGGATGCACGGCATGATGATGCTTGCGGCCCCGGCTGCTGCCAATTCTGTCGCCACCACGCGCGAGCTGGCCGAACTGCACCAGATCGAAACCTCCCGCACACCGGAACAGGTGGCACGCGCGATGGCCGATGACAGGGACGAGAGCATCTTCCTGTTTCGCGATGTGATCGGCGCCAACTTCAATGCACAGACCTTGCCATCGACGGCATTGCTGTCGACGCATGTCGGGCATGATGAAGGCGCCAACACGGACCAGCTGAAGAAAGGCTTTGGCCGTGTGCGGCCCTACAACGCCGACAAGTCGCTGCAGCCGGTGTGCAAGACGAAGAAGAAGGACGACTCTTATCCGAGCGGACATGCAACGGCAGGCTACCTGCAGGCGCTCACTCTGATAGAGCTGTTCCCGGAAAAGCGCAATGCGATCCTCGCGCGCGCCGATGGCTATGCCCACAACCGCCTCGTCTGTGGCGTGCACTATCGCAGCGATATAGAGGCCGCCCGCCTGGTGGCGTACTCGGTGCACGCTGTCATGCGCGAAAATGCGCAATTCAAAGCCGAAGTGTCCGTGGCCAAGGCCGAGTTGCGCGCCGCCGGCATGAGTCCGCAGCGTTGATTCGCGCCGCTGGCCCGCGAGGTCCGAGGCCAGGAGATCATTACCTGGAACCCGGACTCACCGGCCCGGGTGATGTCACGCGCGCTGGGCGTCCTGCATCAGGAATTCCGTGCCTACCTTGAACCAGATCTCGCTGGGCAGCACACGCTCTGCCAATGGAAGCAAGTCCTCTTCTTCGCATGCGAGCCGTTCCAGCAGATTCTGACAGTACGCCTGAACGAGTATGTACACGCGCGCGATTTGTTGTTTGCCAAGGCGGGCCCCGGGCCGCAGCACCGATCGTATCCTGGGCAAAATTTCTAGGCCTACACGGCCGAGATGTTCGAGTTTTCGCAGGGACTCGCCCGCGTCAACGGACGCCGCGCGAAGTGCCGGGAACAAGCCGTTCTCCAGCCGGCGCTGATGGCGCGATTCGGCGAATTCGATCAGTTGTTCGGAACGCGTCGCTAGTTCCGCACCATCGAAGTCATCGCAGTGAGCTGGTCGCGCGAGGCAATCCTGAAGTTCTTGGATAGAAGCGCGTTCGCGCTTTTGCTCGATTCTTAGCGTCAATAGCGCGTAGGTGGCAAGCAGCATGGCAGTCTCCTTCGATTCAGCCGAAGGGACGAGTATAGGCGGCGTATGTGACCGGAAAGTGACATGGATGACGTCGTTGAAGCGGGCTCCGCAGTTGGGGTCGTCATACACCCGTCATATTCGCGTTATAGACTCAGCGCAGTCCAAACCAACCATGAAGGCAAAAAAATGAAAATCAAGTTGATGTTGAAATCGGTCGTCCTGGGCGCTTCTGCAATGGTTGCATTGTCGGGCGCGTTCGCGGCCGACATGACCGGCGCCGGCGCCACCTTTCCATATCCGATCTACGCGAAGTGGGCGGAGATGTACAAGAACACCACCGGCAACGGGCTGAATTATCAATCGGTCGGATCGGGCGCGGGCATCAAGCAGATCAAGGCCAAGACCGTGGACTTCGGCGCATCCGACATGCCCTTGAAGGCTGAAGAACTGGACGCAGAAGGGCTGATGCAGTTCCCGGCGATCATGGGCGGCGTGGTCACCGTCATCAACATCGAAGGCATCGCGCCGGGCCAAATGAAATTGACCGGCCCGGTCGTCGCCGATATCTACCTGGGCAAGATCACCAAGTGGAATGCACCTGAAATCGCCGCCCTGAATCCTGGCATGAAGCTGCCGGCCGACGAGATCACAGTGGTGCACCGCGCCGACGGCTCCGGCACCTCCTTCCTGTTCACCGATTACCTGTCGAAGACGAACGCCGACTTCAAAACCAAGATCGGCGCCGGCACCGCAGTCAAATGGGTGGTAGGCGTGGGCGGCAAGGGCAACGAAGGCGTCGCCGCCAACGTGCAGCGCATCAAGGGCGCGATCGGCTACGTCGAATGGGCATTCGCCAAGAAGAACAAACTGTCGCACACCCAGTTGAAAAACAAGGACGGCGTGTTTCTGCAGCCGGACGACGACAATTTCAAAGCTGCCGCTGCCGGCGCCGAGTGGACCAAGACTCCAGGTTTCGCCGTGGTGCTGACCGACCAGGCAGGCAAAGCCAGCTGGCCGATCACGGGCGTATCGTACATCCTGATGCACAAGCACCAGGCTGACGCTGCGAAAGGCAAGGAAGTATTGAAGTTCTTCGACTGGGCCTACAAGAATGGTGGCGGCGCCGCTGCGGAACTGGACTACGTGCCGATGCCGCCGACCGTCGTGTCGCTGGTGCAAGGCGCCTGGAAAGCGCAACTGAAAGACACGTCGGGCAAATCGATTTATTGAACCAGACAGTTCGATTGACGTCACCCTCGCAGTCTGGCTGCGGGCGAGGGCGAAAATATCGAGCGCCCACCGCCCCAGGCCCAGCGCCTGGGCGCCGGTGAATTCCATCCTCTGTCGCGATCGCACCGGTTCCGGTGCGTTCACCGGTCACGCCATGTCAAGCACTCTCATCCTCATTGTGGAAGACGAGCCGGCAATTGCCGAGCTGGTCAAATGTTCGCTGCGCGAAGGTGGCTGGGACTGTTGTTCGGTCGCCGATGCAACGGCGGCCTGGGACTTCATCCAAAGCCGGCGGCCGCAACTGATCTTGCTCGATTCGATGCTGCGGGAGCAGAGCGGCGTACACCTGCTGCTGAGGATACGTCGCGAGTCCAGCTTGCGCGGCTTGCCTGTGATCATGTTGTCCGGAAAAACGCTCGAGCAGGACAAAGTCGATGGCCTCGACAGTGGCGCCGACGACTACATGACACTTCCATTTTCTCCGCGCGAATTGTTGGCGCGCACGCGCGCCTTGCTGCGCCGCTGCGACTACAACCCTGAAAGCGCATCGATCCAGGTTGCGAACGTCGTGCTCGATCCGCTGAGCTGCTCGGTGCGGATCGACAATGCGCGGATCGCCATCAGCGCTTCCGAATTTCGCTTGCTGCAATTACTCATGAGCCACGCCGGCCAGACCTTCTCTCGGCAGGAACTCCGGGAGCGCCTGCAGCACGGCGACACCATCATTGACGAGCGCACCGTGGATGTCCACGTGCTGCGCTTGCGCAAGGCGATGCGCAATGCCCGCGGCCTGGTGAAGACGGTCAGAAATGTCGGCTACGTGCTGGCGGCCTGACAAGAATATTTCGCAAGTTGACAACAAAGTTGTTGATGTCATTATCCTGAAGCAATTGATCGTCAAAATGTAATGCGTTCGGGAATCAACCGTAACGCATCTACAATTTTTGGGATCAAATACCGTGAAAAAAATCTTCTCCGCAGCAGTCATCATGGGCGCCTTCGCCGCTACCGCGCAAGCGCAAACGAACGTCACCGTGTACGGCGTTGTCGACCTCGGCTTTGCCAAGACCACCGGCCAGACCCTGGTCGAACGCGAAAACCATGCGTCGCGCCTCGGCTTCCGTGGTACGGAAGACCTCGGCGGCGGACTGTCGGCGATCTTCAATCTCGAGAACGAGATCCTGGCCGATACCGGCGCACAGAAGGGCAACCTGTTTGAGCGCCAGGCCTGGGTCGGCTTCCGCGGCGCATTCGGTACCGCCTATGTCGGCCGCACCAAAGACTTGATCGATGGCGCGCAAGGCCGGGTCGAGCCATTCGCGGCGGACGGCGTCGTCGGCAAGGTCGATGAGGCAATGATGCGCAGCGGCGTTGGCGCCTCGCGCGTGAGCAACTCGCTGACCTATGCCAGCCCTTCGTTCAGTGGCCTGGTGCTTAGCGCCCAGGGCGTTGCAAGCGAAGTGAACGGCGCTGCCGCCGGCTTCAGCGTGCTGACGACCTACGATGGCGGACCGGTCAGTTTGCACGCCGGCTATGAACGTGCGGTGCAGACCGTCGCAACAACCGTCAAGCCAACATTGTGGGTGGTCGGCGGCGGCTATAAATTCGGTCCGGCCAAAGTCACTGCCGCATACTCGAAAGGCGACACCGATGTCGCGACGACCGGCAAGTTCAAGAGCTACCTGGTCGGCCTGGTCTACACCATCGGCCAGGGCGATGCCAAGGCCGTGTACGGCAAGCAGCAGCAGAGCAACAGCAAGGTCAGCGATCTCGACACGGTCAAGGAAGTCGGTATCGGCTACGACTACCACCTGTCGAAACGCACCGACCTGTACGCCTACGCTGGCCGCGAGCGTGTCAAGTCCCTGACCTCGTACCAGATGGGCATCTCCCACAAGTTCTAAGTGGCGCCGGCCTCACCGGTCGCTGGCACCCGGGTCATTCCTGATCCGGGTGTTTTGCGTTGTCTCCCCCACACGCTCGGGCCGCACCAGGCCGCGGGGCAATCGAAGAATTCAATCTCAATGCTGCTTACCCGACACACGATTCTGTTGCGCAGCTTCCTCTGGCCGGTGCTGGCCTTGCTCGCATGCGCAGCCATCTGGTGGATCACCATCTCGCGTGCAAACGCCGAATGGAAACGGGCGAATGCCACCATCACCAAGGATGCCGGCGCGTACGCTGAAGCATACGAACAGTACATTACTCGCTCGGTCGGGCAGATGGACCAGGTCACGATGCAACTCAAGCATAGCTGGGAGCATTCCCGCAGCCCGACCCTGATCGAAGACCTGAAGCGCGACGGCATGTTCACCGATAGGGCCTACGTTGCGGTCAGCATCGTCGACCGCAACGGCGCGGTGCGTTCATCCACGCATGAGAGCACAGGATCGGCGAACCTGGCGCATACGCGCTTCTTCGCACAACACAAAAATAACATTTCCACCGCGCTGAGAATCGGCGTATTGCCGGGCGAGCTAGAGTACAGTCAGGAAGTCGTGCTGTTCACGCGGCGCCTCGACACGGCCGATGATGAATTCGACGGCGTGGTGCTGCTGGCGGTGGATGCGCGCTACTTCACTTCCTTTGTTGGGCCAGCCACGCTTGGCAAGTATGGCATCGTGGCGCTGGTTGGCTCCGAGGGCAGGCTGCGGATCGAGCAACATGGCGATGGCACCCTGGCAGCCGCCCACCCGATCTCCATTCTTCCGCCCGGAGCGGCCAAATGGCGCGGCATCAGCGGGGTACGGCTGGTGGCAGCGGATGGCGGCTTTACGGACGGGATCGCACGGGTGCTCGGGTGGCGCCATTCGGCCGCCTATCCCCTGGTGGCGCTGGTGGGCCTGTCGCACCAGGAGGGCGTGGCGGGCGCGGAATTGTACTGGCGTGAAAGCCGCAATACCGCGATCCTGGCGAGCGCCTGCCTGATGCTGCTGGGAACGCTGGCAGCTGTCATCTCGGCACGCGCAGCTACGCGCAGACGCGAGCAGGACGAGGTGAGGAGTGCCTATCGCACCGCGACCGAAAGCGCCAACGACGGGTTCTACATGGCGGCCGCCATGCGCGATCGCCAGGGACGCATCGTCGATTTCAAAATTGTCGACTGCAACGAGCGGGGCGCTTTTTTCTACGGCATGCAGCGCGACGAGTTGGTGGGAAATCGGCTGTCGCTGATCGACAGCGGCCTGTTTGGCGAGGAACTCGTCTCGACCTACCGCAAGGCGATGGAAAATGGCTTTCACGAAGACGATCGCCGTATGCCGAGCGACAACCGTCTGAACATTCGCTGGGGCCACCGCCGGATTGTGCGGGTCGGGAATGGCCTTGCCGTCACATTGCAGGACGTCAGCGAGCGCAAGGCGCACGAAGCGCAAATGGAGCGGCTGGCAAACGAAGACAGCCTGACCGGCCTGCCCAATCGCCATTGGTTCCTCGACTTCATGCCGGTTGCGATCGCGAAAGCGCGGGCCGCCGGCACTGAGTTCGCCATCTTGTTCATCGACCTCGATGAGTTCAAACACGTCAATGACTCGCAAGGACATGCCGTTGGGGACCAGCTGTTGAAGGCCGCGGCGCAACGGTTGTCGGCGTTGCTGCGGCCAACCGATCACGTCGTGCGTTTTGGCGGCGATGAATTCATCGTATTTCTCGATCCGTACGGGGGCGACGCACAGGTCGGCGCCGTCGCCGCGCGCATCGTGGCGGCATTTACCAGTCCGTTTTCAATTGCCGATGATGTGCAGGCAGTTGGAGCATCGGTGGGCATCAGCGTATTTCCGCGCGATGGAACCGATGCGCAAACCCTGATCAAGCACAGCGACATTGCGATGTACGCCGGCAAGAGCGAAGGGAAGGGACAGTTCAGGTTCTTCGACCCCGCGCTGTCGGCCAACCTCCAGACCAAGGCGCGCCTCAAACACGGCCTGCTCGAGGCGATCGAACGGCAGGAATTCATGTTGTTCTACCAGCCGCGCGTCGATACCCGCACCGGCGAGTTGCTTAGTATGGAAGCCCTGCTGCGCTGGCGCCATCCCGAGCTTGGCATTGTGGCGCCCGGAGAGTTCATTCCCCTGGCCGAGGCCAGCGGCTTGATCTTGCGGATCGGCGAAATGGTTGTCGACATGGCTTGCGCCCAGCTCGCAGCATGGCAAAGGGAGGGCGCCGCCCTCGTGCCGGTATCGATCAACGTATCGCCGAAGCAGTTCAAGCGGGGCGGTGTGAAACAGCACCTGACCGCCGCGCTCGAACGCCACGCAGTGCCCGCCGCACTGCTGGAGGTTGAAATCACCGAGTCGGCCATGATGGGCGACCAGGATGAAATCATCGCGGAACTCGCCGCGATCCGGTCGCTGGGCATCAAACTCCACGTCGACGACTTCGGCACCGGCTATTCCTCGCTGTCGCAGCTGCAGCGCCTCAAGATGGATGTGTTGAAAGTCGATCGTGCATTCACTGCTGAACTCGGAAAATCGCGCGAGGGCAGGGTCTTTTTCCAGGCCATCGTTTCGATGGCGCACGCCCTCGAAATGTCGGTGGTGGCCGAAGGCGTCGAGACCGAACAGCAGCTCGCCATACTGCAGGCGCTCGATTGCAACGAGGCGCAAGGTTATTTCATCGCGCGGCCGATGCCCTCGGACGACATGTTCGTGATGATGGAAAGGCGCTTTCTATTCAAATCGATTGAGACGATCAATTCCTAGCGGGCCGGAACAGAATATCCGGGCAAAAAAAGAAGCTATGAAGTGCCGCCTCTTGATGCACACGCCGCGGTCCAAGGGCTGGGGTCAGGTCCGGCGGACCTGACCCCAGGGTTGTCGCCGCATCGGGCACTTGCGGCCATTGCCCCACGGTCACACTTGACCGTGGCATCGCAAAAAAACCCGCACCGAAGTGCGGGTTGAAGAAATACTCCAGAGACAAACGAACTATAGCAACGGGGTATTACATCGCAATGACATTCGACGATTAATCCTGGCGCAGCAATTCAGTCAACACGCGGCCTTCCGATGCCGCCGGCGGACGCACGCGCAGCAGATGCGCCAGCGTCGGTGCGATGTCGACGACTTCGGCATACTGGCCATAATCGCCCGGCTTGATCCAGCGCTTGCCGGTTAGTACCAGCGGCACATTCGTGTCGTACGCATACGGCGAGCCGTGCGATGTGCCGCTGCCGCCCGTGCCGAAATACCAGTACGGCTTGGTCACGACCATCAGGTCCCCCGATAACTGGCGGTTCCAGGCGCGGCGCATCAGCTTATCCATGCGCGTGCCTGACGGGCCACCGTTCTCGAACTCGGTCCTGCCGTAGACCTGTGCGATCCCCGGCTGTGCGAGCAGGAAGCGCGCGGCCGTGTGTTCGACATCTTCGCGCTTGAGGCCGAGCTGTTCGATCCGGTTGTAATTTAGATAGAGGTTGGGCGTGGACCAGGCGACAACTGCCTTATCGAGCGAATATTTATCGAGGAGGTGTTTGTTGAGGCCTGCAATCATCTTGTCCGCGTCCAGCCGCCCTGCGTCGACGTGCTGCGATTGCGAAAACTCCGGGACGTTCGGAAAGCCATGGTCGGCTGTCAGCACGACGAGAACGTTTTCCATCCCCAGCCGATCGTCGAGATAGCGGAAGAAAACAGCAAGCATCCGGTCCAGGCGCTGCAGATGGTCGTGCGACATTTTGCTTTCCGGCCCGAAGGCGTGGTTGACGTAGTCGTGCGCCGACAGGCTGACGCCGAGCAGGTCGGCGACGCCTGCTGGATTCCGGCCGAGGTTTTCGCCGTCCACCGCCGCGCGCGCAAAGCTCAACGTCAGTTCGTCAAGGAAAGGGCTGGTCTTGAGCCGGTTGTAATAATCGGCATCGAGGTTGCCGCTTTCGCTGTAATACGAAAAGGGGAAATGCGCCCGTGCGCCCGGCTTTCCTGGGTAGAATTCATCGCCCGCATCGGCCGCATAGGCTGAATCGGCAAGCAGCGGTGTCCACGATTTTCCGTAATAACGGTCTTGTGGCCTGGCTGCCTGGAACCATTGCACCCATTCAGGATGGGACTGCATGTAATAAGTACTGCTGGCGAAGTTGCCGCTCTTGTCCATGTACATGTAGGCGGTTCCAGTTTTGCCCGCGAGGAGGATCGCACCGCGGTCCTTGCCCGACACGGAGACCACTTTCGCGCGGTTGCCACTGGCGTAACGCATCTGATCGCCGAGCATGTCGACACGCAGTTTCGCAGGGGACGTGCCGTCGCCCGCCTTGGTTTCCTCGCCAATATAGCGATTCGCCGCGTCCTCGGTGCAGTACACGGACGCCAGGGTGACCGGATCGATCCAATTGTTGCCGATGACGCCGTGCTGCGACGGATAGGCGCCCGACAATACGGCCGCGTGGCCGACCGCGGTCACCGTGACGCCGTGCGCCTGGTGTGCATTGCTGAACGATGCACCCTGGTCCAGCAAGCGGCGGAACCCGCCTTCGCCGAATTGACTGCGGTAGCGTTGAAGTTGTTCGTTCGGCAGCCCATCGACGACAACGACCACCACGAGTTTTGGGCCGGCCGCAGTCGGAGCCGGTTTCGTACCGGCGTTGGCGAGGCCGGGCAGTGCTGCCAGGAAGCAAACTAGAATCAAGGCAGGTCGACATACCAGCCAGTGAAGGGAAGTGTTTTTCATTTTCGTTTCGATCGAGTAAGTTGGCGCGCTACGTGGCGCCGCCCGGAGAGCGGCTGCCCCCCAGCCTACGTGATCAAGATGACCTGGCAATGACAGGATCGGCAGCATGGGGCAGCAGGGCGCGGGCGTGGTTTTGTCATCGGACGGTCATCGAGGGTGGATAGAATCGAGCCGCTTTCCCCTTACTAGGCGGTCATGAATCGAAAAAAAATTCTCGTGCTTAGCGCATCGGCCGGTACAGGCCACACCCGCGCCGCCGAAGCGCTGCGATCCTACGCCAAAGCGACCGGCTGCGAAGTAACGCCAGTCCATCTCGACGTGCTGCAATTCGTCACGCCCTTGCTGCGGATGGTCTACACCGACATGTACAACTTCCTGGTGAAGCGGGCCCCGACGTTGTGGAGCCGGCTGTACCGGGTTACCGACCTGGCCAGACGGGACGGGCGGACGCACCGATTACGGCGTTGGGCCGAGCGGATGAACAGCCGGCCATTACTCAGGGAGATTGCGCACCGCCAGCCGGACCTGATTATCTGCACCCATTTCCTGCCCGCGGAGATATTGTCGCAACTTTGCGGCGCGGGCGTCCTGCGTTGTCCGGTCTGGGTCCAGGTCACCGATTTCGATTTGCACCGGATGTGGGTACACGAACACATGGCGGGATATTTCGCCCCCAACGATGAGGTTGCGTTTCGCATGCGCGAGCGCGGCATCTCCCATGCGGCGATCCACGTCACCGGCATTCCCATCATGCCGGCGTTTTCCCAGCAGTTCGACCGGCACGCCTGCGCGCGCGCACTCGGGATCCAGCCTGGCGTGATGACGGTGTTGTTGATGGGGGGAGGGGTGGGACTTGGCAGCGTGACGCAGGTCGCCGAGCGCCTTCTGGGATTGCAGGTCAATTTTCAGATCATTGCGCTCGCGGGCAAGGACGCAGCGGCGCTGGCAGCATTGCAGGAGCTTGCCAAGCGCCATCCCGGGAGGCTCGCGCCGCAAGGCTACACCAGCCATATCGAACGGCTGATGGCGTGCGCCGACCTGGTGGTGACCAAGCCGGGTGGCCTCACGACGGCGGAATCGCTGGCGATGGGATTGCCGATGATTGTCATCGCCCCGATCCCCGGCCAGGAGGAACACAACGCCAATTACCTGCTCGAGCGGGGCGTAGCGCTGAAGGCCTTCGATCTGGTGACGCTGGAATACCGGGTTCGTTATTTGCTGGCGCACCCGGCCAAATTGGAGGACATGCGCACCAGGGCGAAAGCGCTCGGGCGTCCCGACGCTGCTTGCCGGGTGCTCGACACCGTCCTTGGAAAGGCTGAAATATGACCGCCCAGCTTCCCCTCTTTCAGTTGATATCGACGGTCGGATTTGTCGTCGTCCTCGCCTACTTTTTCGCGAAAGTGGAAGTCCATATTGAAGGCGATGCCGGCTGGGGCGCGAATTTGCCGACGTGGAGAATCGAATCCCATTGGCTGCTCGATGTGTTCTGGGGCGGGCGCGCAATGACGGGTTACCACGCCTGGGTGTTCCCATTCATTGCGCTTTTCTTTCACGCGCCGGTCTTCTTTTTAGCGCAGTGGTCGTGGCTTCTGGAGGCGCGCATTCTAGCCGCGATCATGCTGTTCTGGATCGCTGAGGACTTCCTGTGGTTCATCGTCAACCCGGCTTTCGGATTAGCCCGTTTCCGTGCCGAGTACGTGCCATGGCATAAACACTGGACATGCGGTGCGCCGGTCGACTACTGGATATTCTCCGGCCTCAGCGCAGCGCTGTTCGGGTATTCGTATTGAGGTTGTCCCGCTCAGGTTGCGGCAGGAAGATCCAGCGCGTGGCATACCCGCGCACAGAGTTCGGTGGAGGTGCGCGAGATCACTTCATTCGGCACACTGAATTTTTCAGTCAGGCGATCGTGATCCTCGAACCCGTAGGACACCATGAATGGATGCATTCCGGTGCTGATCGCCGCGTGAAAATCCTTGAATTCATCGCCGCACACGTAGGAGCGGGCAGGGTTCACGGCGAACCGCTCCCGCGTCAGCCGGAATTGGGCGGTCTTTCCTTCGCTCAGGGGAACATGGTCGAAGAAATCCAGTTCGTCGACGTCGATGTCGTGCCGGGCGAATAGCTGGCGCAGCGTCTCGAGCGGCTCGTTGGTGATATTCCTGGTGACGAGGCCGACGACGATATCGGGCACTGCGATCAGCGATTTGATCAATTCCGCAATTCCAGGATACAGGCGTGCCTCCGACCGGTAGACGTCGGTCAGCGAGGCGACGATTCGCTTGCGGCCTTGCTGGCGCATGTTCTTCTTGATAATTGCCGGGAATTCCTTAAGGCCGCCGAGGTATTTGAACAGATGGTGGCGTTTTTGGAAGCTCTTTTCTTCCCCCAGCGCCATGCCATTGCGGGCGAACGCCTGCTCGATCGCCGGATAGGCATCGATGGTGGTTCCATCCGCATCGAGGATGATGAGTCGTCTATTTTGGAACATGATCTTTCAGTCGCGGTTCCGAATGAGTCCATTTTGAAGACTCCGGATGACATGTTGATGACATCCTCTAAGGCCGCAGGTCGATCAGTCCTGATATCGACCACTCGAGCGGCCGGCCATTGCCATCTTTGACCTTGGTCAGCTCGCTGAATACGCGCCCCTGAACGAGTTCAGGCAGGCGCACGAAATCGGCGCCATCGACCAGCGTATCGCCATGCATGAATCCCCATACGAAGAACTTCAGCGTCGCGATCGCTTTCTCGGGATTGCGCGCCGTCTGCGGCACGATCACAAAGGTCCCCATCGTAATCGGCCAGGAATTCGCTCCCGCTTTTTCGGTAAGCATTTCTTCGTACGTGGCCTGGGTCGGCCAGGAACTGTTGGCCAGCGCGGCGCCGAATCCTGCCGGGGCCGGCGTGACGAAGTTGCCGTCCCGGTTGCGCAGCTTGGCAAAGGCGAGTTTGTCTTGCACCATATAGTGATAATCGACGTAGCCGATGGCGCCGGCAGTCTGCTTGAGGGCCGCCACAACGCCGTCGCTCCCCTTGACCTGGATCGCGTCTGCCGGCCAGGCGATCGTGAAGTTGCGCCCATAACGCTGTTTCCAATCCGGATTCATTTTGCTCAGATAGTCGGTGAAATTATAGGTAGTGCCGGATCCGTCCTTTCGCACCAGCAGCGTTATCGCCTGATTGGGCAAGCGCAGGCGCGGATTGAGCGCGGCGAGGGCAGGGTCGTTCCACCTGGTGATCTTGCGGGAGAAGATATCTGCCAGCAGTTCACCGCTGAGGCGCAGATCGCCGCCCTTTATGCCTGCGATATTTACCACCGGGACCACGCCGGAAATGGCGCTCGGAAAGCAGATCAGCTTTTCCTTTTTCAGATCGTCGGTCGACATGGCGACGTCGCTGGCGCCAAAATCGATCGCCCTCTCTTTGATTTGCTTAATGCCGCCCGAAGAACCGACCGGTTGATAGTTCACCGTGGTGCCAGCTCGCCTGGCGTACGCCTGTGCCCATTTGACATAGAGCGGCTGGGCCGCTGATGAACCGGCCCCGCTGATATCCGTCGCCGAAGCGGCGCAGGTGGTGAACATGATGAGCAGAGCGGCAAGAAGCTTTTCAAACGAGGGCATGTGCGGGCAGATTTTTTGGGAGTGCGATTTAGAGCCAGAGCCGGAATGCTGGCAAAGGCGGCAGGCTTCAAGGGCGCGTACGCATCGTGCGGCAGCGAGATGTTAGCGCCGGACTGTGACCGGAACATGACACGAACGCGCTGCATCCATCGCCCGCATGATGCGCCATGCCAGCTTGTTCATGTCACGAAATGCGAAGTCTTCGTCATGAAATGGAAACTTACTTACTCATCTTCAACCCTATGATTGACTCATCGCAATTCCGGATCGGACAGCATAGTCCTGGCGGAATGGCAGAAAAACGATGAGGAGACAGCTTCGTGCAAACCATTTTCCAACGCGCCGTCCGGCGCGCTTGCGCCATCGCTGCGCACCTGCCATCCCTCTACGATCGATTACTCGCCGCGCTGTCGGTGCACGCGTCACGCGCCGGCGCATGAGTTCTTGAAGGAAGTTCAGCATTACCCCCGAGCAGCAGCGTTTTCATAAAAGTATAACTAGAGGAGCAGGCGCAGCATGAAACTAGGAAAACCCAACAATCCCTTGGTCCTTCACGCACTGGCCGCGGCAGCGGCCTTGTGCGCAGTCGGCAGTGTCCACGCGGCAGAAATTTCGACCGGCAATCCCGATCTGGTGGTGCGCTTCGACAATACGGTCAAGTACAACTACGCCCGTCGCCTCAGCCCGCAGAACGCGGCGCTGCTGAAATCGGCCAATTTCGATGACGGCGACCGCAACTTCAACAAGGGCACCGTGATGAACCGGGTTGACTGGTTACCCGAACTCGACCTCGTATTCCAGAAGAACTTCGGCCTGCGCGTGTCGGCGGCCGGCTGGTACGACCAGGCTTATTCGCAGCTCGACAACACCAATCCAGCCAGCTCGAATCACCTCGTGGGCGGCAAGCCGGCCATCGGCCTGTCCGACTACACCAGCCGCTATCACCGCCGTGGCGGGGAAGTGCTGGACGCGTTCGTGTTCGCCAGCTTCGATGTCGCCGACATGCCCGTCAATGTCAAGCTCGGCCAGCACAGCGTGCAATGGGGCGAAAGCCTGTTGACGCCGATTCATGGCGTGAACTACGGCCAAGGGCCGATCGACCTGGGCAAGGCCTATTCGGTACCCGGCACCGAGGCGAAGGAGCTGTTCCTGCCGCGCAAGGGGATCTCGCTGCAGGCATCGCCGACAGCCGAGCTGAGCGTTGCGGCGCAATATTTCCTTGGCTGGAAGCCGTCGCGCCTGCCCGAATCGGGCGCCTTCCTGGGCTTCTATGATTACGGTTTCCAGGGCGCCGAGTCGTTCAACCTGGGGCCGCTGGGCATGGCCGTCAAGCGTGCCGATAGTGTCGCGCCGAAAACCGGCGACTTCGGCGTATCGATGCGCTGGAGCCCGGATTGGCTCGACGGCACCGTCGGCGCCTATGCACGCCGCGCCTCGGATCTGCTGCCACAGGCAAACCTGCGGCTGGCCGGCCTGCCGTCGGCCATGCTGGGCGGCGCATGCCCTGCCGCGTTGATCCCGGGCGCGGCGGCTGCCGGCCCGATCTGCCTGTTCTATCCGACCACGCTGGGCGCCACCAGCCAGTACCAGCTCGAATACGCCAACAAGGTCGACGTCTACGGCGTATCGCTGTCGAAGAGCGTCCTGGGTGTGTCGGTCGGCGCGGATCTGTCCTACCGCCGCAATATGCCGGTCAACAGCCAGCCTGCGTTGCTGATGCCGGTTGGCACCGCCGCACCTATCCTGGCTGCGCTCAATGCCAAGCTGGGCACCCAGATGGTGGCGCTGGCGGGCAATTTGCCGGCTGAGGGGGAAGTCCACGGCGCGCGCGCCAATACCCTCCACGGCGTCGTCAACTTCTTCGGCGTGGTCGCCAAGACTCCGCTGTCCGATGCCGCCACCTGGATGACGGAGCTGGTCTGGAACCGGGTCGGTGCGGTGACCCAGGGTGCGGCCCTGTACAAAGGACGCGACGCCTACACCGGCATCGACAAGGTCACGCGCGACTACGTCGGCATCGCCATGAACCTGAATCCAACCTGGTACCAGGTGTTGCCAGGCCTCGATATGTCGATGCCGCTGAACTACTCGGTCGGCCTGAAAGGCAATTCCGCGGTGCAGGCGGGCGGTAACAAGGGCGCCGGCAGCTACAGCGCCGGCCTGGGCTTCGACCTGTACCAGAAATACCGCTTCGACCTGAAGTACTCCGGCTTCTTCGGTCCACTGGCGGTTGATCCGGCCAGCGGCGCGGTCACCTCGTTCGGCGGCGTCACTGCGCTGCTCAAAGACCGCGGCTTCATCGCGGCTACCCTCAAAACCACGTTCTGATAAGGCGGGCATTTTATGAAATTTAAGCAGACTATTCTGGCCGCCGCGCTGGCAGCGGCAGGCTTGGTCCACGCGGGCGTTACTCCGGATGAAGCGAAGCAGCTGGGCACCACCCTGACGGCCGTCGGCGCTGAAAAGGCCGGCAACAAGGACGGCACAATTCCGGAATTTACCGGCGGCCTGACCACGCCGCCGGCCGGCTACGTCAAGGACAGCGGCATGCGTCCTGACCCATACGCGGCCGACAAGCCACGCCTGGTCCTGACCGGCAAGAATCTGGCCGGCATGGAAGACAAGCTGACCGTGGGCACCCGCGAACTGCTCAAGCGCTTTCCGAATTTCCGCGTCGACGTGTATCCTACCCACCGCCCGGTTACCCTGCCGAAAGCCGTGCTCGAGAACACCGCCAGGAACGCGCTCAACGCCAAGACCACCGATGGTGGCGTCGGCGTGGAAAATGCACTGGCCGGCGTGCCGTTCCCGATTCCGAAGAGCGGCTACGAGGTGATGTGGAATCACCTGCTGCGCTACCAGGGCCACGCGTTGACCACGAAGTATGAATCGTGGAACGTCGATGCGTCCGGCACGCCTAGCCTGGCGACGGCCGGCGAGATCACCTCCGAGTTCCCGCTGTCGGATCCGAAGCGTACCGAAGCGGGCAAGCAGTCCGACGTGTTCTTCCGCACCAAGCTTAGCTACTCGGCGCCTGCGCGCCGCGCCGGCGAAGGCCTGATGGCGTTCGACGCCATCAATCCGGTGGTGCAGCCGCGCAGGGTTTGGCAGTACCTGCCTGGCCAGCGTCGCGTCAAACTGGCGCCGGACGTCGCTTACGACACGCCAAATCCGGGTTCGGCCGGCGCATCGACCTACGACGACGCCTGGATCTTCAACGGCGCGATGGATCGCTTCGACTTCAAGCTGGTCGGCAAGAAGGAGATGGTTGTGCCGTACAGCTCGTACAAACTGTTCGCGAGCAAGGTCGCGGCCGACATCGTCAAGCCGAACCACGTCAATCCGGACTTCGTGCGTTGGGAGTTGCACCGTGTCTGGGTGGTGGAAGCCACGCTCAAGCCGGGCAAGCGACACATCTACAGCCGCCGCACCTTCTACATCGACGAAGACAGCTGGGTCGCACTGGCGTCGGATGAATACGATGGCCGCGGCCAGTTGTACCGCTCCTCGTTCGATCACATGATCTATGCGTATGACGCGCAAGCGACCTACAACGGCAACCACGTGATCTACGACTTCACCAGCGGCGCCTACAACCTGACCGGCATGTCCGGTGCGTTCGGCGGCTTGAAATTCATCGAACCGCTGAAACCGACCCAGTGGTCGGCTGACGCCCTGGCTGGTTCGGGCGTCCGCTGACACGCTTGCGCGGCCGGCACAGCGCCCGGCCGCGCTCAACGCTTTTTCCGTTTTGCTGCCGGCCGGCGCCCTCGGGCGCCGGATTGGCCGGCAGTCTTTTTGCGAGTGCAGGATGAACCGAATTTTAAATGGGCTGGCGGGCGCCGCCCTGCTGGTCGCGGCGCAAGCGGCGCACGCCGCCGGGCCGGTATTTGCCGATCCTCTCGATACCCCCTCGATCCCCAGCGCGCTGGCCCAGCGCGGCCTGATTAACGGCGTGGCGCTGGCCGGTACCCGCCTCGTCGCCGTCGGCCAGCGCGGCCATGTGCTGTATTCCGACGACCGCGGCGCCAATTGGCGCCAGGCCAGTGTTCCGCTGTCGAGCGACCTGGTAGCGGTGCACTTCTCCACGCCTGCCGAGGGCTGGGCCGTCGGCCACGACAGCGTGGTGCTGCACAGCGCCGACAGCGGCGCCACGTGGCAGCGCCAGTTCGACGGCCGCCGCGATCCGCAGGCGGGCGACAAGCCGCTGCTCGACATCTGGTTCGACCCGCGCGGCCAAGGCCTGGCGGTCGGCGCGTTCGGCCTGGTGCTGCGCAGCACAGACGGCGGCGCCACCTGGCAGCACTGGGAAACCCATGTCGCCAATCCCAAGGGCCTGCACCTTAACGCGATCCGCGCCGTGGGCTCCGACCTGTACATCGTCGGCGAGCAGGGCATCGTGCTCAAGCGCAGCGCCGACGGAGAGCGTTTCGATGCGCTGACCGTGCCCTATGAGGGCAGCTTCTTCGGCGTCACCGGCAGCGGCAACAGTCTGCTGGTGTACGGCCTGCGCGGCACGGCGCTGTACAGCCACGACGGCGGCGCCAGCTGGCAGAAATCGGCAACCGGCACCCAGACCGGTTTGGCGGCCGGCCTGGCCTTGGACGACGGCAGCCTGCTGCTGGTCAGCCAGGCAGGCCAGCTCCTGCGCAGCGCCGACCGCGGCGCCAACTTTACACCGCTGCACGCGACCCCGGCCGGGGCGGCCGCGGCGGCGCTGCTGCTTGGCCCCAGGCAGCTGCTGATCGGCGGGCCGCGCGGCCTGCGTTCCGAGCGGCTCACCATTCAATAAATACGGCGCCGGCCGCATCCGGCTCACACGAGGAATTCGATCAATGGACATGGGAATCAAGCAGCGCGAGGCGATGCCTGTCGTGCGCACGCTGGATCAATTCGACAGCCGCTCCGGCAGCGTGCTGGAGCGACTGGTATTCAATAATCGCATGGCAATGATCGTGCTGTGCACGGTCGTGAGCCTGCTGCTGGGCTACCTGGCGGCCACACGCCTGACCCAGAACGCCAGCTTCGAACGGATGCTGCCGCAAAGCCAGCCCTACATCCAGAACTACTTGCTCAACAAGCAGGCGCTGCGCGGCCTGGGCAATTCGCTGCGGGTGGTGGTGGAAAATCCGCAGGGCGATATCTTCGAGCCGCGCTATCTCGATGCACTCAAGCAGATCAGCGACGAGCTGTTCCTCACGCCTGGCGTCGACCGCGCCTGGGTCAAGTCGATGTGGACGCCGACAGTGCGCTGGAACGAAGTGACCGAGGAAGGCTTCCGCGGCGGGCCGGTGATGCCGGACGGCTATGACGGTTCGGCCGCCAGCGTCGAACAGCTCAAGATCAACATCGCGCGCTCGGGCATCGTGGGCAGCCTGGTGGGTAACAACTTCAAGTCCACCATGATTTTCGTGCCGCTGCTGGACAAGGATCCGGCCACCGGAAAGTCGATCGTCTATGCCGACCTGGCCAGGTCGATCGAACGCACGGTGCAGGCGCACCAGGGCGGCGCCTATCCGGTCAAGATCCACGTGATCGGCTTCGCCCAGTTGATCGGCGAACTGCTGGCCGGCATGGCCAAGGTGCTGATGTACTTCGGCGTGGCGGCGCTGGTGGCGACCGCAGTCATTTACGTCTATACCCGCTGCGTGCGCTCGACCGTGCTGGTCGTCGCCTGTTCGCTGGTGGCGGTGCTATGGCAGCTGGGCCTGGTCGCCGCGCTCGGCTTCGAGCTCGATCCGTTCTCGATCCTGGTGCCGTTCCTGGTGTTTGCCATCGGTGTCTCGCACGGCGCCCAGAAAATGAACGGCATCATGCAGGATGTCGGCCGCGGCACCCACTTGCTGGTGGCGGCGCGCTACACCTTCCGGCGCCTGTTCCTGGCCGGCCTGACCGCGCTGCTGGCTGACGCGGTCGGCTTCGGCGTGCTGATGACGATCGACATTCCCGTCATCCGCGACCTGGCAATGACCGCCAGCATCGGCGTGGCAGTGCTGATCTTCACCAACCTGTTGCTGCTGCCGGTGCTGCTGTCGTATGTCGGCGTATCGGCCAGCGCCGCCCGCAACTGCGTGCGGCAGGAGGCCGACGCTGAAAATGCCGGTCCATCGGGGCGCCTGTGGCGCACGCTGGAGCGCTTCACCGAGCCGCGCTGGGCGCGCATCACCGTCGCGATTGCGTTGGCGTTGGCGGCGGCCGGCGCTGTGATCAGTACGCGGCTGCAAATCGGCGACCTCGATCCGGGGGCGCCGGAACTGCGCGCCGACTCGCGCTACAACCGCGACAATGCCTATATCACGGCCAACTACTCGCTCTCGTCGGACCAGTTCGCGGTGATGGTGAAAACCGCGCCGGAAGGCTGCCTCAAGTTCGAGACGCTGATCGAGGCCGATCGCCTGGCGTGGGCCTTGCAGCAGGTGCCGGGCGTGCAGACGACGGTATCGCTGGCCGACGCGGTGCGCCAGGTCACGGCCGGCACCTCGGAGGGCAGCCCGAAGTGGCTGACCCTGTCGCGCAACCAGGACGTGCTTAACTACGGCGGGCAGCAGGCCTCGGTCAACAATCCCGACCTGTTCGACCGCGCGTGCTCGCTGATGCCGGTGATCGCCTACCTGTCGGACCACAAGGCCGCCACGCTCGAGCGCGTGGTGCAGGCGGCGGAAGGGTTTGCCCGCGCCCACGGCGCGCCGGAGCGCGCCTTCCTGCTCGCCGCCGGCAGCGCCGGCATCGAGGCCGCCACCAACATCGTCGTGCGCGACGCCAATCACAAGATGCTGTTGTACGTCTACGCCGCCGTCATCGTGCTGTGCTTCATCACCTTCCGCAGCTGGCGCGCGGTGCTGGTCGCGGTGCTGCCGCTGGTGCTCACCTCGATCCTGTGCGAGGCGCTGATGGTGGTACTGGGCATGGGCGTCAAGGTGGCGACCCTGCCGGTGATCGCGTTGGGCGTGGGTATCGGCGTCGACTACGCGCTTTACCTGGTGTCCGTGCAGCTGGTGCAGCAGCGCCAGGGCCAGTCGCTGGCCGACGCCTACCGCCATGCGCTGCAATTCACCGGCAAGGTGGTGGCGCTGGTCGGCGTGACGCTGGCCGCGGGCGTGGTGTGCTGGGCCTGGTCGCCGATCAAGTTCCAGGCCGACATGGGCATCCTGCTCACCTTCATGTTCACGCTGAACATGCTGGGCGCCCTGGTGCTGGTGCCCGCGCTGTCCCACTTCCTGCTGAGGAAAGTGAAATGACAAGCGGGCCGCGGCCGCTGGCGCCAGTGGTCTTGAGTAAATATATGAAAGAGATGTACGCAGGCGGCGCATCGTTCGACGCCATCGCCGCCGCGCTGAACAGGCGCGGCGAGCGCACCGTGAAAGGGGGGCGCTGGTATGCCGCCAGCGTGCGCCTGTGCCTGCTGCGCGCGGCAGCCTGTCCAAGCAATCAATCACCGTTAAGGAGTTCCCCATGCTAGGCATGATGCAATACCAATCCTTGCAAGTGTCGACGCTGATCGAGCACGCCTGCAACAACCATCCCGAGCGGGAAATCATCTCGCGCACGGCTGAAGGGCCGATCCAGCGCAGCACCTATGGCTCGATCGGGCGCCGGGCGCGCCAGGTTGCCGGCGCGCTGACCCGTCTCGGCGTCGAGCAGGGCGCGCGCGTGGCCACCCTGGCGTGGAACGGGTATCGCCACATGGAACTGTATTACGGCGTGTCGGGCATGGGCGCGGTGCTGCATACGATCAACCCGCGCCTGTTCGCCGAACAGATCACGTATATCGTCAACCACGCCGAAGACCAGTACCTGTTCTTCGACATCGGCTTTGCCGGCCTTCTCGAACAGCTTGCGCCGTCGCTGAAGACCGTGCGCGGCTTCGTCGCGATGACCGACCGCGCCCACATGCCGGCGGTGAACCTGCCCAACCTGCTGTGCTACGAAGAACTGATCGGCGCAGAAGACGCGAGCTTCGAATGGCCGGAGCTGCACGAGCGCAGCGCCGCATCGCTGTGCTACACATCCGGCACTACCGGCCGTCCAAAGGGCGTGCTGTATTCGCACCGCTCGACCGTGCTGCATGCGATGGCCGCTTGCGGGGTGGACGGACTGGCGCTGGGCGGGGCCGACAGCGCGCTGGTAGTGGTGCCGATGTTCCACGTCAACGCCTGGGGTATGCCGTATGCCGGCGCGCTGTGCGGCGCCAAGCTGGTGTTCCCGGGGCCCGCGCTGGACGGCAAGTCGGTGTACGAGCTGATGCGCGAGGAAAAGGTCACCCTGGCGCTCGGCGTGCCGACCGTGTGGCAGCTGCTGTTCCGCCACGTCGACGAGCACAGACTCGATCCGCTGCGCGACCTGAGCCTGGGGCGCTGCGTGATCGGCGGCGCCGCCGCGCCGAAGTCGATGATCGAGCGCTTCTACGAGCAGTTCGGCGCCACCGTCATCCACGCCTGGGGGATGACCGAGATGTCGCCACTGGGCACGGTGTGCCGGCTGATGCCGAAACATGCACGGCTCGATCCGGAGCAACGCGTGCGCCTGCAGATGAAGCAGGGCAGGGCGGTGTTCGGCGTGACGCTGAAGATCGTCGACGACAAAGGCGAGCGCCTGCCGCATGACGGCAAGGCCTTCGGCAACCTGAAAGTGCGCGGGCCGTGGATCGCCAGCGGCTATTACGGCGACGAGAATGGTGCGGTCCTCGACGCCGACGGCTTTTTCGACACCGGCGACGTGGCCACTATCGACCCCGACGGCTACATGCTCATCACCGACCGTTCCAAGGATGTGATCAAGTCGGGCGGCGAATGGATCTCGTCGATCGACCTGGAAAGCGCCGCAATGGAACATCCGGCGCTGGCCGAGGCGGCGGTCATCGGCATCTCCCATCCGGTCTGGCAGGAGCGGCCATTGCTGGTGGCTGTGCTTAAACCCGGCTACAGCGTCACGCGCGAAGAAATGCTGGCGCACCTGGAGCAGCGGGTGGCCAAGTGGTGGCGCCCGGACGACGTCGTGTTTGTCGAATCGCTGCCGCACACCGCCACCGGCAAGCTGCAGAAGATGCAGCTGCGCGAAACGTTCCGCGACTATCGGCTGCCGGAACAGCCACGTTGAACGGAGATCACACTATGAAAAATCCAAGCGAACCGACTATCCTGATCGTTCCAGGCCTGCGCGGCCACGTCCCCGAGCATTGGCAGAGCTTGCTCGAACAGAGCATACCGGGCGCACGGTCGGTGCCGCCGCTGCCCGATGACGGACTGAACTGCGCCGCGCGGGTCCTGGCCATCGAGCATGCGCTGGCCGCCATCGACGGCCCGGTGATCCTGGTGGCGCACAGCGCCGGCGTGCTGATGGTGGCGCATTGGGCGGCGCGCTTCCGGCGCCCGGACCTAGCCGCGCTGCTGGTGACGCCGCCGGACCTGGATGCGAGCTGGCCGGCCAACTATCCGCAGCCTGCAACGCTGCGCGCGAACGGCTGGTCGCCGCTGCCGCGCGCGCGCTTGCCGTTTCCCAGCCTCGTCGCCGCCAGCAGCAACGACCACCTGGCCAGCCTCGAAGCGGTGCGCGGCATGGCCGAAGACTGGGGCAGCGAGTTCGTCGCGCTGGGCGCCGTCGGCCATCTCAATCCCGCCGCCGGCTACGGCCCGTGGCCGCGCGCAACTGAACTGATCGCCCAGCTGAAAACACACGCGGCCGCTGTCATGAAATGAGAAGTGGGTGTCGCTTGATGCGGCCTTGGGCCTTGGGCGCGGGACTATACTCGATTCATGGCGCAGCAATGCCGAGACTACAAAATACAGGAGACAAGAATGGTAAAAGCAGTGCGTTTCGATGAGTGCGGCGGACCCGAGGTGCTGTACGTGACCGAGGTCGATGTCGGCGCACCGGCCGCCGGCCAGGTGCGGGTGCGCCACGTCGCCGTCGGCCTCAACTACGCGGATACCTATTTCCGCAACGGGACTTACCCGATCGCCCTGCCGAACGGCCTGGGCGTCGAGGCGGCCGGCGTCGTCGTGGCGCTGGGCGAGGGCGTGACCCACCTGAAGCTGGGCGACCGGGTCAGCTACACCGGATTTCTCAACACCTTGGGCGCCTATTGCGCCGAGCGCGTGATGGCGGCCGCGCCGCTGATCAGGCTGCCCGAAACGATCGCCTTCGAGACCGCCGCGGCGATGACGATGCGCGGCCTGACCGCGGCCTACCTGTTGCGCCGGATCTACGATTTCAAGCGGGGCGACACTATTTTGCTGCATGCCGCCGCCGGCGGCGTCGGGCTGATCGTGTCGCAATGGGCCAGCCTGCTCGGGATCACCGTGATCGGCACGGTGTCCACCGCGGCCAAGGCGGAGCTCGCGCTCACCCACGGCTGCGCCCATGTCATCAACTACAGCGAGCAGGACGTGCCGTCGCAGGTGCGCGCCTTGACCGGCGGCAGGGGCGTCGATGTCGTGTTCGACAGCGTCGGCAAGACCACCTTCATGGCCTCGCTCGACTCGCTGCGCAAGCGCGGCCTGATGGTCTGCGTCGGCACCGCGTCCGGATCGATCCCGCCGTTCGATCCCGTGCTGCTGGCAATGAAAGGTTCGCTGTTCATGACGCGCCCGGCGCTGGCCGACTATATCGCCGACCCGGCAGAGAAGGCGGCGCTGGCGGCCGAACTGTTCGACCATGTCGGCAGCGGGCGCATCAGGATCGAAATCAACCAGCACTACGCGCTGGAAGACGCGGCCCAGGCGCATCGCGATCTCGAATCGCGCAAGACGACGGGTTCGTCGATTTTCGTCATCTGAGGAGTACACCATGCAAGTTGAACAACTGACCTGCGCACTCGGTGCCGAAGTGACCGGCGTGAGCCTGGCCGACGCCGTCCATGACGATGGCCTGTTTGCCGAGCTGCGCGCCGAGCTGCTGCGCCACCGCGTGCTGTTCCTGCGCGACCAGGACATCAGCCGCGCCGAGCACGTCGCCTTCGCGCGCCGTTTCGGCGAGCTGGAGAGCCATCCGGTGGCCGGCAGCGATCCCGAGCATCCGGGACTGGTGCAAATCTACAAGAGCCCCGAGCAGCCGGCCGACCGCTACGAAAACTGCTGGCATACCGACGCCACCTGGCGCCCGGCGCCGCCGTTCGGCTCGGTGCTGCGCTGCGTCGAGACGCCGGCGGTGGGCGGCGACACCATGTGGGCCAACATGGTGCTGGCCTACGACAAGTTGCCGGAAGACGTCAAGCTGAAGATCGCGTCGCTGCGCGCCCGCCACAGCATCGAAGCGAGCTTCGGCGCCGCGATGCCGATTGAGCGCCGGCTGGCGCTCAAGGCCCAGTTCCCCGACGCCGAGCATCCGGTGGTGCGCATCCATCCCGAGACGGGTGAAAAAGTGTTGTTCGTCAACGGCTTCACTACCCATTTCAGCAACTTCCACACGCCGGACCGGGTGCGCTATGGCCAGGACGCCAACCCGGGCGCCGGCCAGCTGCTGGCCTACCTGATCAGCCAGGCCTACATCCCGGAGTTCCAGGTGCGCTGGCGCTGGAAGAAAAACAGCGTGGCGATCTGGGACAACCGCGCCACCCAGCATTACGCCGTGATGGACTATCCGCCGTGCCACCGCAAGATGGACCGCGCAGGCATCGTCGGCGACGTCCCTTTCTAAAACAAATACAAATTCACCCAGGAGCACAGCATGCAATTTCTCGACGATTCCCTGCACCCCGAAAACCAGGACAAGGTAGTGATCACCGTGGCTCCGTACGGTCCCGAATGGGCGCCGGAGGACTTCCCTGAAGACATCCCGGTGACCATGCAGGAACAGATCGACAAGGCCGTCGAATGCTACGAGGCCGGCGCCACGGTGCTGCACCTGCACGTGCGCGAACTCGATGGCAAGGGCTCGAAGCGCCTGTCCAAGTTCAACGAACTGATCGCCGGCGTGCGCGCTGCCGTGCCCGACATGATCATCCAGGTCGGCGGTTCGATCTCGTTCGCGCCGGAAGACGATGGCGCGGCGGCAAAGTGGCTCAGCGACGACACGCGCCACATGCTGGCCGACCTGACCCCGAAGCCGGACCAGGTCACGGTGGCGATCAACACCACCCAGATGAACATCATGGAGCTGCTGTATCCGGAATACCTGGAAGGCACCTCGCTGGCGTCGCCGGCGATGCACGCCGCCTACAGCGAAATGACGGTGCCGTCGGGCCCGGCCTGGGTCAAGGAGCACCTGCGCCGCCTGCACGAGTCGGGCATCCAGCCGCATTTCCAGCTGACCGGCATGCACGCACTCGAAACGCTGGACCGCATCGTGCGGCGCGGCGACTACCTCGGTCCGCTGAACCTGACCTGGATCGGCATCGGCGGCGGCTTCGACGGCCCGAATCCGTTCAACTTCATGGATTTCATCCGGCGTGCGCCGGACGGCTCCTGCATCACCGCCGAGTCGCTGCTGAAGAACGTCCTGCCGTTTAACATGATGTCGATGGCGATGGGCTTCCACCCGCGCTGCGGCACCGAAGACACCTTGATCGATGCCCACGGCAAGCGCATCTCCTCGGCCGAGCAGATCCGCCAGCTGGTGCGCGTGGCGCATGAGCTGGGCCGCGAAGTAGCCGATGGCAAGGAGGCGCGCGCCATCTATCGCATCGGCGTGAGCTACAAGGATGCGGAAGAAACGCTGCGCATGAACGGCATGGCGCCAAATCGCGAGCGCGGTCAGAAGAACGTTCCGCTGCGTACCTGAACTGGTTCCCCCACGGGCTGTTGCATACAGCCCGTGTTCACATTTTTCGCGCATCGCGCAGCGGACTGGTTTTTACAATGGCTTTTCATAATTCCCATGGCGGCGACGGCGCAAGCTTCGACCACCAGCCGGCGGTTCCGCGCAGCTATGCGTGGATCGTCTTCGCACTGAGCTTCGGCCTGCTGATCTCGGATTACATGTCGCGCCAGGTGCTCAACGCCGTGTTCGTCCTGCTCAAGGCGGAATGGGCGCTGAGCGACGCCCGCCTTGGCCTGCTCAGCGGCATTGTGGCCCTGATGGTGGGTTTGCTGACCTTTCCCTTGTCGCTGCTGGCCGACCGCTTCGGCCGCGTCAAGAGCCTGGCGCTGATGGCGGTGCTGTGGAGCCTTGCCACGCTGGCCTGCAGCCTGGCGCAGAACTATGGCCAGATGTTTGCCGCCCGTTTCCTGGTCGGTGTCGGCGAGGCCGCCTACGGCAGCGTCGGCATCGCGGTGGTGCTGTCGGTATTTCCACGCAAGCTGCGCGCCACCTTGAGCGGCGCCTTCATGGCCGGCGGCATGTTCGGTTCGGTGCTCGGCATTGCGCTGGGCGGCAGCATCGCGGCCCACCACGGCTGGCGCTGGGCGTTCGCCGGCATGGCCCTGTTCGGGTTGGCGCTGGCGCTGCTGTATCCGCTGATCGTCAAGGAAGCACGGATTGCACCGAAGCGCGCCGGCGCCGCGCCGGCGCAGCGCATGCCGCTGGGCAGCCTGGTCGGCACCCGCTCGGTGCGTGCCACTTACATCGGCAGCGGATTGCAGTTGTTCGTTGCCGGCAGCTTCATCGTCTGGATGCCCAGCTTCATGAACCGCTACTACGCGATGGGCGCCGACAAGGCCGGCGTGAGCGCGGCGCTGGTGGTGCTGGCCAGTGGCGCGGGCATGGTTCTGTGCGGCATTCTGAGCGACCGCCTGTCCCAGGGTTCGCCGTCGAACAAGATCAAGCTGGCGATCGCGTATTGCCTGGGCAGCTGCGCGCTGCTGTCGGCGGCATTCGCCTTGCCGCCCGGCCCGTTGCAACTGGCCCTGATGGGCGCTGGCATGTTCCTCGCCGCCGGCACCACCGGACCGGTCGGCGCGATGGTGGCCAACCTGACGCACTATTCGGTCCACGGCACCGCGTTCGCGATACTGACCCTGGCCAACAACCTGCTGGGCCTGGCGCCGGGCCCGTTCCTGACCGGGGCGCTGGCCGACCGCATCGGGCTCGCTGGCGCATTCCAGCTGGTGCCGCTGGTGAGCCTGGCCGCGGCGGCGGTGTTCTGGTACGCCCGCCGCCACTACGAACAGGACATGCTGTGCAACGCGGCGACGCAGTCCGTGGCGCCGCCTGAGCCGGTATTGGTACCGCGGGGCCAGGCATGAGGCGGGTGCTGCGGGTCGAAGTCGAGTTCGATTTCATTTGCCCCTGGTGCCTGATCGGGCTGCGCAACCTGCAGGCGGCGATCGCCGAGTGGCGCGCCATCGCCCCGGATATCGAGGTCGAGGTGGACTGGCGCGGCGTGCAATTGCTGCCGAATACGCCCGCGGAAGGCTGGCCATTCCTTGAATTCTATATACGCCGGCTGGGCAGCGAGGCGGCGGTGCGCCAGCGCCAGGCGGCGGTCATGGCGGCGGCCGGGGCGGCAGGCGTACGCATCGATTACGCCGGCATCGGCGTCATGCCCAACACCGCCGACGCCCATCGCCTGCTCCAACTAGTGGCGGGCCAGCACGGCGGCGCCGGCCAGGGCGCCTTGCTCGAGCGCCTGTTTGCCGGCTATTTCGAGCGCGGCGAGAACCTCGGTGATCGCCTGCTGCTGGCGCAATACGCCGCCGACTGCGGCATCGAGCCGGCGCAACTGGCTGGCGTGCTGCTTGGCGCGGAGGTGCCGTTCCCGGCCAGCAGCGACAACGGCGGCGTGCCCTTTTACCGCTTCGACGGCAAGCTGGCGATCAGCGGCGCCGTGCCGCCGGCCGCACTGTTGGCCGCGTTGCGCGAGGCATCGGGCCGGCTCGCTGCGGAACCGACATGAGCGTGCGGGTTGAAATCAGCCCGGCCCTGTTGCCGGCGCCGGGTGGGCGCGCGTTGCTGCGCGTCGGGCAGCGCTGCGCGGCCCTGTTCAACGTCGACGGCCACTACCATGCCGTCGGCGACAGCTGTCCGCACCAGGGTTCTTCGCTGGCCAGCGGCAAGCTCGAAGGTCACAGCTTGCAATGCCCGGCGCACGGACTGCGCTTCGACCTGCGCACCGGCTGCATGGTCAATTCGCCGGCGCTGCGCATTGCCGTCTATCCCATCCAGATTGAAGAAGGCAGGGTGTTCGTCACCCTTCCGAACGAGGAAACCGTTACATGAATACCCTGGCTATCAGCAACGCCAACCTGCGGGTGCGCGAACTTGCCCCCGGCTTTGTCGTCAGCGCAATGGTGGCGGCAGCGGCGACTTTCCTGTCCGAGCACTACGGCGCACCGGTGATGCTGTTCGCGCTGCTGCTGGGAATGGCGCTTAATTTCCTGTCGAATGAAGGACAGTGCAAGCCAGGCATCGAATATACCTCGCGTACCGTGCTGCGCCTTGGCGTGGCGTTGCTGGGCATGCGCCTGACGGTGGGCCAGATCGCCGCGCTGGGCTGGAAACCGGTGGTGCTGGTGGTGGTGGTGGTGACGGTCACGATCGCCTTGTCCGTTCTGGTGGCTTGGGCGATGGGCTTCAACCGCCTGTTCGGCCTGCTCACCGGCGGCGCCACGGCGATTTGCGGCGCCTCGGCGGCGCTGGCGCTGGCGGCGTCCTTGCCTGCCCATCCGCAAAAGGAAAAGGCCGTGCTGTTTACCGTGATCGGCGTGTCGGCATTGTCGACTGCGGCGATGATCGTCTATCCGATGCTGGCCAACTGGTTCGCGTTGTCGCCGACCCAGGCCGGCGTGTTCTTGGGAGGCACTATCCACGACGTGGCGCAAGTGGTCGGCGCCGGCTACAGCATGTCGCGCGAGACAGGCGACGCGGCCACGGTGGTCAAGTTGATGCGGGTGGCCATGCTGGTGCCGGTGATCCTGTGCGCCACCCTGGTGACCAGGGCGCAGGGCGTGAAGACGGGCGGCAAGCGCCCGCCGCTGCTACCGGCGTTCGCGGTCGGGTTCCTGCTGCTGGCCTGCATCAACAGTACTGGCGTGGTGCCGTCCTCGGTACAGCATCTGGGCAACGATTTGTCGCGCTGGGCGCTGGTGATCGCCATCAGTGCGCTGGGCATGAAAACCCAGCTGAAAGAATTGGCCAGCGTCGGCATCAAACCGATCGCGCTGATGGTCGGAGAAACCGTCTTCCTCGCGGCGCTGGTGATGTTGCTGCTGCACTGGGGACTTTAAAACGCGGCGCTCAGCTACCAACATTGCCGGCGGCAAGATCGAGTCTAACTAACAAGGATAAAAACCATGCTACACAATACGACGATCAAAGCCCGGCTGTGCTGCGTGCTGGTACTGCTGTCGGCGCTGATACTGGGGATCGGCGCGATGGGCCTGGGCAGCCTGGGCAATGCCAACGGAGCGCTGAAATCGGTCTACGAAAATCGCCTGGTGGCGGTCGGACAACTGGACGTGCTGATCCGCTCGGTGAACCGGAACCTGCTTGCGATCGCCGTGGGGAGCGGCAGCGGCGCCGACAAGCTGCCGCAGCTGATCGCCATCCTGGAGCAGGAGATGGCCGCCTCCGACAAGGTCTGGAAGCAGTACAGCTCGAGCTCCCTGAGCAGCGATGAACGCGCGCTGGCCGTGCAGTTCGAGGACGCCTACAAGCGCTTCGTGGAAACCGGGCTGCAGCCGGCAATGGCGACCGCGCGCAGCGGTGACCCGGCAGGCCTGTCGGCGCTCATTTACGGAAAACTCATCAAGGAGTACGGAGCGGTACGCGGCGTGCTCGACAAGCTGATCAAGCTGCAGATCGACGCGGGCAAGGAGCAATACGAGAGCAGCCAGCGGGCCTTTGCGTCCGCGCGCATCGTCGCGCTGTCGGCGATCGGGCTGGGCTTGCTGGCGGCGGTCGTGACCGGCGTGTGGCTGATCCGCAGCGTCACCGGCCCGATCAATTACGCGGTGCGGATCGCGCAGTCGATTGCCGCGGGCGACCTGACCCGGCAGGTCGAAGTGGACTCGACCAACGAGACCGGCCAGTTGCTCAGCGCGATGAAAGACATGAACAGTAGCCTGGTGCGCATTGTCGGCGAAGTGCGCTCCGGCACCGACGCGATCGGCGCCGCGTCGAGCGAAATCGCCGCGGGCAACCTGGACTTGTCGTCACGCACGGAGCAGCAAGCAAGCTCGCTGGAGGAAACGGCGTCGTCGATGGAAGAATTGACGGACACCGTCAGGCACAACGCCGATAACGCCCGCCAGGCCAGCCAGCTGGCGGTCGCCGCCTCGCACCAGGCCGTCAAGGGCGGCGCCGTGGTGACGGAGGTGATCCAGACCATGGGAGCGATCAACGAGTCGGCGCGCAAGATCGTCGACATCATCAGCGTGATCGACGGGATCGCCTTCCAGACCAATATCCTCGCGCTCAATGCCGCGGTGGAAGCGGCGCGCGCCGGCGAGCAGGGGCGCGGCTTTGCGGTCGTCGCCGCGGAAGTGCGCAACCTGGCGCAACGCTCGGCCGGCGCGGCCAGGGAAGTCAAGACCCTGATCAGCGATTCGGTGCAGCAGGTCGACATCGGCAGCAAGCTGGTCGACCAGGCTGGCGCCACAATGAGCGAAGTCGTGACCAGCGCAAAACGCGTTTCGGACATCGTCAATGAAATCCTGTCGGCGAGCCTGGAGCAGTCGGCCGGCATCGAACAAATCAACCAGGCCATCGCCCAAATGGACGAGGTGACGCAGCAAAATGCGGCGCTGGTCGAAGAGGCCGCGGCGGCGGCCGGATCGTTGCAGGATCAGGCGGCGAGGCTGTCGGACGTGGTGGGCGTGTTCAAGGTCGACGCCGCCGCTGCCGATCGCGGTCAATTCGCCACGCACCGCGCGGCCGCCACCAGACCGGCGATCCCTGCCGCCATGGCGCGCAGCGTTCGCCCGTCGCGGCCAGCCAGGCAGCTTGCCACGGCCGTGACGAGCGATTGGGAACAGGTTTAAAATCATCTGCGCGTCGCCCGGGGCGGATGGGGCGCGATATTTCAGTGGCGAGGCCTGCGCAAGACCGCGCCCTCAATCGACGAGGAGTTTCCATGAACAGGGAAGTAGTAGTGTTAAGCGCCGTGCGCTCGGCCATTGGTGCATTTGGCGGATCGCTGGCGGATATGGAGCCGGCCGAACTGGCCGCCGCTGTCATGAAGGAAGGCATTGCCCGCTCCGGCGTCGATGCCAAGTTGATCGGCAACGCCGTGGTCGGCACCTGCATTCCGACCGATTCGCGCTACGCCTATGTTGCGCGGGTCGCGGCGGTCGAGGCGGGCCTGCCGATGGATTCGATCGCCATGCAGGTCAATCGCCTGTGTTCGTCCGGGCTGCAGGCGGTCGTGAATGCGGCGCAAGGCATCATGCTCGGTGATTTCGATTACGGCGTCGGCGGCGGGGTCGAAGTCATGTCGCGCGGCGGCTACATGCTGCCGGCCTTGCGCAGCGGCGCGCGCATGGGCGACGCCAAGGCGATCGACATGATGGTGGCGGTGCTGACCGATCCGTTTGGTGTCGGCCACATGGGCATTACGGCGGAGAACTTGGCGAGCAAGTGGGATATTTCGCGCGAGGCGCAGGACCGGTTTGCGCTCGAATCACAGCGCCGGGCCGCGCACGCGATCGCCGAGGGCCGCTTCAAGTCGCAGATCGTCCCGATCGTCAGGCAAACGCGCAAGGGCGAAGTGGTGTTCGATACCGACGAACATGTGAAGCCTGCCACTACCCTCGAATCGCTGGGCAAGATGAAGCCGGCGTTCAAGAAGGACGGCTCGGTCACTGCCGGCAATGCATCGGGCATCAACGATGGCGCCGCCTTCCTGGTGCTCGCCGCCGCCGACGTGGCCGAGAAATCGGGGCAAAAGCCGATTGCGCGCCTGGTCTCGTATGCGGTAGCCGGCGTACCGAATGAGGTGATGGGTGAAGGCCCGATTCCGGCATCCCGCCTGGCGCTGGCCAAAGCCGGCCTGCAGATGGCGCAAATGGATGTCATCGAATCGAACGAAGCCTTCGCGGCACAGGCGTTGGCGGTCAACCAGGCGCTGGAACTCGATCCGGCCAAGACCAACCCCAACGGCGGCGCGATCGCCCTGGGTCATCCGGTCGGCTGTTCCGGCGCGTTCATCGCGACCAAGGCGATCCACGAGCTGCATCGCACCGGCGGACGGTATGCGCTGGTCACGATGTGCGTTGGCGGCGGACAGGGAATCGCGGTGATTTTCGAGCGCTGCTAGCATGCCGGGTCGCGGCCGCGGCAGCGGCTTTCAGAGCGGGGCCAGGTAGGGCTTGCCGTGGATGGTGCGCCAGGCAGCCGGCGTGGCGTCGAACTGCGTGGCGAACCATCGGGTAAAGCTGCTGGGCAAGGAATAGCCCAGCAGGTCGCCGATGCGCGCCAGCGAGTAGCTTGGATTGTTCATATAGCGCTGCACCAGGTCGCGCCGCACTTCATTGATCAGGTCGCTGAAATTGAAGCCGCTCTCTTCCAGCCGCCGCTGCAGCGTCCTCACATTCAGGCCCAGCGCCTGCGCGACCTGCTCGATGGTCGCGCGCCCCATCGGCAGCAACAGGTAAATCGCCTTGCGTACCTCGTGGACGATCGACGGCTCACTCAGATCTTGTAGCGAGTCGACAAAGCGCTGCGCATAGCGCGCCATCGCCGGGTCGGCGTTCGGATTGGGCGCATCGAACGCGCTGGCCGGACAGGCAATGCCGTTGAACTCGGCGCCGAATTTGGTCTCGCAGCCGAACAGGCGGCGGTGCAGCCGCAAGTCGTCGGGCGCATCGTGGGTGAAATTGACGCTGACAGGGCGCCAGTGCGAGCCCAGCAAGCTGGCGCACAGGCGCGCCATCACACCGATCGCCAGTTCGGTCGCCTGGCGGCAGGGCATTGGCGTGTCGGTCACCACTTCCTCGCGGATGATCACCAGGTCGCCGGCCTCCTCGATAAAGATCGCCAGCGCCCGATTGAGCAGGTGGCGGTATTGCACCGTCATTTGCAAGGCATTGCGCAGCGAAGGCTGGTGCGTGAGCAGCAGGGCGACCGCGCCGAGGTCGGAAAACTGGCGCGACTCGGCCATGCGCAGCCCGAAGGTTTGGCAACCGCTGCTGGCAGCGGAATTTTCCAGCAACTGCACCGCACTCTGGACCGGCAGCGATTGTTCAGGATCCTTCAGCAGCGCCTCGCTGAGCCCAACCTTGACCAGTTCGGCGTGGGTATTGAGTCCGAGATGCTGGGCTACTTCGAGGTAATTGGTGAGAACTGCGGCGCGAACCAGGGTGGGCATTGCTTTCAATCCTTGAGGGGTGAACAGAAGCCGCGTGAACCAGCGAGTCACCGGATGGGGCCAGTCAGATTGTAGGACGATACGCAGCTGATGGCAATGCGCGACAGAAAGAACTTTTTCTTCGGCGGCAAGCGATCATGCCAGTCAACAAGTCGCGCCTATTGACGATCCGGCGCGGCCAACCCTGGCCTGCAAACAGGGCCGAGCCGGGCCGCGTTCGTGCAAAGGCATGGTGCGTTTGGGCCGGGTGGCATCAGCGCCAATCGCTGAAAATTCGGGCACTGAGCACTGGCTGCCCGGAACGGAAATGCCGCGTTGCATAGGGCTTCCGGCGTGCCGAGAGATTTGTCTGGAGGCGAGGACGGGAATCGAACCCATCTGACCGACGTTGCAGGTCGGTGCATAACCTCTTTGCTACCTCGCCAACATCGATTCTAATCACGTCTCGGCGCGGCGCTTGGATATGCATCAACTGCCCAGCGTAGCTGGACTGTTGTCCTCTGCGTCCAGGGACTGGACTTGTTGCAATTTTGCAAGTATGCTTGAGGCACATTCGCAATTCCTTCAAGAACCGCCGCACAGCCGCACGACCACCTGTGAGGAACTTCGTGAGATTTTCAGCAAGATCCGCCAATCGCGCTGCCGCAGATGAACCGGCGGACCCAGAACTGAGTGTCGACGGACATTTTCCGCCGGAACGACGTGGGCGCTCGATGTCGATAGGCACGCGGGTGGACCTGTTTTTCTTGTCACTGTGGCTCATCGCAGCGGGCGCTGGGTTCTTGATCTGTCTCTACTTCTGCCTGTACGGTTTCATGCGGAGCTTCTCCCTGGGATAGGGGGCAGGCTGAAAAGTTACTGGCTGCTTCAGGATTTACACAGATTTACATCGCCCCGTTGGCGGCCCCCAAAGCTGTCTTTTTCTCATGCGGCAGACTGAGTCCATCTTCCCGAGGACGATTTGTCGCGCCGAATATGAGCCAGCCAAAAACCGCCTCCAGTTTAACCCGGAAAATTTCAGCCCTGTTCAAACTGGGCGCGGCCATCCTGGCGCTGCCGGTTGCGAAGCTGCACTTCCGCTCGGAGCCCAGTCCCGAAAGCATTCGGGCGGTCTACAAATACTTCACCAAGCCGCATCCCAAGTACAAGGTCTTCGGCAACAAGGTGCTCGGCGCAGCGTTGATCGACCTGCGTAACTTTGCCTCCGGCGATGATTTCATCGAGTTGCTGCGGCGCAGTGGACGCGGCGCCGCGGAACGCAAGAAAGCGCAAGCCCGCGGGCTGAGGGTGTGCCGGATCGACCGCAACGCCCTGGCCGATGAGATCCACCAGATCAACGTGTCCAGCCCTATGCGGCAAGGAAGGGAGATGGATCCCGCATACGCGGAGCCGCAGGCGCGCTACGAGGACCTGCCCCACTTTCGCTACTTCGGCGTATTCGACCGCAAAGAAGTCCTGGTTGGGTATTGCGATATCGGGGTGTTTGGCAATTTTGCCGCTGCGGACCGGATCCTGGGATTGCGGGGCAACGACGGCGCAATGTATCTGCTGATGACGGAAATTGCAATGACCCTCATCGAGGAGCGCGAGCTCGACTACCTGATGTACGACACGGTCTTCGGCGCCAAGTCGGGCATGCGCGACTTCAAGCACCGGCTCGGGTTTCGGGCGCATCGCGTGCGCTATACCATCGATTAGCGGGCGAGGAGGCTGCGCTGCTTCAGGGCCTGGCGCCGGCGCTGCGATAACGCCGCAATTCGGTGGTGAGCCACGGGCCGCTCGGCGTGGCGGGAGTGCCGGCGCAGCGCACCTGGTAGGGTGCTCCGCTCATGCTGCTCGACGTGGCGGCGCGCTCGATGAATGCTTCGGCGGTCGGCGCCAGGTTGCGCTTGACCAGGTAGTCGTACTTCTGCTTGAGGTGCGCCTTGGCGGCGGCGCCCTCATACCACGTGCCGTTCCGATTGAACTGGCAATCGGGCCGCGCGACATAGTCGAGCAGGTGGCCCACCTCGCGCTGCGTATCGGCGGGACCCTGCGCCAGCGCGGGCCCGGCGCACAGGCCCGCAAGCGCGAGCAGCGGGACCTTATTCAACTGTGCAAATCGCATCGGCTTCTCCTGGAGTGGTTGAATCTCATCAGAGACGCAGTGTAGCAAAAGCATCGCGCGCCTCGCGCGCTCCTCGCGCCCATCACCCCGTGAAGCAAGCCGCCGTGCATTCGGGGCCGCGTGCACAGTTTGCGCCTTCCAGGATAATCGTGGCGGCGGGAAACGGCGGCCAGGAGGAGAATCCTGGTGAAATCGGCAGCGGAGCGTGGCTGGCGAGCTGCGTGCAAACGCGCATGCGTTCCAAAAGTAACGAAAATTACCTCAAGTAAATATTAATTTCAGTGGCCTTTGTAAAGATAATAAGCTTGCGCCCGCGCCCGGAGAGGATTTTAATGGAAGTGCCACCGCACACTTCGCGCCGCGCACCTGTCGTGCCGGGCGCCGCGGCGGCTTACCGATACCTGCATTGCCATGAATGGATACCTGCTCTCCGCCTGCGACCGCGCGATCGCCGAAGCTGTGCCTTGCGCGCATGCCGACCGGCGCCCGCGGCTCGTGCTGGCCACCACCATCCTTGCGTCGAGCCTGGCCTTCATCGACGGCTCGGTGGTGAACGTGGGCCTGCCGGCGATCGGGCGCAGCCTTGGCGCGGACGGCGCCGGCCTGACCTGGATCGTCAACGGCTACCTGTTGCCGCTGAGCGCATTGCTGCTGCTGGGAGGCGCGGCGGGCGACCGCTTCGGCCGGCGCCGCATGCTGATGCTCGGGGTCGCCATCTTCGCGCTGGCCTCGCTGCTGTGCGCGCTGGCGGGCACGGTCGGCGCGCTGGTGGCGGGGCGGGTGCTGCAAGGAGCCGGGGCGGCCTTGCTGATGCCGAACAGCCTGGCGATTCTCGGCGCCAGCTTCGAAGGCGAGGCGCGTGGCCGCGCGATCGGGACCTGGGCTGCAGTCGGCGCCATCGCCGGCGCCATCGGTCCCCTCGTCGGCGGCCAGCTGATCGACATTTTCGGCTGGCGCACCATCTTCCTGATCAACCTGCCGCTGGCGGCGCTGACGCTGATCCTCGGCGCGCGCGCGCTGCGCGACGACGCCAGCGGGCAGGCGCAGCGGCTCGACCTTGTCGGTGCGGCACTGGCCAGCATCGGGCTCGCCGGCCTTACCTGGGGGCTGACCGAGGCTTCGGTCGCCGGTGCGCTGGCCGGCGGCGGCCTGCTGTCGATCGGCATCGGCGCCGCGATGCTGGCGCTGTTCGTGCTCGTCGAAAGGCACGCCGGCGAAAGGGCAATGCTGCCGCTGGCCGTGTTTGCTTCGCGCGGCTTCGTCGGGCTGAACCTGCTCACTTTCCTGCTGTACGGCGCGCTCGGCGTGCTGCTGGTGGCCGTGCCCTTCGTGCTGATCGAGGCCGCCGGTTATTCGGCCACCGCGGCGGGCGCTGCCTTGCTGCCCTTGCCGATCGTGATCGCGCTGGCGTCATCGACGATGGGGCGCATCGCGGTCAAGACCGGCCCGCGCCTGCCGCTGACGGTGGCGCCGGTCGTCGTCGCGGCCGGTTTCTTCATGGCCACCCGGATCGGCGCCGACAGCGCATACTGGAACACTACCTTGCCCGCCTTGCTGGTGATTGCCTTCGGCATGGCGGGCGCGGTGGCGCCGCTCACGACCGCTGTGCTCGGTTCAGTAGGGGCGAAGCATACAGGCCTCGCATCGGGCTTCAACAGCGCGGTGGCGCGCACCGGGGGCCTGGTCGCCACCTCGCTGCTTGGCATCGTGCTGGCCGCGCGCGGCGCCTCGCTGCTGGCGGCGTTCCATGCCGCCGCGGTCGTCGCCGGCGTGGCGGCGCTCGCGGCCAGCCTGTGCGCATTTACATGGCTGGAGCGGGGCAGCCCGGTACCGGGCGGATGAATGTGGATGAATGTGGATGGTACTTTAATGACGGCCGCCGCATGCAGCGCGGCCGCGGGAGAAAACAATGAACAGCAATGACACCAATGACACGCGAGGCAACACCGCGCATCCGGCCGGACTTCCGGGGCGCGAACACGAGACCGGCAACCCGCACGCCAAAGTGACGGTGGTGGAATATGGCGATTACGAATGTCCGCGCTGCGCCCAGGCGGAATGGGAAGCGCGCCACCTGGTCGCGGCGTTCGGCGATCGGCTGCGCTTTGTGTTCCGGCACTTTCCTGACGCCGAAGCGCACCCGCATGCGGAACTGGCGGCTGAAGCGGCCGAGGCGGCTGCGGCGCAAGGCAAGTTCTGGCAGATGCACGAGCTGCTGTTCGCCCAGTCGCAGCACCTGAAACTGGCGACCATCCTGCACGACGCCGAGGCGCTGGAGCTGGACATGACGCGCTTCCGTGGCGACCTGGCCGACCATGTCTACCTGCAGCGCGTGCGCGAGCACCACGCCGCGGGCGTGCAGCTGGGCTTGCGCGGTACGCCGTGTTTCTTCCTGAACGACAAGCCGGTCGATGTTTCCTTCAGCCTGCAGAAACTGGAAGAGTCGGTGCGCGCCGCGCTGGGAGAAAGCTGAGACAGCTGGCCTGCGCCCCTGGCCGCCGCAGCGGCAGGCCGGGATAAGTGCTACATTGTTTGTCTTCAACATTTTCCGGACGATCCGATGCATTGCACCGCACTGTTCCACCTTGCTTTCCCGGTCAGGGATATCGACGAGGCGCGCCGCTTCTATGGCAGCTTGATCGGCTGCCGCGAAGGACGCAGTTCGGCCCACTGGGTCGACTTCGATTTCTACGGCCACCAGCTGGTCGCCCACCTGGCGCCGGACGAATGCGGGCACAGCGCGACCAGCGAGGTCGACGGCCACCAGGTCCCGGCGCGCCACTTCGGCGCCATCATCGCGCGCGACGAGTGGGAAGCGCTGGCCGGGCGGCTGCGCGGCGCCGGTATCGAGTTCGTCATCGAGCCTTACATCCGCTTCCAGGGCGAGCCGGGCGAACAGGCGACCATGTTTTTCCTGGACCCGTCCGGCAACGCGCTGGAATTCAAGTCGTTCGCCGACCTGGGCCAGGTGTTCGCCAAATAAACGCCCTCATTTTTGGATTGGAATCCCATGCCTGAATTCGTCATTCCCGCACCGGCCACGCCGTCGGTCGCGGTGGCCGGCGCCGATGCGCGCTTCCCGGTGCGGCGCATCTTTTGCGTCGGCCGCAACTACGCGGCGCACGCGCGCGAAATGGGCAAGGATCCGAGCCGCGAGCCGCCGTTCTTCTTCATGAAGCCGGCCGACGCCGTGGTGGACGCCGCCGGCACCGTGCCTTACCCGGGCGCCACCAGCGACTTGCATCACGAGGTGGAAATGGTGGTGGCGCTGGCCGGCGGCGGGCAGGACATCGCCCCGCAAGAAGCGCTGGCGCTGGTGTGGGGTTACGGCGTCGGGCTCGACCTGACCCGGCGCGACCTGCAGGCGGTGGCCAAGGAAATGAGCCGGCCGTGGGATTTCGCCAAGGGCTTCGACGCCTCCGCGCCATGCAGCGCCTTGCATCCGGTGAGCAAGGTCGGGCATCCCGCCGACGCGCGCATCTGGCTTGAAATCAACGGCGCCGTCAAGCAGGACGGCAACCTGCGCGACATGATCTGGCCGGTCGCCGACGTGATCAGCCATATCTCGCGTTTCGTCGCGCTGGCGCCAGGCGACCTGATTTTTTCCGGCACGCCGGCCGGAGTCGGGGCCTTGCATCCGGGCGACCATGTGCGTGGCGCGGTCGACGGGGTCGCCAGTTTCGAATTCGTCGTCGGCCCCGCGCCGCAGTAGCGCTACTGCGCCGGACGGATGTTCTGGTTGCTGCGGAACAGGTTGTCCGGATCGTACTTTTGCTTGACCTGCGCCAGCCGCGCGTAGTTCGCGCCATAGGCTTCGGCAATCCGGCCGGTCTCCTCCTCGGTGAGGAAGTTGATGTACACCGTCCCGGCCGCATGCGGCGCGGCTGCCTTGAAAAACTCGCGCGCCCAGGCGATGCACCTGGCGTCGTCGGCCGCATCTTCCCAGCGCGTGTGCACGTTCATCGCATACAGCGCGCTGCGGTGCGGATAGGCGGTTTCGGCCGGATCGTGCGTGTTGGCCTTGCCGCCCACCAGGCCGAGGAAGATTTCCGAATGGGGCGAGGGCAGCCTGCCGGCGTAGTCGATCACCACATCGATGGCCTGGTCGGAGAGGGTGTTGAAGTTGTGCGACTTCCAGTAATTGCGCGCGCCCGGCGTCAGCAGCGGATCGAAGGCCTGCTGCCAGGCGCTGTAAGGGACCGCGCCGACATGCTCGCCGACCGGCTGGCCGAAACCGCGCACCCGCTCGATGGCGGCCTGTACCGCGTCCGGTTTCAGTGGCGAAAAGATGGCCAGCACGAACACGTCGGTGCCGTGCACCGCGGGCGGCAGGAAGGGCAGGGGCGGCGCCTTGCGCAGCACGCCCCAGACGCTCAGCTCGTCGCCCATGCCGCCGACGAAGTCGCGGTATTGCGCCATGACCGACTTTGCCTGCGCGAACGGGAACACCACCAGCCCGGCGGTGATTTCGGGCCCGACCGGATGCAGCTGGAATTCGAAGGTGGTGACCACGCCGAAGTTGCCGCCGCCGCCGCGGATCGCCCAGAACAGGTCGGGCTCGTGGGTCGCGTCGACATGCAGGCGCCGGCCGTCGGCGGTGACTATGTCCGCCGACAACAGGTTGTCGACAGTCATGCCCAGCGTACGGGTGAGCCAGCCGAATCCGCCGCCCAGCGTCAGGCCCGCGACGCCGGTGGTCGAATTGATGCCCAGGGGCGTGGCCAGGCCGAACGCCTGCGCTTCGTGGTCGAAGTCGCGCAAGGTGGCGCCGCCTTCGACCCAGGCGCGCCGCTGGTCCGGATCGATCCGCACCGAGCGCATGCCGGACAGGTCGATCACCAGCCCGTCGTCGCACAGCGCGCTGCCGGCGATATTGTGGCCGCCGCCGCGGATCGCCAACGGCACGCCGTTGTTGCGCGCGAAGTTGACCGACGCCAGCACGTCCGCCGGGCCGGCGCAGCGCACGATCATGGCGGGGCGCTTGTCGATCATGGCGTTCCAGAGTTGCCTGGACTGGTCGTATGCCGGGTCGCCCGGGCGCAGCACAGTGCCCCTCAGCGTGGCCCGGAAATCGTCAATCTTGTCCTTAGCTACTGTATCCATCGCGCACCTCCTAAAGGAAGATCATCGATTCATAATAGATGGGCGGGGCTGATATGCAAGCGGCGCGGGCGCGAGCGGACTACGCCGCAACGGCCAGTTGCTTGCACCAGCACCGCATCGCCCCCTTCATAGCCGAACTCCCCGTTGATTTCCTTGAACTTTTTCACGTTCAGCAGCAACAGCGCCACGATGATTTCGTTGCGCACGGCGCGGTCCATCGCGTGGCTGAGGCGGTCGCGCAGCATGCGGCGGTTGAGCACGCCGGTAAGCGGATCGGCGTGCGGCGATTCGAAAGCGCGCGCGGCGCGGGGCGTATTGCCGTCGGGCGCGAGCTTCTCGATTTGTTGTCCATAACAAACAGTGCGATTGCGTCCGCCCGACTTGGCCAATCCCAGCACTCGATTGCAAGCATGCGCGTCCCACCTGGGCGCCAGATTATAAGCAATCGTCACAAGCTGGCGAATTCGATGCCAGACCCTGGGTAAGGCCGGATTTCACGCGTCCGTTGACCTTGCGAGCGCCTCGTAATCGGTCCGGAAACACAGCGCGATGATGGTCGCAAAGGCAAACAATCCTACCAGGCTGACAATTTGCAGCACTTGCTGGTTCGCGATCGGGTGCGCGACGAATTGCCCGCTGGTCTGCTCCAGCGCAAACAGCGCCAGCACCGTGCTTGTCACCAGTGCGCTCCATGCCAGGCCCGGGCGGATACCGCCGAGCAGCACAGCGATCAGCGGGCACAGCAAAAACCACGGAACGGTGGGCGCCGCCAGGCCGCCAAGGTGCGCCGCCATCCAGACCTTCAGCAGGAACAGGGCGCCGATGAACATGTCGCGGGCGAGCGGCAGGCGCAGGCCCGCATTGAGCGCAAACGGCGAGATCATCATCACGATGCCGGCGGTGAGTACCACCATGCCGGCCGAGTCGTAGCCGAGGAAGTGGTACATCAGGGTCAGCAGCGGCACGCTGAGCGCCGCGACCGAGGCCAGCAAGGTCAGGTGGCGCGCCGCCCGCAAGTCGTCCGGATTGGCGCGTACATTCGCGGGAATGATACGGTCGAAGATCGACAGGCGGTGAGGCGCGGCGCTGGTGGAGGCGGTCATGATGGTGCTTTCTTTTGAGTTGATGCGTCAGGCCGCGGAACTGGCAAGGATGGCGCTGTCCGCCCCCGCGCCCGGATTTTCCGGCCCGCTCGCGAGCCGGCTTTCGATGAACGCCGCCAGCTGGTACACGGTCTGGTTGTCGTACAGGAGTTCCGGAATAATGGCGAAGCCGACCCGTGCTTCGAGCTCGAACGAAATCGACGCGGTGGCAAGCGAATCCATGCCCAGCGACGTGAAGGGGGTATCGAAATCGATCGTCTCGGGCGCCGCCGGGTTCTCGCTGCGCAGCCATTTCATCACGCAGTCGTGCACGATCAGCTGCATCGGTGTCGCCACCCCGGCGGGGCCCGGCGCGGTTTTCACTTTCGGCGCCGCTGCTGGCACGGACACCAGCTGGGCCGCGGGCGCCTGAACGGCCACGCTGCGCCGCAATACCGCGTCGAGCTGCTGTTGCTCGCCCGGCAGTTGCTGCTCGATGTCGCCGATCGCATCGGTGTAGCCATCGATCTGGCGCAGCAGCGTCGCGCTCGAGCTGTAGGCGGCGCGGCCGGCGAGATCGGACAGGATCGCGTGCGCGAGCGTGTCGTAGCGTTGGCGTGCCCACCCGATCGCGCGGGCCGCTTCGTCCGGGCGCTCGCCGCCCTGGCGGCTTTCCGCCGACGCCAGCAGGAAGGCGCTGGCGGCCAGTTCGCCGATCCGGTAGTCGAGCCACTGGGCGCGCGCCGCGTTCGAGCCGAATAGGCCCTCGCGCCTGGAGGCCGCTTCCTTCATTGCGGCGACGGACGCGGAGAGCTCGGCGGCCAGCTGCGGGCGCCCGAGCGCCGCGGCGATGAATTCGGTGGCCGGGCAGTTGCGCTGCGCGATCGATGCACCCAGGTGGGAATACAGTGTCTCGGTCGGGCCTTCGAGGATCCGCAGCACGCGTGCGTCGCGCAGGATCTGCGGCGCGCCGTTCGACTCGATGTAGCCGCGTCCGCCCAGCATCTGCACCAGCCAGTCGGCGGCGTCGCCGAGCAGCTCGGAACCGTTGGTTTTGCAGGCGATATAGGCTTCGGCGGGCACCGGATCGCCGGCGTCGAGCCGGGCCGCGATCGCGTACACCAGCGCTTCGGCGGCGAAGATTGCCGAAGTCAGTTCCTGCAGCCGCGCGATCGAGATCGCGTGATCGGCCAGGCGCCCGCTGGCGATCTCGCGGCGCGATGCGTAGCGTCCCATCACCTGGGCGCAGCGCTTCATTCCTCCGACGCACATGCCGCCGATGCCGAGGCGGCTGAACAGCATGGCGTCGCGGCCGACTTCCATGCCTTCGCCAGGCGTCATCAGGACGCTGGCGTCGGGCACGAAGGCGTCGCGCAGGATCAGGGTGTTCTGCACCATGCCGCGCATGCCCATGGTCAGCGACTCCGGGCCTTGCGACAGGCCGGCGTTGTCTTCGGTCACCAGCAGGGCGACGATGCCGAGCGGTCCGCCGGCCGGATCGACCGCCTTCGCGAACACGGTCGTCACGCTGGCCCACGCGCCAAGGCCGATCCATTGTTTTTCACCGCTGACCAGCCATCCGCCGGCGGTGCGGGTCGCGCTGGCGCGAATCGCCAGCGGGTTCGAGCCGGCGTCCGGTTCGGTCAGCGCGAATGCGGCCAGCTGGCGCCCAGCGGCCAGCGCCGGCAGCAGCTGCTCGCGCACCGCGGGAGCGGCGGCGTGCAGGATCGGACGCACGCCCAGCCCGTTGTGCACGCCGATCAGGGTGGCCACCGTCAGGTCGACCGCGGCCAGCTGTTCCAGCACGCGCATCAGGTCGACCGTGTCGAGTCCCTTGCCGCCGAAGCGGGTGGGAATCTGCAGGCCGAAAAATCCGTGGTTGCCGAGATCGAGCACGACGTAGGGCGGGATGGTGCGGCGTTCGTCGATGACGCGCGAATTGAGGCGCCGTTCAGCGTACTGGCGGAACCAGGAGATCATGGCGTCGGCGGTGGCCCGGCTGGCGCCAGCGCCCTCCCTGGCCGGCGCGGGAATGATGGCCAGCGGTTCCGGCAGCGGCGGCCGGGCGATGTCGGTGGCGCGGCGCGCGCGCGGCGCCGCATCGCGCGGTCCGCGGCGGTCGAATATACTGCCCGGCATCACGTACACCACGTCGAGCTCGCCCCGCAAGGCCATTTCGCGGCAGCGCGTGCGCTGCACCTTGCCGCTGGTGGTGCGCGGGAAGGTCCCCGGCTTGACGAACACGATCGACGACACCGACACGTCGAACTGCTGGCCGATTACCTTGCAGATGTTCTGCGCCATGGCCTCGATCCTGGCCAGGTAGTCGCCTTTGGCGCGCAGCTGTTCTTCCTTGCTGGCGTGTTCCTTCTCCGCCTGCTGCGCCGCGCGCACCAGGCTGCGATTGGCTTCGGCGACGATCGCCAGGCGTTCCTGGAAATCGATTTCGACCGAAAACGCCGCGCACATGTTCGGCTCGATGAAGTCGATCGAACGTTCGATGACTTCCTCGACGTCCTGCGGATACACGTTGCGGCCGTTGATGATGATCAGGTCCTTCAGGCGCCCCGTGATGAACAATTCGCCGTCGCGCATGAAGGCCAGGTCGCCGGTGCGCAGGAACGGTCCCTTGCCGCTGTCGGCCAGGCAGGCGCCGAACACTTCGGCGGTCACGTCCGGCCGGTTCCAGTAGCCGCGCGCCACGCTCGGGCCGGCGATCCAGACTTCGCCGACCCGCTGGGAGGACACCGGCAGGCAGGTTTCGGGATCGACGATGACGACGGTGGTGTTGGCCGCGATGCGGCCGGAGCTGACGATCTCGCGCGCGTCGGGGTCGCCCGGCACGGCATCGCGAATCTGGTTGCCCTCGAGGAGGGACTTGCTGACGGTGTGGATCAGCGGCTCGGTGCCGATCGGGCCGCCGGCCACGAACAAGGTGGTCTCGGCCATGCCGTAGCAAGGAAACAGCGAGGCAGGGCGCATGCCGCAGCGCGCGAACGCGGCCGAAAAACTGCGCAGCGTGGCGGCGCGGATCGGCTCGGAGCCGTTGTAGGCAACGTCCAGGCGGCTCAGGTCCAGCCGCTGCTTCTGCTCCTCGGTGATCTTCTTGGCGCAGTAGTCCCAGCCGAAATTGGGCGCGCCGGCGCAGGTCGCGCGGTAGGTGGACATGGCGTCGAGCCACAGCACCGGACTTTTCAGGAACGCGGCCGGCGCCATCAGCACGCAATGGAAGCCGACATACATCGGCGAGACCACGCTGCCGATCAGCCCCATGTCGTGGAACAGCGGCAGCCAGCTGACCATCACGCTGTCCGGTGTAAAACCGAAGCCCTGGCGGATCGCCTCGACGTTGCTGGCGATGTTCAGGTGGGTGATCTCCACGCCTTTCGGCAGCGAGGTCGAACCCGATGTGTACTGCAGGAAGGCGATGTCGCCGGCGCCCACTTGCGGCAGGCCGGAAGTATCGGCGCCCAATGCGAGTGTGTCGGTCGACACGCAGGTGCTCGCGTCGGCCTCGACCAGCGAGAGGCTGGTCCGGATCGCCGGTTCGCAATCGCTGCGGGTCAGGATCAGCTGGGGATCGGCGTCGTCGAGCAGCGCCTTCAGGCGGCGCGAGGCGCGCGTCTTGTGCGGGATGGTGGCCGGCACGGCGATCAGGCCGGCGAACAGGCAGGCGAAATAGACGGTGATGAATTCGAGTCCGGCCGGGTAGAGCAGCAGGGCGCGGGCGCCGGCCGGGGCGCGCTGCGCCAGCGTGGCTGCCAGCCCGCGCGCGCGCCGCGCCAGCTCGCCGTAGGTAATTTCGTCGATCTTGCCGTCGTCGCGCAGAAAAGTGTACGCCAGGCGATCGGGCGTGTTGTGCGCATGCCGGCTGAGGCGTTCGGTCAGGAGCTCGGGCTGTCCGGCCAACGGGGCCGTGTTCTTGTTGGCGTCCAAAACTAGTTCACCTTTCGCGTTTTTCGGCGTGTCTCGGCAGCTTCGATCGAGGTGCGCGCGCGGCGGGTCGCATTCGCGATCACCGCCGAAGCGCGCTTGATCTGCTGGATATTATGATTGGCCATCAGCTGCAGGCGCAGGCGCGAGGCGCCGATCGGCACGCCCGGGAACTCGACCTGGTTGACGAAAACGGATTGGCGGAACAGCAGCTTGCCGGTCAGGCGCGACACCGGCTCGCTGCCGATCAGCACCGGCACGATGGCCGACGGGATGCCCATGCAATGCAGGCCTTCCGCCCCGAGCAGCTTGCGCAGCGCGTCGACGTTGCGCATCAAGTCGGCGCGCAGGCCGCGTCCCTCGTCGGAGCGGATGATGTCGACGCATTGCAAGATGACGGCTGCCTGCACCGGCGAGAGCGCATTCGAAAACATGTGCGGGCCAGCATACAGCTGCAGGTGGCGCTTGACCGCGCGCGACGCGCTGGCGACGAAGCCGCCGTTGCTCGAGAACGATTTGGAGAACGCCCCCATGACCAGGTCGATCTTGCCCAGCATGCCCTGGGCGGCGATGCAGCCGGCGCCGCCCGGCCCCAATGCGCCGAGGTCGTGCGCCACGTCGACCATCAGCGAAGCGTTGTATTCATGGCAGGTGGCTTGCAGCGTGGCCAGGTCGGGCGTGTCCGAATCCATGCTGAACAGGCCTTCGGTGACCACCAGTATGCCGTGTTCGGTGTCGCGCGCGCGGATCGCCGCCAGCAGTTCGCGCACATGGCCGACGTCGAGGTGGCGGTTGATCTGGATGTTCGCAGTCGCCGCGCTGGCGCCCGAACGAAGGGACGCATGGGCAAACTGGTCGATGACGATGTAGTCATGCGGCTGCACCAGCGCGGTGATGGCGCCGTATGCCGCGCCCCAGCCGGTGGGGAACAGGGCCACATGCTCGGCCTGCACCAGCGTGCCGATCGCCTGCTCGAGCGCCAGCGAAATTTTGGTATTGCCCAGCAGGACAGCCGAACCGGCGCTGTGCGGACCGGCGTCGCGCAGCGCGCGCGCGGCCGCTTCCGCGACCGCAGGATGCGAAGCGAGCGACAGGTAATCCTGCGAGGCGAAATTGATCCCGCGCGCGCCTACGCCCGCTTCGTCCTGGATGCTGGCGATCGGATGCGGCGCGCCGTCGAGGCTGCGCGAATACTGCCACACGCCGTGCGCGCTGCGGTTGGCATGCCACGCCTCGAGTGCGTCCATGCGGCCCAGCAGGTTGGCGCCGCGCGGCTGCGCGAACTGCGCCGCGGTGCCGCCCAGCGCACCGCTGGCGAGCATGGCGTCGACTTCCTGCTCCCAGGCGCGTTCGGCCTCCAGCTCGGATTCATCGGCCAGCCTATCGGTGTGCATGTCTTGTTCCTGCATTTCTATTCTCCTTGCCCTGCATGCCTGCCTACACCGCGACTGCCAGCGGCGCGTCCGAATCGGCGGCCTGCCTTTCGAGCAGTTTCGCGATCTGGTCAGGATCCACCGAGCGGTTAAAGAAATACCCCTGGGCCTGGTCGCACTGCATGCTGACCAGGTCGGCCAGCTGTTCGGCCGTTTCGACCGATTCGGCGATCACCTTCAGCTGCAGGCGGTGCGCCATCTCGATGATCGATTCGGCGATCGCGTACGAACGCCCCGGGTCGCCCGGCTTGCCGAGCCGGCGCACGAACGAGCCATCCATCTTGAGGATGTCGGCTGGCAGTTCGCTCAGGTAGTTCAGGCTCGAATAGCCGGTGCCGAAGTCGTCGATGGAAATCTGCACGCCGGCCGCGCGCAGCCGGCTCATGCTGGCCTGGTTCAGTTCGAGGTTCTCGATCAGGATGCCTTCGGTGATCTCCAGCTCGAGGCGCTGCGGCGCGATGCCGGTTTCGGCGACGATCTTCAGCACGCGGTCGACGAAGTCCGGCTGCTTCAGCTGGCGCGCCGACAGGTTGACCGCGATCTTGATGGCCGGCAGCCCGGCGGCGCACCACGCCATGTTCTGCACGCACGCTGTGCGCAGGACCCAGTCGCCGATCGGCACGATCATGCCGGTTTCTTCGGCCAGCGGGATGAAGCGGGACGGCTCGATCCGGCCGATCATCGGATGCTGCCAGCGGATCAGCGCCTCGACGCCGACCACGCGCCCGCTGGTCACTTCGACCAGCGGCTGGTATTCGAGGAACAGCTGGCCGGCGCCGAGCGCGTCGCGCAGGCCGTTCTTGAGGGCCAGCCGCTCGCTCGGGGGCAGGTTGGCGTCGCTCGAATACACCTGAACGATGTTCTCGCCCCAGGACTTGGCGCGCACCATCGCGATATCGGCGCGCTTGAGCAAGGTATCCATGTTGCAGTCCTGGCCCGGGAACATGGCGATACCGATGGAGAGGGTGACGAAGCATTCCCGCCCGTTGACGCCGAGCGGCATGGTGAACTGGTTGAGAATCTTTTCGGCCACCTGCTGCGCGTCCGATTCGAGCATCACGTCTTCCAGCACCACCACGAATTCGTCGCCGCCCCAGCGCGCTAGGGTGTCCGAATCGCGCAGGCAATTGCGCACGCTGGCGGCGGTCTGCACCAGGATGGCGTCGCCGGCTTCGTAGCCGAGGGCGTCGTTGATTTCCTTGAACTTGTTCACGTTGAACAGCATCAGCGCCACCATGCGGCCGTTGCGCACGGCGCGGTCCATCGCGTGGCCCAGGCGATCGCGCAGCACGCGGCGATTGAGCACGCCGGTCAGCGGATCGGTTTGCGCCGTTTCGAAGGCGCGCGCCGCCATCAGGCCTTCCTGCAGCAGCGCATTGCCGGGCGCGGACTTGGCTGCCGGCGCCTTGGCCTCTTCGGTGTGCTGGCCATAGCAGACGATGCGGTTGCGGCCGCTCGATTTGGCCCGGTACAGCGCTTCATCGGCGCGCGCCACCGTTTGCGCGATCGATTCGCCGCTGCGGAATTCGGCGATGCCGATCGAGACGGTGACGATCAGGTCCGGCGCCACATCCCGGAACGCCAGTTTTTCGATGGAGAGGCGCACCCGTTCGGCCAGCACAATGGCTTCGTCGATGGTGGTTTCCGGCAGCATCAGCAGGAACTCTTCGCCGCCGTAACGGCCGAACGAGTCGCTTTCGCGGATCTGACGCTGGACCGTCAGCGCGAATTCGCGCAGCACGGTGTCGCCGGCCGAGTGGCCGTAGGTGTCGTTGATGCGCTTGAAGAAGTCGATATCGAGCAGGCACAGGCAGAACAGGCTGCCCAGCCGCGCGGTGCGGTCCTTCTCGTTTTCGATCAGCTTGATCAGGTGGCGCCGGTTGTGGCTGCCGGTGAGCTCGTCGCGGATGGCCAGTTCGTTGATGATCTTGAGGGCCTGTTCGAGCTTGATGAAGCCTTGCGTTTTCGTCAATTCGAACAACAGCACGAACACCACCACGACCACGTACAGGCCCAGTTCGCAGATCAGGTAAAGCAGCGCCATATCCTTGACCGGGTGCGGCGGCAACGGCAGGCCGAGCATCTGCACGGTGTAGATGGTGCCGACCGCGGCGCAGCTCATGGCCAGCCAGAAGACGGCGGTGCCGACCCCGCCCAGGAACATGGCAACCACCGGCGCGGTGATCAGCCAGCCCGCGGTGGGGGCGTTGACGCCGCCCAGGTTGTAGGTCAGCCAGGTGAAATTGAAAAACACGGCGCACAGGAACACTTCGCGCGCCAGGAAGATGCTGCCGGTGGTCCGCAGCAGGAAAGGCGCGGTGAACATGAACGCGCAGCACAGCAGGATCTCCTCGGCGGCGGCGGTGAAGCCGAGTCCATAGTAGGCGGCCGCGTAGAACGGGCCCGACAGGGCCGCCATGACCACTGCGTTGATCACGTTTTGCGCGCGCGTGAGGATCGCGGCGTCATGCTGCGCCGACAAGGGGATGAACCACTGCATTGCCGAAATGTAACGGGCGATCCAGCGCGAACCAATTTTCGTCATGGAAATCTCTTTAGCTTGTCGAGGCTGCCGCACGCATCGAAACAGAAAGATCCGTCCTGGCGTGTCTTACCAACAGTGCTCACAAAATTGTTACCCTATAGTAACCTATCGATGACGGATATGACGAGAGTGGCAATGAAGATTTAGCTTGGAAGCAACAATAATTGCGTGAATATTTTCAAATATGGCAACTTTGTGCGGGATCAGAGGACGCGCGGCGGTCCCTTCCGAGGACCCGGCCGCGGCCGCGGGGCTGCGGCAGTCCGCCATGCAGCGGCGTTGAGTTGGCATCCGGGTAACAAAAAACCGGCAGACCGCTTGCGCCGCCTGCCGGTTCGGATCCGCAAACCGCGCTTAGAAACGGTGGCGCAGGCCGACGGTGAATTGCTTGTCGCCGGTGCCCGGTTCTTCGCTGTTGCCTTCAGTGTAGGCAGCGCCGTTGTGATTGCGGATCACCGCATACGAGGTGTACACGTCGCTGCGCTTGGAGAACGCGTACATGTAGGCGACGCCGAGCTGCTGCGCGTCCTGGTTGCGGAAGGTCTTGTCGTCCTTGCGCCCGTAGCTGGCCACGACGGTGCTGGCGCCAAACGGCACCGCTACGCCGAGCAGCAGGTCGGCGCTGTCGGTCGAGGCCACCGGCGCCGGCCCGCCGAACACGGCGGCGCCGTTGTTCAGCGGCGAGCTGTTCAGGCCCTTGTTGATCTCATAGCCAAAATAGCCCTTGGCCGGTCCGAAGTCGTAGTTCGCGCCCAGCAGCAGGTTGCGCGCGTCGTCGGTGCCCTTGACTAGCGCGGTGTCGTTGTTCTTGCGGTGATACGCCAGGCGTGCATTGAGCGGACCCTTGCTGTAGCCGAACGAGCCGCCGGCGGCGCGCTGCGCGGCGCTGTCGCCGGCGATTTCGCCCGCCACGTACATCAGGTCGCCGCTGAAGCCATTGAAATCCTTGCTGCGGTACAGCACCGAATTGCTGGCCCGGAAGCCGGTCGGCGACATCAGGTTGTTGGAACGAATGATGCCGTTACGTAGCGGATCGACCACCGTGTTGAGCGTGGTAAACAGCGGCGTGTCCTGCAAGCCGAGCGAGACGGCGCCGAAGCCGCCGCGCAGGCCGACCGCGGTATTGCGGCCGAAGATGGTGTTGTTCTGGGTCGAGGTGCCGGTGTCCGCATGGATGCCGCCTTCGATCACGAAGAACGCCGCCAGGCCGCCGCCGAGGTCTTCGCTGCCCTTGAAGCCCCAGCGGCTCTGGGTCGCCATGCCGCTGGTGACGCGGGTCGAGGTGCCGGCGATGCCGCCGCGGTCGACCGACACGCCAAGGTCCATGACCCCGTAAAAGCTTGCGTTGCTTTGTGCCACGGCGGCGCCGCCGGACAGTGCCAGCAGCGCCAGCGCGAGTGTGGTTTTTTTCATTGTGTTTGTCTCCGGAGTGGAAATCAGTGGGCCGGTACCGGCGTGCCTTGCGGATGGGGATCGGGAATCGGCTCGATCTTGCCGAGCACGAAGACGAACGACACGATGCCGATCACCAGGATCACGCCGGCGACGAAGAAGGCATTGGTGAACGAGTTGGTGGCGCCGACGATGAAGCCGGTCACGATCGGGGCCGCGGCGCCCATCAGGTTGTTGGCGAAGTTCATGATGCCGCCGATGGTGCCGGCGCCGCCTTTGGGGGCGATCAGGGACGGCAGCGACCAGCCGACCGGGGCTGCCGACGCCAGGCCGCCGAGCGCGATCGAGATCCAGAAGATGGCCCAGACCGGATCGGTGGTCTGGGTCGCGCCGAACACGGCCAGGCCGAACAGCATGCCGGTGACCAGCACGCCCTTGCGTACTTTCGATTCGTCCCAGCCGCGCTTGATCAGGTGGTCGATCAGCCAGCCGCCGACGAACAGGTCGGTGAGGGTGGCGAAGGCCCAGGGAATCGCGGCGTAGCCGGCCGACTTCAGGATACTCATGTGCATGGTCTGGACCAGGTAGCCGGGCAGCCAGGTCAGGAACAGGTAGAAGGTGTAGCCGTAGGCGGCGAAGCCGATGGTCAGGCCCCACACCTTCGACTTGGTCAGCAGGTAGCCCAGCATGTTCATGGCGCCGGCTTCCGACTTGCCTTCCGGCGCGCCGCCGTTTTGCTGGATGTAGTTCAGTTCGGCTTTCGACAGCTTTTCATCGGCGCTCGGATCGCGGTACAGCAGGTAGAACGCGATGAAGTAGCTGAAGCTGAGGAAGGCGGTCAGCCCGAAGCCCCAGCGCCAGCCGAAGGCGACGATGGTGACCGCGACCAGCGGCACGCCGATCACGTTGGAGAACTTGGCGGCCGCATCGAAGATGGCGGTCGCCAGGCCGCGTTCGTTGCGCGGGAACCAGTAGCCGGTCGCTTTCGAGCTGACCGGGAAGGCCGGCGCCTCGGCCACGCCGAGCAGGATGCGCGCGAAGAAGATGCCGGCGAACCCGCTCGAGAACGCGGTGATCACCGACGCCACGCCCCACAGGAAGGCGCCCCAGCGTCCCACCTTGGTGGGGCCGAAGCGGTCGATCACCATGCCGACCGGGATCTGCAGTAGCGAATACGACCAGGCAAAGGCCGAAAACAGCAGGCCCAGTTCGACCGGCGTGAGCTGGAACATGTCCTTGATCTGGGGCGCCGCGACGGACAGGCCGATGCGGTCGATGTAGTTGATCAGCACGCCGATGCCGAGCAGGGCGCCAATGCCCCAGCGGCGCTTGCCGATACCTGCTGTGGATGCGAAAGCCATGGTGAATGTCTCCTTCTGGTTGATGTTAAACGGGCTCTATTGGCCCTGGAATTGCAAGATGTCGTCGATGATTTCGGTGGGAAGTTTGCTGATGTCGAGCCGGACGCCGGCCTCGTCGGCGGCGAGCGGCTCGAGGTCGCGCAGCTGGCTGTCGAGCAGCGACAGCGGCATGTAGTGGGCGGTCCTGGCCTGCATGCGCTGGGCGATCAGGTCGCGTTCGCCGGCCAGGTGGGCGAAGCGCAAGCCCGGATCGGCCTGGCGCAGCAGGTCGCGGTAGCGCCGCTTGAGGGCCGAGCAGGACAGCACCAGGCCTTCGCCGCGCGCCGCGGCCGCGGCGATTTGCCTCTGCAGCGTCAGCAGCCAGTCGGCGCGGTCGCTGTCGTCGAGCGGCGTGCCGGCCGCCATCTTGGCGACGTTGGCCGCCGAATGGAAAGCGTCGCCTTCGAGGAATGGCACGTGCAAGGCGCCCGCGAGGGCCTTGCCGACTTCGCTTTTGCCGCAGCCGCTAACGCCCATGACGATCCAGCGGGCGGGCGTGGCGGCTTGCTTAAGAGATTGGTTCATGATGTTTTGCCGTGCAGAAAGAGGGTGTCTCGGAGCCCATTTGTGCGCCATTTTTGGTAGCGCTATCATTTGGATGAAGTCTACTTGATTTGGGCGTTTTGTAAAGAAGATTTTTGTGGGTTTTTTGCCGCTGAGCCGCGCGAGGGCGGCAGAACCCTGGTCTTGTCTTGTTAGGGTCTGCGCCGGTTTGCAGCCGCAAACTCAAACCGGGGTCAGACCCTAAAAAAGAAAAAGCGGGGTTTGACCCCTAGGCGCTCTCGCGGGCCATCACCGTGAAGCCGAGATCGACCCGCGTCGCCGCCGGCTCTTCGCCGCGTATGACCGACCGCAACAAGGTAGCGGCCTCGAAGCCGACCCGATAGCGCGGGGTGGCGATGGTGGTCACGGTCGGATTCATCCATGCGGACGCCGGCAAGTCATTGAAGCCGCAGATCGCCAGCTGCCCGGGCACGGCGATGCCGCGCCGCTGGCTTTGGTAAATCGCGCCATGCGCCAGGTCGTCATTGCAGCAGAAAATCGCATCGAGGTCGGGCGCCTTGGCCAGCATCCGTCCCAACAATTCCGCGCCGAGCGCCAGGTTGGAGGGATCGGCCACCATGGTCTCGAGCTGCGGGTCGTAGCGGCCGGCCTCGTGCATCGCCTTGCGGTAGCCTTCGGCCCGCTTCAAGGTGCGTTCGTCGAGCTGGGCGCCCATGAAACCGATGCGCGTGTGGCCCTTGTCGAGCAGGTAGCGGGTCATCGTGTAGCCGGCGTCGAGCTGCGAAAAGCCCACCGACAGCTGGTCCGGCGTGCCGGCCAGGTCCATCATCGACACCACCGGTACCTGCGAGGTGGCGAGCATCTGCTGCACCCGCTCGCTGTGGCGCAGGCCCGACAGCAGGATGCCGTCGGGATGCGACTGCAGGTAGGTGCCGAGCAGCTTTTCTTCTTCGGCGTCCGAATAGCGGGTGTTGCCGATCAGGATCTGGTAGTCGTCGGCCTCGAGCGCATCCTGGATACCTTCGAGTACCGCGGTAAACACGGCGTTCGACAGCGACGGCACCAGCACCACGATCACATTCGACTGGGCCGACGCCAGCGCGCGCGCGGCGCCGTTCGGCACGTAGCCGAGCTGGGCCACGGCATCCTCGACCCGCTTGCGCAGCAGTTCCGACACCGCGTCCGGCTGGCGGATCGCGCGCGAGGCGGTCATGGTGGCAACGCCGGCCAGGGCGGCAACTTCGGCCAGCGTGACCCTTCCGCTTGCGCGGCTTTTCTGGTGCTTTGTCATCGGATGCGGGCGAGGAAATTTGGTAACGTTATCATATACGATTCCGACGCTGGCGCAAGCATTCCGGGCGGCGGGGCGCGCCGTTTGCCGCCGTTTGGACTACACTGGGTTTCTACCGTCTCGTATCGCCCCACCGACAGCAACGGACCAGACCCCCATGAGCTTTGATCTTCCGCCCGCCGGCGACGTCGGCATCGACATTTCGCGCCGGCACCAGATTTTTCCCTGCCTGAGCGAGCAGCAGTTCGCCATCCTCGGCCGTTACGGCGAGCGGCGCCACGCCGCCGCCGGCACCATCCTATACAGCCAGGGCGAACGCCATATCCCGATGTACGTGATCATTTCCGGCAACGTCGAAGTTTCGCGCGGCAGCGCGCTCGGCATGCATGTGATCGGCGCCCACGGTCCGGGCAACTTTACCGGGGAAGCGGGCACGCTGGCCGGGCGCGCGGCGATCGCGACCGGGCGCGCAGTGAGCGATTGCGAACTGCTGGTGATTGCCGAGGAGTCCTTGCGCACGCTCGTCATCACCGAAGCAGAGCTGAGTGAAACCATCATGCGCGCGTACATTTTGCGCCGCGTCGCCTTCATCCAGGACCAGGCCGGCGGCCTGATCCTGATCGGCTCGGAAGACTCCGAGCACACGCTGCGCCTGCGTGAATTCCTCGCTCGAAACGGCCATCCCACCGCGTACTTCGACACCGCCCAGCATGCCGACAGCGCGCCGCTGATGGCCCGGTTCGGCATCGGCGCCGCGGACATCCCTGCGGTGGTCACGCCGGAAAGCAAGGTGCTGGTGCGGCCGACCTTGCGCGAACTGGCCGACGCCACCGGCATCAGTCCCGACAGCCTGAACGGCAGGGAATTCGACGTGGTGGTGGTCGGCGCCGGGCCGGGCGGCTTGGCGGCGGCGGTGTACGCGGCATCGGAAGGATTGCGCGTGGCGGTGCTCGACGCCAAGGCGCCGGGCGGCCAGGCCGGCACCAGTTCCAAGATCGAAAATTATTTCGGCTTCCCGACCGGGATTTCGGGGCAGGCGCTGGCCGGGCGCGGCCTGTCGCAGGCGCGCAAGTTCGGCGCTGAAGTGGCGGTGCCGTTCACCGTCACCGACGTCGTCTGCGGCGAAGGCCCGGTCGCCTACGACATCGGGCTCGACAGCGGCGAGCGTGTGTTCGCGCGCAGCATCGTGATCGCCACCGGCGCGCGCTACCGCAAGCCCCCGCTGGCGGACCTGGAGCGCTTCGAAGGACGCGGCGTGTATTACAACGCCTCGTTCATGGAGGCGACCTTTTGCACCAGCGAAGAAATCGTGGTGGTTGGCGGCGGCAATTCGGCGGGCCAGGCGGCCGTGTTCCTGTCCGGGTTTGCGCGCGCCGTCCACATCGTCGTGCGCCGCGAAGGGCTGGCCGCGAGCATGTCGCATTACCTGATCCAGCGCATCGAGGCGGCCGCCAACATCACGGTGCACAGCCACACCAATATCGTCGGACTGGAAGGCGAGGCGCACCTCGAGCGCGTGCGGATCGAGCCGGCCGGCGGACCGGTGCGCACGCTGGCGGTGCGCCACCTGTTCCTGTTCCTCGGCGCCGAGCCGAACACCGCGTGGCTGAGCAAGTGCGTCGCGCTCGACGCCCGCCAGTTCGTGCTGACGGGGCCCGCGCTGGCTGCGGGCGACTGGCCGCTTGCGCGCAAGCCGTACTTCCTCGAAACCAGCCGCCCCGGCATCTTCGCCGTGGGCGACGTGCGCAGCGGCTCGGTGAAGCGGGTCGCCGCGGCGGTGGGGGAGGGCGCCAGCGCGGTGCAGGCGCTACACCAGGTGCTGTCGGGCTAGCAATCAATCCCTGCAACTCCTGGGGTTACGCGGTCAGGCCGCCGTCCACGCTGATGTTCTGGCCGTGGATGAAACGTCCGGACGGCGACGCCAAGAGCAGCGCCAGGCCGGCGACGTCGTCGGCCTCGCCGATTCGCCGCATCGGGATCATCGCTTCGAGCCTGCCGGTCTTTTCTTCGCTGTCCCACAGGCTCTTCGAGAACGCGGTGCGCACCGGCCCCGGGTTGATCGAATTGACGTTGATGTTGTAGGCGCCCAGTTCGACCGCGAGGTTGCGCACGTACTGGTCGATCGCCGCTTTTGACATGCCGTACAGGCCCAGCATCGCGGAGCCGCGCTTGGCGGCACGGCTCGAGGTGAACATGATCGAGCCGTCGCGCCGTTCCATCATGCCCGGTGCGATCGCATTGACCAGCACGATGTTGGGCCGCACGTTAGCCGCCATCACCGCGTCGAACTGCTCGGCCGAATGCGACAGGATCGATCCCTCCGGGGCGCTGCCGGCCGCGTTGAGCACCAGGATGTCGACCTGGCTGAAAGCGCCGCGCACCGCATCGGCGAACTTGGCCACGCTGCCGGCGTCGGCGACGTCGAGCGGCAGCGCGGTGGCCTTGATGCCTTCGCCGCGCAGGGTGCCGGCGACGCGGTTGGTCGAGTCGGCGTCGCGCCCCGTGATCAGTACCGCGGCGCCGGCCTTGCCGAGCGCGCGCGCGATCGACAGGCCCATGCCGGACGTGGCGCCGGTGACGACCGCATTGCGGCCATCGAGGTCGAATTGCTTATGCATGATCGATTCCTTTATCTGAGTTCATTTGCCGATCGCATAGCGCGATGCGGGCCGGCCGCTGGCGGTCGCGGCGGCGAGCGCCAGCCGTGCCGCGTCATACGCTTCGAACAGCGCGATGTCTTCTACCCCAGGCATGGTGACCGCTTCGCCCAGGTCGAGCCCCGCGAGCGCTGCGTCGACCAGGTCTTCCGGCGTCATGACTTGGGCCGGATCGAGATGCGACAGCGGCACGCCGGACAATTCCCAAATGTCGGTGGCGGTCGCGCCAGGCATGACCAGCTGGACGGTGACGCCGGTGCCCGCCGCTTCTTCCTGCAGGCCGCGGGTGAAGTTTTGCACGTAGCCCTTGGTCGCGCTGTAAAGGCTGCCGCCGGGCAGCGAGAACAAGGCTAGCACCGAACCGATGTTGACCAGCGTTCCCTTGCCGCGTGTCTTGAACTCCGGAAAAATCGCGTGGCTCAGGCGTACCAGGGCCAGCACGTTGATGCCGTTCATCGCATCCATGTTCGCCTTCGACATCGATTCGAGCGCTGCGACCGTCGAGCTGCCCGCGTTGTTGACCAGCATGGTGATGTTCTTGTCGGCGACCAGCGCGGCCGCGACCTTTTCCAGTTCAGCCGGATCGGCCAGGTCGGCGACAATGGTGCTGACCGCCACGCCGTGCGCGGCGCGCAAGGTCGCGGCGACGCTGTCGAGGCGATCGCCGCGGCGCGCTACCAGGATCAGGTCGTAGCCGCGCTTGGCCAGGCGATCCGCGTACACCCGTCCGATGCCGGCCGACGCGCCGGTGACGACTGCGGTGCCCTGGGTGGAGGAGGATGCTGGTGTATTTCCGGTGTTGGCGTTCATGATTTCCCTTTGGAAGTGTGTTTCATCAAGCATGATCGATATCATGCTTTAAACCGTAAGCATGATGGTCATCACGCTTGTCGGGATGAAGCATGATGTATATAATGTTTGATGTCAAGCGACTTTTTTCATGGCGAACCGGAGAAACACATGCGCTATCCCGCAGCGGAAACAGCAGAAAAGCACGACCGCATCCTGGAGCACGCCGCGCGCCTGTTCCGCGAGCGCGGCTTCGGCGGCGTCAGCGTCAGCGAAATCATGAAGAGCACCGGCCTGACCCACGGCCCGTTCTACAACCACTTCGCCTCGAAGGACGCGCTGATGGCGGAAAGCCTGCAGCACGCATCGGACAAGGCGCTGGCCAGGCTGGCCACGTTCGAGGAGTCGCCCGAGCAGATGCGCGACTACGTTCGGCAATACCTCAGCAGCGAGCACCGCGACGCGCCCGGCGCCGGCTGCATCCTGCCGGCGCTCGGTTCCGAAATCGGCCGCGCGCCGGTGGCGAAAGCGGCCTTCACCGGCCACGCCAAGGCCATCATCGGCCGCTTCGCGGCATCGTTTCCGTGGTCCGCCAAGCGCACCGCGCGGCGCGATGCCATCCGCATGCTCAGCGCCATGGTCGGCGCGCAACTGCTGGCGCGCGCGGTCGACGATCCTGAGTTCTCGGAAGAAATCCTGGCGGCGGTGCGCAGCGAGTTCGCCGCCTAGCCGGCGTCAACGGACGACGCGTCCTTTCTGGTATCCTTGAAGGCTGACCAGATCGAGGAACGTGTACATGAAATGCGCATTGGTAGGATCCCGTTTTTTCGCCGCCTCGGTATTCGAGGCGCTGCGCAAGGAAGAAGGGATCGAGTTCACCAGCATCGTCGCTCCGGCCGAAGATGACCGGCTGGCGATCGCCGCGCGCGCGGCCGGCGTCGCGGTGCATGTCCTTGAAAACCCGAAAATGGTGCCGGCTGAGGCAATCGCCGAAGGCACCGATCTGATCATTGCGGCGCACACCCACGCGCGCGTCAGCGACGGCGCACTGGCGCGCTCGCGTCTCGGCGGCGTCGGCTATCACCCGTCGCTGCTGCCGCGCCATCGCGGCATCGCCGCAGTCGAATGGACCATCCTGGAAGGCGACCCGATCGCCGGCGGCTCCGTGTATCACCTGGCCGACGGCTGGGACGCCGGCGCGATCGCCGCGCAGGACTGGTGCTTCGTCGCGAAAGGCGAGACCGCGCGCGAACTGTGGGAACGCGCGCTGGCGCCGATGGGCCTGGCCCTGCTCAGCAAAGTTGTCCACATCGCCCGCCTGCAAGGCGCCGTTCCCGCCTATCCGCAAGACCAGCGCTTCGCCACCAAGGCCATGATGATCCGCCGCTCGGTGGTGCTGACCGAGGAAGATTCTCCCGCCACCATTTCGCTGGTCGTCTCGATCGTCGGACCCGACCGGCATGGCATCGTCAGCATGCTGGCCGAACGCGCGCAGCGCTACGGCGCCAACTGGGCCGCCAGCCGCATGAACCGGCTGGCCGGCGAATTCGCCGGCACCGTGCATTTCGAGGTGCCGCGCGAGCACGCCGACGCGATGGAAGCCGCGCTGCGCCAGCTCAATTCCTCCGGCCTGCAGGTGCTGATCGCCCGCAGCGACGGCGCGAACGTGCCGGCCTCGCTGCGCGGATTCGAACTCGAACTGGTCGGCGACGACCGCGTCGGCATCGTCAGTACGCTGACGAAGATGCTGGCCGAGCGCGGCATCAGCATCGAGAATATCCATACCGAGATCGTGCGCAGCGGCGTGACCGGCAAGCAGACCTTCAAGATCGGCGCGCACCTGCTGGCGCCGGCGGCGCTGAAGGTCGACGATCTGCGGCGCGACCTCGGCGCGCTGGCCACTGAAATGATGCTCGATATCGCTTTGGGAGAGCGGCCGCCGGCCGCGAACCCTGCCTGACCTGTTTTCGGGGCATCGCCACGCGGCGATGCCGATCCTGACCTGTTTTTATTGGAGGCGAACGTGCCAAGTCTGCTACCCGACGTCGATCCCGACGGGCTTCTCGAATACTCCGTGGTGTATTCCGACCGCGCGATGAACCACATGTCGCAATCGTTCCAGGGCGTGATGCGCGATATCTCCGCCACCCTGAAACAGGTGTATAAAGCGCGTTCGGCGATCGTCGTTCCCGGCAGCGGCACCTTCGGCATGGAAGCGGTGGCGCGCCAGTTCGCGACCGGCCAGCGCTGCCTGGTGATCCGCAACGGCTGGTTCAGCTACCGCTGGAGCCAGATCTTCGACATGGGCGGCATTGCTTCGTCGACCACCGTGCTGAAGGCGCGCCAGGTGGAGGACGGCAGGCAGGCCGCGTTTGCGCCGGCGCCGATCGAGGAGGTGGTGGCGGCGATCCGCGCGGAGAAGCCGGCCGTGGTGTTTGCCCCGCACGTGGAAACCGCGTCGGGCATCATGCTGCCCGACGATTACCTGCGCAAGGTCGCCGAAGCGGTGCACGCCGAAGGCGGGATGTTCGTCCTCGATTGCATCGCCTCTGGCGCGATCTGGGTCGACATGCAGGCCACCGGCGTCGATGTGCTGATCAGCGCGCCGCAGAAAGGCTGGAGCGGTTCGCCGTGCTGCGCCCTGGTGATGCTGAGCGCCCGCGCGCGCGAAAGGATCGACGGCACCACCAGCACCAGTTTCGCCTGCGACCTGCGCAAATGGCTGCAGATCATGGAAGCCTACGAGCAGGGCGGCTTCGCCTACCACGCCACCTTGCCGACCGATGCACTGGCCGCCACGCGCGACGTGATGCTGGAGACCGCCGAATACGGCTTCGACAAGGTGCGCGCCGAACAGCAGGAGCTGGGCGAGCGGGTGCGCGCGCTGCTGGTCGAAAAAGGCTTCAGGAGCGTGGCGGCCAGGGGCTTCCAGGCGCCGGGCGTGGTGGTCAGCTACACCGACGACGACGGCATCCAGTCCGCCAAAAAATTCGTCGAGGCGGGCGTGCAGATCGGCGCGGGCGTGCCGCTCCAGTGCGACGAGCCGGCCGATTTCAAGACCTTCCGCATCGGCCTGTTTGGGCTCGACAAGCTGCACAACATCGAGCGCACCGTTGCCACCTTCGCCAGGGCGCTCGACCAAGTCATGTAAGGCCGCCTACGGCAGGTTTTCCTGGTCTTCGTGCCAGGCCAGTTTCTGGTCTTCCTGCGTGGCCTGCAGGTCGCGCGCGAACATGGCGTTGAGTTCATCGCGCGACTGCCGAGCCATCGAGATGTACTGCTCCTGGTCCTTGTAGTACGGGTAGACCTCGTGCAGGCTCTTGATGTTGTGGGCCTTGAATTTCTGCGCGGCCTGGCGGGCGCGGAAGGCGCCGAAGCCGAGTTGGCGCAGTACGCTTTGTCCCAGCTGCAGTGCGGACTCGAAGGTTTCGCGTTCGATTATCGTCACGCCGCGGTCCATCAGGTCGTACAGGTGGCTGACATTGCGGGCGCGCGCCATGATCTTCAGGTCGGGGAAATCGCGCCGCACCGCATCGACCAGCGCCAGGCTCTCCTCGACGCTGTCGATGGCCACTACCAGCGCGCGCGCGTTGGCGGCGCCGGCCGCGTGCAGCAGGTCGACCCGGGTGGCGTCGCCGTAGAACACCTTCATGCCGTACCGGCGCAGCAGTTCGATCTGCTCGGGGTCGTGGTCGAGGATCGTCAGCGGGATCTGGTTGGCGCGCAGCAGCCGGCCGACGATTTGGCCGAAGCGTCCGAAGCCGGCGATGATCACGTGGTCTTGCTGGGTTTCGATCGCATCGGCGGCGCGCTTCTTCGCTTCGCGCCAGCGCGGCGCGAGGACGCGGTCGTGCAGCAGGAGCAGCAGCGGGGTGGCGACCATCGACAATGCCACCACCACCACCAGCATCGACGCCACGTTGGCGCTGAACACCTTCGCCGTTTCTGCCGCGCCGAACACCACGAAGGCGAACTCGCCCCCTTGCGACAGCAGGAAGGCGAACAGGGCGCGCTGGCTGCGCGGTATCGCGAACAGCCTGGCCAGGCCGTACAGCACCGCAATCTTGATCGCCAGGAAGGCGGCGACCAGTCCCAATATCAGCCCGGGCTGGGCGCGGAACACGCCGAAATCGACCGACATCCCGACCGCGATGAAGAACAGCCCCAGCAGAAGACCCTTGAATGGTTCCAGGTCCGATTCGAGCGCGTGGCGGTATTCCGATTCGGCCAGCAGCACGCCGGCCAGGAAGGCGCCGAGCGCCATCGACATGCCGATCCACTGCATCAGCAGGGCGATCGAGATCACCAGCAGCAGCGCGAATGCGGTGAAGATTTCGCGCATGCCGGTCTTGGCGATGTTGCGCAGGACCGGCCGCAGCAGGTAGCGCCCGCCGAACACCAGCGCGAGCAGCACGGCGACCACGCGCAGGCCGCCCAGCCAGCCTTTCTGGCTGCCTTCGGCGGCGGCCACGCCCAGCAATGGAACGATGGCGATCATCGGGATCGCGGCGATGTCCTGGAACAGCAGGATCGAGAAGGCGGACGAGCCGGTCGGCGTGGTTTTCAGGTTGCGCTCCTCGAGCGTGGCGAGCGCGATCGCGGTCGACGACAGCGACAGGCCGAGCGCGGCGATCAGCGCGACCTTCCAGTCGACGCCGATCAGCATCGCCGCGCCCGCGATGGCCGCGGCCACGCCGCCGACCTGCAAGCCGCCCCAGCCGAAGATCGGCCGCCGCAGCGCCCACAGGCGCTTGGGCTCGAGTTCGAGTCCGATGATGAACAGCAGCAGCACCACGCCGAACTCGGAAAAGTGCAGGATGTCCTCGACCTCGATGATCAGGCGCAGGCCCCAGGGGCCGATCGCGACACCGGCCAGCAGGTAGCCGAGCACCGCGCCCAGTCCCAGCCGCTTGGCCAGCGGCACCGCGACCACCGCCGCAAGCAGGTATACCAGCGCATTGAGTAGCAAGCTATGTTCCATCGGATGGCGCCAGGTTGAGGTTGAGGGGGCGCGATTCGGCGCCGGCGATTTGCCGCAGGCGCGTAACGAAGCGCTCGATATGCGCGTCGACCGCGCCGGCATCGACGCTGCGCGCGCCATGCAGCACGTGCGGCGCGATCCAGTGCATGCCGCACAGGGCGGCAATCTGCTCGAAGTGGGCCAGGTAGTCGCCGAAAGGCCGGCCATGGCGCGCGCCGGGCGCGTAGTCTTCGGCCGCGCCGCCGGTGGTAGTCACCAGCCAATAGCCTTTTCCGCGGGCGGCGCCGGATTCGTGGCCATGCGACCAGTCCTCATGGAACACCTCGTCGATCCACGCCTTCATCAGCGCCGGCATGCTGTACCACTGGAACGGGTGCAGGAATACCAGCACCTCTGCCTGCGCGATGAGCGCATGTTCGCGCGCGAGGTCGATGTAGTAATCGGGATAGGTCTCGTACAGGTCGTGGACATACACGCCCTCGACCATGCGGGCGGCATCGGCCAGCCGCCGGTTGACGCGCGAAAGGTGCGGCGCGGGATGCGCGTACAGGACGAGGACTCGGTTCGGGTTCATGGATGGCCGCAAGGTTCGATGGCTCCATGATAACGAATATTGGCCGGCACGCTGAGTTCGCGCGCCGCGCCCGGCTTTTCGTGCGCGCTCGACTGCGGCGGCCCGATACACTGAACGGGTTGCCGCCGCGGCCGAGGAGCGAAACGGATGAAAACCGAACTGCGCATGCGCTTGCCCGCGGAAAGCGTGGCGGCGCTGCGGCGCCATCCGCTGTTTTGCCAGTCGGCACTGTCCGGCCTGCGCAAACAGAAATATCACGACGTCTACTTCGACACGCCCGACCGGCTGGTTCGCGCGCAGGGCGCAGCGCTGTGGATCCGGGGCAACGGCGCCCGCGCGGCGCGGACCCAGACGCTGGCCAGCGGCGATGGACGAAGCGCGTGGAGCACGAAAGTGAGCGGCGACGCGCCGGACCTGGCCGCGCTGCGGACAGCCGTCAGGAAAAAGGACGTTTGCGGCGCGCTGGTGCGCGATGCCGCGTTTGAAAAAGCGCTGGCGCCGGTCTTCTCAGTGTACATCCAGCACACGGTCTGGGCGCTGCGGCTGGCGCCTGGCGACGAGCTGGAACTGGCGCTCGACGAGGGATTCATCGAATGCGGCACCGAAAGGCTGGCGGTGAGCGAGGTGGCAATCGCGCTGAAGGCGGGCGATCCGCTCCGTCTGTTCGATTTCGTGCTCGCGCTGCAGCAGGATATCGCGCTCCGGATCGGCGCCGCCAGCACCGCCGAACGGGGCTACCGCCTGGCGGCATCGGAACCGCCGGCCGCGGTCAAGGCGAAACCGTTGGCCTTGTCGAAAGGCATGACGGTGGAACAGGCGTTCCAGTGCATTGCCCAAAACTGCGTGGAGCAGATCTGCGCCAACCAGGATGGCGTGGCCGCGGGGCGCGACGCCGAATGCGTGCACCAGATGCGGGTCGGGCTGCGCCGCTGGAAGTCGGCGCTCAAGTCGTTTCGCAAGCGCATGCAGCTTCCTGAAGCGTTGCAGAAGGAGCTCGACTGGATCACCGGCGAGCTGGGCGCCGCCCGCGACTGGGATGTGCTGGCCGACACCACGCTGGCCGCCGTGGCCGCCGAGCTCGCCGAGCCCGGCCAGCTGGCCGAGTTGCGCAACGCCGCCTCGAACATCGCCCGCGCCAAACACCAGGCCGCCGCCGCCGCGGTCGACTCGCAGCGCTACACCCAGTTGATGCTGAACCTGTCGCGCTGGATCGAGGGCGCCGGCTGGCGCGAAGGCCAGGCCGGCAGGAAAGACCTGGCCGCGCGCCTTACCCCGTTCGCGCGCAAATTGCTGCGGCGCGACCGCAAACGCCTGCTACTGCGCGGCAAGGAACTGGCCGGTGGCGACCCGACGGCGCGCCACCGCGTTCGCATCGCAGGCAAGAAGACCCGCTACGACACCGAGTTCTTCCAATCGCTGTTCGGGGCGGCGCCGCTGCGTCCCTACATCAAGGCGCTGGCCACTTTGCAGGATGAGCTGGGGATGCTGAACGACGCCGCTGTCGCCGCCAGGCTGCTGGCGGAGCTGTCCGGCGCGCACCGCAACCTCGAGTGCGGCGCGGAATTCGTGCACGGCTATCTTGCCTCGCGGATTCATTCCGAACTGCCGGCGCTGCTGGCGCGCTGGAAGAAGCTGGCGCCGGTGAAGTTACCCATTTGAATGCACGCTAGGCAGCGTTTTCCTGCAGTGCTGCAACGGCTTCCATGACACGCTCCGGTTTGGCGTAATGCACCATGTGGCCGACACCGGACTCCAGCGACAATGCGCTGTGCGATATTTCCTTGTGCATCCTGATGGAATGCTGCTCCGCGCTGGCGATTTCGTCGCCGTCGCCCGCGATCAGCGCCACGGGCATGGTCAGTTCGGCGTAGCGCTTCGACAAGCGTGCGGCGGCCGGGATCATCAGACCGCTTTCGGCGGCGCTCGCGCCCAGCTGCGACGGGCGCAAGGTCATCCATACCGGCAGGCGCGCGAAGCGTTCCGGCGTGGCGGCGGGCTCGAACATGCGCCGCACCAGCCGCGGCCACATCATGCGGCCCATCAGCGGCGCCACCGTGTAGCGCAGGAATTGGCCCAGCACCGGAATCGCCGGCGCCGAGGCCAGTGGGGCGTCGATCCTTCCAGTGGGAAAGAAGTAGCCGGAGACGAGAGCGATGCCGCGCACGTATTTCGGAAAATCGAGCGCCATCGCCAGCGCCACCAGCGTGCCCCACGAGTGCCCCATCACCAGCGGACGTTCGACCCGCAGCTGGTGCAGCGCCAGGTAGATCAGCCGGGCCTGGGCCTCCGGCGTCCATTGCGTGCCGGAGGGGCGCTCGCTATAGCCGAAGCCGGGGCGGTCGAAGGCGATGACGTGGTAATCCTGAGCGGCCTGGTCGAACAAGCCGCTCAGTTCGAAATCGTTGGCGAACAGGCCGTTTCCATGCAACAGGACAAGATCGGGGCCCTGGCCCCGTTCGATATAGTGCAGGCGCACGCCATCGACGTCGACAAACTTGCCGGCCGGCGGGTTATCGCGCTCGGCCATCGATTTCTTCGCCTGCACATACAGGAAGGCGGCGCCGATGCCGGCGGCTGCGAGCAGGGCGGGAGGGCGCCAGCTGGTGCGATGGCGGGTAGGCAGGTGCAGGGTAGGAAACATGTTCACTCCATGGCAAAGGGGAGCCGCGCTGCCATCGCCGCGCGGCTGCCGGGAACTTGGACAATCGGGTACGGCGTTCAGCGCTTCTGCTTTTGCTATGCGCCGCCGCCGGCGCCTTCGGTGCTGCCGGCCCTGACGCGGCTTTTCACCCCATGGCTGCTCTTGTCGTCTTTCCTGATCGATGCTTTCGCGTCGGCGCCGGTTGCCGGATTGCCCGATTGCTTGTGTTGGGCGCCGGTCGATTTCGATTGGTTCATGGTAGCTCCTTTTGGTTACAGTAAATTTCTGCGTTCACTTTAATGCGTAGCGTTCGCCTGCTCTGTGCGATACTCAACCATCCGGGCTGATTGCGTGAAACGCTTTAGCGAGCGACGTGATTACCCGGAAGTTTTTATACTTGTTGTAGATAAGTGCAGGACGCTGCGCGTAACGCCGCGCCGGCGGCTGCACGAAACGGTGTCCCCCCCCACTTACTTGGCGAGTGTTCCGCATGCGAACCGAATCCGGTGTCGTGAAGCAGGGAGCGTTCCACACTTTTGCGAGCCTGGTCCGCAGCATTCTTGCCAACTGGCACATCGTGGTCCCTTGCCTGCTGTCGGCTGTGTTCCTCAGCTTGCTGAGCTGGGGCTTCTTGCTCGGCAACGTCGCGGTGGACCGCAACGACGGCCAGCGTGAAATCCGCAAGCAGGCGCTGTCGATGACCCGTGCTTATTCGGAACAAGTGGCGCGTGCCATCAATTCGCATGACCTGATGCTGCGCCAGGTGCGCTACAGCTGGCAGCTGTCGAAGGAGCAGCTGGTGCTTGACTCCCCCCGCGCGGCCGAGATGTATCGCAACGCGCCGTTTTCGAACCTGGCGATCATCGACCGCAACGGTTCCCTGGTGACCGCCTTGAAGCCGAAAGACGTGCAGGCCAATGCCTCGCAGGACCCGTATTTTCGCGCCCATTCTGGTTCCCTGCTCGACCAGCTGGTGGTCAGCCAGGTCGATGACGGCCTGGACAATGTGGTGGCGCTGCAATTCTCGCGCTCGATCCGCGCCGGCGACGGACGCTTCGACGGTGTCGTGCTGATCCAGGTCGCCACCCATGAGCTGACCCTGAGTTTCTTCATGCATGGCATTGCTCCGCGCAGCATGGTGGGGCTGGCGCGCGGCGACGGATTCCCGCTCGTTGCAGAGGCTTCCGCATTCGGGCCGAAGACTTTCTCCTTGCCGGAACTGCCGGGCCGCGAGGGCGGCGCGCACCTCGCGCCGGACCGGTTCGGCGATCGGCGAGCGCGCTATCTCAGCTGGCACCGGGCGGGTGCGTATCCGGTGGTCTCCTTCGTCGCCCTGGACGAAGAAACCGCCATGGCGCCGTTCGACGCGGCGCGCAATGCCGCGATCGGCTACGCCAAGATCGTCACGGTCGCAATCTGCGTGGTGAGCGCCGTCATGATGGGCTTCCTGCTGCGGCTGACCTGGCGCAAGCGCGAGAGCCAGCGTACCGACGAGACCTATCGCATGGCCACCGAGGGCAGCAGCGACGGCTTCTTCATCCTCGGCATCCTGCTCAACGGCGCCGGATCGGTCGACGATTTCGAGGTGCTCGACTGCAACCAGCACGGCGCGGCCATCTGCCACCAGCGCCGCGAAACCCTGATCGGGCGCCGCTTCTCCGGCCTCTACCGCGACGAGACCTTTTCCCGCGTCATGGAGGTGCTGCGCACGGCGGTCGATACCGGCTCCTACGACGGCGAGCTCGAGTTCCAGCCGGAAGGGGCGGACCGGTCGCGCTGGATGCAGCTCAAGGCGGTGCGCTCGGACGGCAAGCTGGCGATCACCTTGCGCGATATCTCCGAGTCGAAGGCGCATGTGGCGGCGCTGGAGCACCGCGGCAATCACGATTCCCTGACCGGCCTGCCGAACCGCCACTGGCTGCAGTGGTACCTGCCGCAAGCGATCGAGCGCGCGCGCGAGCACCGCCAGACGCTGGCGCTGCTGTTCATCGACCTGGACGGCTTCAAGGCGGCCAACGATACGATGGGCCATGCGGCCGGCGACGAACTGCTGCGCCACGCGGCACACCGGCTGAAGGAGGCGGTACGTCCGCACGACAATGTGATCCGGATCGGTGGCGACGAGTTCGTGGTGATCCTGGAAAACAACCTGCGGATCGAGGACGCCGCCATCGTGGCCAAGCGGGTGATCCTGGCCTTCAAGCCCAAGTTCAAGCTGATCGGCGGCACGGCGATGCTCGGCACCTCGATCGGCATCAGCAGTTTTCCCAGCGACGGCGAGGACGCGGCATCGCTGCTGCAGAACGCGGACGTGGCGATGTATTCGGTCAAGACCAGCGGCAAGGGCAGTTTCCGTTTTTTCGATCCCGAGTTTTACGAGGCGCTGCGCAAGGAACTCGAATACGAACAGGAATTGCGGCGCGCGATCGAACACGACGAATTCATCATCCACTACCAGCCGCGCATGGACCTGGCCAGCAACCGCACCACCAGCATGGAGGCGCTGGTGCGCTGGGTCCATCCGGTGCGCGGCCTGCTCGAGCCGAAAGAGTTCATTCCGCTCGCCGAAAAGACCGGGATGATCGTCCGCCTGGGCGAACTGGTGCTGGTCAAGGTGTGCGAGCAGCTGGCGCAATGGGTGGCCAAGGAGGAAACGGTGGTGCCCGTCTCGGTCAATATTTCTTCGCGCCAGTTTAATGAAACCAACATCGCGCGCATCTTCTCGAACGCCATGGCGCGCTACAACGTTCCATCGCACTTGCTGGAAATCGAACTGACCGAGTCGTCGATGATGGGCGGCAGCACCCACGTGCTCGAATCGCTGTCGAAAATCCGCGACCTGGGCATCAAGTTGCTGGTCGACGATTTCGGCACCGGCTATTCCTCGCTGGCGCAATTGCAGCTGCTCGACTTCGACATCCTCAAGGTCGACAAGGCGTTCACCAGCCGCATCGAACAAACTGAACAAGGAAAGATATTGTTTACCGCGATCATTACCATGGCCCACGCGCTGGGCATGCGGGTGGTCGCCGAAGGCGTGGAAACGCAGAACCAGCTGGCCATCCTGCGCACACTGGCATGCGACGAAGTGCAGGGCTATTTCATCTCATTTCCGCAGGCAGCGGCCGATGTGCAGAGCTTGCTGCTGTCGCCCAGCTGAGCGCGGGCGCACCAAAACCGGTCATGCCTGCACTGTCCAGTATCCTGGCGGCGCCGGCAATTTCGTCATGAAGGCAAAGCTGGCTTGTTCGCGGAGTGAACACGGCTAGACTGGAATGGAGCGCCAGTCGACCGGCAGCTGGCGCGGGCCGCGGCGATCGCGCGGGCGGACTGTGCCGTGCGCACCAATGCGGGCGCCGGCGCCAGGCCGGCACAACTATCCCGATTGGTAGCAATCATGAATACCTCATCCGTTTTATTCACCGTTGCAGCGGCCGCCGCGTTCGCCGCCTGCTGCAACGCCGGCGCCCAGGCGCTGCCAGCGGCGCCAGGCGCGCAGGCGGTCCTGCCGGAAATCCGCATCGCGGCATCGATGCCGCTCTATCCGATCCGTATGAGAGAAGCGCGCGCCGTGCGCGGCGTCTACGCCATGTCCAATGGCTGGACCATGGAAGTGCGGCCCGACTGGAAGAAAGTGTATGCCGATATCGACCGGCGCGGCGAGGTCGAGCTGTTGCCGCTGTCGGCCGACCGCTTCGTCTCGGCCGACGGCCGGATGGCGATGGAGTTCAACGTCGGCGCCCAGGGCGACGAAGTGGTGCTGCGCTACATTGCAAATGCGGCAACGGCCCAGGTCGTCGAGGTCAGGTCGACGCTGGCCAGTCGCTGAACGGCGCGGCCGGCGCGTGGTCATGCATTCCCTGCGTCACGCTGCAATGTCCATTGGGGTGAAGGCATTATTGGGGGGCTGCGGTGCTTGGGCGCCGCTGTGAAGCGTGTAAGATAGGCCACACCACCTCGATTGGAAGTTGTCTATCTACACCTCGCCATGACTCGACCCGGTGCCCTGAAAAAATCGCCTCCGATACGACCATACCCCCTGATCCGGCTGCTTGTGGCAACCGTTTCGCTGATCCTCGTCCTCGCCGCCGCAACTTCCGCCATGCTGTTCGTGAGCTACCAGGACACGCTGCGCCAGTCGAAAACCAACCTGCGCAATCTCGCGATTGCCTTTGCCGCGCAAACCTTCAGCGTGGCGCAGGCGGTCGACAACGTGATGTTCCAGGCCGAACGCGGATTTGAGGCCAACGCGTCCGGTCCGCCAGGCCTGAACTCGCTCGCCAATTTTGGCGAAAACAGCCTGGCCCAGGACTACCTGCTGGGCATTCACTTGTATGATCCCTCGGGGCACCTGATTGCGAGCGGGGTGCCGGCCAGGTCAAGGGCGGTGGCCAATCCTTCGGCGGACGAAGTGCGCGCGGCCATCAATGCGAAGCGGGATGCGATGCGGATCAGCATTTCGAACATCGATCCGGTCACCGGGCGGGGCGTCGTCAACTTCAGCCGCGCCACGGTCGATGCCACCGGCAGGCGCACCGGGACCATCGTCGCCCAGGCCGATTCGGATCGCTTCGAGCGCATCTACAGCCTGGTCGAGCTGGGCAAGGGCGGCTCGGTGACGCTGTTCAACCGCGACGGCACGATGCTGGTGCGCGGACCCAATTATCCGTCCGGAATAGGGCGCGCGTTTGCGCACACGCCGCTGTTTCGCCAGTACCTGTCGCAGAATGACCGCGGTACCTTCGCCGCGGTCAGCCCCCTCGACGGCATCGAGCGCTTGTACGGCTACGACGCGGTCAGCAGCTATCCGCTGGTGATCATCACCGGCATGGACCGCGACGACGCGCTGGCCTCATGGTACGGACGGGTGTGGACGGCACTGATTTTCTTGTTGCTGATTTCGCTGACGGTGATTTTCCTGGCGTGGCGGGTCGCGCGCGACGCCGGCCGCAAGTTCGTCCTGATCGGCCAGCTGGCGGAAAGTGAAGCGCGTGCCGAAAAGAGCGCGGAGTACCTCGAGACCATCCTCAATTCGCTGGGCACGCCGATCTGGGTGCTCGACAGCGCGCGCCGGATCGTGATGCACAACGATGCTTTCAGCCGCTTCGTGGGGCGCCGCCCCGCCGACCTGCTGGAGCGGCAGGAGCGGGACGCGCTCGATCCGGGCAGCGCCGCCGAGCGCGAACTGCGCTACCGGCAGGTGCTGCAAGGCGCCCAGACCTCCGAGGCGATCACCGAGATCCACGACGGCAACGGCGAGGTGCGTACCGTCATCCAGCTGAGCTCGAAACTGTTCGACGCGGCCGGCCAGCCGCAAGTGGTCAGCGTGCTGACCGACATCACCGAGCGCCAGAAGGCCGAACGGCGCCTGACCTATATCGCCAATTTCGACCTGCTGACCGGCTTGCCGAACCAGGGCCAGTTCCGGCGCATGCTGGAAGTGGAGGTGGCCAGCGCCGAGGCGCGCGAAACTTGCATCGGCGTGCTGGTGGTGTCGCTCGAACGGGTGCAGGAGATCACCGATCTGCTGGGGCACGAGGCGGGCGAGAGCGCGCTCAAGCAGATCGGCGAAGTGTTCCAGTCCTTGTTGCCGTACGCGAAGGGCGTGGCGCGCATCAAGGGCAATGAATTCGCCGTGCTGATCGAGGCGGACGAGGGGCGCGAATTCCTGGAACAGTACGCCATCGAACTGCACGAGCGCCTGTCCGGCGCGCTGCGCGTCGGCGCGCGCGAGTTCTACCTCGGGCCGGTGATCGGCGTGTCGATCTTCCCCGAAGACGGCGCCAGCGCGGACGAGCTGTTCCGGCGCGCCGACAGCGCGCGCAGCCGCGGCGATGCGGAAAGCAACGACACCATCCATTTCTTTTCCGCGCGCGCGCAAACCGACCTGGACGACCGGCTGACGGTGGAGGCCCAATTGCGCCGCGCAGTCGAGCGCGGCGAATTCCGGCTGGTCTACCAGCCCAAGGTCCAGATCGGCTCGGGCCGCATCGTCGGCTTCGAAGCCTTGCTGCGCTGGACCAATCCGGAGCTGGGCGAGGTGTCGCCGGTGCGCTTCATCCCGATCGCCGAGCGCACCGGGCTGATCATCCAGATCGGCGCGTGGGCGCTGGAGGAAGCCTGCCGCCAGATCCACCTCTGGAACCTGGCCGGCGCCCGCGTCAAGGTCGCGGTCAACCTGTCGCCGCGCCAGTTCTACCAGAAGGATCTGTTGCCGATGATACGGCGCTGCGTCGAGCGCAGTGCAATTTCCGCCGGCAGCCTGGAGCTGGAAATCACCGAAAGTGCGCTGATGAGCCGGGAGCAGGAGGTCGACATCCTGATGCGCGAGATCCGCGCGCTCGGGATCGAACTGTCGATCGACGATTTCGGCACCGGCTATTCCAGCCTGGCCTACCTGAAGCGCTTTCCGGTGCAGCGCCTGAAAGTGGACCGGGCCTTCATCCGCGACCTCGGCAAGGACGAGGACAGCGCCGGCATCGTGCGCTCGATCGTCAACCTGGCGCATGGACTGAAACTGAGCGTGGTGGCCGAGGGCGTGGAAACCGCGGAACAGCTGGCGATCCTGCGATCGATGTCCTGCGACGAGTTCCAGGGCTTCCTGTTCAGCCGTCCGGTCGATGCCGGTGCGGTGCTGGCGCTATGCGAACAGAACCGCTCGGCGTTTGTGTAAGTTGGAAGCAGCACCGCCAGGGTCAGGTCCGCCGGACCTGACCCTGGCCCTTGGGCCGCGGCGCGTGCAGGAAGAGGCGGCACATCGACGCGCAAGTGGTCCACGGCTTACGATGTTGGCTGTTCAGCCGCGCAAACGCGGTTGCGGCCTTCGGCCTTGGCCCGGTACAGGCCGCGGTCAGCGGCTTCGACCAGCGAGCGGGGCTGCATGCCGCGCGCCGGCACACATGCGTGCACGCCGGCGCTGACCGTCACCTTGTGCAAGGGGCTGGCGCCATGCACGGCGCCGGCGTCGGCAATCGCCGCGCGCACGGACTCGGCGACCGCCAGCGCGCCGTGCAGGTCGGTGCCCGGCAGCAGGATGACAAACTCCTCGCCCCCGAAACGCGCCGCGATGTCGCCTGGACGCCGCTGGCCGCCGAGCACGGCCCGCGCAATCGCCTGCAGGCAGGCGTCGCCGGCGACGTGGCCGTGGTGGTCGTTGAAGCGCTTGAAATAATCGACGTCGATTATCACCAGCGCCAGCGGCGACTGGTCGCGGATCGCGCGTTTGAATTCGGCGTTGAGGCGCTGGTCAAAATGGCGCCGGTTGGCCAGCCCGGTCAGACTGTCGCTCAGGGCGAGCAGCTTGAGCGAGGCGTTGTTCGCCTCCAATGCGTTTTTCGCTTCGCGCAATTCGCGCTGCAGGCGGTCGCGTTCGATCAGCTGGCGGATCATGCGCCAACCCAGCACCATCAGCGCCACCAGCAACAACAGGGTGCCGGTGACGGCGGCCAGGGTGCTGGTGCGCCAGCGCGCCAGCACTTCCTCTTTCGACAGCGCCACCGCGATCAGCAGCGGATAGGTGCGCAGGTGCCGGTAGGTGTACAGGCGCTCCACCTTGTCGATGTTGGCGGTCATGATTGCGCTGCCGGTTTCGCCTTTTTCCTTCCATAGCCGGAACACAGGTCCCTGGCTGATGTCGGCGCCGATGTCCTTTTCGCTGTACGGCAGGCGCACCAGGAAGCGTCCCTCGTCGGAGGCCAGGAAGATGGTTCCCTTCGGTCCGATCGCGAAGCTCTCGTAGAATGACCTGAAGAAATCGAGCTTGATGGTCGCCAGCGCCACGCCGGCGAAGCTGCCGTCGGGATTGTTCAGGCGGCGCGACACGGGGATGATCCATACGCCGCTGGAGCGGCTGCGCACCGGGTTGCCGACATGCGCCGTGCGGTCGGCATGGGTGCGATGGTAGATGAAGTAATCGCGATCGCCATTGTTCAGTCCCGGCGGGTGCTCGGGCAGCGAAGTGAGCTTCCAGCGCCCGTCCGCGCCGTAGAGGAACAATCCCTGCAGCGAAGGCGTCCTGCGCACCATCTCGGCCAGGAAGGCTTGCATGCGCTTCGGTTCTTCCGACACCTCGCCGTCGTCGACCCGTTCGATCACCGCCGTCAGGATGGTGTCGACCAGGTCGATCGATGCCTCGGCATGGTCGGCCAGGGCGCGCGCCATGTTGACGGTGGAAGTGTTCGCCTCGCGCAGGTAGGTTCTATACGCGGAGTAGCTGCTCCAGCCTTCGACCGCCAGCAGCGACAGGCAGACCAGGACCAGGAATGCCACGGCGAGCCGGGTCACCGAGCGCCGCCGTGGGATCGGCGCGCTCGTGAGGGCTGGTGGCTGGTGCGGGTTCATTGCTGCGAAATGGAAAAAAATATAACTTTTGAACAACGAATCGGCAGAAAACGAGCTGCGGCGAAAGCTGCCTCAGTGTGATTGCGCGCCTGCCGGCGGCCTGGTTTTGCCCGTGTCGCGGGCATGCGGATCAGGGGTGCGTCCACGCGTTCCTCTCGGTAAAACCGAATCAAATGATGGTCTGGATGACGCAAGGATTGGGCGCTAGTTGCTATGGTACAGCAGTTTATTCCGGGCGGAAACTTCTTCCCGCTAAAAACTCACACATTCTCACATCGAGCGTAGCAACACCTGGATGAGCTGGTCAACGATATGTTTGCGCTCAGTGCCCAGGCGCTGGAAATCGCGCAGCAGGCGCAGGTCTTCGCCGCTGAACTCGGAGGGATGGGCCGACTCGAGGGCGGGCTCGTCGCCGTCGTAGCGCAGCCAGTCGGCCCGCACGCCCAGCCACTGGGCCAGCGCAAGCAGCTTGTCCTGGGTCGGGATGGCGTCGCCCTTGATCCATTTGCGCACGGCGTGCACAGTCACGGCCTTCTCGGGAAAGCGCAGGTTGAATTCGCGCGCGACACGGGACGCGCCGGCGCGCTGATAGCGGGCCGCGTCCAGCGCCTGGTTCAGCCTCTCGGCAAAGCGCTCCTGTTCGGTTCGAATGGCCCGGCCCATGCTGTCGCGGGCCTCCGGCCTGGCTGTCTTGGGCATCGCAGATGGCCCCAGGGTTGGTGAGCCATTGTTGCAAAACCAGCGCCCGACAGCAAGCGGAACACGCTTGCATGGGCCGCGGCTGGTCAGAACAGTTCGGTGGCGCGGGTGTCCTTTGGGCTGGACTTGGCGCGCGGCGGCAGCGGGTCGGCCTCGGCGACCAGGTTCGCGGCGTCCCAGGGCCGGTAGATTTCTTCGTCATTGACCAGCTCGCCCTCGAGCCAGCCCTGGTACTGGCCGGGGTCGAGCAGCACCAGCATGCGTTTCTCGTCGCCCGGCTTGTGGAAGCGGTCCATCAGCGGATGGCCGTCGGCGTTGATGGTCAGCATCGAGAACGACAGCAGCGGCAAGCCGTCGGGGCCAGCCGGGCGCCACTCCCAGATGCCGGCGATGGCCAGCGGCTCTTGCCTGGCGTGCGAGATGCGCCAGCGCACCGGCTTGCCGGTTTCGTAACAAGGTTCGTAAAAATTATCGGCCGGAATGATGCAGAACTGATTGCGCTGCCACGCGTTGCGGAACGACGGCTTGGTGGCAACCGTTTCAGTGCGCGCGTTGTAGGTCTGGCGCGCCAGCTTGGTGTCGGCCCAGTGCGGCACCATGCCGAACATGGCCGGCACGCACTCGACCGCGCCGGTGACTTCGCGCGACTCGCGCAGGATCGGCGCCAGATAGCCCGGGAAGGCTTCGTCCGGGAAATTGAACAGCGCGCGTTCGAGCCCATGGTGCTGGCTGATCGCGTCGAGGCGGGTCGGGGTATAGTTAGCGCACATGGAGCAATGGTAGCGCGTTTTTTGCCCGCTCGGTGTGGCCCGGCCCGGCTAGCGCGGGTCCGCCGATTTCGCCGCCGGGCCGTCGGCAAGGCGCCGCTGCCATTTGAATAATTCGAAACCGGCCACGCTGGCCGCCCCGATCGCGAGCGTGGACGCCGCCGCCGGCGAGCAGCAGAAACATCGGCTCGCGCGCGGCCGCCAGCAGCAAGCGAAACCAGCTGCGGCGCTAGGCGGCGGGCAGGGCGTTGGGGCCGTCGGCGGCCAGTCGGGCCGCAGCTGCGGCGCTGCTCAGGCCTGCCAGTTCAGCGCTGGCCGGGGTGTCCATAGGCGTGCTCGTTTGATTTGCGTCAAAGACGACCTCCCGTCGCGGGCGGGACACTGCGTGTTGGCTTCAGCATTGGCAGCGAAAGGGTGCGCCGTGAGACAGCTGACAGAGACCGACCTGGACGAGCTCGAGAGCCGCCTGCGCGACGAGCGCGCCGTCTTGCTCGAAACGATACGCACGCGCTTGTCCGGGCGCGAGGAGGACGAACAACGCGTGCTCATCAATTATTTCTCGGAAGGCGACAGCCGCGCCGCCGCCGAACAGCTGGCCGAGACCGACATCGTGCTGCTGCGCCAGGAACTGGCCGAACTCGAGGCCATCGACACCGCCATCAAGCGCCTCGATTTCGGCGCCGGCGGCTTGTGCGTCAAGTGCGGCAACCCGATCCCGCTGCAGCGGCTGCGCGCGGCGCCGGCATCGCTAACTTGCCTGGAGTGCCAGCAGCGCATCGAGGCGGAAGCAGGCGCGGCAAGCAGGCCGGCAGCGGACTGATCGTAATCAGGCATCCGCGCCTCGCCACTGCCAGCCGAGGATATCCGGCATGTCTTCGCCGTGCTCGACGATAAATTGCCGGTGCGCGCGCAGCTTGTCGTCGATGAAGTGACGCACGCCCTCCACGTGATCGGACAGTTGCGGCAAGCGCGAGACCGCGTTGCCGAACAGGCGGAAGCGGTCCAGCCCATTGAGCACGACCATGTCGAACGGCGTGGTGGTGGTCCCTTCCTCCTTGAAGCCGTGCACATGGATGTTGCAGTAGTTGGCGCGCCGATAGGTCAGGCGGTGGATCAAGCTCGGGTAGCCATGGTAGGCGAAGATCACCGGCTTATCGGTGGTAAACAAGGCGTCGAAAGCCTGGTCGCTCAAACCGTGCGGATGGGCATCGGCCGATTGCAGTTTCATCAGATCGACCACGTTGACGACGCGCACCCTGAGTGACGGGAAGCGCTCATGCATCAGTTGCACGGCCGCCAGCGTCTCCAGCGTGGGCACGTCGCCGGCGCAGGCCATGACGAGGTCGGGGTCGTCGCCGCCATTGCCGGCCCAGTCCCAGGCGCCGATGCCGGCGCGGCAATGTTCGATGGCTGCGTCGATGGCCAGCCACTGAGGCGCCGGATGCTTTCCTGCAACGATCACGTTGATGTAATTGCGGCTGCGCAAACAATGGTCGGTGACCGACAGCAGGGTATTGGCGTCGGGCGGCAAATAGACACGGACGATTTCCGCCTTCTTGTTGAGCACATGGTCGATGAAGCCCGGATCCTGGTGGCTCGCGCCGTTATGATCCTGGCGCCACACGTGCGACGACAGCAGGTAGTTGAGCGAGGCGACCGGCCGGCGCCATGCAATCCGGTTGGCCGCCTTGAGCCACTTGGCATGCTGGTTGAACATCGAATCGATGATGTGGATGAACGCCTCGTAGCAGGAGAAAATCCCGTGCCGGCCGGTCAGCAGGTAGCCTTCCAGCCAACCTTCGCACTGGTGCTCGCTGAGCATTTCCATGACCCTGCCGTCGGGCGCCACGTGTTCATCGGACGCCTCGATCTCGGCCGTCGAGCAGCGGTCGCTTACCTCGAACAGCGCGTCCCAGCGGTTCGAGCTGGTCTCATCCGGGCTGAAGACCCGGAAGTTGTGCATGTTCAGGCGCATGACATCGCGAATGAACAAACCCTGGACGCGGGTCGTCTCCGCGTTCACCGCACCGGGCCGCGCTACAGCCACGGCGTGGGTGCGGAAGTCCGGCATCCTCAGGTCGCGCAACAAGGCGCCGCCGTTGGCCACCGGGTTCGCGCTCATCCGCCGTGTGCCGGCCGGCGCCAGCTCGGCCAGGTCTGCACGCAACTTGCCATGCTGGTCGAACAGGTCTTGCGGCCGGTAGCTGCCCAGCCATTGCTCGAGCAACGCCACATGGCCCGGGCGGTCCATGTCGGCGATCGGCACCTGGTGCGCGCGAAAGCTCCCCTCGGCGCGCTTGCCATCCACCAGCGCCGGTCCGGTCCAGCCCTTCGGCGAACGCAGGATGATCATCGGCCAGCACGGGCGTGTGGTGAAGCCATGCACACGCGCGTTGTGCTGGATGTGCCGGATGCTGGCGATCACCGCGTCCAGTGTGTCGGCCATCAGCCGGTGCATCGCGGCGGGATCGTCGCCCTCGACGAAAAACGGCTCGTAGCCGTAGCCGCGAATCAGCGCGGCCAGTTCATGGCGGGGAATGCGCGCCAGCACCGTCGGGCCGGCGATCTTGTAACCGTTCAGGTGCAGGATCGGCAGCACGGCGCCGTCGATCACAGGATTGAGGAATTTGTTGGAATGCCAGGCGGTCGCCAGCGGGCCGGTCTCGGCCTCACCATCGCCGACCACGCAGGCAACCAGCAGGTCCGGATTGTCGAAGGCCGCCCCGAATGCGTGCGACAGCGAATAACCCAGTTCGCCGCCTTCATGGATCGATCCCGGGGTTTCTGGTGCGGCGTGACTCGGAATTCCGCCAGGGAAGGAAAACTGCTTGAACAGCCGCCGCATGCCTTCGGCGTCCTGTCCAACCGCGGGATAGGTTTCGCTGTAGGTGCCTTCGAGATAGGCGTTCGCCACCAGGCCGGGGCCACCATGGCCCGGGCCGGCGACATACAGCACCGACAGGTCATGTGTCTTGATCACGCGGTTCAGGTGGACGTAGATGAAATTGAGTCCCGGCGTCGTCCCCCAATGCCCGAGCAGGCGGGCCTTGACGTGCCGGCGTTCGAGCGGCTCGGCCAGCAGGGGATTATCCTGCAGGTAGATTTGGCCGACCGACAGGTAGTTCGCCGCCTGCCAGTAAGCGTGCATCTTGTGCAGCAATGCGGGCGAGGCCGCGTCCTGCCCAATGCCCAGCTGGTCGCCGCTCATGCGCTGTTCCGTTGCAGGACGCGGCGCGTATGTTGGGCGATGATCAGCTGTTCGTCGGTGTGGATCACGCGCACCCTGACCGCGCTGGTCTCCGACGAGATGACCGGCGCGTCCTGCGCGTTGCGTTCCGGGTCGAGCTCGATGCCGAGAAACCCGAGGCCCTGGCAGATCCGGGCCCGTACCTCCGGCGTGTGTTCGCCGATGCCCCCGGAGAACACCAGGGTGTCGACGCCTTCCAATGCGCCGGCCATCGCGCACACCGTCTTCCTGGCCTGGTAGCAGAACACTGCAACCGCTTCGGCCGCGCGCGTGTCCTCTTCCTGCGCCGCCAGTAGCGCGCGCATGTCGCCGCTGGTTTCCGAAATGCCCAGCAGGCCCGAGTCGTGGTTGACCATGTGATTGAATTGGGCCGCGTTCATCTGTTCGGTGCGCGCCAGGTACCACGCCAGTCCCGGGTCGAGGTCGCCGGAGCGGCTGGCCATCGGCAGGCCGCTGGCCGGCGTCAGGCCCATGCTGGTGTCGACACTTTTGCCCTCGCGCACAGCGGTGATGCTGGCGCCCCCGCCGAGATGGGCGAGGATCACGCGCCCGCGCGCCGCTGGCCTGCCGGCGAGCCGTTCGAGTTCGTCGAGCAGGAAAGCACACGACAAGCCGTGAAAACCGTAGCGCCGCACACCGTGCGCCTCGTAGCGCCGCGGGATCGGAATGAGACGGGCGACGCGCGGCATGGTGTGGTGGAAGGCTGTATCGAAACAGGCGATCTGCGGCACCGCCGGAAAGCGCAAGTGCAGCGAGTCGATCATCAACAGTTCCAGCGGCAAATGCTCCGGATCGAATGAGCTGAGCTTTTGCAGATCCTGCCGCATCGCCACTGTCAACGCCTGCGGCTCCCAATACGCCGGTCCGCCATGCACCACCCGGTGCCCGATTGCGCCAAGCGATTCCGGATCGATCCGTTCCGCGAGCCAATCCATCAGCACCTGCGCCGCGTTGAAGCGTTCCGGAATGCCGAAATGACGCGAGAAGGTTTCGCCGGCGGTGGCGCCGAACATACTGAAGCAACCGCTGCCGGTGCCGATACCGTCCACGCAACCCTCGAAGACGCGTTCCGGCGTATGGCCAGGCTGGAACAGGGCGAGCTTGATGTTCGACGAGCCGGCGTTGATGGCCAGGATCGCCTTGGCGGACAGGGGAATGGGCATTGAGACTCCAGATGAGGTGATAAATCAGTGTATTGATCCGCCTTTGAAAATACCTTGATGTGCATCAAAGTCGATGGGCGCACGACACTCCTATCATCGAACGCTGAGTCATTCGCGCAGGAGGGGATATGGACCAGTCATTCAAGGATTTCGTGCTGCATGTTCTCGACAACGCCAGCGACCTGACCCTGGCCACCTTGCGGCCGGACGGCTATCCGCAGGCGACCACGGTCAGCTTTGCGCACGACGGCATGAACCTGTACGTGGGAATCGGCAAGCACAGCCAGAAGGCAGCGAATGTCCGCTACTCGAACAAGGTGTCGCTGACGATCAATCTGCCGTACCAGGACTGGCGCGAGATCCAGGGCCTGTCGATGAGCGCGCTGGCCGGCATCCTGGAAGAGGGCGCCGGCGCCGATGCCGCGCGCAGCTGCCTGCTCAAGCGCTTTCCCCAAATCGCGGAGTGGGGCGACGCGGCGCAGGCAAGCGACATCGCCTTCCTGAAGATCACGCCGCAGGTGATTTCGATCCTGGATTACTCAAAAGGCTTCGGCCACACCGAGCTGGCCGCAGCTTAGCTCAGCTCAGGAAAGGCTCCTGCCTGGCCGCGGGATTTTCCGGGCCGCGGAACACCAGCACCGGGATGGTGCTGTGCGTGAGCACCTTCTGGGTTTCGCTGCCGAGCAGCATGCCGCGGATGCCCTTGCGCCCGTGCGACGCCATCGCGATCAGGTCGCAGTTGGCGCTGCGCGCCGCGGCGATGATCGCCTCGAACGGAAAGTCGGAAGTGACCAGCATGGTGGTGCAGGGCACGCCGGCCGCCGCCGCCTGCTGTTCCAACTGTTCGAGGAATTTTTTCGAGTGCAGCTCGCGGTCCTTCCTGACCTCGTCGTGCACCGATTCGGTCACCCCGGGTTCGTAGGTGAACATGTGCAGCACCGGCATCACGTGCAGGGCGGTAATGCGCGCTCCGGTCTGCTTGGCAAACCGGAGGCTGGCTTCGATTGCCGGACCGGCGGCTGGCGAACCGTCGGTCGGCACGAGAATATGTTTAAACACGGGCTTGTCCCCTTTGGTAACGGGCATGGCGTGCGGACGTTGCGCCTGCGATGTCGGCGGGATGATGCCGGCGGGCACGGCTGACGGGCGGCCGGGTGGCGGACGCCAGTGCAAGGTCCATCGTTGAGCGGTGCAGCAGCAGCCAGTTCGGCAGCAGTTCGAGCGCTTCGCGCCCGAGGCCGATATCGCCCCCTTCGATTTGCGGCTGTGCATGGTGCAGGGCGCTGAGCGCGCGTGCGTGTTGCTCGCGGTGGCTGCGCAGCGCCGGGTAGTTGAGTGCTTCCATCACGGATTCTTCGTCCCGGAAGCTCGCTTCCATGTCGGCGACCAGGGCGTTGAAGCCATCGGCAAACTGGTCGTCCGGAGTATGCGACAAGCGTTCCATCTGTTCAGTCATCGAGCGTCTCGCCTCATTCATCATCCCGGAAACATTCCGGGCCATCCAGGGGATAGAACTGAATTTCATGATCAAACCTCTTGCAAAAGCGGGCACTGGCCATGCTTCGCCGGCCCGCTCCAAGTGTGATCCTGGCCATGCCGCACGCTCTTTGATGCACGTCAAATTCGATCGATTCGCCGCCAGCCTGGCCGCGCTGGCCTGCCTCAGGGCGCCAATCCGGGCCGCAGCACCAGCACCGGGATGGCCGAGTACACCAGCACGTTTTGGGTCACGCTGCCGGCCAGCAGCCTGCTCACGCCGCGCCGGCCATGCGAGGCCATGAAGATCACGTCGCACTGGTTGTCGCGCGCCGCCTTGATGATTTCTTCGTGGGGAACGAAGGCCAGCGCGATGATGGTCTTGCAAGCGACTCCGGCCGCCGTGGCCATCGCCTCCACCTTGTCGACGTTTTGCTGGGCCAGGTCGAGCACCAGCTGGCTTTCGGTCTGCATGTCCATCACCACTGCCGCCTCGGCGGCCATCGAGGGATAGGGCTGGGCGATCGAAATCGCCACCAGCTCGCCCTGATGGGCACGGGCGAATTCGACCGCGGTCGCGGCGGCCTGCTCGGACAGCGGCGAGCCGTCGGTGGGCACCAGGATTTTCTTGAACATGAACCGCTCCTAGCGATACACCAGCACCGGCAGGCCGCTGTGGACCAGCACCTTCTGGGTCTCGCTGCCCAGCAGCACGCCCTGGACCCCGCGGCGCCCGTGCGAGCCCATCACGATCAGGTCGCACTGGCGGTCGCGCGCGGTCGAGATGATCATCTGCCAGGGATCGTCGGAGACGGCCACTTCGGTGCGGCAGCCGACGCCGGCGTCGCGCGCCGCCTCGGCAATAAATTCGAGGTGCTTGGCCGCGCGCTGCTGGCTGTCGACCGTGTATTCCTCCTTGGTTTCCTCCAGCATTTCCGTCTTGTAAGTGAAGGTGTGGAATTTGGGAATGACGGTCAGGCCGACCACTTCGGCGCCCAGGTCTTTCGCGAAATTGATCCCGGCCAGGATCGCGCGCTGGGATGGCTCGGAGCCGTCCGTCGGCAACAGAATACGTTTGAACATGATTCCTCCGCTGCGGGAAAAGACGACGCGCGTACACGCGCGTTGCTAAAACGAGCATACAGTCTGTTCGCTCGCTGATCCGGAGTCTTTGATGCACATCAAAGCGACTGGAGCGTGCGATGGGACTGGCGCGGCGTCGCCAGCACCGCATGCCTGCGCCCGGCCGGGCCGCGGTGTGAGGCGGCTAACTGCCGCGCTTGCCGGCGGCAATCGTGCTGTGGATCAGCTTGACGAAGGCCGGATCGGCTGCGCCCATCTTTTTCGACCGGCCGACCACGTTGCCGTCGCGGTCGAGCAGCACCAGCACGGTGGTATGGTTGTATTCGCCGTTCGACAGCAGGCGGTACTGGATATCGAGCGCCGCCGCGATCTTGCGCACACTGGCCGCGTCGGTGCGCGCCAGGGTCCAGCCGGCCGGGTCGAGCCCGCGCTGCTCGGCCACCGCCTTGAGCGCCTTGACGTCATCGCGCGCGGGGTCGAAAGTGATCAGCAGCGTGGACAGCTCGGCCTTTTCCTGCGCGCTGAGTCCTTCCGTCGTCATGCGGGCGGTGTCGATCAGCATCGGGCAGACGAACTGGCAGGAGTTGTAGAACATGCTCACCAGTACCGGATGGCCGCGCCGGGCGGCGAGCGTGAAAGGCTGGCCCTGCTGGTCGAGCAGGGTGGCGCCGATCCGGTATACTGAGTTGCCCGGCAGCGGCGCGGTGGCATCGCCTGGGGCGCGCGCGGCGGCGGGCAATGCGATGCAGCTGGCGATCAGCGTAGCGAACAGGGCCGGACGCAGCCGGCGCATGAGTGATGGTTTCATTGTTTTTCCTTGGTGAGGGATCGGGCACAGCGAAATCCCAGGTTGTCGGTGGTGTCGGCGCCGCGCAGCGAAGAGAGCAGCGCGACGCGCATCAGGACTGCGTAGTTCTCGCGGTCCTGCAGGCTGATCGCCCCGGCGCCGCAGAACTGCAGCTGGTCCGGGTCGCCCTGGCTGCGGCTGTCGGCGCTGACCAGCAGGGCGTTGAAGTCGTCCACCCATTCCCAGATCAGGCCGTGCATGTCGCGCACGCCGTACAGGTTGGGCGGACCGCCGACCGCGGCCGGCGCGTTGCGCGAGGATTGTCCGTACCAGCCCAGGATGCGGGCGCGCCAGGCCGGATCGCGCCGCGCATCGCTGCGCGTGGCGTCGGCCGCGGCGACGTATTCCCACTCGTACCAGGTGGGCAGGCGCGCACCTTCTGCCTCGCAAAACGCCTGCGCGGCGAACCAGCTGACGCTGGTGACCGGGCGCCCGGCGAAGTCGGCCGCCATCGGCTCTGCGGGTTGCTGGTGCAGATAGCTTTCGTCGGCGAACACGGCCGGCGCCTGGCCGCGCCGCCATTCGGGATGCGCGGCGGTGAACGCGATGAATTCGCGATTGGTGACCGGCACCGTGCGTAGCGCGAAGGCGCCGATCGGCAGCGCGATGTCGGCCGCGCTGCCGCCCGACAGCACGCTGGTCAGCGTGCCGGCCGGGATCGTCACGTACGGCGCCGGTGCGGCCGCGCCGGCGCCGGGCGGCGCGCCGAGCGCGAGCGCGGCGGTCATCACCAGCCGGGACGCATGGCTTTTCATGGCAGGCGCTTAATGGGCCGGCGCCGACACTTTGACGGGCAGGGCGCGGATCGCCTTGACGTCCTTGGTGTTCACCTGTCCGCCCTTGTTGCCCCAGCTGTTGAGCACGTAGGTCAGGATGTTGGCCACTTCGTCGTCGTTGAGCTGGTTCATCGGCGGCATCACCGAGTCGTATTCCTTGCCGTTGACGGTGAGCTTGCCCGACAAGCCATGCATGATCACGGCCGCGGCGCGGCGCGGATCGGCATTCAGGTAGTCCGATCCTGCCAGCGGCGGAAACACGCCCGGCAAGCCGGCGCCGTTCGCCTGGTGGCAGACCGAGCAGGTGCCGTTGAACAGCGCCTTGCCGGCGCCGACCTGGTCCTGCAAGGTCAGGGTGCCGCCGGCGGCGTTGGCGGTGGCACGCGCTACCGCGGCCAGGTTGGGCGCGGCGCGGTCGCCGAGGTAGACCGAGTCGACTTCCTTGCCCGAATACACCTGCTTGTTTTCCGGGCCCTCGACCTTCATGATCGCCAGCGCGCCCTTGTTGAAAGCGCGGAAGATCGAATGGTCGACTATCACGTAGCTGCCGGGAACCTTGGTGCGGTATTCGACGACGGCAGCGCCGCCGGACGGGATCAGCGTGGTCTGGACGTTCTTCTGGAAGTTGCTGCCGCCTTCGAAGCGCACCTTGTCGAAGATGGCGCCGATCACGTGGAAGCTCGATACCAGGTTGGGACCGCCGTTGCCGATGAACAGGCGCACCGTTTCGTTGGTCTTGGCGGTGAGCGCCTTGTCGCCGGTCAGCGCGCCTTCCGCGCCGTTGAACAGCACGTAGGTCGGCTTTTCGTCGATCGCCTTTTCCATGTCGAAGGCCTGCAGGCCTTTTTCGCGATACTTGCCGGCGGTGTAGAAGTCGCCCTGCATCACATAGTATTCATGGTCGACCTTGGACAGGCCTTCCGGCGGTTCGACCAGGATCAGCCCATACATGCCGTTGGCCACGTGCATGCCTACCGGCGCCGTGGCGCAATGGTAGACGTAGATGCCTTCGTTGAGGGCCTTGAAGGTGAATTGCGATTCGTGGCCGGGCGCGGTGAAGCTGGATGCGGCGCCGCCGCCGGGGCCGGTCACGCCGTGCAAGTCGATATTGTGCGGCATCTTGCTGCTCGGATGGTTCTTCAGGTGGAACTCGACCGTGTCGCCCTGGCGCACGCGGATGAAGCTGCCGGGCACCGTGCCGCCGAAGGTCCAGAAGGTGTAACTGACCCCTTCCGAGATCTGCATGTCCTTCTCGACGACTTCGAGGTTGACGATGACCTTGGCCGGAAACTTGCGCTTGATCGGAGGCGGTACGAATGGCGGGCTGGTCAGGATCGCCTGGATCGGCGCGCCTTGCGGCGGGCCGAAGTCGCCGTCTGCCTTGGCCTTGGCCGACGGCGCGGCAGGGCCGGCGGCGGTGCCGGCGGCCAGACCGAGCGCGAGGGCGCCGGCGAAGAAGGTGGCGACCAGTGATATGCGCGAACGTTTCATTCAAATCCCCTTGGACAGGTAATAAATTCAGTGTGAAGCCGAGGTGCGGCGGCAGACGGCCGCAGCGCTGCCATTAGTGAACAGCTTACGTCGGCGCGTGGCGCTTTGATATTGCCCGTAGTGCCGGACGCGGCAGGCAATGTAGGTAGGCAACTAGTCCCTATGGCATATGCCGGGCCCATCAGCCGCGCCGCAGGGTGAAGCGGTCGAACAGGCCGCCGACCGCGTCGAGCGTGGCCTGGTCCGGATAAGCGGCGGTGGCCGCGGCATTGAGCAGGGTGTCGGCGCAGCCCTGCGCGCGGAACACCTGCAGCGCATAGTTCCGCACGCCCAGGCCCGCCAGGGTGGCGGCCAGTTCCCTCATTTCGTTCGGCGCCAGTAGTGTCGGGTGGATGGTGGTGCGGCATTCGTAATCGACGCCGCTGGCGAGGATCAGCCGGGCGCAGTCGCGCGCCTGGCTGCCGCTCCCGGCCACCCCGGTGATCCGCTGGTAGTGCGCGAACGGCGCCTTGATGTCGAAGCCGACCCAGTCGACCAGCGGCAGCACCGCCGCCAGCCGGCGCGGGTAGACGCAGGCGGTATGCAGCCCGATGGCGAAGCCCATCGCCCTGACTTCGGCGATGGCGCGCGCCAGCGCCGGGTCGGTGGTCGGTTCGCCGCCGCTGAACACGACGGCGTCGACCAGCCCGGTGCGACGGCGCAGCAGGTCGAGCACCGCCTCCCATTCGAGTCCGGCGGGCGCGCCGCGTTGCTGCAGGTGCGGATTGTGGCAATAGCGGCAGCGCCACGGGCAGCCCTGGACGAATACCACGGCGGCCAGCTTGCCCGGATAGTCGGTGGCGCTGAAGGCGGTGACGCCGCCGACTTTCAGCTGGCGTGCCGCCACCTCAGCTCTCCAGCGCCGCGCTGGCCTCGCTGAAATAGGTGCGCTCGTGGAATTCGCCCTTCTTGCCGATGTTGAAGGACGACACCGGCCGGTGGTAGCCCATCACGCGGGTCCAGATCTCGCAGGGTTGGCGTTCGGCGTCGGTCAGCAATGGCGGAAGCGCGGACAGGGTGAGGGCGTTGCCGGCGGGGTGGTTCATGCGTGCTCCTTGGTGGAGGTGGAAGTACTCGGGGTGGTGCTGGCAGCGGCGCGCTGCTTGCGTGCGATCAGTTCCTCATCGCATTTCGGACAAAACTCGTGACGGCCGCCCAGGTAGCCGTGGCGCGGGCAGATCGAAAAGGTCGGCGTGACGGTGATGTAGGGCAGCTTGAAGCGGCCCAGCGAACGGCGCACCAGCTCGCGGCAGGCGTCGGCGGAGGACAGCGGTTCGGTCATGTACAGGTGGAGCACCGTGCCGCCGGTGTACTTGCGTTGCAGCGGATCCTGCCGCTCGAGCGCCTCGAACGGGTCGTCGGTGAAGCCGACCGGCAGCTGCGAGGAGTTGGTGTAGTAGGGCATGTCGGCGGTGCCGGCCTGCAGGATCGCGTTGCCAAAGCGCTTCTTGTCCTCCTTGGCGAAGCGGTAGGTCGTGCCTTCGGCCGGCGTCGCTTCGAGGTTGTACATGTGGCCGGTCTGCTCCTGGAACTCGAGCATGCGCGCGCGCACATGGTCGAGCAGGCGCAGCGCGAAAGCATGGCCCCACGCGCTGGTGATGTCGTGTTCGCCGTCGCTGAAATTGCGGATCATTTCGTTGATGCCGTTCACGCCCAGCGTGGAGAAGTGATTGCGCAGGGTGCCCAGGTAGCGTTTGGTGTACGGGAACAGGCCGTTGTCCATGTGGCGCTGGATCACCTTGCGCTTGATTTCCAGGCTGTCCTTGCCGAGTTCGAGCAGGCGGTCCAGGCGCAGCAGCAACGCGGCCTCGTCGCCCCGCGCCAGATAGCCCAGGCGCGCGCAGTTGATGGTTACCACGCCGAGCGAGCCGGTCTGCTCGGCGGAACCGAACAGGCCATTGCCGCGCTTGAGCAGCTCGCGCAGGTCCAGCTGGAGCCGGCAGCACATCGAGCGGATCATGTTCGGCTTCAGTTCGGAGTTGATGAAATTCTGGAAGTAGGGCAAGCCGTAGCGGGCGGTCATCTCGAACAGCGCATCTGCGTTCGGGGTGTCCCAGGCGAAGTCGGCGGTGATGTTGTAGGTCGGGATCGGGAAGGTGAACACCCGGCCCTTGGCATCGCCGGCCATCATCACGTCGATGTAGGCTCGGTTGATCATGTCCATTTCGGCTTGCAGCTCGCCGTAAGTGAACGGCATTTCCTGGCCGGCGATAACGGGCACTTCGGCACGCAGGTCTTCCGGACAGACCCAGTCGAAGGTGAGGTTGGTGAACGGGGTCTGGGTGCCCCAGCGCGACGGCACGTTCAGGTTGTAGATCAGCTCCTGGATCGACTGGCGCACGCTGTCGTAATCGAGGCTGTCCTTGCGGATGTAGGGGGCCATGTAGGTGTCGAACGAGCTGAAGGCTTGCGCGCCCGCCCATTCGTTTTGCAAGGTGCCGAGAAAATTGACGATCTGGCCGACCGCGCTGGACATGTGCTTCGGCGGCCCCGCTTCGACCTTGCCGGGCACCCCGTTCAGGCCTTCGTGCAGCAGCATGCGCAGCGACCAGCCGGCGCAGTAGCCGGCCAGCATGTCGAGGTCGTGGATGTGCAGGTCGGCGTCGCGGTGGGCCGCGTCGATTTCGGGCGGATACACATGGTTGAGCCAGTAGTTGGCGATCACCTTGCCCGACACGTTCAGGATCAGCCCGCCCAGCGAATAGCCCTGGTTGGCATTCGCGTTGACCCGCCAGTCGCGCTGGTCGAGGTATTCGTTGATCGACGATTCGACGTCGATCTTGTTGCCGCGTTCGCGCCGCAGCGCGTTATGCTGCTCGCGGTAGACGATGAAGGCGCGCAGCGTGGCGCGGTAGCCGGCTTCATACAAGACCGATTCGACCGCGTCCTGGATCTGGTCGATATGCAGCGCCGCACCGCAGCGCTTGAGCGCCGGGTGGGCCAGCACCAGGGCGCCCAGCCGGGCCGCCTCGGTGGTGCCGTATTCTTCGTGGACCTGGCCGGCGCGCAGCAGCGCCGAGTCGATCTTGGCGGCGTCGAACGGCCTTTCGGCGCCGTCGCGCTTGATGATGCCGGGAGTGGGGAAATTGCTTGATGCAGTCATTGTGCCTCCAGTTGCAAACACTACCTGTGGTGTTTGCAATGAGGTTAGTGACTAAATGTAGTAGCGTCAACGCATGCGTGGAATGTTTCTAAAATGCTTGATTCAAGTTAATTCTCAGCCGCCGAACGGCATCGGATGCTTGCTCAGGGCGACCGCGACGATGTAGCCGAACAGGGCCAGCGCGCCGATGAATGCGCAGGCGCGCACGCGCTTCGTGCGGCCGTGCTTGAGGGCGATGGCGCCGAGAAATATATAGCCGAACAGGGCGGCCAGCTTGGCGGTCAGCCAGCTCTGGGCGAAGGGATATTGGCCGCTCCACACGGCCAGGGTGATGGCGCTGGCGAGCAGCAAGGTGTCGACCAGGTGCGGCGCGATGCGCACCCAGCGCTGTTGCAGTTGCGGCGAGGCGCGCAGCATCCAGACGCCGCGCACCAGGAACAGGCTACCGCTGACGGCAGCGCAGCCCATGTGGAAATGCTTGAGGGTGTAGTAGTCCAACGACGACGGCCTTTCAGGTCGATACAAGGAAGTCGATGACGACCTCGCCAGGTTCGCGCGCAACATAGCTGACCTTGATGTGCGGACCGAAGTACTGCTCGATCTGCGCCAGCAAGGGCAGCGGATTATGGTCATTACAGAAACGCATCGTCTCGCCTGGCTCGAGCGCATTGAGCGCGCCGAAAATGGCGGCATGGCGGAAGCGCTTGGCGACGCCACGGGCGTCGAATTCATACACGTTGGTGGTGCTGATGGCAGCAGAACAATCATGAGCCATGGTAATTCTCCTCATTATTGACGTAAATGGCAAGGCGGGGCGCGCGGCCCCGCCTTGTGGACTAGCCGATCAGGCGCGACGGGCGGCGGCCACCGGCACCAGCGCCGGCTTGCCGCGCCTGGCGCCTGCCAGCAGGCGCCAGGCGAACAGTGCCAGGAACAGCACGCCGACCGAGAACACGATGTCGCCCGGCACCCGCAGCCAGACCAGCGTCGTCATCAGGTCCGAATGGACAATTTCCGGCGAACGCGCGTACCACATCCCCTTGGTGACGCTGGCCCAGGCCTGGTAGATACCGGCCGGTATCAGCGAGATGAACACCATCATCGCCAGGCCGATATTGAGCGACCAGAACATCGGCGCGAGCAGCTTGTCGGACCAGGCGGCGCGCTCTGACAGGCCGCGCAGGCAGAACAGCATCAGGCCGATGCCGAGCATGCCGTACACACCGAACAGCGCGGCGTGGCCGTGCGCGGCGGTAAAGTTCAGGCCCTGCATGTAGTACAGCGCGATCGGGGTGTTGATCGTGAAGCCCATCAGGCCGGCGCCGACCACGTTCCAGAAACCGACAGCGATGAAGCACAGGATCGACCACTTGTACGCTTGCACCCAGGGCGCCGCTTTCGAGCGCTGGTAGTTGCGGAAGGCTTCCACGCCGATCATCGCCAGCGGTACCACTTCCAGCGCGGAGAACATCGCGCCGATGGCGATCACGAAGGTCGGGGTGCCGGTGAAGTACAGGTGGTGCAGGGTGCCGAGAATGCCGCCGAACAGGAACACGATGGTTTCCAACACGATGGCGGTGTTGGCGGTCGTGGCGCGAATCAGGCCAAGACGGGTGAACAGCAGTGCGATGACGGCGGTGGCAAACACCTCGAAGAAGCCTTCGACCCACAAGTGCACCAGCCACCAGCGCCAGTACTCGATCATCGAATAGTGAGTGTGCGGGCCCCAGGTCAGCGAGGTGGCGTAGAAGCCGCCGATGCACATCGCCGACAGGAACACCATGGCGATCAGGCCGCGGCTTTCGGATGGTTTCTTCAAGGCCGGCAGCAAGCCGCGGCCGAGCAGGGTGACCCAGAACAGCAGGCCGATGAACAGCAAGACCTGCCAGATGCGGCCCATGCTGGTAAATTCCAGGCCCTGGTTGCCGATCCAGAAGGCGAAGCTGTTACCCATGTGCTGCAAGGTGCCGAGCCAGCCGAACGCGGTCGAACCGGCGACGATGAACAGCAGCGCGTAGAACAGCACGTCGACGCCGAGCTTCTGGTATTTCGGCTCGTGGCCCGAAATGGCGGGGGCGATGTACAGGCCGGTGGCCAGCCAGGCGGTGGCGATCCACAACACCGCGAACTGGGTGTGGATGGTGCGGCTGACGGTAAATGGCAGGATCTGCGCCAGCGGGAAACCGAAGAAGCTGTGGCCTTCGACCGCATAGTGGGCGGTGATGGCGCCCATGCCGACCTGCACCAGGATCAGCGCGATGACGACATAGAAGTACTTGAAGGTGGCCTTCATCGACGGCGTCGGTTTCAGGCTGAACAGCGGGTCTTCCTTGGGCGGGGCCGGATCGTCTTCTTCCTTGTGGGTCGAGTGGTAGAAGATCATGCCGGCGATCGCGGCGATCATGAAGATGATGCTGGCGATCGACCACATGCCGGCGCCGGTGGTTGGCGTATTGCCGACCAGCGGTTCGTGCGGCCAGTTGCTGGTGTAGCTCAAGTCGGTCGAGCCGGGACGGTCGGTGGTGGCCGACCAGGAGGACCAGAAAATGAATGCGGGAAGCGCCGCAAGGTCCGCGCCGGTCAGCGAACCGGAGTTCATCGCATACTGTTCGCGCAGTTTGTCGAGCGTGGCGTCATTGCCGAACAGGCTGGTGTAGTGCAGCGCGACCTGGCGCACCGCTTCGGCGCGATCGGGCGACAAGGTGATGGCGCCGGTCGCGGCGTCATAGCTGTTGTGCCGCATTTCCTGCTTGAGGCGGCCGTTCAGGTCGGCCTGCTGGCCGACCGTGAGGGTGCCGAACGGCTTGCCGAATTCGCGCTCGGCCCAGATGGCGCGCAGCGCCAGCGCTTCGCGGTGCAGCCAGTCGGCCGACCAGTCGGGGGCGACATAGCTGCCGTGGCCCCAGACCGAACCGAGCTGCTGGCCGCCGGCCGCCAGCCATGCTTCCTGGCCGAGTTGGACCTGGCCCTTCGAAAACAGCACCGTGCCGTTGCTGCCGGCGATGAGTTGCGGGATCGGGGGAGCGGTCAGGTAGATTTCTTTTCCGACCCAGCCGAGAACGGCAAAGGACAGGGCGCAGATAATGCCGAGCCAGGTCCAGAGTTTGCGCGTGGCATGCATGATGGGATTCCTTATTGTTGGTGAAAACTGCGGCGGTGGTGCACAGCGCTTGAGCTGTTAAAGATGCATTCTAAGTACCTTATTTAAAAGATGCAAGTAATTTACATCTTTAATCGGTGGGGCCGACCCGGAGTGGCCTTAAACATGTATACTCGATACTCATTCATCAGGGCTGGCGCGGCGACACCGTTGCGCGCCGGCGTCACGTGGACCAGAAAACGCAATGAGACTGACCTCCTATACCGATTACGCCTTGCGCACCCTGATTTTCCTGGGGCTGAACCGGGACCGGCTGGTGACCATCCAGGACATCGCCGAACTGCACGGGATCTCGAAGAACCACCTGATGAAGGTGGTCCACCAGCTCGGCGTGACCGGCATGGTCGACACCGTGCGTGGCCGCAACGGCGGCATGCGCCTGAAGCGCGAGCCGGCCGACATCAACATCGGCGAAGTGGTGCGCAACACCGAGACCGATTTCTACATGGCCGAATGCTTCGATCCGGACAACGTCGGCTGCGCCTACTCCTCGTCGTGCGCGCTGAAGGGCGTGCTGGGCGCGGCCACCGCGGCCTACCTGAAAGTGCTCGACGGCGTGACCCTGGCCGACATGCTGCCCAATACCAGGCCGGCTGCGCCCAAGACCAGTCCGGTGCGCATCCACCCGCGCGTGCCGGTGGCGGGCTAGCCCGCCCAAGCGGCCTAGCCATTTCGGCCAAGGTCCGCTAGCCCGATTGCCTTCCCCTGCCGCCCCTCCTGCCGATAGTGCCGCCGCGCCCGTCCGCGTACGCTGGCGTCATCGGTTCTGGCGTCCTTGGAGAGGTGTCGTGGCAATTCGAACAAAACACCTTGCCGCGCCGGCCGGCGCCGGCGTCGGCCGCAGCCGCTCGATTCCCGGCGCCGCCTTGCTGCTGGCATTCGCGATGTGGATGGTGTGGAGCGTGCTGGTCGTGCACCTGCCCGCGGCCGGCTTCGACTACAGTACCAACCAGCTGTTCTGGCTGACCGCTTTGCCCGGCCTGGCGGGCGCCACGTTGCGCTTGTTCTGCGCGTTCATGGTGCCGATTTTCGGCGGACGCAAATGGACCGCGGTCTCGACCGCCGCGCTGCTGGCGCCCGCGCTCGGCATCGGCTTTGCCGTGCAGGACCCGGCCACCGGCTACCCGACCATGCTGGCGCTGGCCCTGCTGTGCGGCGTAGGCGGCGGCAACCTGGCTGCGTCGGGTGTGCGCGGGCTCGATGCGGGGCTGGGCGCGCTCGGCGCGCCGCTGGCGCAGGTGGTGGCGCCGCTGGCGATTTCGGCGGCCGTATTCGGCGCGGCCGGCGGCCCGCCCCAAGCCTGGCTTGAGGGCGGGGCCACGCGCCAGCTCTGGCTGCAGAATGCCGGCTTCATCTGGGTTCCGTTCATCCTGATCGGCGTGCTGTGCGCGTGGTTCGGGATGCGCGAGCCGGCGCTGCCGGGGGCCTCGTTCGCCGAGCAATCCGTCATCTTCCGGCGCAAGCACAACTGGATCATGTGCTGGCTGTGCAGCGGCGCGCTCGGCTCATTCCTCGGCTACGCCGCTGCCTTCCCGCTGCTGCTCAAGACCGAATTTGCTGCCGCCGATCCGCTGGCCTGGGCCTTCATCGGGCCGCTGGCCGGCGTGCTGGCGCGCGCGGCGGGCGCCGGCCTGGCCAACCGGACGGGCGCCGCACGCGTCATGCTCGGCGCGTTCTGCCTGATGGCCGGCGCGGTGCTGGGCCTGCTGCATTTTCTTCCGCAGGGCGATGCCGGCGGCAGCCTGGCCGGATTCTTCTGCATGTCGGTGCTGCTGTTTGGCGGCGCCGGCTGCGCCAGCGCCGGGACGGAACGCATGATCCCGTTGATTTTCAAGGGCGAGGGCGGCAAGGAGAGCGCGGCGGTGCTGGGCTTCAGTTCCGCGCTGGCCGCGTATGGCGCCTTCTTTATCCCGAAGAGCCTGGGCTCCTCGATCGCGCTGACCGGCGGCCCGGGGTTCGCGCTGTGGTGCTTCGCCGCCTTCTACGCCAGCTGCATCGCGATCACCTGGCACTACTACATCCGAAAACCCGCCGGCCAGCTAGTCAGAACTGACTACGCTGCCTAGATCGTCTGCGCACGCTGGCGGCTAGCCCGGCCGGATATGATGATATCCATGATTTGCATCATTGATTTCGCATCCTGCAGGGAGTAAAAAAAATGTCCACACCAGCCTCCGTCATCGCGATCGTGCCATCGGTCGAATTCGACGCCGCCCTGATCCGCAAGCTCAATCAGATGGGCCCGCGCTACACGTCCTATCCGACCGCCGACCGCTTCAGCGCCGACTTTTCGGCCGCCGACTTCCAGGACGCCGTCGCGCGAGTGGCCCGGCGCGGCGAACCGCGTGGGTTGTCGCTGTACGTCCACATCCCGTTCTGCGAGTCGCTGTGCTACTACTGCGCCTGCAACAAGATCATCACGCAGGACCGCGAGAAGGCAGTGGTCTACCTCGATTACCTCAAGCGCGAAATCGCGATGCAGGGCCGGCTGCTGGCCGGCATGAACCGGGTCGAACAGCTGCACTTCGGCGGCGGCACCCCGACCTACCTCTCCGACGACCAGATGGACGAGCTGCTGGACTGCCTGCGCCATTGGTTCGAGTTCGCCCCCGATGCGGCCGGCGAATACTCGGTCGAGGTCGACCCGCGCACCGTCACGCCGGACCGGATCCGCACCTTGCGCCGCCAGGGCTTCAACCGCATCAGCCTGGGCGTGCAGGATTTCGACCATGAGGTGCAAAAGGCAGTCAACCGCATACAGCCCGAAGCGCAGACGGTCGAAGTAATCGAAGCGGCGCGCGAAGCCGGCTTCCGCTCGATCAGCATCGACCTGATCTACGGGCTGCCGAAACAGAGCGCGATCACCATGGCGCAGACGCTGGAGAAAGTCGTCGCCGCCAACCCGGACCGCATCGCCATCTACAACTACGCGCACATGCCGCATCTGTTCAAGTCGCAGAAGCTGATCGTCACCGCGGACCTGCCGACGCCCGACGCCAAGCTCGACATGCTGGCGCTGTGCATCGAGCGCCTCGGCGCGGCCGGCTACGTGTACATCGGGATGGACCATTTCGCCAAACCGGACGACGACCTGGCGGTGTCGCAGCGCGAGGGCAAGCTGCAGCGCAATTTCCAGGGCTATTCGACGCACGCGGAAGCGGACATGGTGGCGCTCGGCGTGTCGGGCATCAGCGCATTCGGCGGCACCTACAGCCAGAACGACAAGAGCATTACCGGCTATTACGCACGGCTCGACCAAGGCATGCTGCCGATCCGGCGCGGCGTCGCCCTGTCCGACGACGACCTGCTGCGGCGCACCGTGATCGGGCGCCTGATGTGCGACTTCGCGCTGTCGTTCGCCGACGTGCCGCTACCGTCCGGCGTCGATTTTGCCGGCTATTTCGCGGACGAACTGGCGCAGCTGCACCGGCTGGCCGATGACGGCCTGCTCAGCATCGAGCCGGAGGGACTGCGCGTGAGCCTGAAAGGGCGCCTGCTGATCCGCAATGTGTGCATGGTGTTCGACCGCTACCTGGGCGCCGGGCGCGAGCAGCAGCCAGCGCCGCTGCGCTATTCACGTACCATCTGAGGGCGTATGGACCATCTGGTCGAACGAATCAAACCGCAAACCTTCCTCGCGCAGCTGCCGCTGTTCGAGGCGATGAGCGGCGCCGAACTGGATCGGATTGCGCTCGGCACCAGCACCATCCGGGTCGCGCGCGGGGCGCCGATCTTCCAGCGCGGCGAACCGTGCGTCGGTTTTCACGTGGTGATCTACGGGCAGGTCAAGCTGGCCTTCGTGTCGGCCCAGGGCGCCGAAAAGGTGGTCGAACTGGTCGGCCCGCGCCACAGTTTCGGCGAAGCCGTCATGTTCATGGGGAAGCCGTACATCGTCTCGGCCCAGGCGCTGGAAGACAGCCTGCTGCTGCATGTGGCGAAGGCGACGGTGATGGACGAAATCGCGCGCGACCCGACGCTGGCGTGCAAGATGCTGGCGGGGCTGAGCCGGCGCATGCACGGCCTGATGGGCGACCTGGAATCGTACTGCCTGCATTCGGGCACCCAGCGCGCGATCGGCTACCTGCTCAAGGACGATCCCCCACTCGACGGCACGCTGATCCGGCTGCCGATGTCGAAGGCGCTGGTGGCGTCGCGCCTGAACCTGACGCCGGAGCACTTTTCGCGCATCCTGTCGGACCTGATCGCGCATGGCCTGATCGAGGTACAGGGTCGCAACGTGACGATCCTCGCACTGGAAAAGCTGCGCCAGTACGGCAGTTAAGCCGGGATCAGCACGCGAACAGGCGCCGCAGGCGTTCCACCGCTTCTTCGATGCGGGAGTAGGCGGTCGCGTACGAAAAGCGCACATGCCGCAGCGGCGCGGCGAAACCGAAGTCTGCGCCCGGCACGATCGCCACGGCAGATTCGCGCAGCACCGCCATGCAGAACGCGGCGCTGTCGCCATGGTCCTTGTGCGGCACTTGCGCGATGTCCGCATACACATAGAAAGCGCCGTCGGGCATCACCGGAACCTGGAACCCCAGCTGGCGCAGTTGCGGCACCAGGAAGTCGCGGCGGCGCTTGAACTCGTGGCGCCGGCTTTCGTAGACGGCGATCGAATCGGGATGGAAGCAGGCCAGCGCCGCGTGCTGGGCGATCGCCGACGGGCAGATGAACAGGTTCTGCGCGAGCTTTTCGAAGACCGGCACCAGGTCCTCCGGCACTACCAGCCAGCCGAGCCGCCAGCCGGTCATGTTGAAGTACTTCGAAAAACTGTTGACGGTGATGACCTCGGGATCGAAGTGCAGGGCGCTGACCGGCGCATGGTCGTACGACAGGCCCTGGTAGATCTCATCGACCACAGCGAACCCGCCGCGCGAACGCACCGCCGCCAGCATCTGCTGCATCTGGGGTCCGGTCATCGAGGTTCCGGTCGGGTTCGACGGCGACGCGACGATCACGCCGCGGGTACGCTTGCCCCAGCGCTGTTCGACGTCGCCGGCGGTCAGCTGGTAACGCTGTTCCGCGCCGGACGGCACCAGCACCGGCGCGCCGCCGAACGCGGATACGAATTGCCGGTTGCATGGATAGCAGGGATCGGGCATCAATACCTCGTCGCCTTCGCCAACCAGCGCGGCGCAGGCCAGCAGCAGGCCGGCCGATGCGCCTGCCGTGACGACGATGCGGCGCGGGTCGATGCCGATCCCGAACGCGCTGGCATAGTGCGCCGCGATCGCCTCGCGCAGGGCGGGCAGGCCGAGCGCGTCGGTGTATTGGGTTGCGCCGCCGCGGATCGCGTCGATCGCCGCCTGCGCCACCAGCTCGGGCGCGGTGAAGTCAGGCTCCCCCACGCTCATGCTGATGACATCCGCGCCGCTGCGCGCCAGTGCGCTGGCCGCCTTCACCACTTCCATCACGTGGAAAGGTGCGATTGCGTGGACGCGCTGCGCCACCTGCTGCGCGCGCGCCGCCTGGGCTTCGATGTGGTCTGACGGTTTTCCTGACATGCTGTTCATCATCCGCTGATGGCTGGAGCCATTATCTTATACGAACGGGAGCTTCCGCGCCGGCCGCGCGCCCGCCGCTGCCGCAGCGCACCGCCCTCACCAGGTTCAGCCCGAGGAACAGGTTGGACAAGACCAGCGCGAACGCCGCAGGGCGCAGCAGCCAGGCCGGCCACAGCGCCGCCAGCGCCAGCAGCGCAACGGCCAGCGCGTGGCTGTGGAACTGCGCCACCGCGCGCGCTTCCGGGATCACCAGCCGGATGCCCGGCACCGGACGCCCGAAGCCGTTCTCCTGCCAGTGGTGCCAGAGCAGGAACGGCACGATTTTGTACAGCATGCCGTTCACTGCGGAGCCGGCGAAGCCCAGCAGGAACAGCACGCCGAGCAGCAGCGGCCGCGCGGCGGCATCGAGCGGCGCATACCAGGCGAGCGCGCAGGCCAGCAGGCTGGCCATCGACAGGCGCCAGAACAGGGTGGTCGCGTCGGGCGCAGGACGCTTGCGGCGCTCCAGCAGAATCAGCGTGGCCACTGCAAACAGGGCGAAGACGCCGAACAGCAGCGCTCGCAGCGGCGCGGCGAGCGGGTGTCCGGCCAACTGCGCGGCCGAGCTGGCGGCCAACAAGGCCGGCGCGAAGATGACCAGCGTGCGCGATACCGCGGACGGGTAGAGCGGGGTGGCCTGGAACATCGGGATCACCTGCCAGGCGACGCCTGCCACCAGCAGCCCCACCCAGCCGAGCAGGCCCCACATCGCGTGCAGGTCGGTCAGTAGCAGGAACGGCATCGGCAGTTCCCAGGCCAGCGCCGCGGCCATGGCGGCGCCGGCGACCAGCGTCGGCGCCAGCGATACCATTCCCATGCGCACGGCCGCGACCATCGGGGCGGTCTGCACGGATGCGGCGCGCCACAGGCCGGCGCCGCACGCAACCAGCAGCCAGGCCAGTCCAAGCGCCAGCGGCGGCAGCGCAAACGCGAACAGCGGCGGCGCCGAGCGCCAGAACGCCCCCGCCAGCAGCAGGGCGCCAGTGCTCAGCAGCGCGTGCACCATGGGCGCGCTCAGTTCCGCGCAAGCGATGGCGACGCCGGCCACCACGGGCAGCAGCTGGAGCAGGGCGCCGCAGATCACCATCGTCAGCACGCCGAGCGTGAGCAAGTGGGTTGTCGCCAGCACCGCCGGCGACCAGCGCGACGCGAAGGCCGCGTCGCCATCCCACAGCAGGACGGCGCCTGCCAGCATGGCGAACAGCGGCGCGGTGAAGAAAAATCGCAGCGACAGGACGGCCGGAGGGCTGCGCTCCAGGTTCAGGACGCGCTGGATCAATGGCCGCGCCAGATCAGCAGGTCGTACAGGCAGTCGTAGCGCTGCGTGATGCAGTGGCGGTAGCCATGGCGATCGAGGATGCGGTACAGCGGATGCGGTTCACGCTCGATCAGCACGGCGAGCCGGTCCTCGGGGGCGAGTTCGCACAGTGCTTCGAGCACGCGCTCCATCGGTTCGGGTGCTTCCAGCGCGCACACGTTCAGTTCGATTTCCAGCATGGCGCTCTCCTTGGATGATGCATCCATTCTGTCACCGCGCGACCCTGAAAATCCATGATCCAGGTTAAGGACTTCGGGACCGGCGGGGCCGCTATAGTCTGGCCTTGAACTGACCGCAACCCATCATGGCGATCGATGGCCGCCCGGTCGCCTGCGCGCGCAAATGCCTGGCGCGGCACGGCCTGGCGCCGGATGTGCACTTCGAACTGAGTGTGCTGGGTGTGCGCAAGCGCCTGCACGCCGACTTCGATGCAGGCCAGGCCGCCGGCATCATCGCGCACGCCTGCGAGGCGCTGGCGCCCTGCGCACTGCCGGCCGCGCGCGCCTGACGACGCGCGAATCCCTGCGCCGCCAGACACTTCCCGGAGCGCGTACACTGTTGAATGCGAACAGATGCGTTCGAACCGACCGGCAGGAGGCGCCTTCAATGTTTACAGAAACCCCAATGACTGGGCCGCGGCCGCGCAAGGCGCGTGCCGCGGGTGCCGCTCCTGCCGGACCGGCGCCGGCCGCCGCGGCCGCGCCGACCAAACTGTCGACCACGATCGTCGGCGCCCTGGTCGGATTCCTCGCAATGGCGCTGGTGGCGATCGGCGCCACCCTGTTCCTGTCCTGGCAGCTGGAGGGCAGCGCCGCCGCCATCAACGACACCGGCAGCTTGCGCATGCACGGCTACCGGCTCACCCTGGCGCTCGGCGGCGAGCCGGCGGCACGCCAGGCGGGCGCCGCGCGCGAGATCCGCGCGATCGACGCGCTGCTCGCCCAGCTCGAACGGGGCGACCCGCAGCGGCCGCTGTTCCTGCCGCCGCGCGCCGAGATCCAGGACCAGTTCCGCCAGATCGGCGGCCTGTGGCAGGGCCAGTTGCGTCCCGCGGCCCTCGCGCTGGGCGCGCAAAGCGCCTCCGTACCGGCGGGATTCGACGCGTTTCGCGGCCAGGCGGAAGGTTTCGTCGCCCGGGCCGATGCGCTGGTGCGCCAGATCGAACAGGACAGCGAGCAGCGCACCTTCTGGCTGCGCGGCTCGCAGCTGGCGCTGCTGGCGATGGCGCTGTTCGGCATCGTCAGCATCATCTACCTGATGTTCATGCTGATCATCGCTCCGGTCAACCGCCTGCAGGAAGGCCTGGGCCGGATGAAGGACAAGGACTTCGCGGTCCGGCTGGAAGTCGACAGCAGCAACGAATTCGGCCAGCTGGCGCTCGGTTTCAATGCGATGGCCGACCGGCTGCAGGCCTTGTACGGCAACCTCGAGGACCTGGTGCGGATTAAGACGTCCACGCTGGCGGACCAGAACCGCGAACTGGCGCTGCTTTACGACAGCGCTGCTTTCCTGCAGTGCCCGCAGCCGCTGGAAGCGCTGTGCGACGGCTTCCTGCAGCGCATCAGCGACTATTTCGGCGCCGACGGCGGCTCCGTGCGCGTGCTCGATGGAGGGCGCGGCAATGTGCACCTGGTGGTGCACCGTGGCCTGTCGCCCGAACTGGTCGAGACCGAACGCTGCCTGAAAGTGGGCGACTGCCTGTGCGGCGAAGCGGTGCAGTCGAAGATCTCGGTGGTGCACGATTTGGGCAAGCTGGACCGGGCGCACGAAAAGCAGTGCCACCGCGACGGTTTCCAGACCGTGTCGGTGTTCCATATCGTCGCGCACGAGCAGCACCTGGGCTTTTTCAACCTGCATTTCCGCTCTGTCAAGACGTTCGGCAAGCGCGAACACGCACTGCTCGAAACGCTGGGCCAGCTGCTCGGCATCGCGATCGAGAACCTGCGCCTGGCCGCGCGCGAACGTGAAATGGCGATTTCGGAAGAGCGCAACCTGGTTGCCCAGGGACTGCACGACAGCATCGCCCAGGGGCTCAATTACCTGAACCTGCAGGTGCAGATGCTCGACAGCTCGGTGCGCGGCAGCCGCTTCGACGAGGTGGCGGCGATCGTGCCGGCGCTGCGCACCGGGGTGCAGGAGAGCTACGAAGACGTGCGTGAACTGCTGCTCAATTTCCGCAGCCGGCTGGCGGAAGACGACCTGGTGGCCGCGCTGCAGGGCACCGCCGACAAGTTTTCGCGCCACACCGGGGTGGCGGTGGAACTGAAGGCAGACCTCGATGGCGCGCCGTTCCCGCGCGAGCAGCAGTTGCAGTTGCTGTTCATCGTGCAGGAAGCCTTGTCGAACATCCGCAAGCACGCGCTGGCCAGCCGGGTCGAGATTGCGCTCGAGGACGGCGAGGATTTCCGCCTCACGATCCGCGATAACGGCGTCGGCTTCGATATGCAGAAGCTGCTCGAACAAGGCGATAGCCATGTCGGCGTGCACATCATGCGCGAGCGCGCGCAGCGCATCGACGCGACCTTCGCGGTGAATTCGGCGCCCGGCGCCGGCACCACCGTGCTATTGCAGCTGCCGCGGGCCCAGCGTCGTGCGGCCTGATCCAACCGAACCAAACGGAGTCTGCATGGAACCACCAGCCAAGCCGATCAGCGTATTGCTGGTCGACGACCACACACTGTTTCGCAGCGGGATCCGCTCGCTGCTGCAGCGCCACGACGAGTTCACCATCGTCGGCGAAGCGGCCGACGGCGTCGAAGGCATCAAGCGGGCCAAGCAAACCATGCCCGACGTGGTGCTGCTTGACCTGAACATGCCCGGCATGTCGGGGGTGGAAACGCTGCAGCTGATGCAGCAGGACTGCCCGGACGCCGCCATCCTGATGCTGACCGTGTCGGAAGACGCGGACGACCTGGGCGCTGCGCTGCGGGCCGGCGCCAGCGGCTACCTGATCAAGAATATCGACGCCGACTACCTGGTCCGCGCGATCCGGCGCGCCGCCGCCGGCGAGACCGTGGTGGCCGAGGCGATGACGGGCAAGCTGGTCGCGCAGTTGCAGGCCGGGACCCAGCGCGACGAGCCGGCCTCCGAACTGGACAAGCTGACGCCGCGCGAAAAGGAGATCATCGCCTGCCTGGCGCGCGGCGAGAGCAACAAGATGATCGCCCGCACACTCGACCTGGCTGAAAGCACCGTCAAGATCCACGTGCAGAACGTGCTGAAAAAGCTCAAGCTGAGCAGCCGGGTACAAGCGGCGGTATACGCAGTCGAGCAGCGTCACGCCCACCCGGCGCGCGATAAGGGCGCCTGAGCCGCGCCTTTCCCCGTCAGCCTCCGCAGCCGCCGCAGCACGACGCCTTCGCCGGCACCTCGAACCCGGCCGCGGCGACCGCCGCATCGATGTTGGTGCGCGAAAGCAGGGCCTGGTCGTACTTGACGGTGGTGCGGCCTTCCGGGTGCGATACATCGACAGAAGAAACGCCGGCAATCGCCTTGAGCGCTGCGGTGAGGGTAGCGGCGCTGGCGCCGCGGTGGATGGGTTGGACCTTGAATATGGCGATTTGCATGGTGGTTTTCTCCTTGGGTTGATACGGTCAGTGTCGCGCGGACCGGGTGCGGGGACAATACGCCCCTTGGCTTAGGGCGCCTACGCCTTTTCGCCATTGCTTTCGGGGGCGGTTTAAAGTAGCATACAGAATACTTCTTTAAAAGTCGAGTCCATCATGAGCCTGCTATCGATCGAAGAACCAGTCGCACCGGGTGCGCCTGCCCCCTGGCTGCCGGGGCACGCCTTGTGGCGGCTCGGCTTCCGCCCGTTCTACCTGCTGGCCGCGCTGCTGGCCGCGGTCGCGGTGCCGGTGTGGGTAGCGCAGTACCTGGGCTGGATCAGCTGGCGGCCGCTCGGGCTCGGGTGGCACATGCACGAGATGGTGTTCGGCATGGCGGTGGCGGTCATCGTCGGCTTCCTGCTGACGGCGGTGCGCGCCTGGACCGGGCTGTGGACGCCGCGCGAAGGCCACTTGGCGGCCCTTGCCGCGCTGTGGATCGCTGGGCGGATCGCGATGCTGGCAGCGCCACCCTGGCTGGCGGCGCTGGTCGACCTGGCTTTCCTGCCGCTGGTGGCCTGGCCGCTGTTTCGCGTGCTGCGCCGCGCCGGCAACCAGAAGAACCAGTTCCTGCCGGTGCTCCTTGTGTTGCTTGCGGTGGCAAATGCGCTGTACCACGCGACGATGCTCGGATGGGTGGCGCTGTCGCCGGTCGCACCGGTGCAGGGCGCGATCCTGATCATCGTGCTGATCGAATCGGTGATCGGCGCGCGCGTGATCCCGATGTTCACCCGTAATGGCGCGCCCGGCAGCAAGCCTCTGGTGGATCCGCGGCGCGACAACGTGGCGCTGGGCCTGACCGCGGCGACGGTGATCGGCTGGATGCTGCCCTTGCCGCCGGCGGCGTTTGCGGGCATCGCCATTGCGGCCGGCTGCGCAGCCCTGCTGCGGCTGGCGGGCTGGCAGCCGCAGCGCACCCTCGGCGTGCCCCTGCTGTGGATCCTGCACCTGTCGTACGCGTGGATCCCGGTCGGGTTTTTCATGCTGGCGCTGGCGGCGCTGCATGTCGTCACTCCCAGCGCGGCGTTCCATGCGCTGGCGGTCGGCTCGATGGCCGGCCTGATCATCGGCATGATGACGCGCACTGCGCTCGGCCACACCGGGCGTCCGCTCAAGGCCGGCGCCGCCGAGACGGCCATGTACTGGCTGATCCAGCTCGGTGCGCTGGCGCGGGTATGCGCTGCCGTCGGTCCGGCCGCGGCGCGCGAGGCTTGCCTGGTCGGCGCCGCGCTGGCCTGGTCGCTGGCGTTTTCGCTGTATGTGGCGGTGTACGGCCGCTACCTGTGGCAGGTGCGGATCGACGGCAAGGAAGGCTAGGACTCAGCCGCCCGCGCTTGCGCCAGGTGACGGCCGGCGCCGTCAGCGGTGAGCGCGTCGAGCTCACGGCACAATGCGGCGCAGCGCTCGCCCGGCCAATCCGGAGGCAGAAACGCGGGCGGGAGGTGCGGATCATGCCGCTGCATGCGGCGCCGGTCGCACAGCAGCAGGGTGCGCAACTTGAATGCATCGCGCGGCGCCAAGGCTGGCGCTGCGCGTACGCTATCCAGCAGCGGCGCATAGCGCTCGATGAAGGACCGGTAATCTGCAATCATCGGCGTCAGGTCCCACGCTGCATCGACCAGTTCGGACAAGGGCCGCTGGCCTGTTCCAGGAAGTTCGCCCATCCGGCACACCCATAAACGGCGTCCTAGTCCCAGCCGCTCCAGGCCTGCGCGCAGCGAGGCCGGCGCGGATCCGGGGCGCGCGAATACGCCAGGTGCAATCAGGCGAAAGCCATCCTGCCAAAGCTGTTTGCGCAGTGCATCCTGTTCGGCGCCGGAGAGCCGGCCGGACCAGCCCATCACCATGGTCCACTGCGTGTGCTCATCCGGCGGCTCAGCGCACGGGATGGGGATGGTATCCGGGCGCGCAGCGGCAGGGCCGTACGCGCTGCGGCGCCCGTAGCGCACCGAACACAAGGTCCCCTGGCGGACCAGCCGGAATACGCAGGTGCGCATCAGCCGTTCGCCCACGCCGAACGGCGCCAGCAGCGCCATCAGGTCGGTCAGCCAGACCTTGCCGCCGAAAGTCGAAGCGGCGTCCTCGACGACCTGCGCGACCAATGTGCTGGCGGCGGGCGGATCGCTGGCCATGCATGCGGAGATCGCAGCGTCGATGTGCCGAAGACTGGCCGGCGCCCTTCGACGAAGGACATCGGCTTGGTGAGCCGGCCGGATACTGGCGATGGCGTGCATAGGCATCCTCCCTGATTTGGGCCATCCCGCATTCTCGCCCGCGCCGCCATTCCGATTCCATAACCCAGATCAATCAATTCGCGCGCGGCGGCCCGCATGTTACGCCGACACCCCTGGCCGTCGCGTTCGCAGTGCCACAGGTAGACGGTGGCGCCGGCGAGCGAGGCGCAGCTCTTGCTGACGTTGACCAGCTGGAGCCCGATCGTCAGCGGAATCCCGGCGGCCACGCCGCTTGCGCCGGCAACGCTGGCGCGGATGTCGTTGCGTACGATGCCGGCCAGGATCAGCGCGTTGGCGACGCCCTTCGTCTTGCTGTTGGTGCCGTCGCCGCTGCCAACCGCGAAGGCGGCGGGCTGTGCGTGGTCATTACGCTGCCGCTCGCCGGCTAATTCAGGGGCCGGCCGGTGCCCCGGCTTACGCGTCGACCGTCGTCTGAAACCGCGCGCGGAAATCGCTCGGTGTGACGTTCATGTGGCGCTGGAAGGCCAGGCGCATCGCTTCGGCCGACGCAAAACCGCAGCGTGTGGCGATCCGGGCGAGCGGCAGGTCGTTTTCGCTAAGTTGCCTGCGCGCCGCGTCGATCCTCAGCATCTGCACGTATTTTGCGGGTGCGACCTTCATCGCCGCGATGAAACGGCGGGCAAAATTGCGCGGACTCATCGCGCTGCGGTCCGCCAGCACCTCGATCGACAGGTCGCGGTCCAGGTGCGCAGCGATCCAGCGCGTCAGGTCGCCGAAGCGGTCCGGATCGTCCGCACCTACTTCGGCGGCCAGTTGCGCGCTGAACTGGGATTGGCCGCCCGGACGTTTGAGGAATACCACCAGCTCGCGCGCCACCTCCAGCGCGATCGCGCGTCCCAGGTCATGTTCGACAAGCGACAGCGCGGAGTCGATGCCAGCCGAAACCCCGGCGGAACTATGATACTTCCCGTCGCTCACGAACAGGGAATCGCGGTCGATCCGGACATTCGGGAAGGCTGCCGCGAATTCGTCGAAATGGGCCCAGTGGGTGGTAGCGCGGCGCTGCTCCAGTGCGCCGGTGGACGCCAGCGCGAAGGCGCCGGTGCAGATCGAGCCGACACGCGCGGTGCGCCCGCACAGCGCGGCCAGCGCACTGACCAGCTTCGGATCGGCGGGCATGCTGCGCGCGCCCGGGCCCCCGGCAAGCAGCACCGTGTCGGCGTCGAGGGCCGGGTCGAACACATCGCGCGATGCGTGGATCGAAACGCCGGAACTGGTCGCCAGAAGGCCGATCGATGGCGCCGCGAGTTCCACCTCATATGGCAATGTGAATCCTGCCGCGGCGGCCGCCTGGTTCGCCGCAGTGAACACGTCGAGCGGACCGGTAATGTCGAGCATCTGCGCCGGCGCGAAACCGACGATCACGATGCGATGCGGTTGCGGCATGAAATTCCTCGTTGATGAAAATGGCCGGAATGCAGGGGAGATCTGTCCGAATTTGTCGGCATCGTCGCTGCATACTACACCAGTCGCAAGGAGCAGCCAGGTAGCAGCCAGCGCCCACCAATCACTATGAGGAGTTCGATCGTATGTTCAAATCTATATACCCAGGTTTTGCCGCGCTGTTGCTCGTCGCCGTCGCGGGATGCTCGATGTTTGGCCCGGCGCCGGCCGATCTCGACCAACGCCTGACGCGCCCGACCGAGAAACTTGCTTACGTCGTCGCCATGAGGCCGATGGATCCGCAGGTCGCCATCAATCGGCTGCACGCGTGGGAAATCCGCGTCACCGACGCCGCCGGCGTGCCGGTGCCGCATGCGCAGATCGCCTTCGATGGCGGTATGCCCCAGCACGGCCACGGCTTTCCGACCAGTCCGCGCGTGACGCAGGAGTTGGGCGACGGCCGCTATCGGCTGGACGGCATGAAGTTCAGCATGAGCGGCTGGTGGGAAATGAAGCTCACCATCGAATCATCGCTCGGCGTGGACAAGGTAACCTTCAACACCGTTATCGCCACGCCGGTGGCGAATATCGCGGCGACGGTGGCGAGCGCCAAATGAGATTCCGCCATCACTTGCTGCACGCCTTGTTCGGCGTTGTGCTCGGGTCGTGCGTCCTCGGGGCGGCCGCAGCCGACGCCGACGGCTGGAGCGCAAGCGAGCTGGCCGCGCTGCGATCGATGCACATAGACCAGCTCCCGCCATATCCTGCGGATCGCTCGAATGCATGGGAAAGCATGCCGGCAGCCGCGGCGCTTGGCAAGCGCTTGTTCTTCGACCCGCGGCTGAGCGCCAATCAAAAGGTGGCGTGCGCCAGCTGCCATGATCCGGCCAAGCAGTTCCAGGACGGCCGCGCAGTGGCGCAAGGGGTAGGCACCGGTGCGCGCCGCGCCATGCCGTTGGCCGATAGTGGGCGCGGTCCCTGGCTGTTCTGGGATGGCCGCAAGGACAGCCTGTGGTCGCAAGCGCTCGGCCCACTCGAAGACGCCAACGAGCACGGGGGCAACCGGCTGGCGTATGCACGCACGGTGCAGCAACATCATCGCGCTGAGTACGAGGCCCTGTTCCAGGCCATGCCCGCATTGGACGGTTTGCCGGCCAATGCCAGCCCGAACGGCACCGCGGCAGAGCGCGCGGCCTGGAACGGTATGAGCGCCGCCCAGCGGCTGGCCGTGTCGCGTGTTTTTGCGAACATGGGGAAGGCGATCGCGGCCTACGAAAGGACGCTTGGACACGGGCCCTCGCGGCTCGATGCGTACACGACGGCGACGCTGCGCGGCGATCCGTCCGCCCCGCAGCTGCTCAGCGGATCGGAGAAGCGCGGCCTGCGCCTGTTCATCGGCAAGGGCGACTGCATGACGTGCCACAGCGGCGCGCTGCTGACCGACCAGCACTTTCACAACACCGGCGTCGCGCCGCGCGACCCGAAGCAGCCCGACCAGGGCCGCGCGGCGGCCTTCGCGAAGGTGCTCGCCGATGAGTTCAACTGCCTGGGCCAGTTCAGCGACGCCAAGCCGCACGACTGCCAGGAACTGCAATTCATCGCCGACCGCGACCCGAGGATGGCCGGTGCGTTCAAGACACCCAGCCTGCGCAACGTGGCGTTGCGCCCGCCTTATATGCATGCCGGGCAGCTCGGCACGCTCGGCGACGTGGTGCGCCATTACGCCAGCGCGCCCAAGGCGGCCATCGGCCAGACCGAGCGCAAGCCAGTGCCGTTCTCCGAACAGGAGATCGCCGACCTGGTTAACTTCCTCGGCACGCTGTCCGGTCCGGTCACAGGCGCTGGCGCAGCAGCGGTGAATTAGGGAGCTTGCCGACCCTGAACAGAGCTTGCTCAGCACCGCTGGCCAGAAAGGTTTATCCTTCCGTCTGGGAGTCGGGAGGTGCTTTTGGATACGCAGGTGAAATCGCCGGCCACGCTGGCAGAGTTGTCGTTCAAGGTGGATGGCATGACTTGCGCCTCGTGCTCGGGGCGGGTCGAACGCGCGCTGGCCAAAGTCGGCGGCGTGCGCGCCGCGTCGGTCAACCTGGCAACTGAAAAGGCCACCGTGCACGCCGATCCTGGCGTGTCGATGCGGGTGCTGTCCGATGCTGTCGCCGCCGCCGGCTACACGATTGATTCCCATACCATTTCGCTCGATATCGGCGGCATGACCTGCGCGTCCTGTGCGGGCCGGGTCGAACGCGCGCTGCGCCAGGTGCCGGGCGTGGTCGACGCCAGCGTCAACTTCGCCACTGAAAAGGCTTCCGTCACGCTGGCCGGCGACGCCGGACCGGATGCACTGTCGGCAGCCGTTCGCCGCGCCGGATACCATGCATCCGCGGTCCGCGAGGCGGCCGCGCCCGGAACGAAACCGCTGCCTCCCTGGTGGCCGGCGGCTGTATCGGCCGCGCTGTCGCTACCGCTGATGGCGCCCATGCTGGCGCGCCTGGCCGGAATCGACCTGGTGCTGCCGGGCTGGCTGCAGCTCGCGCTGGCGACGCCGGTCCAGTTCTGGCTCGGCGCGCGCTTCTACCGGGCCGGCTGGCATGCCGCGCGCGCGCTGAGCGGCAATATGGACTTGCTGGTCGCGATCGGCACCAGCGCCGCGTACGGCCTGTCGCTCTACCTGCTGCTGGCGCACGGCGCGTCCGAACACCTGTATTTCGAATCTTCGTCTATTGTCATCACCCTGGTCCTGCTCGGGAAATGGCTCGAGGCGCGCGCCAGGCGTCAGACCGTCGAAGCGATCCGGGCGCTCGAGTCGCTGCGCGCGCCGGAAGCAATCGTGCGGCGCGACGGCAAGGAGCTGGTGGTTCCGGCCGGTGTGGTCCGGCTCGGCGACATCGTCATCGTGCGTCCCGGCGACCGGGTGCCGGTGGACGGCATCGTCGTGGAAGGCAGCAGCGAACTCGACGAGTCGCTCCTGACCGGCGAGAGCATGCCGGTGCCGAAGCAACCAGGCAGCCAGGTCGCCGGCGGCGCGGTCAACGCGGACGGCATGCTGGTGGTGAAGGCAACCGCGGTAGGCGGCGCCACCATGCTGTCGCGGATCATCAAGCTGGTCGAAGATGCGCAGGCGGTGAAGGCGCCGATCCAGCGGCTGGTGGACAAGGTCAGCGCCGTGTTCGTGCCGGTGGTATTGCTGATCTCGATCGTGACCCTGCTGGGTTGGGGGCTGTTCACCGGAGACTGGCAGCAGGCGCTGCTCAACGCGGTGGCGGTACAGGTGATCGCGTGCCCGTGCGCGCTTGGCCTCGCGACGCCGACCTCGATCATGGCCGGCACCGGCGTCGCCGCGCGGTACGGGATATTGATCAAGGATGCCGTGGCGCTGGAAACTGCGCACGCGGTCACCATGGTCGTCTTCGACAAGACCGGCACCTTGACCGAAGGCCGGCCGGTGCTGGCCGCGGTCGAAGGTATCGGACGCCCGGACGAAGAGGCGCTGGCGCAGGCGTGGGCGGTCCAGCAGTACAGCGACCATCCGCTGGCGCGGGCGGTGGCCAGCGCGGCGGGCGAACGCGGCATCGTACTGCCGCCGGTGCAGGCCGCCGAGGCGCTCCCCGGCCGCGGCGTCAGGGCCACCGTCAGCGGCGCCGTTGTCTGCCTCGGCAACCGGCGCCTGATGCGCGACCTCGGCGTGGAGCTCGGCAGTGTCGAGGAGAGCGCCCAGGCGCATGAAGGAATGGGCCGCACCGTGTCATGGCTGGTGGTCGGGAACGAACTGGCAGGATTGCTGGCCTTCGGCGACAAGGTCAAGCCTTCGGCGCGGGCGGCCGTGGCCCGGCTCGAGGGCCTGGGCGTGAAATGCATGATGCTGACCGGCGACAATGCCGGCAGCGCCAGTGCGGTCGCCGCCGCCGCCGGCATCGCCGAATTCCGGTCGGAGGTCCTGCCGGCCGACAAAAGCAAGGTGATCGCGGACCTGAAAGCGGAGGGCCACAAGGTCGCGATGGTCGGCGACGGCATCAACGACGCCCCGGCGCTGGCCGCTGCCGACATCGGAATTGCCATGGCGACCGGCACCGACGTGGCGATGCACACGGCCGGCATCACGCTGATGCGGGGCGACCCGGCGCTAGTGGCCGACGCCATCTCCATTTCGAACCGCAGCTACCGCAAGATCCGCCAGAACCTCGGCTGGGCCTTCGTCTACAACATCGTCGGCATTCCGCTGGCCGCGTTCGGGTTGCTCAACCCGATGATCGCCGGTGCGGCGATGGCCTTCAGTTCCGTCAGCGTCGTCAGCAACGCCTTGCTGTTGCGCCGGTGGCGTCCGGGCGGGGACGGGCGCTAGCCGGGCTAGTGGGATATACTATGCAAAACATCTTCTGCTACATATGAAACTCCGCCGTTCCCATCGTGTCTTTGCCGCCTTGCTTGCGCTGTCCAGCCTGCTGTTCATGCAGCTCGCCGTCGCCGCCTACGCGTGCCCGATGCAAACGCAGGAGAAGCCGGCGGCGATGGCCATGTCCGATTGCCACGGGATGGAGCGCATGAATCCGAACCTGTGCCAGGCACATTCGGAGGCCGGCAAGCAATCGCTCGACAAGGCGCCCACGCCTGCGGTGCAGCCGTTCATCGCGGCCGCCGTGCTGGTCGAGGTGTCGGGATTGGACCGGCTGATGCAGCCTTCGGCCGGCATCGTTCCAACTTCAGCAACTTGTTCGGGCGCGTCGCCGCCGATATCCATACTTCACTGCTGCTTTCGCATTTGACTTCCCGCTAGCTTCGTTCCTTCGTCGCCGCGCACGCGCGCGGACGATGTCGCTTGTTGCTGCCTGGAGGTTTCATGTTGTCCCTTTCCGTATTGCGCCGCCGTGCGCCTTTGATCTTTGCCGTCTTGTCGATCATGCTCGCGGCGCCGGCCTGCGCCGGCCCTGATGGCCTGACGCTGGACGCGGCCCAGCGCCTTGCGCTCGGCCAGTCGCGCAAGCTGGCGGCGCAGGATGCGTCGATTTCCGCGGCGCGAGACCTGGCGGTTGCCGCCGGCCAGCTGCCCGATCCGGTGCTCAAGGCCGGCATCGACAACCTGCCCGTCAGCGGGCCGGACCGGTTCAGCCTGACCAACGATTCCATGACCATGCGCCGCATCGGCTTGATGCAGGAACTGCCTAGCGCCGGCAAGCGGCAGCTTCGCGCCGGCAGGTTCGAACGCGCGGCGGACAAGGCAAGCGCGGAAAAGGCGCTGGCCGCCGCCGCCATCGGCCGCGATACCGCGCTGGCCTGGCTCGACCTGTATTTCGCCGGCGCGATGGCCCAGCTGGTCAGGGAGCAGGCCGGCGAGGCCCGGCTGGAATTGACCGCGGCCGACGGCGCCTACAAGGGAGGACGGGGCAGCCAGGCCGACCTGTTCGCCGCGCGCGGCGCGTTCGCCGCGGTGCAGGACCGCGCCAGCGAAATCGACAGGCGTGTGCAGAACGCGCGCGTCGCGCTGGCGCGCTGGGTCGGTCCCGGCGCCGGCATGGAGCTGGCGGGCGCGCCCGATCTGGACCACGTCCGGCTCGACGCCGCAACGCTCGGCAGCCAGCTCGCGCACCACCCGCAGATCACGGTACTCGACCGCGAGGAAGACGTCGCCCGCTCGGAAGCGAAGCTGGCCGAAGCCAACCAAAAGCCCGACTGGAGCGTCGAAGTCGCGTTCCAGCAGCGCGGATCGGCATATTCGAACATGCTGTCGGTCGGCCTGTCGGTGCCGCTGCAGTGGGACCGCGCGAAACGCCAGGGCCGCGAGCTGGCGGCGCGGCTTGCGCTGGCCGAGCAGGCCAGGGGAGAGCGCGACGACGCACTGCTCGCCCATATCGCCGAGACCGAGGCGACGCTGGGCGACTGGCAGACCGGGCGCGAGCGCCTGGTGCGCTACCGGGGCGAACTGATTCCCTTGGCCGCCGAACGCACAGCGGCCGCGCTGGCCGCCTACCGCGGCGGCAAGTCCACGCTGGCCGAGGTGCTTGCCGCGCGCCGCAATGAACTCGACGTCGGGCTGCAGGCGCTGCAGCTCGATGCTGCTACCGCCAGGCTGTGGGCACAGCTCAATTTCATGGCCGCGGCCGGCCATTCCACCAACGACACCAGGGATTCCAAATGAAGCGCCGCACAACCATCATCGCGCTCGCCGCCATAGCGCTGGCGCTTGCCGCGGGCGCCGGAATGTATCAGCTTGGCCTGCGGCGCGGCGCGGCCGTGCATGCGGCCGCCCCGGAGGCGCCGGTCGCGGCGGCAGAAAAGAAGGTGCTGTACTGGCACGATCCGATGGTGCCCGGCCAGCGCTTCGACAAACCGGGCAAGTCGCCGTTCATGGACATGGAGCTGGTGCCCGTGTATGCCGAGGAAGGCGCCGACAAAGGCGCGGTGAGCGTGAGCGCGCGGGTGCAGCAGAACCTCGGCATCCGCACCGCCGTCGTGAGCCTTGGCAGCGCCGGCGGCAGTCTTCAGACGGTCGGAACAGTGGCCTTCGACAAGCGCTCGGTCGCGCTGGTCCAGGCGCGCAGCGGCGGCTACGTCGAACGCCTGTTCGTGCGCGCGCCGCTGGACCCGGTGCGCAAAGGCCAGCCGCTTCTGCAGATGCTCGCGCCCGACTGGGTCGCGGCGCAGGAGGAATACCTGTCGATCAGGCGGATGGGCGCGGCGCCCGGCGCGGCAGGCCTGCTCGACGCCGCTCGCCAGCGCATGCGGCTGGTCGGCATGTCCGACGACCAGGTGCGCCAGGTCGAAGCGGGCGGCAAGGCGAACCTGCGCATCACTATTCTGGCGCCGGAATCCGGCGTGGTCACCGAATTGAATGCGCGCGAAGGCATGACCGTCGCCGCGGGGGCGCCGCTGTTCCGCATCAACGGCCTCGATCCGGTGTGGGTCAACGCGGAAGTACCGGAAAGCGCGGCGGGCCAGGTACGGCCCGGCACCACCGTCGAGGCGACTGCGGCGGCGTTTCCCGGCGCGGTATTCAAGGGCAAGGTCGGTGCGATCCTGCCTGAAGTGAGCGCCGCCACGCGCACCTTGAAGGCGCGCATCGAACTGGCCAACCCCGCGGGCAAGCTGGTGCCGGGGATGTTCGCTTCGATACGGCTGGCGCCAGATGCGCGTGCGCAGGTGCTGATGGTGCCGTCCGAAGCGGTGATCCAGACCGGCACGCGCAGCGTCGTGATGCTCGCACTCGGCGACGGCAAGTTCGCGCCGGCCGATGTGGAAACCGGCGCGGAGTCGAACGGCATGACGGAAATCCGCAAGGGTCTGGAGGCTGGCCAGAAGGTGGTCGTGTCCGGCCAGTTCCTGCTCGATTCCGAGGCCAGCCTGCGCGGCACGGCGACCCGGATGGGAGCCGGCCAATGATCGCCAGGATCATCCGCTGGTCGATCGTCAACCGTTTCCTCGTGCTGCTCGCCACGGCGATGCTGACGGCATGGGGCGTGTGGTCGTGGTCGAAGGCGCCGCTCGACGCGATTCCCGACCTGTCCGACGTGCAGGTCATCATCCGCACCGCGTGGCCGGGGCAGGCGCCGCAGATCGTCGAGAACCAGGTCACCTATCCGCTGACCACCACGATGCTGTCGGTGCCGGGCGCGAAGACAGTACGCGGCTATTCGTTCTTCGGCGATTCCTTCGTGTACGTACTGTTCGAAGACGGCACCGACCCGTACTGGGCCCGATCGCGCGTGCTGGAATACCTGAACCAGGTTCAGTCGCGCCTGCCCGCGCAGGCAAAGACGGCGCTCGGTCCCGACGCCACCGGCGTGGGATGGGTCTACGAATACGCGCTGGTCGACCGGAGCGGCAAGATGGATCTGTCGCAATTGCGCGCTTTGCAGGACTGGTTTCTCAAGTACGAACTGAAGACGGTGCCCAACGTGGCGGAGGTGGCCAGCATCGGCGGCATGGTGAAGCAGTACCAGATCGTGCTCGACCCGGACAAGCTGCGGGCGTACGGCATCACGCATGGCAAGGCGATCGCGGCGGTCGGCCAGGCCAACCAGGAAACCGGCGGCTCGGTGCTGGAACTGGGCGAGGCCGAATACATGGTGCGCGCTTCGGGCTACCTGCAGTCGCTGGACGACTTCCGCAAGATACCGCTGACCACTTCCGAGGCCGGCGTGCCGGTTCGGCTCGGCGACGTCGCGCGTATCCAGGCGGGGCCGGAAATGCGGCGCGGGATTGCGGAGCTCAATGGCGAAGGCGAAGTCGCCGGCGGCGTGATCGTCATGCGGTCCGGTAAAAATGCGCTGGAGACCATCGCGGCGGTGAAGGCGAAGCTGGCCGCGCTCAAGCCTGGCCTGCCGCCCGGCGTCGAGATCGTCCCGACTTACGACCGCTCGAATCTCATCAAGCGCGCGGTGGCCAACCTCGAACGCAAGCTGGTCGAGGAGCTGATCGTGGTCGCGCTGGTGTGCGCCGTCTTCCTGTTCCATATCCGCTCCGCGCTGGTGGCGGTCGTGTCGCTGCCGCTCGGGATCCTTGCGGCCGGCATCGTCATGCACTACCAGGGAGTGAACGCGAACATCATGTCGCTGGGCGGGATCGCGATCGCCATCGGCGCGATGGTCGATGCGGCGGTGGTCATGATCGAAAACGCCCACAAGCATATCGAGGCCTGGAACCATGCGCATCCCGGCGAGGAACTGCGCGGCGACGCCCACTGGCGCGTGATCGCCGACGCCGCGGCCGAAGTCGGGCCGGCGCTGTTCTTCTCGCTGCTGATCATCGTGCTGTCGTTCATTCCGGTGTTCACGCTGGAAGCGCAGGAGGGCCGCATGTTCGCCCCGCTGGCCTTTACCAAGACCTATGCGATGGCGGCAGCGGCGGGCCTGTCGATCACGCTGATCCCGGTACTGATGGGCTACCTGATCCGCGGCCGGATCCCGGCGGAGCGCGACAATCCGGTCAGCCGCGTGCTGATTGCCGGCTACCGGCCGCTGCTTGCGCGGGTGCTGCGCCATCCGAAGGCGACGCTGGCCATCGCGACGCTGATTGCGCTGGCGGCGATCTGGCCCTTGTCGCGGCTGGGCTCCGAGTTCATGCCAACCCTCGACGAAGGCGACCTGCTGTACATGCCGTCGGCGCTGCCGGGCATCGGGGCCGGCAAGGCAGCCGAGCTGCTGCAGCAGACCGACCGCCTGATCAAGACCGTGCCGGAAGTGGCCAGCGTGTTCGGCAAGGCCGGGCGCGCCGAGACGGCCACCGATCCTGCGCCGCTCGAGATGTTCGAGACCACGATCCAGTTCAAGCCGCGCGACCAGTGGCGCGCCGGGATGACCACCGAACGCCTGATCGAGGAACTCGACCAGGCGGTGCGGGTGCCAGGTCTGTCGAACCTGTGGGTGCCGCCGATCCGCAACCGGATCGACATGCTTGCCACCGGCATCAAGAGCCCGGTCGGGGTCAAGGTGTCGGGCGCCAGCCTGGCCGAGATCGACCGGATTGCGGGGCAGGTCGAGCGCGCGGTGCGCAAAGTGGACGGCGTGTCGTCCGCGCTGGCGGAACGCCTCAACGGCGGGCGCTATATTGATATCAGGATCGACCGCGATGCCGCCTCGCGCTACGGCATGAACATGGCCGAAGTGCAGGGCATCGTGGCGGCGGCCATCGGTGGCGACAACATCGGCGAGACGGTGGAAGGCCGGCAGCGTTTCCCGATCAACGTACGCTACCCGCGCGAGCTGCGCGATTCGGTCGAGAAGCTGCGCCAGTTACCGGTGCTGACCGAGCGCGGCGCGCAGATCCGCCTCGGCGACGTTGCGAAGGTCGCCATCAATGACGGCCCGCCCATGCTCAAGAGCGAAAACGCGCGGCTGTCCGGCTGGGTCTACGTGGACATCCGCGGCCGCGACCTGGGTTCCGCAGTGCGCGAGATGCAGCGTGTGGTGGCGAAGGAAGTGACGCTGCCGGCCGGCTATTCGGTGTCGTGGTCGGGGCAGTTCGAATATCTCGAGCGCGCGTCGGACAAGCTGAAGGTCGTCGTGCCGGCGACCCTGGCGATCATTCTTGTGCTGCTGTACCTGATCTTCAGGCGGGTCGACGAAGCTGTGCTGATCATGGCCACGCTGCCGTTCGCGTTGGCCGGGGGGATCTGGCTGCTTTGGCTGCTGGACCACAAGCTGTCGGTTGCCGGCGGGGTCGGATTCATCGCGCTGGCCGGCGTGTCGGCCGAGTTCGGAGTAATCATGCTGCTGTACCTGAAGAATGCGTGGGAGGCGTCGGCGCAGCGCGGCGAGGAGCAGCTGCTGGCCGCGATCACCGATGGCGCGGTGCTGCGCGTTCGTCCGAAGGCGATGACGGTCGCTGTGATCATTGCCGGCCTGGTGCCGATCATGGTCGGCTCGGGTACCAGTTCGGAGGTGATGCAGCGGATCGCCGCGCCGATGGTCGGCGGCATGATCACCGCGCCGCTGCTGTCGATGTTCGTGATACCGGCGATCTACCTCCTGCTGCGCCGGCGAGAGCTTGGTATGATAGGCGAACAAGTGGAGGTGAAATCCAGATGACTAAGATTACTGTCTTGCCTCATCCTGAGCTTGCTCCCGAGGGGGCAACAATCGAGGCGGCGCCAGGCACGACCATTTGCGATGCGCTGCTCGACCATGGCGTCGAGATCGAACACGCCTGCGGCCAGGTGGGCGCCTGCACGACCTGCCACGTGATCGTGGCGTCCGGTTTCGAATCGCTGAACGAGGTCGACGAGAACGAGGAGGACATGCTCGACCGCGCCTGGGGGCTGACGCCGCAGTCGCGCTTGTCGTGCCAGGCGAAGATCGCCGAGATGGCGCTCATTGTCGAAATTCCCCGCTACACGCTTAACCAGATAAAGGAAAACGGCTGAGCACTGTCCCATGCAAGCGCGAACCCACCCGATCGTCATCCTCGCGCTAGCGCGGGGACGGCGATCTTTTGAGTGTGGTGGTCCTGGCGGAAAGCTCGTGCGCTTTGTTCAGTGCACCTGCACCTTTGCGCACACCGACTTGCTGCCGGTGAGCCTGCAGGTATTGCGCACCACGCCGGCGGTGTCCCAGACTTTCACGTCCCATTGTCCAGGGCCCGCGCGCTCCATCGTCATGTAGCCGAAACCGTCGACCCACGAGCTGATTTTCTCCACGACCGCGCCGGGCGCCGGCATCGCACCGTCGGGCAGGGCTGCGGGCAGGGGCACGATATCTTCCGCGGTGCCGGAAAAACCGCTGATGAACTGGGTCGGGTGCTCGCTCGAAAAGCTGACCTGCTCCCACAAATGCACATGGCCCGACAGCACGGCTTGCACGCCCTCGGGCATCAGGCGCGGATCGACCGCGCCGAATGCGTCGAGCAAGCCCTTGTCGCCGTCGAACAGCGACACCAGGCCCGCCTTGTCGCGGATGGCGCCGAAGCCGAGGATGGGGTGGTGGAATACGGCGATGTTGTACGGCGCCTTCCGCGACAGCGCATCCATCTTGCGATAGGTGTCGGCATATTTCGCCATGCGCGGATCCTGCGCGGCGAAGCCCTTGTAGGTGGTGCTCGAGGTGTCGGCGACGATCATCTGCTCGCCCGCGCCGATGGCCACCGCATAGGGATCGCTGTAGTCGCCGAGAGCGTCGTTGGCCGCGTCGTTGCAGTCGCGCCCGGGCACGAGTGGGCGCGGATCGAGGAAGCGCCAGAAACCCTGGCCGCCGCGCGCGCAGGATTCATGGTTACCGCGCGCCATGATCCAGGGCGCCGCCTTCAGCAGGGACTGGCCGGGCGTGAAGAAGTCCGCATCCCACGCATCCCAGCCGTAGCCCCAGGGACTGCCGGCGCAGCCGGGACGATCGGCCGGGCAGGCATTCTCGCGGTAGTGATAATCGCCCACGTGCACCACCAGGTCCGGTTTCCACGCGGCGGCCAGCGACGCGATCCGCGCGAACGGATAGATGTCCGGCCGGTTGCAGTCCTGGTAATCGCCATTGTCCTTCAGGCGGCAGCCGGTATCGCCGATGACGACGATGCGATTTAACTGCGCGCGCGGCAGCGGCAATGCGTGGCCGGACACCGATCCCCGCGCGGTGCCGGCCGGGATCGCGGCTTCGCAGGTTAGCAGCGGGAAGGCGCTCGGCTTGGAGTTCTGCGGCGGCGACACGGTGCGGCGCTGCGCGGCGGTTTGCGCCGGAGCGCGCACGGTCATGGCGACGTCGCGCTGGTCGAGCCGGAGCGGCGGGCAGGTGGCGCTGGCGGTCAGCACGCGGGCGACGGCAGCGCCGTCTTCGCCCATCACGACGAACGAGGACAGTTCAGGCGCAGGCGCCAGAGAGGCGCAGCCAGACAGCGTGGCCAGGGCCGCGATCAGCGCGTTGCGGATGAAGTATGTACAGGGTGAAGGCATGTCAATTCAACAGGCAAAAGGGGTCAATCTACCACAGCCGCGCATCGCGCTGCAATGGCGGGCGCCGCGCGCACATTAAACGCCGGTCTTTTCGCCATCGTCAGATATACTCGCCCGCTGGGATCAATCAATAGCGGACTAACCATAGTGGACGACCATAGGAACGGCGCGCGGAAGCGTATTGCACAGTTGCTGCACAGCGCGAGGGGCGGGTCGCTTGCCGGCTATACGCGGTTCCACGCCTACCTGATGACCAAACCGCCGCTGCAGCGCGCGGCGTTGGTGGCGCTGTGGAGCTTCGCGGCGCTGGTGGCGCTGCTGCTTGTATATGTACTGATCCTGATCCCGGTCACGCCCGGCATCAAGGACCTCAAGCAGGCGCGCGCCGCGCGTGCGTCGACACTGGTGTCGGCAGACGGCAAGGAGCTCGCCAGCTTCGACCAGGGCCTGCAGGAGCGGGTCAGGCTGAACCAGATTTCGCCCAACGTCACCGCGGCGCTGGTCGCCACCGAAGACAAGCGCTTCTACCAGCACCACGGCATCGACTTCAAGCGCACCGCCGGCGCCATCTTCTACAGCCTGAAAGGCGATGCGCAGGGCGGTTCGACGATTACCCAGCAGCTCGCCCGCAACATGTTCCCGGAAGAGATCGGGCGCTCGCGCAACCTGAACCGCAAGCTCAAGGAGCTGATCACCGCGCTGAAGATCGAGGCGACCTACAGCAAGACCGAGATCCTGGAAGCGTACTTGAACACGGTGCCCTTCCTGTACAACACCTTCGGCATCGAGATGGCCGCGCGCACCTACTTCGACAAGCCGGCCTCCCAGCTCGACATCCTCGAGAGCGCGACACTGGTGGGCATGCTGAAAGGGACCAACTACTACAATCCGGTCACCAATCCCGAGCGTTCGGTGGAGCGCCGCAACGTGGTGCTGGGGCAGATGCTCAAGGCGGGCATCATCAACGACGCGCGCTTCAAGGCGCTGAGCAAGCGCCCGCTGCGGGTCCACTTTTCGCGCCAGGCCGAGCGTCCCGGAACAGACACCCACTTCACCGCCTATGTGCGCAAGTGGCTGATCGACTGGGCCGACGAAAACGACTACAACCTGCAGCTCGACGGGCTGGTGGTGCACACCACGCTGGACTACGCGCTACAGCAGGCCGCATTGCACGCCGTCGAGCGGCAGGCCAACGCGCTGCAGGCGGTCGCCGACGTCGAATGGAGCCAGCCGGGAGTCAACGTCTCAGGATCGACCGGCGCCTACGCCACGGCGCGCGGCTCGGTCAACCCGTTCCAATATTTCTGGCAGTCGCACATCGCGCTGGCCGACGCCTTCGTGCGCGAGACGCCCGAGTACCGCAAGGCGGTCGATGATGGCGAGGCGGCGCCGGTTGCGCTGAAACGCCTGAAGGCCGACCGCAACTTCATCGCCCAGCTGCACGCGGCCAAATCGCGCCTCGAAGCCGGTTTTGTGGCGCTCGACCCGGCCAGCGGCGAAGTGCGCGCCTGGGTGGGCAGCCGCGACTTCCAGCGCGAACAGTTCGACCACGTGGTCAAGGCGGCGCGCCAGCCCGGTTCGACCTTCAAGCCGATCGTGTATGGCGCCGCGCTGGAAAAGGGCCTGCTGCCTGACCGGCCATACCGCGACGCGGTGATGAACATCAAGGCGGGCGACGGGACGATCTGGCGCCCGACCGACATGACCGGCACCACCGGCAACCAGATGACGATGCGCGACGGCCTGGTGTTTTCGAAGAATACGATCACCGCGCAGGTGATGCAGGACGTCGGCCTGCCGGGGATCATCAACCTGGCCAAGGCGCTCGGCATCAACCAGAGCAAGCTGCAATCGGTGCCGTCGCTGGCCCTGGGTACCAGTCCGGTGACGCTGCTGGAAATGGTCAATGCCTACGCCACCATCGCCGCGCAGGGCGAATACCGCAAGCCGGTGTTCATCACCCACATCACCGACCGGGCAGGCAAGACCATCGCCACCTTCGGGGGCGCTTCGCCGCAGCGCGCGATGTCGGCAGCGTCCGCGGTGACCCTGATCGACATGATGCGCGGCGTGGTCAACCGGGGAACCGGGACCGCGGTGCGCACCCGGTTCGGCATCGCCGCCGATGTCGCCGGCAAGACCGGCACCACCCAGAACAACGCCGACGGCTGGTTCATCCTGATGCATCCGAACCTGGTGGCCGGCGCGTGGGTCGGTTTCAACGACAACCGCGTCAACATGCGCAGCTCCTACTGGGGCCAGGGCGGGCACAATGCGATCCTGCTGGTGGGCGATTTCTTCAAGACGGCGCTCGACAGCGGGAAGCTCGATCGCGCGGCGCAGTTCCCGGGCGGTCCGAAAATCGCGCCGGTGAATCCGCAGGACGAGCAAGAAGTGATGGAGGAGGGCGGGGATTTGCGCCAGGAAGGCGTGCCGCAGCCAGAGGAACCGGCGCAACCGGGTACGGAGCCGGAGCCGGTACTCGACGAGCCGTCGCCGCCGGAGCGTCGCCAGGACCGCCAGGCCCGCGACCGCGACATCGAAGTGGACCGGCAGATCCAACTGGACCGCCAACTGCAGATGCAGCTGGATCGCCAGAACCAGCAGGACCGGCCGCCGCCTCCGCCGCCGCCAGACCGCCAGTTCCAGCCGGAGCGGCAGCAGCCGGACCGCGACACCGCGCCGCGCCAGCCGGCGGAGTCGCCTGACGCCTGACCCTAGTACAGGATGATCGACTGCGCGCCGACCTGCACGGTGCGGGTCGATCCGCTGGCGGTGATATTCACCGCCGGCCGCTTGCAACCGACGTCCAGCAACACCAGGAACTCGGACGTCGACTTGCCGTCGCCTTTGAGCGTGAAAGCGCCATGCGCTTCCGTGGTGCCTGCCTTGGGCGCGTATCCGGTGCGGCTTGCGTAGGCGGCGCCCGCCCCGAGCGAGCGCACGCATACCGACTGGCCGTTGGCCGCGATGCTCACATCGGTCGAATTGTTGACCGTAATCGATGTCGGCGCATGCAGGTTGAACTCGAAAATGTGCGGGACCGGCGCGGTCAGCTTGTCGCGCACGATGAACGCGTTCTGCTGTCGCAGGTACCACACCTGGCGCTTGGCGGAGCTGAGCAGGCCGGCATACGACGGCGTGGCGTCGCCTTCCGCGTAATCCCAGGTCGGCTGCGTCGAGAAGCCGATGATCCTGCCGTTGTGCTGCAGCTGCTCGCGGTAGCCACTGGTGTCCTGTCCCTTGCCGCCGTCGAAGGTGACCGCGTTCTGCGATTTGGTCTGGCTGTACCAGCTGGTCCAGTAGGGTGAGCCGAACCAGTCGTACCAGCCGGCCTTGATCAGCAACGGCTGGCCGGCCACCGACAGCATGAAGGCGTTCTGGTCGCCGTGGCTATGGCTGAACGAGCCGTAGGGACTGGACTTGAAGTAGAACGAGGTGCGGCCGGGCGAGTTGATATCGCTGTGCATCGCGGTCCAGCCGATGCTCGGGTAGTAGGCCGAGCTGGCCGGCGCCGATTCGAACGGCGCGCTCGCCACCGGCATCGGGTACGGCGCTTCCAGCAAGGTCAGCGTATCTTCGGTGCCGCCCAGCTGCCTGACGTACCAGGCGGCGCGCGGCGTCGCAATGCGCGAAGCAAAGGCGTGGAACACGCGCGGGTCGGGACGCGTGTCCGAGCCGTCGCCGAACAGGTGGTTGCGCGCGCCCGGCGGGGTGAACTGGGTGGCGAAATCGAGGAAGCCCAGCGCCCACGGCTTGGCGTAGAAGTTCACGCCGGTCGCATGCACCAGCGGATCCCACAGCGCGACCAGGTAGCCGGCCGTGTATTCGGCGTAGGCGGTGCCGTTGGCGTAGCCGCCTTCCGGGCCGCTCCATGGCGACGGGTTGTTGGCATATACCCGGAACGAAAAGTCGAACCACTTCTGCGCCTCGGGAATGTCGCCCAGACCCAGCGTCGATATCAGCACCAGGAACACCAGGCTGGTGTTGGCGTGCGAATCGAAGGGGAACTGGTCGAGGCGGCCATTGTCGCCGGCGAGGTTGGCGTAGATCTCATTGGTGCGGGCCGTCACGGACGCGAGCCAGCGCGCCTTGCGGTTTGCATCGAGCGCGCCGGCCAGGATATCGATCGCCTTGATGAGGCCCAGCGAAATCTGGCGCGTGGCCTGGTCCTGGTTGACGAAGCTGGTCGGGCCTTTCGGGTCGAGCGCGGCCAGCTGGTCGCCGCGCTTCTGCGCCTCGGCCAGCAGCCACGGTTCGCCCTTCAGGCGGTACAGCATGGCGGCCGCTTCCAGCTGGCGGCTCGCTTCGTTGATGCGCTGCCGTACATCGGTCTGTTGGGCAACCATCGCGGCGGTCAGCGGCGACGCGATCGTGGTCGCCCAGCGCGAGTCGACCAGGTTGGGCAGCGCCGCTGCCTGGCTCTTGATCTCGTTCGACATGCGGCTGGTGTAGGGCTCGAACTGCTGCATGCGTTGCGCATTCCACTGGCTCATCGGAACGAAGGAGGCCGGCAGCGAACGCGGGCGCGGTTGCCGGGTGATCCGGCTGCGCAGGGTGGCGTTGTCCGGTACCACGAACGGCGTCGAACGGGACGTGATCACAAATGTGCGGGTCGCCGACCAAACGGACGACGTGGTGGGGCGCACCCGCCACGAATAGCTTCCGGCGGCGAAGGTGCTGGTCGGCAGGTACCAGTTGCGCTCGACCACCACACGGGTCGGGGTCGATGAACCGGACGCCAGGATTTCGATCTCGTACTGCGCCGGCCCGGTTGGATGGCGCGCCCAGGTGAAGCCGGGCGGGTTTTGCGGCTGGTTGTCGCCATTCGCTGGCCGCGGCTTGACCACCAGCGGGTCGGTCGACTCGGCCCAATCGGCGTGCGCGGCGCCGGACACCGCCAGCGCCGCCAGCATCAACACCCGCAAGGAAGAAAAATTCATTCTTTGGCCACTCCTGAGATTTGCGAGCCTGCTCCCGCGCGGCGGGATCGCCATCGGCCGACATGCCGCCGGGTCCAGGCTCTGTTCAATATTCGTGCGCGCAAATTATTCAATGAGTCAATTATCTGCGAGCAATTCAGGGCCGAAACATACGGCGGTGGCCATTGCCGTTTGCTGATTTTTACAGCTTGTTTCACTTTCCTTTCCGTCAGTGGGCAAGCTGATATTTCGTTTCACTCAGGAATCTGCTAGCGCGCTTACAAAGCGATAATTCTCTGGATTTGTTGTTCATTTACTGCTTCTTCGAATAAAAATACCCGACTAAGCGAGATTTTTGTGGATCATGCCAAATTGATCAGTTAAAGTTGTTGATACTAAAATAATAATTTTCTGTCGGGAATAGGGGTCTTCGATGGGATTGTTGGAATGCGTGTTCGGCTTCAGCCGCAAGATCAGCCAGGCGCACGTGGCGCGGCGCGCGGAATCGGTGATCGACAAGGTCATATACGACATGGGGATCGAAACGCTGGTGGGCGGCACCTTCGTGCTCGACAAGTCGTTCCGGCTGCGATTCAGCGGCGTGCCGATCGTGCGCCGGCGCGGCATCATTGCGTCGATCCAGATCAGCGATATCGCCGAGGCGAGGCTGTTTCGGGAAATCGGCTATGCGGCTGCGCCGGACAGCGCAACCATGAAGGCCAACGGCGCCTGCCTGGCGCACGCGCTGGTGCGCGAACTCGGGTCGCAGTCACCCGCGTTCCGGGCGCTGGCGACGAGCGAAACCTGAAGCGCGCCCGCGCCGGCTCAACGCCACGACGAGCGCAGCGCGGCCGATTCGAAGTACAGCTTGCGCACCGCGGGATTGTGCGCGCGCACCGCGTTCTCGAGCCGTTCGATCGCGTGTTCCACTTCGTCGATCTTCATGCCGCGCTTGAACTGCACCGACGCCGTCAGCAGGATTTCATCGGGGCCCATCTGCATGCTCAGCACCCGGTCGACTTTGTCGATCGACGGGTCCGCGTTGATGATGGAACGCAGTTCTCCGGTCTCGTCGCGGCCGATGCTCTCGCCGACCAGCAGCGCGCCGGTCTCGCGCGCCAGGGTGAACGCGGCGCCCACCAGCAGCAGGCCGATGAAGACCGAGGCGGCGGGGTCGAACAGCGGATTGTCGAACAACTGGCCGAGGGCGATCCCCAGCGCGGCGATGAGCACCCCCAGCAGCGCCGCCGAATCCTCGATGAACACGGTGAACACCGAAGCGTCCTTGCTGGCGCGCACCGCCTGCCACAGGTTGTCGCCATCCTTGCGGTATTTGTTCAGGCCCATGCGCGACAGGTTCCAGCTATAGCCCTCGAACAGGAAGGCGACGCCCAGCACCACGTAGTTCCACATCGGGTCGGCCAGCGGTCGGGGATCGAGCAGGCCGTGCACACCATGGTAGATCGAGAGCCCGCCGCCCAGCGAAAACACCGACAGCGCCACGATCAGCGCCCAGAAGTACACCGCCTTGCCGTAGCCGAAAGGATGCTTGTGGTCGGGCGGGCGCAGGCTTTTCTTCTCGCCGATCAGCAGCAGTACTTCATTGCCGGTGTCGACCGCCGAGTGGATCCCTTCGGCCGTCATCGCCGCGCTGCCGGTGATGGCGGCCACCACGAACTTGGCGACGGCGATGCCGAGGTTGGCCAAGATGGCGCCGTAAATGACCTTCCTCGTGGCCGCCTTGTCGGAAGCGGGCGGCGCCTGGTCGGGCCGGGATTGCTGCGGTGCTGCCGTCATTGCCTGTCCTGTTCGCGCGCGCTGTTGAACAGGAAGTGTAACAAGTTGGCGGGAGGTAGTAGCACGCCTGAATTGCCAGGCGTGCCGCGTTCACACAGGTCTCGCCGGCGTGTCAGCGAGCCGCTTCGCCAGGGTGCAGGTAGAAGTAACCAAGGCCGATCGGGGCAATGATCATCGCGCACGTCCAGCAACCCAGCATGGTCAACAGTTTTACGATCCGCATGAAGGCTGCATTCACGAAGAATTCGTTTTGCCCAACGATGAAATCGAGGACGCTTTCATACACGAACCGCGAGTAAGGATACAGAAGGGTATTCACCATCATCATGAAAACCGTGTCGAAATGCAAAGGGTGTTTTCCCGGGCCCGTCATCAGGAAAATCAATAAAGGAAAGATGAGTCCGAAAATGAACTGCCGGAAGTAGTAGGACGCCGATAAGTCGCCAAACGTTTTTGCGATTACTGGATGCATGAGTTTTTTCTTTAGATGAGACCATGTTTGAATCAATAAAGCGAAGCGGCGCGAATCGAATCAGTCCTTACGGCGGCGCCGCTCTACAATCCGGGACGACCACCGTTCCCGCAAGAACCTGGCATTTTAATTCTTGCTGGAATTAAATTTGTATAAAAAGAGTAATTCGCGTACCTGCCGCGATGAGAGGAAGTCACGATGAGCGTTCGCAACCTGCAGCACCTGTTCGCGCCGGCCTCGGTGGCGCTGATCGGCGCCTCCGAACGGCCGGGCAGCGTGGGTGCGACCGTGATGCGCAACCTGGCCGGCGCCGGCTTCAAGGGCAGCATCTTCCCGGTCAACCCGAAGCATGCGCGCGTGGCCGGATTCGCGTGCTACGCCAGCGTCGCCGACCTGCCGCAGGCGCCGGAGCTGGCGCTGGTCTGCACGCCGCCGGCGACCGTGCCCGGCATCATCCGCGAACTCGGTGAGCGCGGCTGCCGCGCGGCGATCATCCTGACAGCCGGTCTTGGCGCGCATCGCGACATCTTGGGCCGCACCTTGCAGCAGGCCGCACTCGACGCGGCCCATCCCTACATCCTGCGCCTGCTGGGGCCGAACTGCGTCGGGCTGCTGGTGCCCGGCATCGGCCTGAACGCCAGCTTCGCGCATACCGACGCGCTGCCCGGGAAGATCGCCTTCGTGTCGCAATCGGGCGCGCTGGTCACCGGCGTGCTAGATTGGGCCAAGTCGCGCGGCATCGGCTTTTCGCGCTTCATTTCGCTGGGCGACAGCGCCGACGTCGATTTCGGCGACGTGCTCGATTACCTCGCCAGCGACGGCGAGACGGGCGCGATCCTGATGTACATCGAGGACGTACGCCATGCACGCAAGTTCATGTCGGCGGCACGCGCGGCCGCGCGCAGCAAGCCGGTCGTGGTGCTGAAGGCGGGCCGCGTGCCCGAAGGCGCGAAGGCGGCCGCGTCGCACACCGGCGCGCTGGCCGGCTCGGATGTCGTGTACGACGCCGCCATCCGGCGCGCGGGGATGTTGCGGGTGCTGACCACCGAGGACCTGTTCGCGGCGGTCGAGACGCTGGCCCACGCGCGCCCGCTGCACGGCGAACGGCTGGCCATCATGACCAATGGCGGCGGCCCCGGTGTCATGGCCACCGATGCGCTGGTGTGCGCCGGCGGCAAGCTGGCCGCGCTGTCCGGCGACACGCTGCGCAGGCTGGACGAAGTGCTGCCGGCCACCTGGTCGCACGCCAATCCGGTCGACATCATCGGCGACGCGCCGGCCGAGCGCTACCGGCAGACGCTGGAGGTGCTGCTGCAGGACGGCCAGTCGGACGCGATCCTGTTCATCCACGCGCCGACCGCGATCGTACCCAGCGCCGACATCGCGCGCGCGATCGCGCCATTGGCGAAAGCTGCTTCGCGCAACTTGCTGGCTTGCTGGCTGGGCGGCGACTCGGTGGCGGAGGCGCGCCGGATCTGCTCCGAGGCCGGCATCCCGACCTTCGACACGCCGGAGGACGCGGTCAACGGCTACCTCCAGATCGTCCACTACCGCCAGGCCCAGAACCTGCTGATGCAGGTGCCGGCGTCGGCCAGCACCGATGTCGAGGCCGACCGCGATGGGGCGCGGCGCCTGATCCAGGCCGTGCTGGCCGAAGGCCGGTTCCAGCTGTCCGAGCCCGAGTCGAAGGAGGTGCTGGCCGCCTACGGCATTCCGGTGGTGCGCACGCGGCACGCGGCCGATGTCGAGCAGGCGGTCTCCGCAGCCGCGGAAATCGGCTTTCCGGTGGCGGTGAAAATCGTCTCGCCGCAGGTCACGCACAAGTCGGACGTGGGCGGCGTCGCGCTCGACCTCGATACGCCGGAAGCGGTGCGCGCGGCGGCGCAGCGCATGCAGAGGCGGCTCGCCGAGCTGCAGCCGGACGCGCGCCTGGCCGGCTTCTCGGTGCAGCAAATGGCGCGCCGGCCCGACTCGATTGAACTGATCGTGGGCGCTGCCACCGACCCCGTATTCGGCCCGGTGATCCTGTTCGGCCAAGGCGGGATCGCGGTCGAGGTGACCGACGATCACGCAGTGGCGCTGCCGCCGCTGAACACCGTGCTGGCGCGCGACATGGTGGGCCGCACGCGGGTGGCCAAACTGCTGGCCGGCTACCGCAACCGCCCGGCCGCGGACATGGAGGCGATCCTGTCGACCCTGATGCAGATTTCGCAACTGGTGTCGGACATCCCGGAACTGCTCGAACTCGACATCAATCCGCTGCTGGCCGACAGCGCCGGCGTGATCGCGCTGGATGCGCGCATGCGCGTGGCGCTGGCCGACCACACTGCGAGCAGCCTCGACCGCCTGGCGATCCGGCCTTATCCGCGCGAGCTGGAAGAGACCATCGAATTCGAAGGCCGGCCGCTGCTGCTGCGCCCCGTGATGCCGGAAGACGGTCCGGCGCACCTGGCCCTGTTCGCCGCGCTCACTCCGGACGACGTGCGCTACCGGATGTTCGTGCGCATGCGCGAACTGGGACCGTCCCAGCTGGCGCGCTTCACCCAGATCGATTTCGACCGCGAGATGGCCTTCATCGCGACCCGTCCCGGGCTCGACGGCCAGCCCGAGACGCTGGGAGTGGGGCGGGTCGTTGCCGATCCGGACAACGTGTCGGCCGAATTTGCAGTCACGGTACGGTCCGACCTGAAAGGGCACGGCCTTGGCCGCACGCTGATGGCGAAGGTGATCGCGTATTGCCGCGCGCGCGGCACGCGCGAGATCGTCGGCGAGGCGCTGCCGCAGAACACCCGCGTGATCCGGCTGGTCAAGAGCCTCGGCTTCGAGGTTGCGCCGGCGCGGGAGGAGGGCACGGTGAAGTTCCGGCTTCCGCTGGACTGAAGCGGCTTGAGCTAGAGTTTTCTCCGATTAGGTGATAGATTTGGCCGCCATGTCCGGCATCGCCGGGCCGCACCTCACAGGAGAACATTCGATGCCATTTCCCCGCCGCCTTCCGATGCGCGCCGCAGTCGCCACCTTGTTCGTGCCCTTGCTGCTGTCGGCGGGTTTGTTTCCCCAGGCCGCTTGCGCATCGAATGCCGCGGCGGCGCCTGCCAAGCCCGCCGCCGCCACGGAGAACGCTGCGTTCAACATGTGGGCCGACCGGTTTGCCGCCGAATCGGTTCGGATCGACCCGCAACTCGCGACCCGCACCCAGTATTTTTCGGGGGCGCAGCAGGACGCGCTGGATCGCCAGCTGACGCCCTTGACGCCGGTGCAACGCGCGAAACACGCCAGACACAATCGCGAGGGCGTGGCGCGCCTCAAGCAATGGAACGCCGGTAGGCTCAGCGACGCGCAGCGTGTGTCGGCCGCGGTGATGCTGTGGGCGCTGGAAAGCGAAGTGGCCAACGAGCCGTATGAGGACCACCGTTTCGTCTTCAACCAGATGAGCGGTACGCACGTTTCGCTGGTCCAGTTCATGACCCAGGTTCAGCCGCTGCGCGGCGCCGCCGACGTGCCGGCCTACCTGGCGCGGCTCGAACAGGTATCGGCCCGGATCGACGAGGCGCTCGTGCGTGCGCGCGCGGCCACGGCCAGGGCGCTGGTGCCGCCGCGCTTCATCGTGGAGCGCGCGCAAACCCAGGTCGCCACCTTCCTGGCGCCGGCCGCCGCGCAGAACAGCCTGGTGACCGCGTTTGCGGAGCGCAGCGCGCCTCTTGCGGACCTTTCACCGCAGGCGCGCGCCGACGCGGTCGCTGCCGCCACCAGGATCGTGGAAGACAAGGTGCGGCCGGCGTATGTCCGGGTGCAGGCCTTCCTGGCCGAGCTGCACCCGCGCACCGGCGACGCCGCCGGCGTGTCGCGCCTGCCGAACGGCGACGCGGCGTATGCGCGCGCGCTGGCCACCAGCACTGGAACGACCCTGACGGCCGAACAGATCCACGCAATCGGCCTGCGCGAAGTGGCGCGCATCGAAGCGGAGATGGACCGCCACCTGCGCACCCTTGGTTTCGCCGACGGCAGCATCGAAGCGCGCATGGCGAAGCTCGATGCGACGCTGCAGCCGGCCGCCGGCGCCGATCCGCGCGCGCAGATCCTGGAACGCTACGCCGAGATGGAACGCGATTCCGAGCAGCGCAGCGCCGCGCTGTTCAACCTGCGTCCGCGCGCACCGCTGGAAGTGCGGCGCGAACCGGCGCTGACCGAAGCGAGCGCCGCGGCGCACTACACTTTGCCCGCGCCGGACGGCAGCCGCCCCGGCGTGTTCTGGGTGCCGCTGCGCGGGCCGCAGTTCGAGATGACCAAGATGCGCACCTTGTCGTACCACGAAGGCATCCCCGGCCACCACTTCCAGCTGGCGATCCAGCAGGAGATGGCCGGGCTGCCGAAGTTCCGCAGCCAGCGCATCTTCGGCGGCGGCAGCGCGCACTCGGAAGGCTGGGCGCTATACACCGAAAAGCTGGCGATGGAGAACGGCTGGTATGAGGGCGACTTGCCAGGCCTGCTGGGCGCGCTCAACTCGCAACTGTTCCGCGCGCGCCGGCTGGTGGTCGACACCGGCCTGCACGCCAAGGGCTGGACGCGCCAGCAGGCGATCGACTACGGCATCGGCGCGCAGGAAGTCGAGCGCTACGTGGTGTGGCCAGGCCAGGCCTGCGCCTACATGATCGGAATGCTGCGCATCGTCGAACTGCGCGAGCACGCGCGCAGCGCGCTGGGGCCGAAATTTTCGCTGCCGGCCTTCCACGACGTGGTGCTCCAGACCGGGTCAGTGCCGCTTGACGTGCTGGCAAAGGTGGTCGACCAGTGGATCGCCGCCCGGACAAAAGCCTGACAGGGCGGCCCAAGCTTTCGTCGCTAGCCAAACTCCGGGGGCAGGTCGCATGTTCGAACATTTGAAATGCCAAATGTCCGGATATCCGCACTGCCCCCAGGCCGCAGTGCGGCTGCGCGCGCCGCTTCCGACCGTTTTTGATGCATGTCAAAGATTTTGTAGTTGCTGATCAATACACTTGCCTCCCATCAGGACACGGCCCACGCCTGGGCGTGCCCGCCAGATGGAGCTAATCAATGTCAGCTGCAATACCCATTTCCGACGTCCCGATGGTGCAGTTCGACGCGCAGCTGTTGCGCAGGTTGAGTGGGCCGGGGCCGCGCTACACCTCGTACCCGACCGCGGACCGCTTTCGCGACACCTTCGGCTACCGCGACTACCTGAAGGCGGTCGCCGGCCTGCGCACGCGCGGCGGCGCCAGGCCGCTGTCGGTCTACCTGCACATCCCGTTCTGCGATACGGTTTGCTACTACTGCGCCTGCAGCAAGATCGTCACCAGGAACCGCGAAAAGGCGACCGTCTACCTGAGTTACCTGAAACGTGAGATCGACATGCAAGGCACGCTGTTCGCCGGTATCAACCGGGTCGAGCAGCTGCATCTGGGCGGCGGAACGCCGACCTACCTGTCCGACGCCCAGATGGGCGACCTGACGGCGCACTTGCGCCGCAAGTTCGATTTCGCGCCCGATGACGTGGGCGAATACTCGATCGAAGTCGATCCGCGCACGGTGTCGCGCGAGCGTGTGCACAGCCTGCGCCGGCAAGGCTTCAACCGCATCAGCCTGGGCGTACAGGACTACGACCAGGAGGTGCAGCGGGCGGTGAACCGGGTACAGGAGGAAGCCGAGACGCAAGGCATCATCGACGCGGCGCGCGAAGCGGGCTTCCGCTCGGTCAGCATCGACCTGATCTACGGGCTGCCGAAGCAGAACGTGATGACAATGGCGCAGACGCTGTCGAAGGTGATCAAGGCCAATCCCGACCGCATCGCGATCTACAACTACGCGCACCTGCCGCAGCTGTTCAAGACGCAGCGCCGCATCCTCGATGCCGACCTGCCCGGCACCGACGCCAAGCTCGACATGCTGGGCTTGTGCATCCGCCGCCTGACCGAGGCCGGCTACGTCTACATCGGCATGGACCATTTCGCCAAGCCCGACGACGACCTCGCGGTGGCGCAGCGCCAGGGACGGCTGCACCGCAACTTCCAGGGCTATTCGACGCATGCCGATGCGGATCTGGTCGCGTGCGGCGTGTCGGCCATCGGCGCGGTCGGATCCACCTACAGCCAGAACGTCAAGACGCTGGAAGCCTATTACGACCGGATCGACAACAACCAGCTGCCGATCGAGCGCGGCATCGAACTGACGATGGACGACGCGCTGCGGCGCAACCTGATCCAGACGCTGATGTGCCAGTTCGAGCTGTCCGTCAGCGCGCTCGAGCAGGCCTTTCCGATCGTGTTCGCGAAGTACTTCGCGGCCGAGCTGGAAAAGCTGCGCGCGCTTGCCGCCGACGGCCTGCTGGTGATCGGTCCCGAGTATCTGACCGTGACGCTCAAGGGGCGCCTGCTGATCCGGAATATCTGCATGGTGTTCGACCGCTACCTGAACGAGCAGGGCACCGTGCCGCGCTACTCGAAAACCATTTGAGGCAGCGTCGATGAACGTCATCAGCCTGGCTCCCGTATTCATGGTGGGCCTGCTCGGCAGCGTGCACTGCGCCGGCATGTGCGGCGGCATCGTCGGCGCGTTTTCAGTCGCCCCGGTGCGCCGGTTTCCGGTGCGGGTGGTGACCCTGCGCAGCGCGCCGGTCGATGCGCTGGTGCGGGTGCTGGGCTACAACGGCGGGCGCATTGCCAGCTACGCGGCGGCCGGCGCGCTGGCCGGCGGTGTGGCGGGCGGCGCGCGTGCGCTGTCCGGCATCGCCGCGTTCGAGACGGCCGGCTACTGGCTGGCAAACCTGATGCTGGTGGTGCTCGGCCTGTACCTGATGGATGCGTGGCGCGGACTGGCGCGGCTGGAACAGCTGGGACGTCGCGTGTGGCAGCGCATCGAGCCCGCGACCGCGCTGCTGCTGCCGCTCGATTCGCCGCTCAAACTGGTGGCGATGGGCGCTCTGTGGGGCTGGCTGCCGTGCGGGATGGTATACAGCGTGCTGCTGACGGCAATGCTGAGCGGATCGGCGCTGTCCGGCGCCGCGGTAATGGCCGCGTTCGGCCTGGGCACCTTGCCGATGCTGCTGTCGATGGGGCTCGCCGGCGCGCCGCTGCGCACCTGGATCCAGCGCCGGGCGGTGCGGGTCGCGAGCGGCCTGGTGGTGCTCGGCTTCGGCGTGCTGGGACTGACGCGCGCCGCGTTCGGCATCAGCCACGGCTGGATCGACGCGCTGTGCCTGACCGCTCCCGGGATGCTGCCGTGAACGCGGTGCGGGTCCCGGCCGCGTGCTTCCATTGCGGCTTGCCGGTGCCGGCCAACAGCCGCTGGTCGACCGCGATCGATGGCGCCGCGCGCCCGATGTGCTGCCCCGGCTGCGCAGCGGTCGCGTCGAGCATCGTCGCCAGCGGTTTCGGCGATTACTACGGCAGCCGCACCGCGTTTGCCGCGCAGGCCGAGCTGGACGCGTTGGCGCCGCCCGAACTTGCGCTGTACGACGCCGGCGCGGCCAGCGAAGCGGTTTATTCGATCGACGGGATCCGCTGCGCCGCCTGTGTGTGGCTGATCGAACGCCGGCTGCGCAGCCTGCCCGGCGTGCTTGCCGCCGACATGAACGTGGCCACCGCCCGGCTCCAGGTCAGCTGGTCGCCGGATACCTGCCGGCCCAGCGCGATCCTGCGCGCGCTGCGCGAAATCGGCTACGCAGCGTATCCGTTCGACCCGGTACGGCACGGCGAGCAGCTCGAACGGGAACGCAAGAAGTTGTTCCGCCAGCTGTTCATCGCCGGGCTGTCGATGATGCAGGTGATGATGTACGCGCTGCCGGTGTACCTGGCCGACGACGGCACCATGGACGCCGACATGACCGCGCTGATGCATTGGGCCGCTTTGCTGTTGACTCTGCCCGCGGTCGCGTATTCGGCGCAGCCATTCTGGCGCGGCGCCTGGCTTGGCCTGAAGCAGCGCCTGCCCGGAATGGACCTGCCGGTGGCGCTGGGCATCGCCGCCGCGTTCGGCGGCAGCGTGGCCGCGTTGCTGCGCGGGCGCGGCGACGTGTACTTCGATTCGATCACGATGTTCATCTTCCTGCTGCTGGGCAGCCGCTACCTCGAGTTGTCCGCGCGGCGCACCGCCGCGCGCGCGCTCGACCAGCTGCGCCACGCGCTGCCTGCCGCCGCCGCCCGGATGGCCGGCTACCCGCAACGGCGCGACACCGAACTGGTGGCCGCTGCGCAGCTATGCGTGGGCGACATGATCCTGGTGCGGCCGGGCGAGGCGATTGCGGCCGACGGCGTGATCGTCGAAGGGTCGACCGAAGTCGACCTGGCGCTGCTGACCGGCGAGAGCCGCGCCCAGCCGCGTGGCGCCGGCCAGGAATTGCCGGGCGGCGCCGTCAACGCCGGCCAGCCGGTCGTGCTGCGGGTGACGCGCGCGGCCGGGGAAAGCACGCTGGCCCTGCTGGTCCGGCTGGTCGAGCGCGCCGGGCAGGCCAAGCCGCGCATCGCGCTGTGGGCCGACAAGGTGGCGGCCTGGTTCGTGCTCGCGTTGCTGCTGTTCACGGCGCTGGTTTTCATCGCGTGGCAGCTGGTTGACCCCGCGCGCGCCTGGCAGGTGGCGATCGCGGTGCTGGTGGTGTCCTGTCCGTGTGCGCTGTCGCTGGCCACGCCGACGGCACTGGCCGCGGCCACCGACCGCCTGGTGCGGGACGGCGTGCTGGTGGTGCAGCCGCACGTGCTCGAAACGCTGCACCGCGCCACCCACATCGTCTTTGACAAGACCGGCACCTTGACGCAAGGCCAGCCGGTGCTGCGGGCGGTGCATGCGCTGGGCGCGAAGACGAGCGCCGAATGCCTGGCGATCGCGGCGGCGCTGGAGGAATCGGGCAGCCATCCGCTGGGAGTGGCGCTGCGCGCGGCGGCAGGCGACGAGCGGCGCCAGGTGTTCGATTTACAACATGTTGCCGGACAGGGGATCGAGGGAGTGGTCGACGGCGTGCGCTACCGGCTCGGCAGCGGTCCGTTCGCAGCGCCGGCGGGCGCGCTGGGAATCGACGGTGAAGATGGTGAATCGTCGCTGGTGTACCTGTCCGTGCCCGGCGCGCTGCTGGCCCGCTTCGAGCTGGCCGACGCGCTGCGCGACGATGCGCTGAAGCTGGTGCGCCAGTTCCAGCAACGCGGCCAGCAAGTGATGCTGTTATCGGGCGATTCTCAGGCAGTCACCGCGCGCGTGGCGGCGGAACTGGGCATTGAGCGCGCGCTGGGCGGGCAGATGCCCGAGCAGAAGCTGGCTTTCGTGCAGCAGCTGCAAGCGCAAGGCGCGGTGGTGGCGATGGTGGGCGACGGCGTCAACGACGCGGCGGTGCTGCGCGCGGCCGACGTCTCGTTCGCAATGGGCGGGGGCAGCGACCTGGCGCGCATGCACGCCGACTGCGTGCTGCTGTCAGGCCGGCTGTCGTCGCTGGGAGACTGCGCGGTGACAGCCGCGCGCACCCTGGCGGTGATCCGCCAGAACCTCGCCTGGGCCACGCTGTACAACCTGTGCGCGATACCGGCGGCCGCATTCGGCCTGCTCAATCCGTGGATGTCGGGCGTGGGCATGTCGCTCAGTTCCGCGCTGGTGGTGCTCAACGCCCTGCGCCTGCGCAACGGAGGCCGGTAGATGGAAGCCCTGTTCCTGCTGGTTCCCTTGAGCGTGTGCCTGGTGGCGCTGGCGATCTGGATCTTCTTCGGTGCTTCCGACAGCGGCCAGTTCGAGGACCTCGAAGGTCCTGGCCTCGCCGTTCTGCACGACGACGACAGTGTGCATGGCGACGCGCCGCAATAGCTCATCTTGTTCCATTTGATTCACATCAAAGATTTTTGAACTGTGGAAATCTACTCTGCTGTCATTGTTGTATTTTCAGGAGAGCATTTGTGGACACAGGTTTGAACTACAACTACAAGATCGTCAAGCAGTTCACGATCGCCACGGTCGCATGGGGCGTGATCGGGATGCTGGTAGGCGTCTTCATCGCCGCGCAGCTGGCCTGGCCCGCGCTCAATTTCGACGTGCCCTGGCTCACCTACGGGCGCTTGCGTCCGCTGCATACCAACGCCGTCATCTTCGCCTTCGGCATCTGCGGCCTGTTCGCCACTTCCTACTACGTGGTCCAGCGCACCTGCCAGGTGCGGCTGTTCTCGGACCGGCTGGCCGCCTTCACCTTCTGGGGCTGGCAGGCGGTGCTGGTGCTGGCCGCGATCACGCTGCCGATGGGCTTCACGCGCGGCAAGGAGTACGCCGAGCTGGAATGGCCGATCGCGATCCTGATCACGGTGGTGTGGGTCGCCTACGCGGTGGTCTTCTTCGGCACCATCATCAAGCGCAAGGTGCAGCACATCTACGTCGCCAACTGGTTCTTCGGCGCCTACATCATCGCGGTGGCGCTGCTGCACATCGTCAATGGCGCCAGCATGCCGGTGTCCGCGACCAAATCGTATTCCGCCTATTCGGGCGTGCAGGACGCGATGATCCAGTGGTGGTACGGCCATAACGCGGTCGGCTTCATCCTCACCGCTGGCTACCTCGGCATGGTTTACTACTTCATCCCGAAACAGGCGGAGCGTCCGGTGTATTCGTATCGCCTGTCGATCGTGCACTTCTGGGCGCTGATCTTCACCTACATGTGGGCCGGCCCGCACCACTTGCACTACACCGCGCTGCCCGACTGGACCCAGTCGATCGGCATGGTGTTCTCGCTGATCCTGCTGGCGCCGTCGTGGGGCGGCATGATCAACGGGATCATGACCCTATCGGGCGCCTGGCACAAGCTGCGCTCCGATCCGATCCTGAAATTCCTGATCGTCTCCCTGTCGTTCTACGGCATGGCAACCTTCGAAGGCCCGATGATGTCGATCAAGACCATCAACTCGCTGTCGCACTACACAGACTGGGGCATCGCCCACGTCCATGCCGGCGCGCTGGGCTGGGTCGGCTTCATCACCATGGGCTCGATCTACTACCTGATTCCGCGCCTGTCCGGCAAGACGGCGATGTGGAGCACGCGCCTGGTCGACACCCACTTCTGGGTCGCCACCATCGGCATCGTGCTGTACATCGCGTCGATGTGGATCGCCGGCGTCATGCAGGGCCTGATGTGGCGCGCGGTCAATGCCGACGGTACCCTGACCTACACCTTCGTCGAAGGCGTCAAGGCCACTTACCCGTACTACGTGATCCGCTTCGGCGGCGGACTGCTGTACCTGTCGGGCATGCTGATGATGGCCTATAACACCTTCATGACGATGCGCCGGACCGTCGCGGTCGATCCGCGCATTCCGTCCCTGATCCCCGCACACACGAAACCCACAGGAGCCGCCAATGAAGTTTTCGCATGAATTGATCGAGAAGAATCCCTGGCTGCTCATTGGGCTGGTCCTGCTGGTCATTTCGTTCGGCGGCCTGGTCGAGATCGTGCCGCTGTTCTTCCAGAAGTCGACCACCGAGCCTATCGCCGGACTGAAACCGTATTCGCCGCTGCGGCTGGTGGGGCGCGACATCTACGTGCGGGAAGGCTGCTACAACTGCCACTCGCAGATGATCCGTCCGTTCCGCGCCGAGACTGAGCGCTATGGCCATTACTCGGTGGCGGGCGAATTCGTCTACGACCGGCCGTTCCAGTGGGGCTCGAAGCGCACCGGGCCGGATCTGGCGCGTGTCGGCGGGCGCTACAGCGACGAGTGGCACCGCACCCACCTGGACAATCCGCGCGACCTTGTGCCGGAATCGAATATGCCGAACTATCCGTGGCTTGCGACCACCAAGCTGGTGCCGAACGACGTGGTGCCGAAGATGCGTGCGCTCCAGCGCCTGTCGGTGCCGTACAGCGAGCAGGAAATCAAGGACGCGCCGGCCCAACTGGCCGACAAGACCGAACAGGACGCGCTCGTCGCCTACCTGCAGGGACTGGGCACCCTGATCAAGACAAGGAACTGACATGGCAATCGAACATATCTTTGACAGTGCGAGCAGCGTGATGACGATCATCAGCTTTGCAACCTTCATCGGCATCCTGCTGTGGACCTTCGTGATCAAGCGCGGCACCGATTTCGCGGAGGCGGCCGCACTGCCGTTCGCCGACGAGGAGGACCACGAGCATGGCTGATTTCACCAACGGCTTCTGGGACTACTACATCGGCATCATCACGCTGCTGTCGATCTTTGGCTGCGGCCTGCTGCTGTGGTCTCAATCGGTGCACCGCGTCAAGGCGCTTTCCGATGGATCGCCAGGCGACGGCACCACCGGCCATGTATGGGACGAAGACCTGTCCGAACTGAATACACCGATGCCGCGCTGGTGGATGTGGCTGTTCTACCTGACCATCGTGTTCGCGCTTGTGTACCTGGTGCTGTATCCCGGCCTGGGCAGCTACGCCGGGCGCTTCGGCTGGAAGTCGGCCGGCGCGTATCAATCCGAACTGAAGCTGGCCGATGCCGAATACGGCCCGCTGTTCGAACGCTACGCCAAACAGGACCTGAAGGCGGTCGCCGCCGACCCGCAGGCGCGCGTGATAGGCGAGCGCCTGTTCCTGACCTACTGCGCGCAATGCCACGGCTCCGATGCACGCGGCAACAAGGGCTTTCCGAACCTGACCGACGGCGACTGGCTGCACGGCGGCGACCCTGCCACGATCAAGACCACGATCCTGCACGGGCGCGTCGGCCAGATGCCGCCGATGGCGGCGGCGCTTGGCTCGGACACGGATGTCGAAAACGTCGCCCATTACGTGCGCAGCCTTTCTGATCTGACGACCGATCCGATCAAGGTCGGCTTCGGCAAGCCGAAGTTCGCCGCCTGCGCCGCCTGCCACGGCTTCGACGGCCGCGGCAACCAGGCGCTGGGCGCGCCCAACCTGACCGACAAGGTCTGGCTGTACGGCGGCAGCGCCGATACCATCATGGAGACGATCCGCAAGGGCCGCACCAATACGATGCCGGCGTTCGACGCCTTCCTCGGCGAGCCCAAGGTGCACCTGCTGGCGGCCTATGTATGGGGCCTGTCGAACCAGCCGAAGGACGCGAAAAAATGAGCAATGCGGCGCCCGGCGAGTCAGTGATCCGGATGTACGCGGCGCGCGAGGAGATCTATCCGCGCGAAGCGAAGGGACGCTACGCCTCGCTGCGCTGGGCCTGCGTGTGGCTGACCCAGCTCGTGTTCTATGGCCTGCCATGGCTGAACTGGAATGGCCGCCAGGCGGTGCTGTTCGACCTGGGCGCGCGCAAGTTCTACATCTTTGGCGTGGTGCTGTGGCCGCAGGACTTCATCTACCTGGCTGCGGTGCTGATCGTGTGCGCCTATGCGCTGTTCCTGGTGACCGCGGTGGCGGGGCGGGTGTGGTGCGGATTCGCGTGCCCGCAGACGGTGTACACGGAAATATTCATGTGGATCGAGCGCCGCATCGAAGGTGCGCGCAGCGCCCGCATCCGGCTCGACCGCCAGCCCTGGAGCCTGGGCAAGCTGGTGCGCAAGGGCGGCAAGCATGCGGCCTGGTTCGCGGTCGCGCTGTGGACCGGGGTCAGCTTCGTCGGCTACTTCACGCCGGTATCGAGCCTGATGGGCGAAGTCGCGTCCTTTGCCCTCGGTCCATGGGAGACGTTCTGGATCCTGTTCTATGCGCTGGCCACCTACGGCAACGCCGGGTGGCTGCGCGAACAGGTGTGCAAGTACATGTGTCCGTACGCGCGCTTCCAGAGCTCGATGTTCGACAAGGACACCCTGATCGTCACCTACGACGTGGCGCGCGGCGAGCCGCGCGGACCGCTGGTCGCAAAGGGGGAAACGGCGACGAAGCCCGGTGGCGACTGCATCGACTGCAGCATGTGCGTGCAGGTGTGCCCGACCGGGATCGACATCCGCGAGGGCCTGCAGTACGAGTGCATCGGCTGCGCCGCCTGCGTCGACGCCTGCAACTCGGTGATGGACAAGGTCGGCCTGCCGCCGGGACTGATACGCTATTCGACCGAACACGCGATGGCCAGGGGCTGGAGCATCGCCGAAGTGCGCCGGCGGGTGCTGCGCCCTCGCGTGCTGATCTACACGGCCCTGCTGGCCCTGATCGTCGCCGCCCTTGGCGCGGCGCTGGCGCTGCGCACGCCGCTCAAGCTCGACGTGATACGCGACCGCGGCGCGATGGGTCGCGAGGTGGAGGACGGGCTGATCGAAAACGTGTACCGGCTGCAGGTCATGAACACGGCCGAAAACGCGCACACCTTCCGGATCGCCGTGTCGGGCCTGGAGTCGATCAGCCTCGCTTCGCCGGAACTGGCGACACTCGAGGGAGCCAGCGCGCGCGCGGTGCCGGTCCGGGTTCGGGTCCCGCGCTCATACGCGAAAACCGGTTCGAACCGGATCGAGTTCGCGTTGACGGCAATCGACGACCCCGCGCTGTGGGTGCAGGAAAAAGCCGTATTCATCGTGCCGAAATAATGGTCAAGGAGACTCGCATGCAAGCAGCATCACACGCCCCCGCACTCGCCGGCGCCGGCGCCGGTCCCTGGTATTCCCATCGCTGGCCGTGGCTGCTGATGCTCGGCCCGGTGTTCGTGATCTGCGGCGGCGCGTTCGCCGGCTACCTGGCCATCAGCCGGCCCGATGCGATGGTGGTGGACGATTACTACAAGCAGGGCAAGGCGATCAACCAGGACTTGCGGCGCGACCGCGTCGCGTCGTCGATGCAGCTCACTTTCAGGGCGCGCTACGACCAGGCCAGCGGAACGTTGATCGGTGCGATCGACAGCGCGGGTACGCCGCTCGCTGCGCCGCTGCATATCTACCTGGCGCACCCGACGCTGCCGGGCAGGGACCTGCGGCTGCTGGTGCAGCCCGACGCCGCCGGCCGCTTTTCGGCGGCCCTGCCGGCGCTCGAGCATACCCACTGGCAGGTCGTGGTGGAAGGGGCGCGGCGCGAATGGCGCCTGGCGCGCAGCTGGAGCTGGCCGCAGCAGCCGGCGCTCGAGATCGTGGCCGATGCGGCGGCCGGCCAATGAAGGGGCGCGCATGAAGCGGATCGCGATGATGGTATTGTGGCCGTCGTTCCTGGCGGCGGCGCTGGCCGAGGGCTTTTTCTTTTCCTTGTTCGAGCCGGATGAGCTGGCGCAGCTGGGTGGTGCGGCCCTCACCCCGATGGCGGTCTACAGCGTCGGCTTCCTGCTGTTCTGGTGCCTTTGTGCGCTGGCTTGCATGCTCACGTGCTACCTGCTGCTGGTGCCCGCAGCCGACGATCCACCGTTCTAGCACGGCGCCGCAGGCGGGACCCTAGGACATCGGGTGGCACTGCTCCGTGCCGGCGGCCATTGCCTTGAGCAGTGCCGGCTCGAGCAGCGTGACTTCGCGCTTGTCAATCGTGAGCAGGCCCTGTTTTTTGAAGCGCGACAGCAGGCGGCTGATGCTTTCGATGGTCAGGCCGAGATAGTTGCCGATGTCCTCGCGCGACATGCGCAACTGGAAGCTGGTCGCCGAATAGCCGCGCGCCGCATAGCGGGCCGACAGGTTGACCAGGAACACGGCGAAGCGCTGCTCGGCGCGCATATTGCCCAGCAAGAGCATGACGTTCTGCTCGCGCGTGATTTCCTGGCTCATGATGCGGTGGAAGTGGCGCAGCAGCGCCGGCACATGGCCGAACAGCTCCTCGAGGTCGGCGAACGGAATCTCGCACACTTCGCTGTCTTCCAGCGCGACCGCGTCGCAATGATGGCGGTCGCCGCTGATCGCGTCCATGCCGAGCAGTTCGCCGGCCATCTGGAAACCGGTGATCTGCTGCTCGCCCGCGGCGTTGACCTGGTAGGTCTTGAAATGGCCGAAGCGGATCGCGTACAGGTTGCGGAACGGCTCGCCCATCTGGTACAGGCGTTCGTCGCGCGCGATCCGGCGGCGCCGGCCGATCACTTCATCGAGGCGCAGGATGTCGGTTTCGTCGAGTCCCATCGGAAGACACAATTGATGCATGCTGCAAGCGGCACAGCTGGCCTTAAGCGCACTGACGTTGAACTGTGGCGTGGCGACATAGGGCAAGGGGTGATTCATCGTTGTTCGATTCAGGTGGCGGCAACTCCCGCGGTGCGGGCTCCACTTACATTATAGGTCGTGATTGCCGCGCACAACAAATTCAACAAGTATTACGCCCGAGAAATGCACGCCGAGGTTTCGGTCGCCATTCAGCGCCGCGCGAAGCGCACGTCCACCTGCGACACGGCGGCGTCGCCTTTCGGCTTTTTCGGCTTTTTCGGCTTTTTCACCACTTCGCCGCGGGTGTTGGTGACCGGCACCCGGTGGTCCGGTTCGAAGCCCGCTTCGTCGACCCGTTCCAGGGTCTGGCCGGTCAGCACTTCGATCGCCGCCAGCTGCACCACCTCGTCGGCGCACACCAGCGAGACCGCTTCGCCCGAGGCGCCGGCGCGCCCGGTGCGGCCGGTGCGGTGCACGTAGTCTTCGGCCACGATCGGCAGGTCGAAATTGACCACCAGCGGCAGGTCGTCGATGTCGAGCCCGCGCGCGGCGACGTCGGTGGCGACCAGGATCTTGGCCTGGCCGGCCTTGAAGCGTTCGAGCGCGCGCTGGCGCGCCGGCTGCGGCTTGTCGCCGTGGATCGAATCGGCGCTGATGCCGCTCGCCTGCAAGGTGTCGACCAGCTGGTCGACGCCCTTGCGGGTCTTGACGAACACCAGCACCTGGCCCCAGCGCCGCTGCTTCAGCAGATGCATGAACAGTTCGGGCTTGCGCTTCTTGTCGACCGGGACGATCCACTGGGCGATCGCCTTGACGGTGGTGTTGCGCGGGCTGACCTCGATGCTGAGCGGATCGCGCAGCAGCTTGCCGGCCATCGCGCGGATCTCGTCGGAGAAGGTGGCCGAGAACAGCAGCGTCTGGCGGCGCGCCGGCAGCGCAGCGAACACGGCGTCGAGCTCGCGCGAAAATCCCAGGTCGAGCATGCGGTCCGCTTCGTCCAGCACCAGCGTCTGCAGCTGGTCGAACTTGACCGCGTTCTGGCGGTACAGGTCGAGCAGGCGCCCGGGCGTGGCCACCAGCAGGTCGAGCCCCTTGCGCAGCTTCATCATCTGCGGATTGATGCTCACGCCGCCGTAGGCCACGTGGGTGCGCAGCGGCAGGCCGGCGCCGTACGCCAGGAAGCTCTGGTGCACCTGCTCGGCCAGTTCGCGGGTCGGCACCAGCACCAGCGCGCGCACCGAGTTCGGCGCGACCTGGCCGTCCATGGTCAGTGTCTGCAGGATCGGCAGCGCAAAGCCGGCGGTCTTGCCGGTGCCGGTCTGGGCCGCCGCCATGACGTCGCGTCCCGCCAGCACGGCCGGGATGGCCTGCGCCTGGACCGGGGTCGGCTGCGCGTAGCCGAGGCCGTCGAGGGTGCGGACGAGCGGGTCGATCAGACCGAGGGAAGCAAACGACATGGGAGACACCTGGAAATGGAAGGGAACGGGCGACAGTTTACCCTGTCGCGCGCCGACAAGTGCGGGAAAGCGGCGCAGCGCGTGTCAGGGGGCCGCTGCGGTGGCCGTGGCGGCCGGCCTGACGACCGTCGGCTTGAGCGGATCGTGCTTGTCCTTGCAGGCGGCGAGGCACAGGCATGCGAAGGCGAGGGCGGTCCAGCGGGCGCGGTGCGGGTTCATGGCAATCCCTCCGGGAAAAAATTCATGATACTCAAAAGCGCGCCGGCGCGGCGCACTGGTCCGTGTCACGGCGCCGCGCTGGCGGTCGTCCGGTTCGATTCGACGTACAGCTCGGTGCCGTTGACGAACGCCCCGTCCGGCGCAATCGTGACCAGGTGCATGCCCATGTCGCTCATGCCGAGGCGCTTGAGCTGGTCGCGCGAAACGCGCAGCAAGTAGTTCCCCGGCACCACGCTGCCGATCACGAAATAACCGTCCGCGGCGCTCTTGGTGGTGCCCACCACCTTGTGATTGACGTCGACCAGTTCCAGCTCCAGGTCGGCGGCAGCGCGTTTGACGTCGTGGTCGAGCAGGTAGGTGGTGCCGTCGATTTCGCCGGTGACGCTGATCGGGAAATCGTGCATGGTGACCTTGCCCGGGCGCGGCACCACGCGCACGCCCTTCTGGGTGGCCAGCAGCTGCGGGTCTTCCAGCGTCGACGGATCGAAACCGATATCGACTTTCTGGTTGGCCGGCAGGCGCCGCAGGTAGGCGATGCCGTTCTCGTCGGTGCGGGCCTGGGTGGCGCCGCCGTTGATGGTGAAGCCGGCGCCCTTGACCGGCTCTTCGTCGGCATCCATCACGCCATTCAGGTTCTTGTCGAGAAACACCCGGACCGAGGCCGCGCCGGTGGCCGCCATCGGCTGGGCGTCGATGATGACGCGCGACTGGCGCGGCTCGACGCCGAGCGCGACGAACAGCTGGACTCCGGCGCCATAGTCGCCGCGGTTCGAGAAGTAACCGTTTACGCCGAGGCCGAAGCTGCCCAGGCTCTTGTTCAGCGAAGCCGTCAGGCGCGATTGGGGACGCTCGAATGCATGGGTCACGCCCAGGTTCAGCAGGTAGCCGTCGTCGAGGCTCTTGTCGGCGCCCAACGCGATCGAGGACAAGGAAAATTTGGGTTCGATCGAATACTGCAACTGGCCGTTGATGCCGATGCCGGCCACGCGCCGGCTCGCCTGCACGATCGCATCGGCGAACTTGGTGCCGCCGAACGACTGCCATCGCAAGGTGTTGCTGATGGCGGTGCCGAAACGGTAGGCGGAGAGGCGGGCGATCGCCTCGACATTGTCGATGCCCGTGTCGAGCTTGTCGCGTTTGAGCTGCACGGACATCGGCAACCGGCCCACCGGCAGCACGCCATCGACCCGTATTTCGTCGCGCGAACGGATCAACCCGCCGCTGGGCTGGAACACATCGCTGCTGAAGTCTTGCAGCTGGGAGTGGCTGGCGCTGACCGCCATGCCCGCCACGCGCGTTTTCACGTTAGCCTGGGCCAGGGTGCCGCCATTGTCGGCGCGCGCCACGTCGGCGCCGAGGATGAACGCGTTCAGGTAGCCGCGCAGGCCGAGGTTGGTGTAGCGCTGGACGCCGGTCACGCCGGGCAGCGTGGCCATGCCGCCGCTGGCGCTCAGGTGGCTGAACAGACCGAGCTCGAACTGCGCCGCGGTGCGCTGCTTGCCGAACTCGTCGCGCTGACCGCTGACGCTGTAGAAAACCGAGCCCTGCGGGACCGCCGACTGCTCCAGCAGGAAGCTCTGGCGCTCGACCCGCAGCTGGCCCAACGGGCCATGGAACACCAGCCGGAACTCGTTCGGGCCGTAAATGAGCGGCATATCGGCGAAGCTGTACTTGCCGTCGGCGCGTGACTGCTGGAAGCCCACCAGCGCATCGTTGAAATACAGTTCCACGTCCCAGCCTGGCGGCAGGTCGCCATTCAGGCTATGGCTGTCGAAACTGGTCGGCTGGTTCAGCGGCCGGTTGCTCACGAGCACGCCATTTCCAGTGCCGCCGCCGCGCGAAATATTCGATACGCTGGGCACCAGTACATTGCCGACCTGGACGGTGCGCGCATGCAGTGGGCCGAGCAGGCCGGCGTCGGGATCGTTGCGCCCGACCGTGAGGCGCACCAGCGGCTTCGGGGTCAGCCGGGTGCTGCTCAGATGCAGCGCCGTTTCCAATCCCATCAGGTCGGCGGTCAGGTAGCCGGAATAGGCGGCGCCGACAATGCTCTTGCCGTCGACCCGGCGCAGGTCGGCACCGAGGGTCTGATCGATGAACGGGGTGTCGATCATCCGGTAGGGCGTGCTGTAGCGCGGATAGTCCGGATCGACATACGCGCCGCGCGGGGCGCTGAGGGTCCCGCGTTCGTTGCGGCCGAGCCGCGCCTGCAAGGGCAAGGGCTCGCGCGGATTCACGACCAGCGCCAGGTTCGACAGGTCGACCTTGAGATCTACTGGAAGCCAGCGCGCGAGCAAGCGGCTGGCCACGTAGATATCGTCCGCCTGCAGCTTGAAGTTGGCGCGTTCGACCGGTTCGGGCTTGCCGTTCAGGGTTGCTTCGCGCTGCATCACGTCCAGCCCGAAACTGCGCTCTTCGGTCAGGATGTAGCCACCGGCGCGACCTTCGAGCGGCTGGGTCTTGATCGCGATGGTAAGCAGCCTGGACAGTTCGCCCAGCGGCAGGAAAACGTCATCGCCATATTGATAGGCAGGCAAGCTGTCGGCCAGCATGTGCGGGCCGAGCTGCACTTCGAGCAATACCAGGTTGGGCGCATCCTTGCCGGATGTGGGGATGGCTTGCCCGGCAGCGAACTGCGTGAGCAGGAGCAGGGGCAATACCAACAGCAATTTCCAGGAAGGGACGGTCTTTATAATCACCGTTGCAATTATTCACGATGCGGGCGCGGCCGCATCGATGGAGAAGACGGGAAATCGACCCGCTTTTCTCCATTGCAAGGTTTCGGACCCCGGCGCGCGTTACGGCAAGACCAGCACGCCCTCGGCGAGCACCTTGCCGCCCAATTCCGGACGTTCACGATAAGTCAGGTGCAACTGGCCGTGCGCCAGCACCATCCCGGGCGGGATGGTCAGGGCGATCCTGGCGCGCCGCAGTTGCGCAGGGGTATAGACCGCCACGCCGCCCAACCGGGCCAGCGTCTGCTCCGGGCCGCCCGGCGTGATGAAGGTGACGTTGACATCGCCATACACCGAACTGTTGCCGCTGCGGTCGAACTGGAATGCCAGGTGCGGCGGCTCGGCGCCATTGGCCGGCTGGAGCGCCAGCTGCGACAGGCTCACCTCCGCCGCAGTGGTTTCGTGGCGAACGATGACCGGAATCGAGATACCGACCAAGGTATTGAGCACGATGCCGATCTGCTGGTCGTCGCTGGTGTGCGCTTCGACGCTATTGGCGCCGCCGGCCTTCGGCAGGCGCTCGAAAAACAGGTGAGAGCGGTATTCTCCCACTTCCAGCACGGCCGGTTTGCGCAGCGCGATCCGCACGGTCTGGCTGACGCCCGGCTGCAGCGTGATCTGGCGCGGCGAAAAGCGCAGCATGTCGTCGGCGAATTTTTCGCCCGGTTCCGGGGTCGTGATCGGGCTGAATTCGCCATTTTCGCCCATCCTCCGATTTACCAGGCTGATGCGGAAGGTGGCCGCTTCGCTGCCATTGTTGATCAGGTCGACCTGGGCGGCGCGCTGGTTCTTTTCGAACACCACGCGGCTCGGGTACAGCATCAGGTCCGCCAATGCGAGTTGTGGCAGCAATAGGCAACCGGCCAGTGCGAGCAGCACGCGGGCAGCAGCGCGCCGAACAGAGAAAGTCGCAATTTGCATATGGGAGTCCTTGAACGGCAAAGGCCGCTATTGATAATTGATAGTAACTTGAAAGCTGCCGGCATAGTTGCCCGGCGCCTGCTGGGGTGCGATCGAAAGGGTGGCGCCGATGGCAAGCGATTTCGATCCCGCGATCAGCGTTCCAATCCCGTCTGGCGAGCTGACAAAGTTGGACAGTGACATCGTGCTGCTGCCGTTACTCAGTGTCGCCGTGTCGGGAAGGGTGATGAAGAAGGACTTGCTGGCATTCGAAGGGTCGGCGTCGGTGATGTGCACCGTCGCGCTGGACGCGGCGCTGGGCTGCAGCAGGATCACCGAACCGCCGCGATTGCGCGCGCCGTTGACGTCGACGCTGACCGTCCCACCGCCACTGGCGATAAACCGGCCGAAGCTGAGCGACTGGGTGGGGGTGACGGTTTGCGCTTGCGCGGCGCCGGCTAGCAACAGTAAGGGCAGCCAAACGGCAAAACGGCCGAACGACGGCCGTTTTTCCAGATACAGCCCCTGATGCGAGGACATGTGAGGGGCCGCGGTTGCCGGCTTAGTCGTAATCGACCGATACAGCGATGGTGCCAGCGTAGGTGCCTGGAGCCTGGTTAGCGCCGACGGCGAGGGTGGCCCCGATATAGATCGATTCAGCGGAGCCGAGTCCCAAGTTGCCAGCGGTAAACATGCCCGTGGCGGTGGTGTTGTCGGGAGCGTTGGTGCTGAAGAAAGTAATGTTCATGTTGTTGCCGCCGCTGATGACCGTGGCCGATGGCGTGTACGTAACGGTGTAGGCGGTCGACACCTCGCCGGTAACATTCAGTCTCGATGCGGCGCCTGGCGCGCTTGCCAGCAGGAACGCGCTGCCGGTTTTGCTGCGTGATCCATCGGTGAAGACGGTGACGGTGGAGGTAGCGGTATCAGGAGCAAATTTGCCAAAGGCAAGATCGGTCGCTTTGGCGAGCGCAATCGGCAGCACCACAGTAGCGCTCGCATTGACGGTGGCGCTGTTGGCAGCAAAGGTAGGGACGCTCACGGCGACCGCGCCGAGCGCAAGGGCGGACCGCAGCGCAAGTTTGAGGGCCGACTGGGTGCGGAAAGATTTATTGGACATTTTTGTATCTCCTTGGGCTGGTGCCCGATAGACGGGGGCCCTGTTCAGTTGCAATTGTGCAAGATAATAATACTAAACGATTTGTTGCCGAAAATCATTTACTTTTCTAGAAGTAAGTACTTGTTTGTTATGTAGCAATGACGCAACGGGGAAAGACTGTTAATTCCAGCTGCGAAATTTTTTCCAACGGTACAGCTCCAAGGACGAAAGGCAGAATCATGTTAAATTTCGATGATGCAACAGCCCTAACGAACAACTTGCCTTCAAATAATGACACCAAGCAATTCGGCTATGTAATTCTCTTATCGTCAGTCTCGGAGTTTTCTTTAGGAAATTGTGGCGAGTTCATTGATGGTTGGTGATGCGCAAGCGCAAGCCGGCGGTAAGTTTCTGCTGGCCAATGGCAGGGAGGGATCGCCACCGTCTTCGCCGGGGCCCGGCTACGGCAGTTTCGTCGCCCGCCAGCGGGGTTCCATCGGATCGGCGCCTTGGGCGCCGCCGCCGCTTGCTAATCTTCGAGCACGCCCAACAACCTTGGAAACACCATGATTTCGAGCATCTTCTTCGTCTTTCGCCTGACCTTCGCCTGGATGATGGTCTACCTGGCGCTGAGCATCACCTTGCATGAAGTCTTTTTCCGCCACACCGACAGCGGCGGCTTCATCGTGCTGTTCGGCTTCCTGCTGGCCGGCTTCACGATCATCAACGCTTTTTCCCACGTGCACCGGGTGCGCCTGATTGCCGGCGAGCTCAATAGCACCAGCCTGGTGCGCCGCCAGCGGCGCCAGATCGAGATCCCGTACGAGGCGGGCGAGGCCTTCGACCTGGTCGAGGCCGCCATCCGCGAACTGCCGGGCGTGCACGATATCGAATCGGCACGCGACAGCCTGCAGGTGCGCGCCAGTATCGACCGGGTCTATCCGTATCCGGGCGACACGGTCTCGTGGAAGCGCCTGATCGCCATGCATACCCTGCGCAACCAGATCCTGGTGACGGTCACCCCGAACGTCGACGCCGGCAGCGTGACGCTGATCTATGAGCCGGAACGGGCCGCCTGGACCGACTGGTTCTTCGTCGATTACGGCACCAACCTGGAAAATGCCGAGGCGCTCGGACGCGCCATCGCGCGCCGCGTCGCCGAACGGCGCCGCAGCGAGCAGGTCACGGCGCGCCAGACCGCCACCGAAAAGGAACTGACGGTCGCCAAGCTGAGCCTGCTGCACGCCCAGGTCGAGCCGCACTTCCTGTACAACACGCTGGCCAGCGCCCAGCTCCTGACCCGCTCCGATCCGGCGCGCGCCGACGAGATGCTGGGCAACCTGATCACCTACCTGCGGCATTCGCTGCCGCGCACCGAGGATGCGCTGTCGACCGTCGGCGAGGAGCTCGAACGGGCCCGCGCCTACCTCGACATCCTGAAGATCCGCATGGGCGCCCGGCTGCACCTGCAGATCGATGTGCCGGAGCCGCTGCGCGCGGTGCTGTTCCCGACCATGATGCTGCAGACCCTGGTCGAAAACGCCATCAAGCACGGCCTCGAGCCGCAGCCGGGCGGCGGCACCGTGTGGATCCTGGCGCGCAGCCTGGATGCGTCGATCGCGGTGACAGTGGCCGACGACGGGCGCGGCTTTTCGGCGGAAGGGGGCGGCACCGGCATCGGGCTGCGCAATGTGCGCGAACGGCTGCGCCTGGCCTACGGCGCGGCGGCGGGATTTACCATCGTCGCCAATTTCCCGGCCGGGGTGGCGGCCACCATCACGGTGCCGAACAGCACCGCCAGCGGAGCGCGCCATGGCTAGTTGCGTCATTGCCGAAGACGAAACCCTGCTGCGCGACGCGCTGGTGCAACTGCTGGCCGCGGCCTGGCCCGAACTGCAAGTGGCAGCGGCCTGCGAGGATGGCGGCGCCGCGCTGGAGGCGATCGCCGCGCATCGGCCGGACGTGGCCTTTCTCGATATCCGCATGCCGGGCCTGACCGGGCTCGAAGTGGCGGCCGCGCTGGCCGACTGCAGCCCGCGCACCCAGGTGGTGTTCGTGACCGCCTACGACCAGTACGCGATCGATGCGTTCGAACGGGGCGCGGTCGACTACCTGCAAAAACCGGTCGTGCCGGAACGGCTGGCCGCCACGGTGCGCCGGCTGAAGGCGCGCATGGCCGGCGCCGGGCCGGACGCGGCGGCGCTGGCGGCCATGCTGCGC
>JBKPEJ010000018.1:0-77169 GCA_046728335.1 Pseudomonadota bacterium | reverse complement strand
GGGCAAGCCCGGCACTGGCGCGCCGCCCGCGCTGGCAGGCGCTTGCGGCGCCGCGGCGAACAGCTGGTTGGCCAGCTGCGTGAGCCATCCCACATCCGGGAGGCCGTCCCCGCCCGGCTCAGTTATATTCATGGTACATGCTCACATCGACCCCTTCAAGGACGCCCAGCGCGTCGTCGGTCAGAACCGCCAGCGAGCAATACAGCGATACCAGATAAGAAGCAATCGCGCGTTTATCGATGCCCATGAAACGCACCGCCAGGCCCGGACTGGCATCGCCGCCGGGCAGGTTCGACTGGAACAGGCCGACCACGCCCTGGCGGCTTTCACCGGTGCGTATCAACAAGATATTGGTCTTGCCGTCAGTCACAGCCAGCTTGTCGCATGGAATCAGAGGAAGGCCGCGCCAGGTCATGAATTGCGAGCCGAACAGCGATACCGTCGGGGGCGGCACGCCGCGCCGCGTGCATTCGCGGCCGAACGCGGCAATCGCCAGCGGATGGGCCAGGAAGAAACCCGGCTCCTTCCACACCCTGGCGATCAGCTCGTCCATGTCGTCCGGGGTGGGCCTGCCGTTGCGGGTCTGGATACGCTGTGCCGGCGCGGCGCGGCTCAGCATGCCGTACTCGGCATTGTTGATCAACTCGCTTTCCTGGCGCTCCTTGATGATCTCCACCGTCAGGCGCAATTGCTCGGCGATTTGATCATAGGGATTGCCGTACAGGTCGGAGATGCGGGTATGCACCTCGACTACGGTGTTGACAGCGCTGAGCTGGATTTCTCCCGGGTTTTCGACATAGTCGACGAACGTTCCCGGCAACACGCGCTCGTCGCGCTCGGAGCAGTCGACGACGACCTTGGACGCGTCCTTGACCCGGTTGACCCGGTAGATGCCGGCCTCGAGCGGCACCCAGTGCAGCAGTTGAGGCAGCCAGCGTGGCGTGATGCACGGCATTTGCGGCACGGTGCGCGTGGCGATGGCCAAGCCGCGCGCGCCCGCGTCCGTCAACGCGGTGTGTACTGGTGGAAGTGTGGTCATTCAGGACTCCTGGTTTGGTTGGGATCAGGATGTGGACCGGTCATCTTTGCCTGCAGCACGTCCCCGGGGGCAGGGAAAGATGTGCGCGGCGAGGCGCGGCGTAAGCCATTGGCAACTTTCCTCATGCACATCAGCGATGAGTTTGACAATGCTCAAAGGAGTGGGTTTGCGCAGGATCAAGGTTCCGATGAATAGAAGAAATAACAACACTTTCCACTGAACTGGGCGCAGGGAATGACTGCCGACTGCGTTCAGATTGCTGCGTGGATCGAGCGCTTCAGTGCAGGCAGCAGGCCTAGTGGCGGCCGACCAGGTGTGCGTGAAGGAGTTCGCGTGCGGCGCCGGGATCGGACAGGTAGTCTATCTTTCCGGCGATGATGGTCGCCACAGGGAGGCCGTCGCGAAACAGGATGCGGTTGCCGGCCAGCGCCGGGACTTTATCCCCGGGCAGCAGGGTGCCGCACAGGTTGAGCGGGTCGACGCCGGAGATGCACACCAGGCCTGCGTCGAGGGGGCGGCGCCGCACTTCGCGCAGCAGGGGGATGGCTTCGGGCAGCGCGAATTGTTCGCCCGAGAAGCCGGCGACGAATCGCCCGCCGCGGATCTCGCCGCGTGCCTCGAGGCGGTGGTACACCGGCAGCAGCTCGCGCCATGACGGCAGCCACGACGCCTCGCGCTCGAGCAGGCGCCAGAACATCACCCCGTAGCGCCGCAGCAGGGTCATCGCGATGTGCTCCAGCGTTTCCGGAGCGATGCGCGGCTTGCGCGCGCTCTTCTGCGCGGCGCCAGAGTCGCTTGCCGCTTCCGCGCCGCCGCGCCGCACCAGCGCCCAGCGTCCCGCTTCTTCCATCGTCGGGCCGGCGCCGCGGCGGCGCTTCTTGTCATTGCTGGCGCGTTTGGTCGCGGGCAGCAGCATGGCGCGCATGCCGGCGAAGCTGTCGGCGTTGACCAGGCCGGTCGACACCAGCTCGCCGAGCGCATTTTCCAGCTCCACCGGCAGCATGTGGGCGTCAATCTGCAGTTCGTCGAAGAACATGGCGCCGTCGCGCTGCAGCGCTTCCAGTACTTTGTTGGCGCGCGGCGAGATCTCGGGCAGGCCGGCGGGACCGGGCAGCGCATGCCACAGCGCGGTCTGGCGGCGCGGCAGCAGGACGATAGGCGTGCCGCGCACCGGGCCGCCGGCCGCCGAGCGTGGCGCGCCGACGCGGGTCCAGACCAGCTTCCCGGCGCGGCACAGATCGTCCAGCCACAGTATCGAGTAGTCGCGCAGCCGCAGCGCGAGCAGGTCGCTTTCCCATCCGCCGGCAGCCGCCTCGTAGCCTTCCAGCTGGGCCAGCACTTGCGGCAGCGCGTCCTGTCCCTCCAATTGCGTGTCGGGCGACAGGTGCTGCCAGTCGAACAGGAAGCGCATGAAATCTTGCCGTTCGACCGGTTCGATTTCGCGCCGCAGGCGCTTGATGGTGTAGCGGTGAATGCGTGCCAGCAGATGGCGCTCGCACCATTCTTCATCAACGACGCCTGGTGTGAATTGGCCGCGCATGACGTAGCCTTCGCTTTCCAGCCGGGTGAGCGCGATGAGGACTGTGCTGTCCGGGAGCGCCAGCGTCGAGGCGATGGCGCCGAGCGGCTGCGGACCGAAACCGGAAAGGCGGGCGCGCACGATCTCGACCAGTGCGCTGTCGCGCGTCCAGTCTTCGTCGCCGTCAAGGCGGTGGCTGTCGGGAATGGCGAGCGCGGGAGCGGCATGTGCGTCCGGGTAGGCGGCCTGCATGCAGGCCAATCTTTCAAGCGCTACCCAGAAATCCGCGCCGTGATCTTCCCGCAGGCGGGTGGCGCGGCCGCTCTCGGCGAGCTCTTCGAGCCAGGCGGGCCAGCCGTCCTGCCTGACCGCTTCGGCGCGCGTGACGCAGGCCAGCCCGACAAGCGCTTCCTGCACCTCGTCGCTGTTGCGCGCGTTCGGCCAGGCTTCCTCCGCCACGCTGGCGATGGCATCGGCGTCCAGCGCGCCCAGGTCGTCGGTCGAAGCGGGATCGGTCCAGCGCCGGCTCATGACGGCTTGCGTGCGGCGCTCCTCCAGCGGTGCATCGTCGAGGAAGGCATACGGACGGGCGTTGAGGATTTCCATCGCGAGCGGGGAGGGCGCGGGAAGGTCGCGCGACAGCAGGCGCAGCTCGCCCGCTTCGATCCGGCGCAGCAGGGCCAGCCAGCCTTCGCTGTCCATGGCCTCGTGCAGGCAGTCGTCGAGGGTCTGGTCCACCAGCGGATGGCTGGGCAATTCGCGTTCGCCGACGACGTTTTCCAGGCAGGCCGCCTGGTCGGGGAAGACGGCGGCCAGCAGGTCGTCGCTCTTCATGCGCTGCAGCTGGGGCGCGACCTTGCGGCCGCCACTGAAGCGGGGCAGGGCCAGCGCGGTGGTGGCGTTCCAGCGCCACCGCACGTTGAACAGCGGTGCGTCGAGCAGGGCCTGTACCAGTATGCGTTCGGCGCTTTCCGAGCGCAGGTAGCGCCACACTTCATCGAGCGGGAAGCTGTGGCTGGTCGCCAGCGAAAGGATGATGGCGTCTTCGGTGGCGGCAGCCTGCAATTCGAAATTGAAGCTGCGGCAGAAGCGCTTGCGCAGCGCCAGTCCCCAGGCGCGGTTGATACGGCTGCCGAACGGCGCATGCACCACCAGTTGCATGCCGCCGGATTCGTCGAAGAAGCGCTCCATCACCAGCGTGTCCTGGGTCGGAAGGGCGCCCAGCGCGGAGCGCGAGCGGGCAAGGTAATCGACGATCTGGCGCGCCGCGTCTTCGTCCAGGCCCAGGTGCTCGTCCAGCCATGCGACGGCGCGTTCCAGCGCCGCTTCGCCGCCGGCAGGCGTGACCGCGGGCGGGGACTTCTTGCGGCCATTCGCGGACGGCTCAGGTTCGGTCAGCTGATGATCGATTTCGGCGCGCAGCCGGGCCACGCCGGCCGAGAGCTCGTCGCTGCGGCCTGGCGCCTCGCCCAGCCAGAATGGAATATTGGGCGCCGCGCCGTGGGCATCCTCCACGCGCACCTTGCCCGCTTCGATCCTCATGATGCGATACGACGTGTTCCCGAGTTGGAAAACGTCGCCCGCCAGGCTCTCGACCGCGAAGTCTTCGTTCACGGTGCCGACGGATTGGCCCTGCGGTTCAAGCATCACGGTATAGTCGGCGTTGTCCGGAATCGTGCCGCCGGAGGTGACGGCGGCCAGCTTGCCGCCGCGCCGCCCGCGCAGCGAACGCGTCGCCGCATCGCGGTGCAGGTAGGAGCCGCGCACGCCATTGCGCGTCGAGTAGCCATCGGCCAGCATGCGCAGGACGGCGTCGTAGCTTGCCCGCTCCAGCTGCGCATATGGCTGCGCTTGACGCACCATCTCGAACAGCTCGTCCTCGCCCCATTCGCGGCAGGCGACTTCGGCGACGATCTGCTGCGCCAGCACGTCCAGCGGCGCCGATGGAATGCGCAGGGCGTCGAGTTCGCCGCGCCGCACGCAGTCCAGCAGCGCGGCGCATTCGATCAGGTCGTCGCGCGAGGTGGGGAACAGGCGGCCCTTGGGCATGCCGCCCACCTGGTGGCCCGAGCGGCCCACGCGCTGCAGCAGCGATGCGATGTTGCGCGGCGATCCGACCTGGCACACCAGGTCCACGTCACCGATGTCGATGCCCAGCTCCAGCGATGCGGTGGCGATCAGCACCTGCAGGTCGCCAGCCTTGAGGCGCTGTTCCGCGGCGAGACGGTATTCCTTGGCGAGGCTGCCGTGGTGCGCCGCCACGTGCCCGGCGCCGAGACGGTCGCCCAGATGGCGCGCCACGCGCTCGGCCATGCGCCGCGTGTTGACGAAGATGAGTGTCGTCCGGTGCAGCACCACCAGTTCGGCCATGCGGTCGTAGACGCGCTCCCACACCTCGTTGGGCATGATCGCCTCGAGCGGCACTGGCGGCAGTTCGAGCGCCAGGTCGCGCGCACGCACATGGCCGACATCGACCACGGCGCATTCGCCGCCTGCGCGTCCGACCAGGAAGTCGGCCACCGCGGACAGCGGCTTCTGGGTAGCCGATAATCCTACCCGCACCGGCCGGCGGCCGCACAGCGCGTCCAGCCGCTCGAGGCTGAGCGCCAGATGGCTGCCACGTTTGCTGCCGGCCACGGCGTGGATCTCGTCGACGATCACGGTGCGCACGCTGGACAGCATGGCGCGGCCGCTGTCCGATCCCAGCAGGACGTACAGCGACTCCGGCGTGGTGACGAGAATGTGGGGAGGCCGCTTGCGCATGGCGTTGCGCTCCGGCGTGGTGGTGTCGCCGGTACGCACGGCGGCGCGGATGCCGTGCGCGGGCAGGCCCATGGCGTCCAGTTGGCGCCCGATGCCCTCCAGCGGCCCCTGCAGGTTCACGCGGATGTCGTTCGACAGCGCCTTCAGCGGTGACACATACAGCACCTGCGTTTCGTCGGGCAGGGGGCCGTCGCTGCTCTCGCGCACCAGCGCGTCGATCGCGGCCAGGAACGCGGTCAGCGTCTTGCCGGAGCCCGTCGGCGCGGCTACCAGCGTGGGCTTCCCGCTCTGGATCAGCGGCCACGCGCGCAACTGCGCCTCGGTCGCGGCCGGAAAGGTCGCACCGAACCAGGCTGCGACGGCGGGATGGAAATCGTTCCAGATGCTGTCGAAGGCGGCGCGCTTGTTCATCGGGAGCAGATGGGGACGGCGCTACCGAAGGCAAGACCGCTTCCTGAACATGATGGGCGAACCGTTCCTCTAGCGCAACATCGGTGGAAACGAGAGCGTGACATGCTTCTTTGCCTGGGCAAGGAAATGCGTTTCGGTGGCCCGATCCTGCAGAAACAACAATTGCCCGGCCATGACGTCATACATCGGAATATCGCCGGTAGGGCGGGCGCACAGGTGATACCGGACCTTGCCATCCTCGCCGAGCAGGTCGACATTGACGGCGGAGTCGAGCCGGATGCGATAACGGTCGCGGCTGCCACCCCCCGTCACATAGAAGAAACCATGCGCCTCGAACTCGTAGCGCTGCTCGTCGTTCAACAGATTCAGCAACAGCGACCGGGCCCTTTGCTCTGCCCGCGCCCGCAGCTTCGCCTGGCGATCCCAGCGCTCCTTTGCCAGCAGCGCAGCGTGCAGCCATCCCCGGACTCGTTTGAAGAGCGCCGCCGCCCGGTCCAGACCTCGCACCTCAGCCTCCGACGATGCGCGGCACCATGACCACTTCTTCCATCGTGGGGTCGAACGTCGTGATGGCGCGCTTGAGATCTGCGCTGTGCCTGGCGCCGAACGCGGTATGGCCGCGCAGAATCAGGCGATCGAACGTTTTCCTTGCCGCCGCGATTTCCTTCGCGTCGGACATATTCCAATTCAATTGTCGGTGACCGGTCTCGTCCATGATGTTCATCACGCCGGTGTGCAGCTTCGTTGCCTTGTCCATTTACTCCTCCCTATCGCCATCTGGTGCCCGAACCCAATCTATTTCTTAGACCTTGGCGGAGACGACAAGATCGGCTCGGTGCAAAAAGAAATGAGGTGGATCAGGCGTTCGCAAATAAGGGCAAATTTCGCTTGCCACCAAGAACGGAATTGAATGTGGATGAGCTCGGCGCGCACTGTCCAGGAACACGCGACCCGCGCGATGGTCAACGCGACGCAGGAATGTATCGCGGCGCTGACGCAAAACGCTACCGACCTCCAGCAACGCTCGCTCGCCCGGCTTGGTAGTGCCAATCAGCAAGCGCCGACTCTGATGACCACCGCGTTCACCAATGCAATGAAGGGCGCATGCAAACCGGTGTCATGAGAACAAGCGCGGCTGGCGAGTCGCCGCGCGCGCTGGTTTTTCAGCCGGCTTTGCTCATGCCAAGCTTCGCTTCCAGGCCGCCGCCTTCACGCGCCGCCAGCGACAGCGTGGCGCCCAGCGCCTGTGCCAGCTGGCGCGCGATCGCCAGCCCCAGTCCGGTGCCGCCGGTGTCCCGGTTGCGCGATGTCTCCAGCCGGTAGAACGGCTGGAACACCGCTTCCAGCTCGGTGACGGGAATGCCGGGGCCGCGGTCGAGCACGGCAATCTCGATGCCGCCTTCCGGTTTTCGCCGCAGTTCGATGTCGGCCTGGCCAGCGAACTTCAGGGCATTGTCGATCAGGTTGCACAGCACCCGGCGCAGCGCGCGCGGCTTGGTCAGGATCGGCACACCGCATTCGCCGCTCAGCATCACAGGCTTGCCGGCATCGGCATAGTCGGCGGCGATGCTGGCCAGCAGGGCGTCCAGGTCCACCTTGCAGCTCGCCTCGACCGCGTTATGCAGCGTGCGCGCGAACGATACCCCTTCGCGTACCAGCGTTTCCATCTCGAGCAGGTCGCGCTGCAGCTTGTCGCGCTCGGGGCTGTCGTCCATCAGGTCGGTGCGCAGCCGCATGCGGGTGATCGGCGTCTGCAGGTCGTGCGACACCGCGGCCAGGATCTGCATCCGCTCGGCCACGTTGGCCGCGATTCGCGCCTGCATGGCGTTGAAGGCGGCGGCCGCGCGCGCCACTTCGGTGGGGCCGGTGACAGGCAGCGGCGGGGACTGCAGGTCGGGACCGAGGTCGTCGGCGGCGCGCGCCAGCTGTTCGAGCGGCCGGGTTGCCAGGCGCACGGCGAACCAGCAGCATGCCGCCATCACGAGCAGCTGTCCGCCCAGCTGCACGGGCAGCCACGGCGATATCGGCATGCCCGACGTCGGGCGCAAGGTGATCGTCAGCACGCTTGCGTCGCTCAGCCGCACCTGCGCTTCGACCTTGCCTTTATCTGCCATGAACGCCTTCACCGGATAGCGCTTGCCGATCGCCTTTTCGATCGACGCCGCCAGGCGCTCCGACAAGCCCTCGGGTGCGGCGCCGGACGCACGCAGCGGCGCCGTCTCCAGACTGAAATCGTAGTAGCGGCGTCCCAGCCGCGGCAGCCATTCCGGCCGCTCGGCGGCGGGCAGGCGGTCGATCAGCGCGACTGAGCTGGCAACGTCGCGCTGCAGGTTAACCATCATCATGTCGGTCGCGGCCTGGTAGCGCTCGTAGAGGATGGCGCCGAAAGTGAGCGCGTTCGACAAAATCAGGCCGGAGACCAGGATCAGGGCGATGCGGGTCGCCAGCGACTGCGGCCACCAGCGCCGTGGCGGCGCAGCGCTCACCGGCGTTCCTCGCGCACTTCGACGGTGGCGGAGAACACGTATCCCTCGCTGCGCAAGGTCTTGATATAGCGTGGTTCGCGTGCGTCGTCATTGAGCCGCTGGCGCAAGCGGCTGATCAGGAGGTCGATCGAGCGGTCGAACTGGTCGGCGTCGCGGCCCTGCGTCAGGTTCAGCAATTGGTCGCGGTTCAGCACGCGCTGGGGATGATCGAGGAAGACCCGCAACAGCCGGTACTCGGCGCCGCTGAGCGCGACAACCGTATCGTCGGCGTCGAGCAGGTGGCGCGCGGTGGTGTCGAGCCGCCAGTCGCCGAATGCCAGCATGGTGGCCGCTTCAGTCACCTGCAGGTTGGGCGGCAGCATGCGGGCCCGGCGCAGGATCGAATTAATGCGCGCGAGCAGTTCGCGCGCCGCGAATGGCTTGACCAGATAGTCGTCGGCGCCCATTTCGAGTCCGAGAATACGGTCGCTCTCTTCGGCGCGCGCGGTCAGCATCAGGATGGGCAGGTTGCGATGCTTGCCGGCGCGGATGTCGCGGCACAGGGTCAGGCCGTCCTCGCCCGGCATCATCAGGTCGAGCACGACCAGATCGACAGGAGTGTCGGCCAGGACGGCGCGCATCTGGCGACCGCTGGCGACCGCAGTCGCCTTGAGGCCGTTCTTTTCCAGATAGGTGGCCAGCAGTTCGCGAATTTCGCGATCGTCGTCGACGATCAGTATATGGTCGGGAGCGATCATGAGGGTTCCTGTTGTCGACGCACCGGCTGCTGAGCGGCCGGCCGGCGAATCAGGTTGCAGTTGACCGGCCTTGCCAGTTCGGCCGCGAAGCCGCCAAACAGGAAAGCCAGCGCGGCCAGCACACGTTTCATGCTTCCTCCGCGGTCGTGCGAAACCGGGTGCATGGCCTGATCATCATGGTGCATGTAAGTCTTCCGGAAAGTTTGCGATGAGACCTTATACACGCGCCCACAGAAAGATTTGTATCTCATTGTAGCCTTCCCCATGACCGGGCAACAAAACATTGCAATGGGAGCGCGAGAGGGCAGCAGCGCCATCGCGCGCTGCGTTGGTCGTTCGCGACTACGGACTCCTCGCGGCGTCGCCGCATACCTCACCTGCCCCCCTGGTCTCCGACTCCCTGGTTTTGCGGAGCGATTTTTTTGGCTATGTCACCGTGAAGTGTGGGACCGCGCGGCGATGGCGGCAAGCGCCCATTGCGGCGACAAACCTGGGGTCAGGTCCGGCGGACCTGACCCCGGACCTTGGACCGCGGCGCGTGCATGAAGACGTGGCACATCGACGCCGCAAGTGCCCACACTTTACGGTGACATAGCTAATTTTTTCGCCGAAGCCGGGTCAGGTTTTGTATCTCCGTGTATCCAGCCCCATCCCTGATACACGACATTGCACCGGGATGCATACGGCGACACATGGCGGATACCCCGGCGGGTTCCAATGGCTCTACACCATTACCGGAGCCCTACCATGCACAACCCGATCGAGGCATCGCTAGCCCTGCTGGCCGGCGTTTTCACCATCGCCTCTCCCTGCATCCTGCCGATTCTGCCGATCCTGCTCGGCACGGCGGTGGCACAGTCCAGCCGAACCCGTCCCTTGTTTATCGTTGCCGGCTTCGTGCTGACCTTTGCTGCGCTCGGCATGCTGCTCAGCGTGGTCTCCAGCACCGTCGACCTGGCCCAGGGCACGTTCCGTAACGTCTCGATTGCCACGCTGGGTCTGTCCGGCCTGATGCAGTTATGGCCTGCGCCATACCGCTGGCTGATGACGCGGCTGGAAGGTCCGCTGCAGCGCCTGGGCGCAGGCGGAGACAACGCCGGACCGGGCAATATCGGCGGCTTCGTGCTCGGCGTTTCCCTGGGCGCGGTCTGGACCCCGTGCGCAGGGCCGGTGCTGGCCTCGATCCTGTCGTTGGTCGCAAAGGCGCAGGACCTTAGCTGGTCCGGGACGCTGCTGTTGCTGTACGCGGTCGGCGCCGGGATACCGATGCTCGTCATCGCTTATGGCGGCCAGTTCATGCGTGGCCGCGTGCGCCAGGTTGCCCGCCACACGGTGCGCCTGCAACAGTTCTTCGGCTTGCTGGTCGTGCTCACCGCCGGCGCCATCTATTTTCAATACGACGTGCTGGCATACGCCTGGCTCGCCGATTTTTCCACCACCCTGAAAGGAATTTGATATGAATGCATTGATGAAGAAATTGCTGGCCTCCGCCATGCTGGCCGGCGCCGTTTCGGTGCAAGCGGCTGAAGTATCCCCACAAGCGGCGCCGGCGTTTACCGGCATCGACACCTGGATCAACTCGCCGCCATTGAACATGCAGCAGCTGCGCGGCAAGGTAGTGCTGGTAGATTTCTGGACCTACACCTGCATCAACTGCATCCGTACGCTGCCGCATGTGAAGCAGTGGCACGAAAAGTACAAGGACAAGGGGCTCGTGGTGGTCGGTGTTCATACGCCGGAATACCCCCACGAACGGTCCACCGCGAACGTCACGGCCGCGGTGAAACGATTCGACATCCGCTATCCAGTCGCGCAGGATAACCGCTACGCGACGTGGGAAGCGTATCGCAATCAGTTTTGGCCGGCCGTCTACCTGATCGACAAGTCCGGCAAGATCGTCTATACGCACTTCGGCGAAGGCCAGTATGAGGAAACTGAAGCCGTCATACAGCGCCTGCTGGCGCAGCTTGGTTAAGTTCGGCTAGCGTTCGTGGAACACGTCCACTGACTAAAAAAACCGGTTCGCAGGCTGTGTAAAAACCCCTGCTGAGCGGTAAACGAAGAAAACCTCTGAAACGTTAAGTTTCAGAGGTTTTTTCGTTTAGGGGAGTCAATGTCATACCGTCGTGGAGAGAATCGTTCACAAGCCGCATTTTCCCCGGTCATGCTGGACGACCTGATGGCGCCAGACGCCCTAATTCGTTGCGAAACGCTCGCCTTCTAGTGCGCGGCTTAAAAGGGGCACGCGCAGAGCTTAGCTTGGCGGTGCTCGCTTTTTTCACACCAAAAAAATGAGAACGCCCCGCTTGAGCGAGGCGCGTTTGATATCTGCTATAGCCTTTGTCGATCGGTTTAATCTGCAACCCAAAGCCGACGTTCGAATCTAGCCTGAAAATAGAGAGTAATGTGCAAGTGCGCGGGCAGCAAACCGCCTTCCATCGACCGGGGCCCCCTCTAATCCATGTATTACGGCGAGAAGTTCAACGCGATAACGCATCTAGTCGGAGCCGTATTGGCCCTGGCCGGCACCGTCGTGCTGATTTTTTTATCGACATCGGACGGTGATCCGTGGAAGGTAGTTAGCGCCTCGATCTACGGCACCACGCTGGTGCTGCTTTACAGCTTCTCCACGCTTTACCACAGCCTGCGCGGTCGCGCCAAGGACATCCTGCGCGCTGTCGACCACCAAAGTATATATCTGTTAATCGCCGGCACTTACACGCCGTTCTGCCTGGTCACGCTGCGCGGTCCGTGGGGCTGGTCGCTGTTCGGAGCGGTATGGGGACTCGCCGTGCTCGGCGGCCTGCAGGAACTCCGGCGGAATAGCGGAGCGCGAATTCTGTCGTTAGCGATCTATGTGGTGATGGGCTGGGGGGCCCTCGCTGCAGTGGTTCCGCTCACTGATGCACTCGGGTGGACCGGCTTTGCCTGGATCGCGGCAGGCGGGCTTTTCTATACGCTCGGCATCGTCTTTTATTTGCTCGACGCTCGCCTTACTCATGCGCATGGTATCTGGCACCTGTTCGTGATCGCCGGCAGCGGTACGCATTACTTTGCGATCTTGAATTACGTGCTTTGAGCGAGTGGTTTTTGACGAAGCACCGGAAATAGCCGAGCAGACAGATGCATAGTGGGTTACGCCAGGACGGCGCCTAGTGAGGCCCCAGATCGGACCTTCACTAGGGCGAACAAGGCTGCGCCGCTACCTCGAACGTCAGCGCCCTGAACTGAACTTCTCTACGCGCGACCTTCGCTTAGTGCTTGTCACCCCCACCTTTTACCGAGGTCATCCAGGCCAGCAATTCGTAAATCAGCCGGGGTCATCAGGATGCGAAATTTGCAAGTGGCCTGGAATTGCAGAAAAAACGGCTCTGCAAAGGATGGCACATCAGACGGATTTACTAAGTCAACAATGAAGAACCCCCCGCGTTTTCCGTCTTGCTCAGTGAAGTAGGCTGCCTCGGGCTTAATTGTTTCGAGGATACGGCCGATGATATCGCCCACAGTCCCGCTTCGGACCAGGGAGTTGAAAGGCTCAGTTGGGAATTCTACTGTCAGCAGCATTTTCATTGTATGACCTCCTGTGTTGCGACATTTGAAGGCGGCGTCGCACCCGCCTGACTAAACAGTGTGGCGCAAGGATAGTGGAACAGTTTTAGAAGCCAAAACGACCCAGTTCACGCCAAGGCGGCAGGTATTTAGCCGAAGTCGTGCGTGCGACTAGCCCCAAACATTTAGTCGCGCGTGGCGTCGTTGGTCGCAGGATGCTTCGCCCTTGAGTGCGGCTCAGTTCGTTTTTATTATGTTCTTGTATCGTTGAGTCGCGTCAGGGCAAAGTTTGAGATATGTCAATAAGTGTGCCGAAAGCGATGATCTCCGCTGATCGCGATATAAGGAGCTCTACAAAACCGTCATTGCCATTACGGAAGGTCGTCACTACTGAGGGCCGCCCCGTCACAGTCAATGCGGCGTAAAGCTGAATTTCTGGCCGCCTACGCTCGCCTCATACATTAGACCACCCTTGGCCACGGTGAAAGTCGCTATGCCTTTGTGGTAGCCACCTACAGTCTTGGCGTCTTTCTTGCCGCCGCTGGTGCCGGCCGATGAGCCCGTTGTGCCGGTCTTGGCGCCGGCGGAAGCGGTGATGGCGATGACTTGGACATCGGCGCCAAATTCGAAGTTACCCTTGGTGAATTCCTTAAGCGCGCGCTCGTCCTCGAACAAGATCAATTCGCTGTACGCTTCTCCGCCCAGCTGGAAGCCGACTGTCGCCTGAGTCATCGAGGTATCACCGATGTATTTTCCTTTCTTGTACACGCGCCCCTTGCCATAAGCACCGCCAACGCCGATGCCGCCTTTGCCTATGGTCGGGAACACCGCGTAGCCATAGGCGGCGCTGAGCAGCTTGCCGCTCTCGCCAGCGTTCCTGAAGAGGTTGATCGTGTCGGTATATTCGTCGGCCCATGCACCCGAGAGTGGCATCGCCAGAGATAAAATTGCGAGGATCGATAGCATACGTTTGAACATGGTGTGGTCTCCTAGGACGCGATTGACCCGAGGGCGGCAATGCCGCCACTCAAGCACGCCGCAACCGATCGCAGTACGGCGGTGAGAGAATAATTAACATGAGATCGTGGCGCGGGCTTGGACTTGGATCAAGAATCCGTCTGATTTGCTCGGGGCGCTGTCCTACACCAAAGCCGGACACTGATGTCCACGCCAGGCGCTGGCCGCAGCATTTGCGGTACAAAATCTACTTTGGCGCTTGCAGAACCGAGTATTTTCCGGATCTTGGATCGCTCGACTTGCGCCTGGCTCGCCGCGGCCGCCGAGGCCCTTCGCGAGCGCGCCGTCCAACGCGACCCAATTTTTGTAGCGTATCACGAGCAGCAGGGCCGGATCCTCGGCGCCGCGGGGCTCGACTCCGATCACTTCGTAGCTGAGGATGTAACCCGCTTTCTTACTTGCCTCCTGCTCCTTGTTCCACGTTGTTCTGAGCAGGCGGTCGATTGGAGAGGCGCCCTGGCCGACCGCGCCCGGCCAGAAGCTGGTCATTGTCATTTAGCTTTATTCGTTCGGTCGAATAAGCTGAATACATCATTGCCCAATAGACATAATGGCGCTCATTGCATTGACTGCAATAATGCCTTAATGCAATTATCTGGCTGATCGAGCAGCCTTAGCGGTTATGGCTTAGGTTCTCGGCGTGGGGGAGGGTGCTGGACCGGTTGGCACAGCATGCCCGGATCGTTCCATCGCTCGCTGTAACAATTGACTCAAGCACCGTCGCTAGGCCCGTGTGTCGCTAGAGCGCAGGGAGCTCTAATAGCCCCGACCATGGGCATTGTGATGGAAAACTGACAGCGCGCTGAGTCGGCAAAAAGCAGAACAATCGGCAAGTAGACGGCACTGCGGCTGCCGGTGATGGTCATACTGGAGTCGGGCCAACATGTCTGTGTCGGCATGCGCCAATGCGAAACGCGGTTTCCCGGCTCGGTACCTATTGTTCAAATGGATCGCCGCGCCATCGGAGCATGCACATGGGGCAAGTACGGGGGCGATTGTTTTTTGTTGTGCGGCGCCTAAGCACAAGGCGCAGCACACGGAGCATTTCGATGAGATGGATATTGATTTCTGTCTACCTGGTATCGATCCTGCATATCCATTTTCGCGGCCGGGTGCGCTTGCCGATTGGCCGCCAGCTGTTCGACCATTCGTCGTTCATGGCGCCGATCAACTTTCTCATCCATTTGCTGTCCAGGGTGCCTGCCACTCCCTACCACGCGGTGTCCGAGTTCCCCGAGCTGGCGCCACTGGCGCAGCAATGGCGCACCGTCCGTGCCGAGGCCGAGCGGTTGCTGGCGCTTCAAAAAATCAAGGCGGCCGATAAGAATGATGACGCCGGCTTCAACTCGTTTTTCAAGAATGGCTGGAAGCGGTTCTACCTGAAATGGTACGACGCCAGCCATCCGTCGGCTGAGCGCCTGTGTCCGAACACCCACGCGCTGCTGCGCAGCATTCCTTCAGTCAAGGCGGCAATGTTTGCCGAGCTGCCGCCGGGCGGAAAGCTGACCCCGCACCGCGATCCGTTCGCCGGATCGCTGCGCTATCACCTCGGGCTGATTACGCCCAACGATGATCGCTGTCTTATTGAAGTCGATGGCCAACCCTACAGCTGGCGCGATGGCGAAGCGGTGATCTTCGACGAAACCTATATCCACTGGGCCATCAATGGCAGCGAGACCGATCGCATCATCCTGTTCTGCGACATCGAGCGGCCAATGCGGTTTCGCTGGTCGCGCGCGCTGAATCGCTGGCTGGGCAAAACTATAATGACCGCAGCCAGTTCGCCCAATGAGGAAGGCGACCAGATTGGGCTGGTCAGCAAGTTGTTCCGCATCTCCTTTACCTTGGGCCAGTATCGGCGCCGTTTCAAGGCATGGAACAAGACCGTCTACCGGTTGACCAAGGTGGCGCTGATCGCCGCAACCGCCGCGCTGATCGTGTTCGCCTAACTAGTGCGGATGGCTACAGTGCTTCTGGGCATGGCAGTTTTAAGGTTCACGTGAAGGTGGTGCGCACCATCCCATGCAGCGCACCAGTTTCCTTCTATGTGGCGCATGGCTGAGCCCACAGCTCGCCCGTTCGCAGCGTCACTTCAGCGGATTTTCAGCCCTCCACTTGCGTACTGCGGCCAGCGTGTTTTCCACATGCTGCTCCGGCGCCAGGTCTGTGAAGGAGTAGATGACTTTGCCGTTTGGCGCAATGACATAAGACGTGCGATTCGCATATTCTGGCTAAGCTTCTCTCGATATAGCCGCTTTTCAATACCCGGGAGCGGTCTTAAAAAGTCATTCATCGCGTTCCGCCATGCATAGAAAAACGCGCCTTCCTGCCATCGACCAAGGAAGGCGGGTCGAAGACGACAAATACTGGCATGCTCGCCAGCGCCAAAGCCGAGCCGGCCGCCACGCCAGAACCGTCCCAAACGAATCCCGGCCGCGCCATCGCGTTCTTGAGCGCCATGCCGGACCGCCGCTGCTTCATGTCGACGCTCTACGCTCGACGCGCGCGACGAGTATCAGCATGGCCCAGAAAAAGCGCGCCAGCCGCAAGGCTAAGAACGTGAAGCGGCAGCGCATCGCTAGCCGTGGAAAGTTCCGCGCCGCCCCACGCCGCACTTTGAAGGAGGTCAGGCTGGGAAATACCTGAGGTCGTATGTTGGATTTGACCGGTGCCGCTTTGAGGACAACTCCCAACTCTGGCTATCCTGCTGCCGCTGCCGCTGGTTTTATATCGCTCTTCATGCACAGTGCATGGCTTGGCCACCAGATTCAAAGGACGTGAGGAATTTCTGATCAACCGATCGAAGCGCTGAAGTCAGGCGGGTTGGGCGGCGCGGCCGTAAAACCATTCATTGGAGGTGCTGATTAATGACTTTTACAACGGATATCACAATCGTCGGCGCCGGCCCGTACGGCTTGTCGATCGCCGCCCACCTACGCAAGCGCGGTGCCAATTTCCGTATTATTGGCAGCACCATGCAAAGCTGGCTTGGCAACATGCCCAAGGGCATGTTGCTCAAATCGGAGGGACTCATCTCGTCGATGGTCGCTCCTCACCGCAACCATTCCTTGCGCCAATTTTGTACTGAGCGCGGCATTCCTTATCAGGATGTGGGCCTGCCTGTGACGGTTGAGACCTTCGCCGCATATGGTGTCTCGTTCCAGCAGCAATTCGTGCCAGAGGTGCAAGACGTTCAACTGGTCGGGCTCAGGCCATGTGGTGGCGGGTTCAGTTTGTCGACGGCGGACGGAGAGTCGTTTACCAGCTGCAAGGTGGTGTTGGCCACCGGACTCGATACCTACCGGCATATTCCCGAACCGCTCGCGCCTCTGCCGCCCGAACTGCTCACGCACAGCGCCGATCATCACGATCTCGGGCGATTTCGCGGGCGCGACGTGCTCGTGGTCGGCGGCGGCGCGTCGGCCATCGACATTGCGGTATTGCTGCACGAGGCGCAGACCAAGGTGCAACTGATCGCACGCAAACCTGTACTCAATTTTCTTCCAAAGGCAATGCCCGCGTCTTCCTGGTTGCAACGCCTGCGTACGCCGGTATCTGGTATCGGGCAGGACTGGAAAGGACTGCTGTGCTCCGATGCGCCCTGGTTGTACCGTTATCTGTTCGACCGTTTCCGCTTGCGCACCGCGAAGAAATTTCTTGGCCCTAGCGGCGGCTGGTTCATGCAGAGCCGGCTGGCGGCGGTCCCCCAACTGCTGGGCTTCCAGCTGATCCGTGCCGAGGCACGTGAAGGACGCGCGAGACTGCTGCTGGCAGGCCCCGACGGCCAGCAACGGCAGGTATCGGCCGACCATGTAATAGCAGCGACCGGGTATGACGCCGATGTGCGCCGCCTAGCGTATTTGAGCGCTGTGATTATCGAGCGACTGCAGCTGATCGGACTGACGCCGCGCTTATCGGCGCACTTCGAGTCCTCGGTACCGGGCCTGTATTTTGTTGGCGCAATATCGGCGACCAGTTTTGGACCGTCGATGCGGTTTATCGCCGGCTCGGATTTCACGAGCCAGCGCATCGTGAAGCATTTGATGCGCTCGTCCGGGAACAAAAGCCGTACCGTACATGCCGGCTAGCTCGTGCGCCAGAGCCCGACATTTGACAATCTTGCAATGGTTCGCTATCTCCGATGCGAATTTGGCAGGCGACGTCGCGGCAACCGTGTCATACGTCTGCGCAGCATCCTTAACGGACGTCGACTTGGGCCTTGAAACGCCATGACCGGGCTAGCGTCGCCATTTTGGAAACATGTGATCACGGTATTGACGGGGTCGGTGGCGGCGCAAGTCATGCCGTTCTTAATGGCGCCCCTTATTACGCGTATATGCACACCGGAGGACATGGGCGCCTTTGGTGTTTGGTTTGGCCTGATCGCCGTCGCATCGATCGCCGCAACCTTGCGCCTGGAAGCGGCGATGATCCTCGATCACGGCACCGAGGAGCAAAGCACCTGTTTTAGCGTCGTCGCCTATTTCGCGGCGCTGCTCGCACTAGCCATCACCTTGTGCGGCTTGCTCGCTCGGGCCTTGGACCTACCCCTTGCCAGTCACATGTCCTGGTTTGGCTTGATGAGCATCGGCTTCGGCACCTGGCTCACCGCCTATATGCAAACTACACTAGCTTACGCGGCCTCATGCAATGCGTTTGGGGCGGCCGCGAAAGCGCGGGTGTGGGCTGCGGGGACGATCGCCGTCGCTCAGACAGCCCTGCTGTTACTTGGCATGGGCGCGAATGCCCTGCTCGCGGGACAGATCATCGGCCTGGCTGCCGGCTTGGTGGCGGCAACGTATTTGCTTTCACCCCCGCGCCCAAGACTGACCGCGCTCCCAACTGACGCGCAGTGGAATTACTTGCGAAAACACAAGGCATTCTGGCGCTTTGCGCTACCGGCGCAGTTACTCAATGCCCTGTTCGCCCAATTGCCACTCTTGTTTATCGGCGCCAGGCATGGGGTACTCGCCGCTGGCTTGTTCGCGCTAACGCTGCGGGTGCTGGCCGCCCCCGTTTCATTACTGGCGGCCTCGGTCCTGGAAGTATTCAAGCGCCAATCGGTGCTGGAGTTTCAAACTGTGGGCAACTGCAAGGAGTCCTATTTGTACACATTTAGAATTTTGCTATTGCTCGGAATTGGTCCGGCGCTGATCATGTTCTTTTTTGCCCCCGCCTTGTTTGCCTTTGTTTTTGGCCAATCCTGGCGCGCCGCCGGGGACATGGCGCGCATCCTGACCCCTCTCTATTTCCTCAACTTCATCGCCAGTCCCCTGAGTTATGTCTTTTCTGTGACGGGCAAACAAAAGGCGGATCTAGTCTGGCAAATCGCACGCGGCATCTTGATCACGGGGGCATTCTCGGCACATCTCACACTGAAGGGCAATCTGCTTGTCTATGCCATCGGATACTCGCTGTTGTACCTGATCTATCTACAGATGTCATACCGGTATTCGCAGAACCGACCGGCCCTGGGCTCGCGGGAATCCTACTGGAAAGATTCGTAGCAGGCGCATGTCCGCTTTGGGCGGAAGCGGACACAGCCGGCCCGGTGTTGGGTACAATCGTCAGCAACCGGCCAGAAGCGGCCAATCATAGCAAGCATTACGTATTAAACATTAACCCTCGAAAACGAAAGAAGACTGATGGAAAACAGCGCCCCGAATATGTTCGTTACATTTATCCCACTAATTCTCATGTCTCTGTTGATGGCTGTCCCAGCTCACATGCTTGCTAAGGAGAAGGGGCGTAACGTTGCACTTTGGACGGTTCTTGCACTGGTCCCTATCGTAAATTTCGCCTGCATTTGGTTCTTCATCGGTGCATCGAATTTAAAGCTCGAACGTAAGATTGATGATTTGATCCATCGAATGAACTCCGTTACAAAAGGCCAAGAATAGTTTCATCCTCATCTAGCGCGATCGAGACATACGATTTTCGTGTATCCGTGATATTCAAGAACAAGGATGGGTCTCTTGTGGCGGCGCGCTCTGGTCCTGAACGTAAATGTCGAAATAACGAGTTTTGAAATAGCCGAGGACGGAAGCGGACACAGCCGGCGTGGTCTTGGGTACAATCGTCAGAAACCGGCCAGGTCACATCAGATTGGTGTGCGATTTCATTCAGGTACCATAATTTACGACTTTCTAAAAAAGAAGGACAAAATGCATCTCATCTTTAACGGCATGGTGGCCTGCGGCTATGATGAGGGGCCGGGCAATCTGATCCTGACACCTAACTCGATCTTCGTTCTCAAGAACGGCGAAAAGCCTGATATGTGGACCTCTTTGTATGGTGGCGTAGTCGGTGCCATGCTCCGCGTTTTCATAAATCAGAAAATGATGGAGGACACGCCGCCGGCCTTCCTCGACGATCCTGAATTGGCTGGCTTGAGCAAGAAGGAGCGGCGCGCCTTGCTGACCGCTGAGGTGCTGGCCAAATACGATCGTCGCGGCCCGGCCTTTTCGGCCACGCCGACACCCATGGGTTTCGCATTCAATGATGGGCTTACTGGCGCACGATACAGCGGTTGGCTAAGCAAGAAGAAAATATCGAGGTTCCTCGGGTATCCCCTTCCACTTGTTACGGCGTAGTCTGCTCCGGCTGATATATGCCTTGCTCAATCGCGGGAATTTTGCCTGCGTGTGCCAAGTTAGCCTGCGAAACGCAAATTGTTAGTGCGCGAAAACGACGCGTGGTTTCATATCTCGGCTTGACCTTTTAGAATTTAGAACGCACTCTGGGCAAGACTGTACCATGTCCGTTTTTTGGGAACTATCACGCATTGGTTTGTACCGTAGAACGGAACCTATGGTACCGCTGGCGCCACCCTGCAACGTCGAGGGTTTCGAGGGGGGCGTCTTTGGGTCGCAGGGAGCCGGTCAGGTAGTCGACGCGAACGGGTACAATCGGCCAAAAGCGGTCCTATAACCGATGCGAAATGACCATTAAAGAATTCTGCTAAATGCCTTGTCAAAGTTGCGAGGAGCTTTGTGTTCGTTATCGGATCGAGTCCCCGAGCGACCTGAAAAAAGCTGTGAGGATCGCCTATCAAAATGTGCAGGACGGAACACTGCGAGAAGTAGCCTCACCCGGACAAGGCGACGTTCCGACATTTCAGGAGCTTGCTCACGGGGCAGATTGGAACGATTTTGTCTCGTTCGATTTTGACTGCCGAATGTGTGGCCAACCTTTCCGCCTCCAGGCAGAGACGTACCACGGTTCAGGTGGATACTGGGAGCCAGCGTGAGTTGTGCTGTTTCCCAGGGAAGCACAGCGGCCGTCCGCGACGGGGCGGAAGTGGTTGCCCAGCAACGGCTGCAATCGGGCCAGTAGCGGACGTAGAAATTACTTTCGTTTTCTAGTTCCAACGTCAATTACATAAAAAGAACGATGAAAAATATATTCTTGGCGCACTTATTGATAGCAGCCTGCCCGTATGGATTCGCACAATACGCAAACGTGGAAGGAAAATACTCCGCAGCTAATGGCTTATCCCTACATGTGATAGTGCTGGACACTGAAAAAGGTGATGTTGCAGCAACAACGACTGTCGTCCAGGGGGCGTGCTCCGGTACAGTTGCAGGCCTAGGGAAAGTGGTCGCGAGAAAGATGACGTTCACCCCTTATACAAAGGTGGCGAATGGCGAGGCTTGCACTATCACCGTCGAATTTGATAAGCCATTTAAGCGCGGCAAGATTAAGGGAGATTCCTGTATGGTCTACTCCGGGGCGGGGTGTGGTTGGGAAGGCAGTACAGTTACGAAAGGCAAATGAGATGTTAGCGGCGGAATGCGGCCCAGGCTGTGTAAAAACGCAAAAAACATGAAATTTCACGGGTAGGGTGACCATCGCCGACACCAAGAAAATCGCATAGCGACGGTTCTAAGAAGCCGAATTTTTCGTGCGCTGATTTTTTCTGCGTTTTTACACAGCCTCGGCCAGTAGCCGCCATTCGCAAACTACACTCGTATCGCAATTGAAATCGCCACCAAATGAAACCCGACGAAACCTCAAAAGCAATTTTCCGTGCATCCAGAGACGGCGACGCGAATACAGTACTAAGTCTTGCTGTTGTCAGCCGGGATTGACCCTACAGTGAGGTATTCAGGTGAGAGCATGACGAACATGGGCGCACTCGATTTTGCTATCGAACGGGGGCAGACTGAGATCGCAGATTTTTTGCGGACTCTACCTTCGATGCGCGAGTATTAGTAGATTGGTCAGACTCGCAAAGGCGAACCGACTTAAGGAGGACTGCAAGAGTGGCAATGTCCGCTTCGGGGCGGAAGCGGACACAGGCAGCGTGGTGTTGAGCACAATCGTCCGCAACCGGCCAAAGCAGCCAGTCCCCTAACGTAACTTATGAATGTACCGGAGAGAACTTTGAAAATTTCACGGCTTTTCGCTTCAGTTTTACTTGTTGCTTCATGCGGCATGGTGGTCCCAACACTTGGCTTAGCAGCATCCGCACCGGTGGTTGCATTTTCCACAAAATTTGGCGGTGTTGATTTCTTGTTTACTGATGTGGCTGGGCGTAAAGCGGAGGCTGAGGGCGGAAATTTCAAATTGCCATCCGAGAAGTCGGATTTGAACTTATTTCTGCGATTGGAACAGCGGCGAAGTCATCGCCAGGTTTCCAAGCAATTCTGATTGACGATATCAAATACAAAGATAAAAAGTCTTTTGTCGTACTCGGAATAATCGCAGACGGAAAATTTCAATCACTCAACTTTAACGGAAAGTCACCGAATCCAATCGTCACGAAGTTCCTTGAGGAATTAGAAAAAAACCGAGTTGTCGTCCTTCGGGCCGCTGATACAGTTGGTGTGGAGTTGTTCGTCACAGAAAAGTGAATTCGGCTTCCGGCAGCGTGTGGCGGAATTCGGCCAAAAGCCGCCATTGGTTGAGTGAAAATCTGTGCACAAGTTTGTCCTCTGTTGGTGCTGTCTGTCTTGGTTTCTAACCGACTTTTAACGCGATCACATAGTGGTATTTATGGCAAAAGTGTAATAAAGTAGAGCCACGCAATGGCCGCTTCGGCCACACGCGAACATCTAAGGAAAATGCAATGAGCTTCCGCGAGATTGCTGTCATTTTTACTTTGATTTTCATTGCCTATGCCGTCTTTAAGCTGTGGAAAGCCTTCAACTCGCCAGATGGCGAACGTTATTTGAAGCGTCGCATGCAAGGCCCTTTCATTCCGGTGACGCCAGAAGAGACAGCTAGGGACGCTGCTCGCAAGCCTTAGTTTCGAAAGTTCAACGGCTGCTTGGGGGCGGAAGCGGACACAGCCAGCCTGCTTATTGCACCACCAATACACTGCGATAATGATCAGTTTTCGACTGAGGAGCGATTGAGTATGGATGAGAGGTTGGCTTTCCGAACGCTGGAGGAATACCTTGCAAAGGTGCCCGAGATCGTCCTGCCGTTTGGCCACGGTTTCGGATCAGACGGTTGTTGGATCAAGCCTATCAACTATCTGTCGAGAAATGTTATGACACGTGCTCCAGCTCTACTTTCCCTAGCCATGGCCTTGTGTTCTCTGCCGGCATGCGCGGGACAAGAAACCGTCTGGATTAGCATGCCTGATGCGGCCGCACCCGGCGGTAGCATCAAACTGGAAGCCACTCTCCACAGACCGGAGGGCAGCGCCCCGACACCGGTCGTTGTCTTCCACCACGGTTCGAGCGGCGGCCCGATTCCGGCAAACTACACAGACCCCGCAAAAGGACTGGCGGCCATGCTTAATGCCCGCGGTATTGCCCTCCTCGCACCGATGCGTAGCGGTCGTGGCAAATCGGAAGGGCCAAACAACGAAGAACCGTCGGATTGCACGGTTGATGCGGCCAGAGCCGGTCTGAGCAATGCCGCCAAGGCCGTCGACGCGACCATGGCTTATCTGCGTACCCAGCCGTGGGTCGACATGAATAGGCTCGCGATGGCCGGCCAGTCGCGCGGCGGGGTATTAGCGCTGACGTATGCGAGCGCCAATCCGGGCGTGGCACGTGGCGTCATCAATTTTTCCGGCGGCTGGAAGAGCGATACCTGCGCCAGTCCGGATATCAATCTGTCCTTGTTCGCGGTAGCCGGCGCTAAATCGACCGTTCCTAGCCTGTTCTTGTACGCGAAGGGCGACGGTTTTTACAGCGATGCGTCGATGGCCAGCTATGCCAAAGCGTACCAGGACGCCGGCGGCAAGGCCACCTTCAAGCTTTACACAGTCAGCGGCATCAACGGACACGTGCTGTTCCGGCGTGCTCAGCACCTATGGGAAGCGGATGTCGACGCCTTTCTTAAGGAAATCGGAATGCTGCCGACCGCTATGTAGTCACTCGCGGTAATTCGGCTTCGACGTCGTAAATCGGGCCGACGAGTCGCTAACGACCCTAAGTAGTTTTAACCGTCGAAACTAAAGCTCGCGTGCTTCGTCGCTAGATATCTCTTCTGAAGTCAGCGGTAATCCGCCAAAAAGTAGCGGAGGCCTATACTAGCCGCTCGGCTGCATGCACGTGAACGAAGTTGAACTGGTGATTAATGACTGGTACATGTCGAGCAATTCAGTGGAGCGTGTGGAAACCAGGGCCGCGCTCCCAAGGTCTGCAGAGCGCATCAGGCCAGCATGTCGAATAGCGACGTGGCATTGCCGGTCTGTGACTGCGACTGCTGGGAATACAGCGCCGCGAGCGCGGTTGCCTGCGCTGTCAGGGCCTTCGTCACGGCGGCGCGCTTCGCCTCTGTGTTCGTCAGCTCCCTGCCGGCGGCCGCTGCCTCCCTGCCGATCGTGCTTTCCTTTGCGGTCAGCTTTGCAAGCTTGCCCGCCAGGCCATCGGCCAAGCCTTTGCCGCCATCGGTGAATAATTTGCTCACTGCCGACGAATCGCTCGCCAGCGCAGCCGACAACTTTGCTTCGTCAAGCGTCAGATTGCCATTGCGTTCCAGCGTGATCCCTGCCGCGTTCAATGCAGCGGCAGAAAATTGACTGGCGCCGGCATTCAACAGCTGGGAAATCTGCGTATTCGCTTGCGCCAGGGCCGGGTCGGCCTTGAGTTCGCCCGCCTGCAACGCCTGCATCTTCTGGTTCAGCGCATTGAACGCCGTCACGAACGACTTGGCGTTCTTGCCGATCTGGGCGGGGTCCTGGGCGATCACGACATTGCTGGCGCCGCTGCCGGTGAGGGACAAGGACGCGCCGGCAATGCCATTCGAAACGGTGTTGGTGGCCGAGGTCATGGGTTTGCCATCGATGCTCAAAACCGCATCTTGCGCGGCCAGCGTCTGGTGCAGGCCCTGCGCGCCGTCCGGATTGTAGGCGAGCAGATCCTTGACCGCGCGGTCGCCGCTGACGCTGATGCGCATCGAGCTGGCGGCACCGGTGGCGCCCGCAATGGTCAGCGAATAGTCGCTGCCGTTCTTGACCACCTTCGTGTCGATGCCGATTCCCTTGAGCGCCTTGGCGATGCCGTCCGGAGTGTTGTTGCTTGCATCGATCATGAGCGTCTTGCTGCCGGAGGAGCCGGGTTCGAAACCAGACGCGCCGTCGGTTCCGAACTCGATCTTCACTGAGGTCGCCGCGCCGCCGCCGATGGGCGACGTCGTGCTGGGAAACTTGTCACTGATCAAGAATTGTCCCTGCGCCAGTTGCTTCACATCGACTGCATATGTCCCGGCCTTGCCGCCCGTCGTTGCCTTGGCCGTGACGACCTTGTCGGACGACGTGGTGGCGCTGGTGCTCATGCCCGCGCCCGACAGACCCTGGGCGATTGCCTGAAACTCCGCCAGCGCGCTCTGCAGCTTACCCAAGCCGGATAGCTTGGTCTGGTTACGGAGCAGGGTGTCATTGAGCTTGTTCACACCGGCGGCCTGCGAGGCCATTGTTTGCTTCACGCGCGCTGCGACCTCGGCAGAGAGGGGCGTTGTGGCCGTCGGGAGAGCCGTTGCGGGCGGTTGCTTGCCGTACAAGGCAGTCGAGGTGGTGGCAGTCATGTCTAGGTTTTCTGTTCCGTGAACAAGCAGTATCCCCCGTTTTGCGCGTTTCAATTCGCGAAAAAGAGTAGCTTATGCAAGTTTGATAAAGTGTTAAAAGGAACCCTGCCATCAACGTCATGCGCAATCGCTGGAGACTTTGAAATAAAATCGCTGGTCGCATTCGCTGCTCGTAGCCGTATAATTGACTTGTGCTTATGACTGCGGCTCATGAATGGCGCGTGAAAATTTCAATGATCTGATTGCCTTCGTGGCCGTGGCGCGGGCCGGCAGCTTTACCAAGGCGGCCGCGCAACTCGGCGTCTCGCAATCGGCGCTCAGCCACACCATACGCGCGCTCGAGGAACGGGTTGGGTTGCGCCTGCTCACACGGACGACGCGCAGCGTGTCGCCGACCGAGGCGGGCGAACGCCTGCTGACGACCATCGGCCCCCGCATCGACGAAATCGAGGAAGAAGTGGCCGCCTTGAGCGACTTCCGCGACAAGCCCGCGGGCAATATCCGCATCACCGCCGCCGAGCATTCGGCGCGCACCGTGCTGTGGCCGAAGCTGGCCAGGTTCCTGCCCGACTATCCCGACATCAAGATTGAAATCCTGGTTGGCTACGGTTTCGTCGACCTGGCTGCCGAGCGTTTCGATGCCGGCGTGCGCCTTGGCGACCAGATCGCCAAGGACATGATCGCGGTGCGCATCGCCCCGGACCTGCGCATGGCCATCGTCGCCTCCCCCGGCTATTTTTCGAAGCGTCCCGCGCCAGCTACGCCGCACGAACTTTCCGGCCACATTTGCATCAACCTGCGGCTTGCCACCCATGGCGGTTTGTACGCATGGGAATTCGAGAAAGACGGCCATGCGCTGAACGTCCGGGTGGGCGGGCAACTGGTCTTCAACGGCAGTCCGCCGATGCTGCAGGCGGCACTGGACGGATTCGGCCTGGCCTGCGTTCCCGAAGACATGGCGCTCGGGCACATCGCCGAAGGCCGCCTGGTCAGGGTCCTCGAGGAATGGTGCCCGATTTTTCCCGGCTACCATTTGTACTATCCGAGCCGCCGCCAGGCGTCGCCCGCGTTCGCACTGATGGTCGACGCTCTACGCCACCGCGTCTGACGGGAGCGCCCGCATCTGATTCATCGACATTGCTTCGCTGAATAAATAAAGGGACGACTTGCGGCGTCGACGTGCCATCTGTTCATGCACGCGCCGCCGCCCACGGGCCTGGGTCAGGTCCGGCGGACCTGACCCAGGGTTTGTCGCCGCACTAGGCGTTTGCCGCCACCGCCGCGCGGTCCCACATTTAACGGTGACATAGCCGCAGGGATCTGGCAGAAACCGTTCAAGCGAGTCTTCACCTACAAATGTGCAGTTCGTCCCCGCATAATCGAAAGGATCCACCATGAAAATGCTTCCGGCGACCGCCTTTTTCTGTCTTCACTCGCCTCGATCGCTTCGGCGGAGGAGGGCGCCGCAGTGAAGGTCACGCGCATCGGCACGCAGGCGTCGGCGAAAGGGCCGGCTGAATACTTTACCGGTGTGGTCCGTGTCGACTCGCCGTTTCAAGGGGAAGGCCCGGCCAGGGCGGGCGGCGCGCTCGTGACGTTCGAACCCGGCGCACGCACCGCCTGGCACACCCATCCCCTCGGTCAGACCCTGATCGTCACCGCCGGAACGGGCCAGGTGCAGCACTGGGACGGACCGGTCCAGGAGATCAAGCCGGGCGACATCGTGTGGATTCCGCCAGGCGTCAAGCACTGGCATGGCGCTGGCCCGGCTGCCGCGATGTCGCATATCGCGATCGCCGAATCGCTTGACGGCAAGCTGTCGCGTGGCTCGAGAAGGTCAGCGACGAGCAGTACCGCAAACAGCCTTGAGTAGACGAGAGGCATCGACATATCAACCATATTTGGAGGCAACAATGCAAAAGCGTAAACTCGGAAACAGCGGCCTCGAGGTGTCAGCCATCGGCCTCGGCTGCATGGGATTAAGCTATGGCTACGGCCCGGTGACCGACCGGCACGAGGCCGTCAAGCTGATCCAGGCGGCGGTCGCGAGCGGCGTGACATTTTTCGACACCGCGGAAGCCTATGGCCCGTTCATCAACGAGGAAGTCGTCGGCGAGGCACTGGCGCCTTTCCGCGACCAGGTCGTCATCGCTTCAGGATCGGTATCTGGCCGGTCTATTTCCCTGGGGTGCAATTCGCGCGAAAATGCTGGGAAAGCGTTGACGCGAAACTGCCCGTGCCATCGCATCCGGCGATTCAATTGGCGCTCGGTTCCCGCGGAAGGGTGACGGTGAACACGGTGCCCTCCGCATTGGTCGAACTGACCCGGATCGAGCCGCCGTGGGCACTGACGATTTCGCGCGTGATGTACAAGCCAAGTCCGAGATTGCTGGTTTCGGCGCTACTGCGTTCGCTGGCGGAGCGGACAGCAAACCGTTTGACTGGATCGAACATGACGCGCAGGTGGGCCGGATCGATCGGATTGCCCATATTCTGGATCGACAGCACGACCTGTTCGCCGCCCTTTACCGTGACCCACACCGGCTGGTCTGTCTGGCCATGCTGGATGGCATTGCCGACAAGATTGGACAGGGCCTGGTTGATGCGCGACCGGTCCCAGGTCACGTTCAGGTCGCCGCTCACGTCCAGCATGACAGTGCGGCCAGGGTGGAACGCGCGCAATTCGTCGACAATCTGCCGGCACTCGACCGCGAAATCCATCATCGCCGGCTTGACCGGGATTCCGCTGCCCAGGTGGCCGGTTGAAAAATCGATCAGGGCGGACACCAGTTCATCGATGCGCCGCGTGCTCGCCAGGATGCGTCCAGCCACGGCGCCGGATTTTTCAGGAAGCGCGGGGTCGAACATCAGCAGCTGGGCGCCCATGCTGATCGCGCCCAGCGGATTGCGCACATCGTGTCCCAGGATTGCCAGGAACACGTTCTGCGAATCGCGCCTCATTTCGGAATACCGGGCAACCGATTCTGCGAGCGCCTGGTCGATCGCTTCGTTAAAGCGCACCATGTCCTGCACCGCCAATTCATCGGCCTGTCGTTCCTGCCGCTGCCAAAGCCGGAGTACGCTCGCGCGCATGGCGCGATATTCCGCCATCAGTTCTTCAATCGCAAAACCAGAATGCATCCTGCCTTCGGCGTGCACTTCGGCCGCCGTGTCATCCACGGTAGCGGGCGCATTGCCTTTCGACTTTTCGATGCTGTCCTGCTCGCACTGGTAAGTTTCCAGGTCGGAGCAGATCACAAGCAGCATCTGCTCCGCATGGTCGCGTAATTTTCTCTGGTTCGAGTGGGCGAGCGGCTGAAGGGTGGTGGCGAAGTCTTCCCATTCCTGCAGGATCGGTTCAAGGTTTGCTCGGATGAAGTCGGATAGACGCACGGATTCGGATATCAATTAGTGGATTCGCGTAGTTGCGACTTACAGGACCGATGGGGAGCCGCGCTGATCATACGCTGAAAACCAGCGGGACTAGCCGCTTTGTACGTATTTCGCTGTAACAACGTGTTACTTACCGCAGTGCGTTGATGTGAAGACGGTAACATCGCTAAATCGACATCACCCGGAAATTCCCATGCCCAAGCGTTTATTGTCCGCGCTGTTGCTCTGTATGTTTGCCGCGCCAGCCTGGTCGCAGAGCGCATCGGGTCCGCCCGATATGGCGGAGAGGGCGCCGGAGAAAATCCTGGTGGTCGGGCAGCGGCCCGGACCCGGCCTCTGGAAAATCTCCAGGGACGATCACGTGCTGTGGATTTTCGGCACCTATTCTCCCTTGCCGAACAAGATGGTGTGGCGTTCGCAGCAGGTGGAAACGGTGTTGGCGCAATCGCAGGAATTCCTGGACCTGCCCTCCGCCGGCGTAGGCGTGGGGTGGTCCAATTCCCTGAATTTGCTCACTGCCTTGCCGTTCCTGATCGGCGTCAAGAAAAATCCGGACGGCGCCAACTTGCGGGATCTGGTTGCTCCCGACGTGTACGCGCGCTGGTTGCCGCTGAAGCAAAAGTATATCGGCGCCGATTCCGGCATCGAAACGGAGCGGCCGATCTTCGCGGCGCAGGAGCTGTTCGCCAAGGCGATGGAGAAATCGGAACTTGCCAGCGATCGCGAGGTCATCGACCGGATCAGGAAAATTTTCAAAAAAAACGGGACGAAATATACGTCCACTGGTATTTCGGTCGCTCTCGAAAATCCCAGGGAAGCGCTGCGCGATTTCAAGAAATCTTCGCTGGACGATCTCGAGTGCTTCACAAAAACGATAGACCGGCTCGAGCGGGATATCGATGCGATGCGTGTCCGTGCCAATGCCTGGGCAATCGGCGACGTCGACAAGATGCGCGAGCTGACCTATCCGGACCAGTCAGAAGCCTGCAATGCGGCGGTGATCAAGGGATCGTGGACGAAATCGCAGCCAGGCGCACAGTCACTGGATCAACGGGTGCGCGACTCATGGCTTGCCGCCGCGGAAAAAGCGCTGGCCAACAACCGGTCATCGTTTGCGCTTCTTCCGGTGTCGCAAATCATCAGCGCCACCGGAATGGTGGCCGTGCTGCAGGCAAAAGGCTACGTCGTAGAACAGCCCGATTGAGTTCGCCCGCCTAGTCCGCGTCATACACCACCACGCCGGCGTTCGCAGGCACAGGTTGCAGCCATGCGGCGCGCGCGATCACCCGCAACCCATCCGCATAGCCCTGGCCCCAGCGCTCGCCGATGGCCAGCGATGAAAAATCGGCGTCGCGGGTCGCGGTTTCCCATGGTTTGCCTGCGTAGCTGAGATGGACGATTTCCATGGTCGTGCGGCATCCCAGTTCGGCCAGCCGTTTCAATTCTGGATCACGACTTTCCGCGTCCGGCAACGCCTTGTAAAGAGCACGCACGGCGCGCCGCAAATTGTGTTTCTCCTCGAATTCGCGAATGCCGCGCTCGGACCGGTTTGCATACGAAATATCCTTGTGCCGCGCATACACCTCGGCAATGGAATTCGGTGCCGCGCCGGCCGGGCTGAACAAGTCAACCATGAAACACAGCGTGTTCACGCGCGGTACGTCGTCCAGTACCACTTCGAGCGGCGTGTTCGAGACTATGCCGCCATCCCAGTACAGTTCACCGTCCACCGGGACCGGCGGAAAGCTGGGCGGGAGCGCGCCGCTTGCCATGATGTGCTCCGGGCCGATTTGCTGAAACAGGCTGTCGAAGTAACGCGGCTTGCCTGTTTTGACATGGACGGCCCCCAGACTCAAGCGCACTTCATGCCGGTTCAGGTAGTCGAAGTCCACCGACCGTAACAAGGTTTGATACAGCGGCGCCGTGTCATAGTAGCTGGAATGCTCCGCGAAGCCCGGCGAGAAGGCCTGCCACGGGTACGGCATGCGCGGGATAAACATGCCCGGCAGTCCGTACAGCATGGTGGCGGCGACGCCACTGGCGTCGTACGCCTGGCGCACCGCTTGCGGCAATCCGGTCAGATTCCACGGATCGGCGCGCGCGACGGTATCCCAGAACGTGCGCAAGCGCGCCAGGCGCTGCCCAGAGGCATTGCCGGCAATGATGGCGGCATTGATCGCGCCGATCGACGTACCTGCGACCCAATCGGGATCAAAGCCGTTCTCGTGCAGCGCCTGATAGACGCCGGCCTGATAGGCGCCGAGTGCGCCGCCGCCCTGGAGGACAAGCGCGATGCGCTGGATATGCGCTCCTTTGGGAAACGCTGCGATATCGGTCACGTTATCGGCTCCGTTACTTTCCCGTTGTCGGAGCGCTGCGTTAGCGCGGCGCCACAACGAAATGCAGAAATGAAACGGCACGCCGCTTCAGCGTTGCCGCGTCGGCACAACGATAACTGATAAACGTCCCAGGTGGTCACGCATTACACTGCATTGATGCGGTCGGGAAAACGGCGGTCGATCTAACTGTAAACCGGCATTTTGGCGAGCAGCTTGTCGAGCGTAACCGGATAATCGCGCACACGTACCCCGGTCGCGTTGTAGATCGCGTTGGCGATGGCGGCTCCCACACCGCAAATGCCAAGTTCGCCGACGCCTTTGGCCTTCATCGGCGACGACATCGGATCGGTCTCTTCCAGAAATATGACTTCCTGGTGCGGGATATCGGCGTGGACCGGTACTTCATATCCGGCCAGGTCATGATTGACGAAAAATCCTGTGCGCGTGTCGACCACCAGGTCCTCCATCAACGCGGCGCCGACGCCCATCGTCATCGCACCGATGACCTGGCTGCGCGCCGATTTGGGATTCAGGATGCGTCCCGCCGCGCATACCGCCAGCATGCGCCGCACCCGCGTTTCGCCGGTGGCGGCATCGACGGCGACTTCGACAAAGTGCGCGCCGAACGTCGACTGCTGGAATTTCTTGTCCAGGTCACCGTATTCCATGTGGTCTTCCGCGACGATTTCGCCCGCCGCCGCAGCCTGGGCCAAGGGCGCGGAGCGAGCGCCCGAGCGGACCAGTCCATCCGCAAACTGCGTGTCGTCCGGGCTGTATCCCAGTTTCTGTGCCACCGCCTCGCGCAGCTTGACGCAGGCGGCGTAGACACCCGCCGTCGAACTGTTGCCGCCCCATTGCCCGCCCGAGCCGGATGAAATCGGGAAGTCCGAGTCGCCCAGGCGCACCACGATCTTGTCGAGCGCGACGCCCATCATTTCGGCCGCCGTCTGGGCGATGATGGTGTAGCTCCCTGTGCCGATGTCGGTCATGTCAGTTTCGACCGTTACAACGCCCTTGCCATCGAGCCGGACACGCGCTGCGGACTTCGTCACGAGGTTGTTGCGAAACGCGGCAGCCACGCCCATGCCGATCAGCCAGCGGCCATCGCGGGTCTTTCCGGGCTGCGCGTTGCGCGCGTTCCAGCCAAACTTCTCCGCACCGGTGCGCAGGCAGTCGATCAGGCGGCGCTGGGAAAAGCGGCGGTCCGGTTTTTCAGGATCGACCTTGGTGTCGTTGAGGATGCGGAAGGTCACCGGATCGATCTTGAGCTTTTCCGCCATCTCGTCCATTGCGATCTCCAGGCACATCAGGCCCGGAGCTTCCCCCGGGGCGCGCATGGCATTCCCCTCCGGCAGGTCGAGGACGGCCAGGCGCATGGCCGTCATGCGATTGGCGCCGGCGTACAGCAGGCGTGTCTGCATGACCGCAGTTTCCGGCTTGCCTCCGGCCAGGTCCCCGGACCAGGATTCATGGCCGATGGCGGTGATCTTGCCGTCGCGCGTGGCGCCGATCCGGATACGCTGGATGGTCGCGGGGCGGTGCGTGGTGTTGTTGAACATGAGCGGGCGCGGGAGCGCCACCTTCACGGGCCGCTTCGCCGCCCGCGCGCCGAGGGCGGCAAGCACGGCTTCGGAGCGGATGAATAATTTGCCGCCGAAGCCGCCGCCGATGAAGGGCGAGACCAGGCGCACATTCTCCTTCGGCACGCCCAGCGTCTTGGCCATGTCCGCGCGGCTCCAGTCGATCATCTGGTTCGATGTCCATATCGTCAGTTTGTCGCCGTCCCAGGCAGCGATCGATGCATGCGGCTCCATCATGGCGTGCGACTGGTCGGGCGTGGTGTAGGTGGCGTCGAGTCGGACCGACGCCGCGCTGAAAGCGCCGGCGAAATCGCCGAACTTGCTGTCAGGCTTGGCGTCTTGCTCTTTCTTGGGCACGGGCGCCGAGTCTTTCGCTTTCGCGAGATCGAAGGCGCCGTTTTCCTTGACATACTTGACCTCGACGAGATTCGCGGCGGCACGTGCCTGCTCGAAGGTCTCTGCCACGACCAGCGCGACCGCCTGGTGATAGTGCTGGATCTCCGGTCCGCCCAGCAATTTGGCGGTATTGAACTTGCCCTTGCCGAGCTTGCCCGCGCTTTCCGCGGTCACGATGGTGATCACGCCTGGCGCGCGGCGCGCAGCGTTCAGGTCGATAGAGGTGATGCGTCCCTTGGCGATGGCGGCGCCAACCACCTGGCCGTACGCGGCATTCGGCGCCGCCTGGTGCTGTTCGTAGGCGTACGGCGCGGAGCCCGAGGTCTTCATTGGCCCATCGATGCGGTCGGTTGCGCGCCCGACCACCCTCAGCTGGTCGATTGGATTAGTGGTTGCAGCGGTGGTGAATTTCATGACGTCAGCCTTTCTTCGCTTCCGCCAGCACAGAGGCGAGCGTACGCTGGACCAGCAGTAACTTGAACGCGTTATCGTGGGTCGGCTTTGCGCCGGCCAGCAACTGATCCGCTACGGCTTTTGCTCCCCGGGGCATGCTTTGCTCCGCTGCTTCGATCCGCCAGGGACGATGCGCAACGCCGCCGAGCGCGACCCGGCCGTGACCATCGGGGTGGACGATTGCCGCCACTGATATCAGGGCAAAGGCATAGGAAGAGCGGTCGCGCACCTTGCGATAGACTTGGGTGCCGCCGACCGGCTTCGGCAACGTTACGCTGGTGATCAGTTCGCCCGGCTCCAACGCAGTTTCGATGTGGGGCGTGTTGCCTGGCAGCCGATGGAAGGCGGCGATCGGAATCGTCCGTGTCGATCCGTTCGGACGCACCGTCTCGACCTCCGCGTCGAGCACGCGCATGGCGACCGCCATGTCGCTCGGATGGGTTGCGATGCAGGTGTCGCTGGCGCCGACGACCGCATGGTGGCGCGTGAAACCGCCGATGGCCGAGCAGCCGCTTCCGGGCGCGCGCTTGTTGCACGGCAGGTTAGTATCGTAAAAATAGGCGCAGCGCGTGCGCTGCAACAGATTGCCCGCGGTCGTCGCCTTGTTGCGCAGTTGCGCGGACGCGCCGGCAAGCAGGGCGCGCGAGAGCACTCCATAGTCGCGCCGCACGCGCTCGTCCGCGGCAAGGTCGGTGTTGCGCACCATGGCGCCGATCCGCAGTCCGCCTCCCTGGATCGGCTCGATCTTGTCCAGCGCCAGGCCGTTGACGTCGATCAGGTGGCCGGGCGTTTCGATCTCGAGCTTCATCAGGTCGAGCAAATTGGTGCCGCCGGCAATGAACTTGGCGCCGGGTGTGCGCATTGCGGCGGCGGCCGCTTCGGCCGGCGTGCCCGCGCGCTGGTAGGTGAAGACTTTCATGCCGTCCTCCCCGCGACTTCGGTGATCGCATCGAGGATGTTCGAGTAGGCGCCGCAGCGGCAGATGTTGCCGCTCATGCGCTCGCGAATTTCCGCCGCCGTTGTCTGGGGGCGCGCGGTCAGGTCCGCGCTGACATGGCTCGGAATGCCTTGCTTGATTTCATTGAGTGCCGCGACGGCGGAGCAGATTTGTCCCGGGGTGCAGTAGCCGCACTGGTAGCCGTCGTGCTTGACGAAAGCGGCCTGCATCGGATGCAGCTTGTCCTTGGTGCCCAGGCCTTCGATGGTGGTCACTTGCGAGCCTTCATGCATCACCGCAAGGCTGAGGCATGAATTGATGCGCCGCCCGTCGACGATCACGGTGCAGGCGCCGCACTGGCCATGGTCGCAGCCTTTCTTGGTGCCGGTCAGTTTCAGGTGCTCGCGCAATGCGTCCAGCAGCGTAGTGCGGGTATCGAGATCGAGCTGGTGCTGTTTGCCATTGACCTGGAAAGAGACTTTGGAAATGACGGGAGGAGGGCTGTTAGTGGCTGGGGCGGCGTCCTGGGCGCCGGCGATCGAAGGTACCGCCGCGGCCGAGGCCGATAGGGCGCCTGCAATCAGCAGGTCGCGCCGGGAGATTTTTAGGTCGCTGAAGTCGTCCATCCGATTCTCATCCTTGGCTGATGGTGTAGGCTGCCTCCTCGACTGACCGCTTTGCTTTCGGATCATCTGAAGGCCAATGAAAGGGCGGCATCGGCCCTTATTGTTCAATCCATATTTTAATTCACCTGCGATGAAACACTTGTTCGATAGAGCGCATGGCCTTATGAGATGAATTCATATATTCATTCATGATCCAGGATCAGGCGGCACTCTGATTCTGATCGCGTACGGCGATGCTTGAACCGGTTGGGGGAGTGGACGGCGGCGTTAGAACGGCGGAAAAACTCTTCCCGTTCTAGCGCCGCGGCGTGACTACAGAGGGGTCGGTGCCCACTGGAAAGTGCGGAGCAGCAAGTCGGGATCGCACCAGACCAAGGCGCCGGTACAGTTGAGATAAATGTCGAGCCGAACCTCGACCTCCGCCCAGAGCTCATTCGGCGCCAGCTGGTTTTGACTGTAGATCACCGGTGGAATCGCCTTGAAACCTGGCATGGCCAGATGGCGCGAGTACCCGGTGTTCTTCAGATAAATGCGCCACGCATCGTATCCCTGCGCTTCGGCGATCTTCACGGGCACTGGGCCGCTCGATCCAAAACCGAACTGAAAGATCGTCTGTCGCAAGAACAGTTCACACGATGCGATACCGTTCCCCTGGATCAAATCCCAATCGGGTGCGAAGGCAACGACTCCACCAATCAGTTCGACTGCCGGACTGGAAAGGAATCGACCGCTGGGTGAAGTTGGAAATCGTGCCGGCTGCAAGGCGAAAGAGGCAACGGCGCCCAGGCTTGTGTGCATTTCGCCGTCGTAGTCCTGGACCTTTGGGCCGCCCCAGAAATGAAGGCCGTCATCCCGGAAAGCGGACCGCGTATCGGGAGCCACATGCGAGTGCGTATTTGCCCACCAGAATGAGTGGTCGACCGGCGGCAGGAAGAAGAGGTCGCTCCATTTGCGTCCCGTTTCGGCGGTCGCCGCGTGTTCCTTACGGATGGCACGATCTTTCAGGATTGTCGAAATTTGATCGCTGCGCTTGAATGCGGCGCTTCGCAAGTCGGCTTCCAGGGTGTCGAAATTGGAGCCCGGTGCGGTTGTGGCGCGCGCGACTCGCCGGCGCAGATCCAAGGACTGGGCGCGCATCTCCGCAGTGAAATCGCGTTCGTGCGCCAACTGCAGCATCGCCACGTGCGCGGCCCTGCGGGTCTCAAGCGCACGGCTGGCTTCGCCGGTTAGCCGCTGCGCCGAATTTTCCATGATCAGGCCATTGTTATCGTGCGACGCCTTGACCGGCTCGCTCATGTATCTTGCAACAAGACTGTCTTCTCTTTTTATGTCCTCATCTAGCGGAACCATCTGGGTTTCTCCTCAAATAGTAAAGGTTATGACCGCGAAAACGATAGCGTTTTTGAAGGGCTCGAATTCTGCCTCCTTTCTGGTTTGTAATTTTGTGCTGGAAAAAATGATCAAGAAAATCCGGCAACGGGTCTTGCCAACAGGAAGGAAACGCTATTGTCGATCAAGGCCCGAAGCGCGAGCATCAGTTGCATATTCGCGCCGGGTCGTGGATGAGTGAGCCGGCAGATTATCGCTCGGCTAATCGCGATGAAGGTGGTGAAACTTAGCAATAGAAAAATATCAACATTTCACCTGTGCTGATAGCAGCGGGATTCAATGCTGGAGTTTCATGGTGCGCGCCAAAAGCGCGGCATACAGGCAGCTCCTTGGGCTCATTCCGGGTCGATTTCGACCGCGGCAAGGCGGTGGTGACGCCGACCAAAAGGTTCGCTACAGGCGGTCGACTTCGAACGCCACGCTGTCGTAGTGCCAGGCCGCATCGGTCACCGCGATCGTGAATGCAGGTCGGACCGTTTTCGATTGCAGGTCGTTAACCTGAGGCCATTTTTTCACACCCAGAGATGAGAATGCCCCGCTTTGAGCGAGGCATTTTTTGACGCGAAGCGAACTGTATGGTTTTTACACAGCTTGCGTGGCGGGTTGCTTTAGACGGAAAGTGAATCGGCCGTTCAGTCCGGCGCGATTTTCTTCCGCCTTCTGTGGCACGGCGCCGAGCACCTGCCGCCGTTGTTCTACCGCGCCGATCCCGCCCGCAGCGCTGCGGACAGCACCGGCCTCGGCCTGGCGGTCGTGCGTTCCATCGCTGAACTGCACGGCGGAACGGTTGAAGTGGAAAGCGCGTTAGGCCAGGGCGCTTTTCCCAAGGACCCCGTCGCCTGAGGTGACTTCTTAAAGGCGTCCCACCGATTCGCGAAGCAATTTATTTCTTCGCTTTCAATGCCGCCATGCTTTCCTTTTCCTTTGCCTCGGCGTCTTTCTTGCACGCTTTTTTCTCAGCAGAAGTCTTCAATTTTTTGCATTCTGCCAGAGCCATTTTCTCATCGGCTTCGATCTGCTTCTTTTCGGCCTTCAGTTCGGCAGCCGTTGGCTTTGCAGCAGGCGCCGGCTGCGCGACAGCAGCGGGGGCAGGGGCCGAGGCAGGTGCTTGCGGAGTTGCAGCGAATGCGAACGCCGAAACGGCCAGCACGCTCGCGATGGAAACACTGAGAATGGTCTTCATTTTTTCCTCCAAGTAAGGTATTTCAAACCTGAGCGCCAAGTGCTCCGTTAAAGAACGCATCAACTTCGCAACAGGTTGACCTTGCACGGTCCATCCGCGCGCACGCTGCGGATGCGATCTGCCCGTACTCGAAAGCGACGCGCGGCAATATCGACGTGACCCTGAGCGTCACCACAGTGTGATGTGCTGCAAGCCGGTGCGCTTCGCCCGCACCGGCCACCTTAGCCCCTATCGATCCTCGGGAGGAATTGCCGCGATCACGCGAGTGAATTCTGCGTGCGCGGCGGCGTCGACCGGCTTGAACACCTCTTTCCCGCCTGGCGGGTAGTTTGTCACAGAAAGACCGTTGCGCCATGCTTTCGCGGGACGGACCGGCCTTTGGCAAAATCCGCCGCCGCAGTTCGGGCAAACGTTCTGAAGCACCGTTTCGACACAGGTGCGGCAAAATGTACATTCGAAGGTGCAGATCATCGCGTCGACCGAATCCGGGGTCAAACCGGTATTGCAGTGTTCACAGCTTGGCCTAAGTTCCAGCATGCTTTACTCCAGTGTGAAGTTGGTTTCTTGCAATCATTGCCAGCAAGAGGCATTATGCCTGAGCGAGAAGTACGGAAAACCCAGGATGACTTATGGAATCTGCAGGAGTGCGCGACACGCTTTGCCGCTTGTTGAATGAAAATGCCGACTATTCCCTTGCAGCGAGGGGGACGACCAACCATTGCCCGATGGTGCTGGTGGCGCTGGCCGGCATGGGTGCGACGGCGGAGCGCCTGCAAACGCACTTCGACCACTGGGTTGCAAAATACGCGATACTTGAAACGAGTCCGCGCATATCGATCAGCGCCGAAAACTGGAGTGCGTTCACGGGTGTGCCAGAATCGTTCGGCTCGCTGCAAGCCTTTTTTACAAAGCGGGTGCTTGCCGACGGACCGGACGCAGTGATCGATTTCGTTCTGAGACAGGTGCCGCTCGCACCCGCTACCGACGCGTTCCACGCCATCATCCGCATCGCTTATGGAATCGAGACCGCGCACCCGAGTGAAATCGCCGCCGGTCTTGCGGGATATGTCGCAACGAACTTGCCGTGCCGCGTCGATTTCGCCGGCCGCGAGGCAGTGGCGTCGCCGGCGGATGGGTTGGAACTGCTCAGCGATCGGTTCGCGAACGCTACCTGGCCAGGCCGTTCCATCACCGACCGGCTCAAGGCGGTGGCGGCGGCGCGGGATTTTCGCGAAGGCTTGCGCATGCCGCCGATGGGACCGGTTTTCATCGACGCCATGGCGCGTGCGGCGATCGGGCTGTACTGGCAAACCGCCGACTTCACGGTGCTGCACATGGTGACGGGCACGCACGCCGCGCGCCTCCTGCTGGCGCACCTGCCGAAAGACCTGGCGGCGCGCTTTTATCCCGAGCTCTGGACAGCGATGGCCGCGGCCTACGTGTCGGTCGCAGCGCCGCCGGAGCAGCCGGCGGCCCAGCCTGGCGCGCCGATGGAATGGAATGCGCTGATGGCGCGGGCAATCGCCTCGAGCGACGATCACGTCATCAAGATGGTCTATACCTGCCATTGCGAAGATCTGCGGGATCCCAATCCGCTTTACCGCGCGGCCGCGACCCGGCTGGTCGGGCGGGGTCAAGCCTGATGCAGGGCCGGCGCGGTGCGTTCGCCGGCATCGGCGGACCTGCGCTGGCCGGCCGTGTCGAACACGTGCATGCGTGCCAGCGGCGCGCCGAACAGGAGTCGCTGGCCGATCTGCCACGCGCGGTCCGGATCGGCGCGCGCGACGATCTGCTCGCCGCTGTGTTCAACCTTTGCATACAGGTAGGTGCCTTCGCCGAGCCGCTCCACCGCAAACACAATCGACGGAATTCCGCCGGCGCTCTCCAGCAGGATGTGCTCGGGGCGGATACCCAGCGTGACCTGGTCGCCCACCGCCAGCGCGGGCGAGGGCGGGGCGGCCAGTTGCGTGCCGCCTTCGAGCGCAATGCCAATGCCGTCAGCTCCCGCGGCGCTGACCTCGCCTTGCAGGAAGTTCATCGGCGGCGCGCCAAGGAATCCGGCCACGAACAGGTTGTCGGGACGGTTGTACAGGTCGAGCGGCGCACCCACCTGTTCGATGCGGCCCGCGCTGAGCACCACGATGCGGTCGGCCAGCGTCATCGCCTCGACCTGGTCGTGGGTCACGTAGATCATGGTGGTGGCCAGCGTGCGGTGCAGCTTTGCGAGCTCGATGCGCATCTGCACCCGCAGCGAAGCATCCAGGTTCGACAGCGGCTCATCGAACAGGAACACCTTGGGTTTGCGCACGATGGCGCGTCCGATTGCCACGCGCTGGCGCTGGCCGCCTGACAGTTCCTTCGGCCTGCGCTGCAGCAGCGGCACGATCTGCAGCGTCTGCGCCGCGTTCTGCACCGCTTCTTCGATCTGCGCCTTGTCCTTGCCCGCCAGCTTGAGGGCGAACGCCATGTTCTCGTACACCGTCATGTGCGGATACAGCGCGTAGCTCTGAAAGACCATCGCCAGCCCACGCTGCGCGGGCGGCACATCGTTCACGCGCACGTCGTCGATGAGGATGTCGCCGCTGCTGATCTCTTCCAGCCCGCAGATGGCGCGCAGAAGGGTCGACTTGCCGCAGCCGGACGGGCCCACGAAGACGATGAATTCGCCGTCGCGGATGGCGAGGTCGATCCCGTGCAGGATAGTGGCGTCGCCGTAGGATTTGCGGATACTTTCCAGTCTCAATTGAGCCATGTGCGCCTAGGTGTCTGAAGCGTGATGCTGCGATTATTCGATTGTACCGGGACTACGCGGACGGCAGGAATAGCTCGACCCGGTGGCGTGCGCCGTCCACCCGCAACGGTATCACGGCGCCGCCATCGTTCACTGGCAGCGCCTGGCCATCGAGCATCGCCGATGCCGCGCCGGCGGCGTGGCGCACGGTGATCTCGTAGACCGTGGCGCCGTCGGGCAGCCGGTAGCAGATCGAAAATCGTGGCCAGGCCTTGGGCACGACCGGCTTGATGCGGATGCTGTCGCCGCCTTCCAGCGTGAAGCCGAGCACCGATTCGAGCGCCACCCGGTACATCCATCCGGCCGAGCCGGTGTACCAGGTCCAGCCGCCGCGGCCGACGTGCGGGTCGGCGCCGTAGATGTCGGCGGCGATCACGTACGGTTCCACCTGGTAGGTCGCTACCGCCTCCGGCGTCAGCGCATGGCTGACAGGGCTGAGCATTTCCAGCAGCTGCGCGGCGCGTTCGCCGCGGCCCGCTTCGGCCACCGCCCGGATCGCCCAGCACGCGGCATGGGTGTACTGGCCGCCGTTTTCGCGCACGCCGGCCACGTAGCCCTTGATGTAGCCGGGGTCTTGCGGCGTGTCGACAAATGGCGGCGCAAGCAGGCGAATCAGGCCGTCGCGGTCGGACACCAGGCGCTGCTCCATCGCGTCGAGCGCCTGCCCCACGCGCTCCGCCGGAGCGGCGCCGGATATGACCGACCAGGCTTGCGCCAATGCGTCGATCTGGCATTCGTCGCTGTCCTTCGACCCCATTACGGCGCCGTTGTCGTAGTAGGCGCGGCGATACCATTCGCCATCCCAGCCGGCGTCGTTCAATACCTTCGACAGGTGCGTGCGATAGGCAGAATAGTTGGCGATGCGCGCCGCGTCGCCGCGCCGTTCGCACAAAGGCAGGAAATCGGTGATGATGCGGAACAGGAAAAAGCCCATCCAGACGCTCTCGCCGCGGCCCTGGCGCCCGACCCGGTTCATGCCGTCGTTCCAGTCGCCCGTGCCCATCAGAGGCAGGCCGTGCGCGCCCCTGGTGAGCGAGCGGTCGAGCGCGCGGCAGCAATGTTCGTACACGTCGGCGCTCTCGCCGGACGGCTCCGGCTGCAGGAACTCTTCGTCTTCGCCCTCGGCCAGCAGCGGCGCTTTCAGGAATTCTTCGACTTCGTCCAGCACGCTCCAGTCGCCGGTGGTCTTGATGTAGAAGGCGGCCACGTATGGAAGCCACAGCAGGTCGTCCGAAAAGCGTGTGCGCAAGCCTTTTTCCAGCGGCGCCGGGTGCCACCAGTGCAGCACGTCGCCCTCGACGAACTGGTGCGCCGCGTGCAGGCAGATCTGGCGCCGCGTCATCGCCGGATGGGTGTAGATCATCGCGCTGGAGTCCTGCAGCTGGTCGCGATAGCCGATTGCGCCGCCCGACTGGTAGAAGGCGGAGCGCCCCCAGATGCGGCAGCTGAGGTTCTGGTAGGCGAGCCAGCCGTTGAGCATCAGGTCGATGGCCGGTACCGGCGTGCTCACTTCGATAGCGCCAACCGTATCGCGCCAAAACTGGCGCACCTCGGCCAGCCCTTGCGCCACCGCGCCCGGGGCCCGGTAGCGATGCACCAGCGCCAGGGAATCGGCGCGCGCGATGGTCTCGCCGAGCAGGAAATCGCATTCGACGCTGGCGCCGGGCGCGAGCGTCACGCGCAGCTGGAACGCGGCGCAGGGATCAAGACCGGCGCCGCTACGGCCGTCCAGCGCGGCCTGCGCCAGCGCGGCGGGCCGGGCAAGGCTGCCGAAGGCGCCGATGAAGCTGGCGCGGTCGGCGCTGTGGAAGTGCGCGCCGGCCTGCGGCGAAATGGCGGCGGCGAACGCGACGCCGTCGGCAAACGGACCGGCCATGCGATTGGTTGCGAGGATCGCGCCGTTGTCCATGTCGGTGACGACGTGATGCCCGGTTTCAGCGGGCGTGCTGCCCAAAACCAGCTGCTGGTACGAAAACAGCGACAGCGTGCGGCTGCGCGCGGACAGGTTGCGCAAGGTGATGCGCATGATCCTGAGCGGGTCGCGGCGCGGGACGAATATCGTGCTTTCCTGCGCCAGTTCATGGCTGGTGTGGCGGAAGGTCGAATAGCCGAAGCCGTGCACCGCTTCGTACGCGGCGTCGGCGGGCGCGGGGCCGGGCAGCGGCGACCAGAACTGGCCGTTGTCCTCGTCTCGCACATAAAAGGCTTCGCCATGCGGATCGCGCACCGGGTCGTTCGACCATGGGGTGAGTCGATGCTCGCGGCTGTTGCGGCTCCAGGTGTAGCCGGCGCCGGTTTCGCTCACCAGCACGCCGACCTGTTCGTTGGCGATCACGTTGGTCCACGGCAGGGGCGGGCGCAGCAAACCATTGGCGGCATCCCATGGCATGCGCACTACGTACTCCTTGCCGGTTGCCGAAAAGCCGCCGTTCCCGTTGAAGAACTGCAGCGCTTCGCCTTCGTGCGCGGCGGGCGCCTCGGAAGGACGTGGGGGCGCTGCTTCGGCGCGCGGCTCGCGCGGGCCGAAAGCCGGCAGCTTGCCTTCGACCACGGCGCGCGCCAGGCACAAGATGCGGTCGAGATCGGCGCGCGGCACCCGCGCCGGATCGAGCAGCGTCACCGCGTCCGGGCGCGCCTGCCAGTCGGCGGTGTCGCCGACAAGCAGCAGGTGGACCGGCAGCGCCAGCTCATCCCAATAGTTGGCAGCGGCGAGGAGGGCGGCCACGGCGGGATCGTCCGGTCCGGACGCGATCACGGCGCACAAGGCGCGCGAGGCCGGAATCCGGTACTCGCCGAGGATGCCGGCGTTGCCGTTGGCGCGGCGCTGAACCGCGGCTTCGGCGCGCAGTCCGGGATCTCCGTACAGCATTGCGACGGCGAGTTCTTCGCACCAGGCGCCCTGTGCGCCGCTCATGCCGAGGCCTTGCAGGATGCCGTTGCGGCGCTCGGCGGCGCCGTGCCTGGCCTGTTCGATGCCGCCTATATGGCGCACCAGGCCAAGTGCCGTCGCGCGGTCCGGTGCGGCTCCCAGCAGGAATACGATGCCCGCGCTGCCGCCCGCCGCCAGCGCCACGCTGCGGCGCAGGCTCAAGGCAGGATCGAGCACATTGCCCGCAGTGCCGGACAGCGCGGCACCGGGCGCCATCGCAAGCGGATCGGCCAGGCCGCGCCCACGGCCCACAAAGCGCTTGCGGTCGGTTTCGTATTGCGCGCCGGTGCCGCCCTGCACCGCATGCACCATCCAGATGCTGTCGTCGCCGGCGGCGCGCGGACGGCGGCGCGCGAGCAGCGCATTGTCGACCGCTTCGGTCTGCACGAACAGTTTGGAAAACGCGGGATGCGACGCTTCGGCCGCGCGCACGTTGAGCACCACTTCGAGGTAGCTGGTGACGTCAATGCTGCGCGCGCGATCGGTCAGGTTGCGCAGGGTGAGGGCGCGCAGTTCCAGGTCGTTGCCGGGACTGACCACGATGTCGAGCTTCGCTTCGATGCCGAGCCAGGTGCACGACAGCCATGCGCCGCCGTCGCTGCTGCCCGATGCATAACTGGCGCCGGCGCGCGGGAACTGTGCGCCAAGCGGCCAGGATTCGCCGGTCGCGGCGTCGCGCAAATAGACGAGGTAACCGTCGCCGTCTTCGACCGCGTCGCCCTGCCAGCGGGTCAGCGCGCACGCGCCCAATTCGCTGTAGCCGCTGCCGGCCGCGGTGACCAATGTGGTGAAGCGGCCGTTGGACAACAGGCGGGCGCCGGAGGCGGGGCTGGAGCTAAGCGTGGTCATGGGCGGTACCGAAAGGAGGGGGTGAGTCGTGTAACCGGTTACATTTCGCTAAATTCTACCCGACATTTTTGGGTTGGCAATAACTAAATTTCACCTTCTCAGGTGTTGTTCGCAGGCGAAAACGATAAAAAAAAGCTATCCGAAATGAAAAGGAATACGGTACATTACGAAAAATGTAACCGGTTACTTCTGCATCAAACCAGGCAAAAGGCGTGTTCTCATGGCGGTAACGATCAAGGATGTGGCGCGGGCGGCGAACGTTTCGGTGGCGTCCGTTTCGCGCGCACTGAACGGGCGCAGCAACGTCACCGACGACACCCGCAAGCTTGTCATCGAGACCGCGCGCAGCCTGCGCTATATCCCGCACAGCGGCGCGCGCAGCCTGTCGACCAGCCGCACCGACACCATCGGCGTGGTGCTGCCGGACCTGTACGGCGAATTCTTTTCCGAGCTAATCCGCGGCATCGACGTGGCGGCGCGCCGGCGCGGCCTGCACCTGCTGGTCTCGAGTTCGCACGGCGACGCCGCCGAAGCGGCAGTGGCCTTGCGCTCGATGAGCGGGCGGGTGGACGGCCTGATCATCATGTCGCCCCACGTGGATGCGAGCTTCCTGGCCGAAAACCTGCCCGAAGTGCTGCCCATCGTGCTGCTCAATACCCAGGTCACGGGCCATGAATACTCGTCGCTCGCGGTCGACAACTACGGCGGCGCCGCCGCCATGGTCCAGCACCTGGTCGAAATGGGACACCGCCGCGTAATGATGATCGCCGGCCCGGAAAACAATTTCGAGGCCGAGGAGCGCCTGCGCGGCTACCGCGAAACGCTGGCGCGCCTGGTGCCGACCTTTGACCCGCAGGACGTGACGGTGCTGCGCGGCGACTTCACCGAGGAATCCGGTTACCGCGCCGGGTACCAGCTGCAGGCGCTCAAGCGCTTGCCGGACGCGGTGTTCGCGGCCAACGACATGATGGCGATCGGCTGCCTGTTCGCGCTCAACGAAGCGGGCCTGCAGGTGCCGCGCGATATCGCGCTGGTCGGCTTCGACGACATCCCGACCGCGCGTTTCATCACTCCGCCGCTGACGACGGTGCGGGTGCGCATGACCGATATGGGAAGCAGGGCATTGGAGTGCCTGGCCTTCCAGATCGAGAACCCGGAAGGGACCAGGAATTCGGTCCAGGTGCTCCAGACAGAATTGGTTGTTCGAAGATCCTGCGGTTATCCGAAGCTTGCAGGCCGTGTTGCGGTTTAAAAAAATAGAAATCACAAACAGGAGACACACATGAAGATGAAGACCGGAGTCACTGAGCTACGCAAGGCCTTGCTCGGCTTGTCCGCGGCGGCGCTGCTGGCGTGCGCCCCCGCGTACGCCCAGTTGAGCACCTCCACCATCAAGGGACAAGTCACGCAGAGCGGCGCACCGGCCCAGGCAGCCACCCAGATCGTCGCGACCAACAGCGCCAACGGCTACACCTACCGGACCACCACTACCGCCGAGGGCAGCTACGTGCTCACCGGCCTGGCGCCGGGCGTGTACCAGATCCAGGTGGGCGGGCAAAAGTCGGAAGCTGTCTCGCTGGCGATCGGCGAAACCGCCTCGCTCGACCTGGCCATCGGCGGCGCCGCTCCGGGTAGCATGGCGCAGGTAGTGATTCTCGGCTCGGCCCAGCGCAAGGATGTCAAGACTTCGGAGGTTGGCACCAGCGTCTCGCGCGCGCAGATTCAACACCTGCCGCAGGTCACCCGCAATTTCCTTTCCTTCGCCGACCTCGCCCCTGGCGTGCGCTTCGACGTCGATCCAGCCACCGGCTACGGCAAGCTGCAGGGCGGTTCGCAGAACCAGGACAATGTGAACGTCTTCATCGACGGCGTCGGCCAGAAGAACTACATCCTGCGCGGCGGCATGACGGGGCTGGACGCATCGCGCGGCAATCCGTTCCCGCAATCGGCGGTGGCGGAATACAAGATCATTTCGCAGAACTACAAGGCCGAATACGACCAGGTCAGTTCGACCGCGATCACCGCCATCACCAAGTCCGGCACCAACCAGCTGCACGGCGAAGTGTTCTATGACCGCACCGGCGCCAACCTGACGGCGTACGATCCGTTCCAGCAGAAGAACCGCGATGCCGGCGTGGACCGCCCGAACTATACACAGAGCCAGTACGGCTTCAACCTCGGCGGCCCGATCAAGCAGGATGCGGTGCACTTCTTCATGGCCTATGAAGGCAAGGACATCTCGACGCCGCGCCAGGTCGTCGCCCAACGCCAGGACCTGTTGCCGAACGCGGGCATCGTGCCCGGCCTGCTGGCGCAAGCCGGATCGGCCACTTCCAAGTTCAAGGAGAACTTGCTGCTGGCGAAGATCGACGCGCAGCTGAGCGACGAACAGCGGCTCGAATTTTCGACCAGGATCCGGCGCGAGAGCGACCTGGTGCCTGAAGATATCAAGCTGTCGGTTCCCGGCAACGAGAAGGACCGCAAGAACGACGAGACCCGCTTCGACATCAAGCACGAGTGGACCCGCGGCGACTTCCTCAACGAAGCGCGCGCCGGCTACGAAAAATTCACGTGGAACCCGATGGCCAAGCTGGGCACGCCGTTCATCAAGTACGTGGTCTCGCCGAGCAATACGCCCAACAACGTGTTCGACGTGCTGTTCACCGGCGGTTCGCCCGATGCCCAGCATCGCCAACAGTCGGGCGTCAGCCTGGCCGACGACCTGACCTGGACCGGCCTTCAGGGGCATACGGTCAAGGGCGGCATCAAGATGAAGCAGGTCGACTTCGACCTGTCGGGCACTTCGCGCAGCGTCGATATCCTGCGCGAAATGATCGACAACAAGACCGGCCAGCCGATCATCATCCAGACCGACCTGGCGCTCGCGCCGGTTGGCGTGAGCTACAAAGACAACCAGTACGGCGTGTACCTGCAGGACGACTGGAAGGTGAGCCCGAAGCTGGAGCTGAACCTCGGCCTGCGCTGGGACTACGAGAGCAACATGCTCAACGACAGCTACGTCACGCCGGCCGACCGCGTGGCGATCTTCGGCAAGCAGGATCCACGCGGCGCACCGGCCGGCCAGACCTACGAGCAATCGCTGGCCAAGGGCGGTGTCGTGATCGGCGATTTCATCAGCACCGGTTCGAACCGCAAATCGTTCAAGAATGCCTACCAGCCGCGCGTCGGCTTTTCGTATGACTTGAACGGCGACCGCAACACGGTGGTATTCGGCGGAGCGGGACGTGCTTACGACCGCACCATCGCCAACAGCGCGCTCGACGAACTGCAGCACAACGTGCAGCCGGGCGGCGAGATATGGATGATCCGCAGCGACCACAAGCAGCCGTATACCGACCAGTTCAGCCTCGGCCTGCGCCAAGGAGTGGGCGCGTGGAACACCGAAATCGGCTACACCAATTCGCACAGCCACAACCAGTTCAACTGGTATGGCGGCAACCGCGATCCGCAGGGCGGCTGGGGAACCCAGAGCCCGATCGATCCGCTATGGGGATCGGTTCCTGGTTTCGGTACGCTGATCCTGGGCGACTTCATTTCGCAAGCCAGGTCCGAATCGGTGTACCTCAAAGGCGACAAGCCTTACACGGTCACTTCCGGCTGGGGGCTGGCCGCGACTTACACGCTGTCCGACGCCCAGACCACCAATAAGGAATGGACCAACGATATCTTCAACTGGACCTACGGCCGTTCGAGCTCAGGCTGGAATCCTTCCACCGACGTGGAGCGCCACCGCCTCGTAGTGTCAGGCCTGACCGACCGCGTGCTGCCGTTCGGGATCATGCTGTCGTCGAAGGTGACGCTCGGTTCGGGCCTGCCGTACCGGATCACCGACTGCTCCAAGGGCTGGGACGCCTGCGTCTCGCGCAAGGGTGATGGCGGTGCGTTCCGCGAAGTCGACCTGGCGCTGGCCAAGGATGTCGGTGCCGGGTACGGCAGGATCGGCCTGCGCATGGACATCCTGAACCTGTTCAACACCATCAACTACAAGAGCTACGATTCGTGGGGCGGCGGCCCGTCGACCCCGCCGGCCAACTACCTTGGCGGCGACAACAAGAACCTGGGCACGCCAGGTGCGGTGGCCGGCCCGATGCGCACGGTCAAACTGAGCGCGCGCTACACGTTCTAAAGCGCTCCGCATGCCGGTGGCGAGTGCCACCGGCTGTCCGATGTTGTCTGCTTCACAGGGAAATCTCGACCATGTTCCGACGTCTCTTCCTGCTGGCGGCTTTGGCCGGCGGCCAAGCGTTTGCCCAATCCGTGCCGGTCGCCGCCCAGAAGGCCGAGCAAGTCGACCAGGCCACGCCGATCCTGAACGACCTGTCGGAGCGGACCTTCCGATTCTTCTGGGACACCGCCAATCCCGCCAACGGACTGGTGCCGGACCGGTTTCCCACGCCGTCGTTTTCCAGCATCGCCGCGGTCGGTTTCGGCCTGACCGCGTACTCGATCGGCGTCGAGCGGGGCTACGTCAGGCGCTCGGCCGCGCGCGCGCGGGTGTTGACCACGCTGCGCTTTTTTCGCAACGCGCCGCAAGGAAGTGCCGCGCAAGGCATGAGCGGTTACAAGGGATTCTTCTATCACTTCCTCGACATGAAGACCGGCGCGCGCAGCTCCAACTCGGAGCTGTCGACGGTCGACACGGCCCTGCTGCTTGGAGGTGTGCTGTATGTGCAATCTTATTTCGACGGCGCCGACCCGGAAGAAGCTGAAATCCGCCGCCTTGCCGACGAGATCTACCGCCGCGTCGACTGGCGCTGGGCGCAAAATAATGGCGCGGTGATCAGCCACGGCTGGAATCCCGAGCACGGCATGCTGCCCTACGACTGGCGCGGCTACAGCGAGGCGATGCTGGTGTACCTGCTCGCCCTTGGTTCGCCGACCCATGCTGTGGGCCCGGACGCGTGGGCGGCCTGGACCCAGACCTACGACAAGACCTGGGGTAAACAGTACGGCCAGGAGTACCTGGCGTTCGCGCCGCACTTCGGCCACCAGTACACGCAGGTGTGGATCGATTTCCGCCACATCCAGGACGATTACATGCGCTCTCGCGGGATCGATTATTTCGAAAACAGCCGACGCGCCAGCTATGCGCAGCAAGCCTACGCGGTGGCCAATCCGATGGCGTGCAAGGGCTACGGCGCGAATTTGTGGGGTGTCACCGCCAGCGACGGCCCGGCCGATATCGTCATCACCGACGGCGCCAGCAAGCGCAAGTTCTACAGCTACGCCGGGCGCGGCATGGGCGGCGCCGCGACCTACGACGATTGCACGATTGCGCCGACCGGGGCGGCCGCCTCGATTGCGTTCGCGCCGGAGATCGCCACCGCCGCCATCGTCGACATGCGCAACCGCTATGGCGACCAGATCTACGGAAAATACGGCTTCCTGGATGCCTTCAATCCCACATTCGATTTTACCGCGCGGCTGTCGAACGGCCGGCGCGTCCCAGGTTTCGGCTGGGTCGATACGGACTACCTCGGCATCGACCAGGGGCCGATCCTGGCGATGCTGGAAAATCATCGCGCCGACATGGTGTGGCGCGTGATGCGCAAGAATCCCTATATCCGGGCCGGCTTGCTGAAGGCCGGTTTCAGCGGCGGATGGCTGGGCCGCGCCCAATGACAAGGCGCTGGCCACGGCTCGCGTGCGGTGCGGCGCTGCTGGTGCTGCTGGCCGCGTGCAGCCGCCATGGCGCCGAGCCGGTGGTGCTGCATTTCTGGGCGATGGGGCGCGAGGGCGAAGTTGTCAAGGAACTGCTGCCGGCATTCGAACGTGCCCATCCCGGAATCCGAGTGGAAGTGCAACAGTCGCCGTGGCTGTCCGCGCAGGAGAAATTGCTGACCGCTTTCGCCGGCGACGTGACGCCCGACCTGTGCCAGCTCGGGAACACCTGGGTGCCGCAGTTCGTCTCGATCAATGCGCTGGCGCCGCTGGACGCGCGCGCGTCCGCATCGCGCAGCGTGGACCGTGCCGACTATTTCGCCGGTATCTGGGAATCGAACAAGATTGATTCGGTGTTGTACGGCGTGCCGTGGTACGTCGACACGCGCCTTCTGTTCTACCGCAAGGACCTGCTTGCCGAAGTGGGCTTCGCCAGGCCTCCGCAGACCTGGGCCGAATGGAACCAGATGCTCGCTGCGCTGAAATCGCGCGGCGGACCTGAGCGCTTTGGCGTGCTGTTGCCGCTCAATGAGTTCGAACCGCTGCTGGTGCTGGCGCTGCAGCAGAAAGAAGAACTGCTGCGCGACGGCGGCCGCTACGGCAATTTTCGCAGCGCCGAGTTTCGCCGCACGATGGAATACTACGTCTCCATGTTCCGCAACCGCTGGGCGCCGGCCCTGACGAATACCCAGATTTCGAACGTGTGGGACGAATTCGGGAACGGCTATTTTTCGTTTTATATCTCGGGCCCGTGGAACATCGGCGAATTCAAGCGCCGTCTGCCCGCCAACCTGCAGCAGAAATGGACCACCGCGCCCATGCCTGGTCCGAGCGGCCCTGGCGCGTCGATTGCGGGCGGATCGAGCCTGGTCGTGTTCAAGGCCTCGCGCCACCAGGAACAGGCATGGCAATTGATCGAATACCTGTCGCAGCCGGAAGTGCAGCGCCGCTTCTATGAATTGACTGGTAACCTGCCGCCGCGGCGCAGCGGCTGGGAAGGCACTGCGCTGTCGAGCGATGTCCACGCCGCCGCGTTCCGCGACCAGCTCGAACGCACACGTTCGCCGCCCAAGGTGCCCGAGTGGGACCGCATCGGGACCGAAATGAGGCTGGTGACGGAGTCGCTGATCGCCGGCGAAATCACTGTCGACCAGGCCGTGACGGAGCTCGATGCACGCACCGACCGGATACTGGAAAAGCGGCGCTGGATGCTGCGGCGTGGAGGAGTCCATTGAAAACCGAACGTGCCGCCTGGATATTCGTCGCTCCCGCGCTGCTGGTGATCGGCGTGTTCTTCTTCCTGCCGGTGCTTGCCGCGCTGGCGATGAGCCTGACCGACTTCGACCTGTACGCGCTGGCCAGCCTCGACAACCTGCGCTTCGTCGGCATCGGCAACTATGTGGAGCTGATGCACACGCCGCTGTTCTGGCAGGCGCTGGGAAATACCTTGTTCTTCGTGTTTGCCGGCGTGCCGCTGTCGATCGCCGCGTCGCTCGGCGCCGCGCTGCTGATCAACTCGAAGCTGGCGTGGCTCAAGCCGCTGTTTCGCACCGTCTTCTTCGCGCCGGTGGTCACCTCGATGGTCGCGGTGGCGATGATCTGGCGCTACCTGTATCACACGCGCTACGGCTTCATCAACTACGCGCTCGATTCGATCGGCGTGGCGCCGGGCGACTGGCTGGGCGACCCGCGCCTTGCCATGCCGGCGATCGTCTTCTTCGCCGTGTGGAAGAACTTCGGCTACAACATGATCATCTTCCTGGCCGGCCTACAAAGCATTCCCGGCGAACTGTACGAAGCGGCAGAACTCGACGGCGCCGGAACCTGGTCGCTGCTGCGCCACATCACGCTGCCTGCGCTCGCGCCGACCATGCTCATGGTCAGCATCCTGACCATGGCCGGCTATTTCCAGCTGTTCGCCGAACCGTACGTGATGACCCAGGGAGGGCCGCTGCAAAGCACGGTCAGCGTCCTGTACCTGATGTACGAACAGGGCTTCAAGTGGTGGAACCTGGGTAGCGCCACCGCGGTGGCGTTCGTACTGTTCGTGCTGATGTTCTGCGTGACGCTGCTGCAAATGCATTTCGGACGAAGGGGCCTGGAAGAATGAAGCAGACAATTCGAAAAGGCGCGCGCCGCAGCGGCCTCAATCTGCTGCTGGTCTGGTGCGGGGCACTGACGATGTTTCCGTTGGCGTGGATGCTCTCGGTCTCGTTCATGGCGCCGGGCGAGGCCAGTCATTTCCCGCCACCGCTGTTTCCGTCGCATCCGACCCTGGCCAATTATCGAAAACTGTTCGCGCAGGCCGGCATCGGGCGCTATTTCGCCAACAGCGTGCTGCTGGCGGCCGCCTCGACCCTGCTGTCGCTGCTGTTCAACGTCGGCGCCGGCTACGCCTTCGCCAAGCTGCGCTTCCGCGGGCGCGAACGCGTGTTCAAGCTGCTGCTTGGCGCGCTGGTGATCCCGAGCCAGGTCGCGATGCTGCCGCTGTTCCTGATCCTCAAGCAAATGGGGCTGGTGAACACCTATATCGGCGTGCTGGTGCCGGCCGCAGCGAGCATCTTCGGCATCTTCCTGGTGCGCCAGTATGCGCTGACGATTCCGGATGCGCTGCTTGAAGCGGCGCGGCTCGACGGCGCCAGCGAGTTCCGCATCTTCCGCTCGATCGTGCTGCCGCTGCTGGCGCCGATCCTGGTGACCCTGTCGATCTTCAGCTTCCTCGGCAGCTGGAACGACTTCATGTGGCCGCTGATCGTATTGACCGACAAGGACCTGTACACCTTGCCGGTGGCGCTGGCGTCGCTGTCGCGCGAACACGTGCAGGACAACGAGATGATGATGGCCGGCTCGGTGCTCACGATCTTTCCGGTGCTGCTGGTGTTCCTCGGACTGCAGCGCTATTACATCCAGGGCCTGCTGATGGGAAGCGTCAAGGGATGACGCGCTTATTGCTGGCATTGCTGCTGTTGGCCGGCGCCGCCCATGCGCAGGTGGCCGACGGCTTCGACGATATCGCTCCATGGAAGTCGATCGCCTCGGACGGCGTGCGGGCCTCGCTGCACGGCGCCGCGGGCCATGAAGGGCGGGGCATGCGTCTCGATTTCGACTTCGGCGGGGCTGCCGGCTATGCGGCGGCGCGCCGCATGCTGCCGATCGAATTCGGCGACGATTACGAAATCTCGTTCTGGCTGCGGGCGGATGCTCCGCTCAACAACCTCGAATTCAAGCTGGTCGACGCCAGCGGCGACAATGTATGGTGGGTCAACCTGCCCAACTTCGCCATCTCGCGCGAGTGGCAGCTGGTCACCTTCAAGAAACGCCACATCAGCTTCGCCTGGGGGCCGGCGCAGGACCACATCTTGCGCCGCACGCAGCACGTGGAACTGGTGGTGAGCGCGGGGCGCGACGGCGGCCACGGTTCAGTGTACTTCGACCAGCTGAAGGTGCGCACGCTCGCCGCGCCCGGGCCGGATCCGGCTCCCGCATTTTCGGCTTCCTCGGGCCCGGTTCCGGAATCCCTGTTCGACGCCGGTGGTCCGGGCTGGACCAGCACCGCCGGCGGCGCGCAGCTGCTGACCGTCGATTTCGGCCGGCCGCGCGAATTCGGCGGCCTGGTCCTGCACTGGGGCGTGCCCGCGACGCGCTACGACATCGATTTTTCGGACGATGGGCGCAGCTGGCGCACGGTCCGCCAGGTAATCGACGGAAATGGCGGCGAGGATCCGATCCTGCTCGGTGAGGCGGAGACGCGTTTCCTGCGAATCGCGATGCACGATGGTCCGGACGCGATCTATCGCATCGACCGGCTCGAACTGCAGGACCTTGCATTCGGCGCCTCGCCCAATGCCTTCTTCCAGGCGCTCGCCAAGCGCGCGGCTCCGGGAACCTACCCGCGCGGCATGTCCGGCCAGCAGAACTACTGGACCGTGCTCGGTGTCGACGGCGGGCACGAAACCGGCCTGCTGTCGGAAGACGGTGCGCTGGAGGTGGCGCGCGGCGGCTTTTCGGTCGAACCCTTCGTCGAGCAGGGCGGCAAGCGCAGCACCTGGGCGGATGTCCGGATCACACAGTCGCTGCGCGATAACTATTTGCCGATTCCGAGCGTGACATGGCGCGCGCCGTCCTGGACCTTGCGCACCACCGTGTTCGCGCGCGGAACGCACGACCAGTCCGCGCTGCTGGCCCAGTACGAACTGACAAACACCACCGGCGAAAACCTGGCGCTGCGTCTGGTGCTGGCGCTGCGGCCGTTCCAGGTCAACCCGCCGATGCAATTCCTGAATACGCCGCCCGGCGTCAGTCCGATCCGCGACATCGCATGGGATGGCGCGGCGTTCAGCGTCGACGGCAAACGGCGCGTGTTCGCGATGCGCGCGCCAGACGCCGCGGGAGTGTCGAGCTTCGACGCCGGCGGCGCGGGCTGGAGCGCCACTGCGGTGCACGACGAAACCGGCTTCGCATCCGGCGCGCTGGCCTACGACTTCAAGCTGGCGCCGCATGCCGTGGCGACTGTCGGCCTGGCGATTCCGCTGACCGGCGAAGCGCAGCCCGCGCCGGCCGACTTGCTGCGCGAACAGGATGCCGTCGCGGACGAATGGCGCGCGCGGCTCAACCGAGTCCGGATCGAGCTGCCGCCAGCCGGCCAGGCGGTGGCCGACACGCTCCGTTCGTCGCTGGCGCACATGCTGATGACGCGCGACGGGCCGACGCTGATGCCCGGGACGCGTTCGTATGCGCGCTCCTGGATCCGCGACGGCGCCATGATGTCGGAAGCGCTGCTGCGCCTCGGCAGTGATAGCGTGGCGCGCGACTACCTCGGCTGGTTCGCGCCGCACCAGTTCGCGGATGGCAAAGTGCCTTGCTGCGTCGACCGGCGCGGGGCCGATCCGGTGCCGGAAAACGACAGCCAGGGCGAGTTCATTTTCCTCAACGCGCAGCTGTGGAAGTACACCGGCGACCGCGCGCTGCTCGAACGCATGTGGCCGCGCGTGCAGGCCGCCGCGGCTTACATGGAAGCACAGCGCCAGTCCGAACGCGGCGCCGCCAATCGCAGCGAAGGCAAGCTCGCGCTGTTCGGCCTGCTGCCGGCTTCGATCAGCCATGAGGGCTATTCGGCCAAGCCGATGCACTCGTACTGGGACGACTTCTGGGGGCTGCGTGGCTACCGCGATGCGGCGCTGCTGGCGGGCGCGCTCGGCAAGGCGCCGGAAGCGGCAGCGCTCAGCGCGCAGGGCGACGAATTCGAAACTGAACTGTTCGCGTCGCTGCGCCGCTCCGCCGCGGAACACAAGGTCGGCTACCTGCCCGGCGCTGCCGAGCTGGGTGATTTCGACGCCACCTCGACCACGATCGCGCTGTCGCCCGGTGGCTTGCAGGAACGCCTGCCGCCAGACCTTCTGGCGGGCACCTTCGAACACTATTGGCAGCAGTTCGTCGCGCGCCGCGACGGCAAGCTGGCGTGGAAGGACTACACGCCCTATGAATTGCGCAACGTGGCCGCCTTCGTGCGCCTGGGCTGGCGCGACCGCGCGCACGAACTGCTCGACTTCTTCCTGCGCGACCGCCGGCCGCTGGCGTGGAACCAGTGGGCCGAAGTGGTCGGCCGCGATGTCCGCGAACCGCGCTTCGTGGGCGACATGCCGCACGGCTGGATCTCATCCGATTACATCCGCTCCGCGCTCGACCTGTTCGCGTACGAACGCGAATCGGACCGCGCGCTCGTGCTGGCGGCCGGCATTCCGCACGCATGGCTGGCCGGCGGCGGGGTAGCGGTGCGTGACCTGCGTACTTCGTATGGAAAGCTCGGCTACCGCATGCGCGAGCAGGGCGGGCGCCTGCGCATCGAAATCGGCGCAGGCTTGGCGCTGCCGCCCGGCGGCCTGGTGATCCGCGCTTTCGCCGCGCCCTGGCAGCCAGGCCGCACCACCATCAACGGCCAGGCCGCGCGCTGGAGCGGAGGCGAACTGCGCGTCCTCGCGCTGCCGGCCACCATCGTCATCGAACACCCAACCAGCAAGGCCAGACCATGAACAAGACCATCCAATTCCCCGACGGCTTCCTGTGGGGCGCCGCCACGTCGGCCTACCAGATCGAAGGCTCGCCGCTGGCGGACGGCGCCGGCGCCAGCATCTGGCAACGCTTCGTACATACGCCAGGCACGATCCGTGACGGCGACACAGGCGATATCGCCTGCGACCACTACAAGCGCTACGTCAGCGACGTGGCGCTGATGAAGCAGATCGGCCTGCAGGCATACCGCTTCAGCATCTCGTGGAGCCGGGTGATCCCGCAGGGGCGCGGCGCGGTCAACCCCAAGGGCCTCGAGTTTTACGACAAGCTGGTCGACGAACTCCTGGCCAACGGCATCAAGCCGCTGGTAACGCTGTTCCACTGGGACTTGCCGGTAGCGCTGGACGATCAGGGCGGATGGCTAAACCGCGACATCGCCGACTGGTTCGCCGATTACGCGCGGGTCGTGTTCCGCAAGCTCGACGACCGGGTCCAATCCTGGGCCACGCTGAACGAACCGTGGGTGGTGTCCGACCAGGGCTACCTTCACGGGATGCTCGCGCCCGGCCACCGCAACAAGTACGAGGCGCCGATCGCCGCGCACAACCTGATGCGCGCGCACGGCGCGGCAGTGAAGGCCTACCGCGAGGAGGGCAAGCACCAGATCGGGCTGGTGGTGAACCTGGAGCCGAAGTATCCGGCCAGCGCGGATCCGGCCGACCAGCAAGCGGCGGCGCGCGGCCACGCCTACATGAACGAACAGTTCCTCGATCCCGTATTTCTCGGCCGCTATCCCGAAAAGATCAAGGAGGTCTTCGGCGATGCCTGGCCTGACTGGCCCGCGGAAGACATGGCGCTGATCTCGCAGCCGATCGACTTCCTCGGAATTAACTACTACACGCGCAGCGTCAGCCGCGACGACGCGCAGGGGTATCCGGTGCGCGCGTCGCCGGTACGCCAGCCGCTGGCCACTTATACGGAAACGGGTTGGGAAGTATTCGCGCAAGGGCTGAGCGACACCCTGGCCTGGGTGGCGGGGCGCTATGGCAATCCACCGGTCTACATTACCGAAAACGGTTCGGCGTTCTTCGATCCGCCGGTGGCGGAGGGGGGGAGGGTGCACGATCCGATGCGCGTCAACTACCTGCAAAAGCACCTGCGGGCGATCCATGGCGCGATCGAGGCCGGCATCGACGTGCGCGGCTATTGCGCCTGGTCGCTGCTCGACAACCTCGAATGGGCGCACGGATTCTCCAAGCGCTTCGGCATCGTGCACGTTAACTTCGGCACCCAGGAACGTACGCTCAAGGACAGCGCCTACTTCTACCACGACGTCATCGCGAGCAATGGAGCGGTGCTGAACTCAGTGGCGGAAGTGCCGTCGACCTGGAACGGCGCGCCGATGTGGACCAGCTGACCGGGCGCGAACGGTCAGGCTGACACGTCGATGCCGACGGAGACGCTGTCCGCTGCGCCGATGTTTTCCTGACTGCCTATACCTTTGTATCGGAGCGGTTCCCGGCTTTCTGAAGTCGCGACGATGTAAAGCCGTGTAAAGGTGCGGGACCGGCCTACCAGAGCTTCGCCAGCGGGACCACCATGCCGCCGAACAGCGACCAGTTCGATGGCCCGTGCAGGCTATGCGCGACGCCAAAATCGAACGTGGCCTGCTTGGTGGGACTGTAGGTGGCCGCCACCAGCAGCTGGGCCGTGTTTTCCGTGCCGCCGCGGTGCGTGCCGGACAATTCGGCGTCGGCCCCCCAGTGCTCCGCGACCTCGGTGGAGAACGAGGCGGCCAGGCCCGTCTGGTTGCGGCCGGTGCCGGCGTCCCATGCGCCCAGGCGCGTGAGGTTGGCGTTGGCGTCCATGTGGACCTTGCCGAAGTCCTTGCTGAAGATCGTATTGACCTCGTAATCGGTCTTGCCGCTGCCGATAGCGTCCTTCGCGGTGGGCAGCTTGGCGCCGAGCTCGAGGCCGAAGGCGGTCTCGCTGTCGACCAGGAACGCGCGTTTCAATATCACGTTGGTGTCGCCGAATCCGCGCGCGCGGTTGCCGGCTTCGTCGCGCGACGACACGTAGGCATCGCCGCCGACCAGCACTCCCCACTGCTCGGAAAACGCCAGCTTGAACAGCACCGGCAGGCTGTCGCGCCGGCCGCCGTCGGACTTTGCGTGCAGGAAGCCGGCTTCGAATTCGAGTTGTCCCACGGCGGGCAGCTGCGCCGGCGTCGACACGGACGGGCGGTAGGGCGTGACGCCGCCTTCATCGGCGAGCGCGCCATGGGCCAGGCTGGCGAGGAAGACCGCCAGGGCGAGGGGGCATCGGCGCGTCGTAGGCTGGTTCATGCGTGAGTTCCGATCGAGGTGCGTGGTTGATGCCGGTGATTATATCGTTCATGGCAGATCCGAAGAATGCCTACGCGCTGCCTGAAAGGCTTGCCGCCGGCGACAGTGATGACGGCAGAAATCGATCCGTTGCTATCTGAAGGCAAATCGTACGCGGACCGTCTGAAAAAAGTCGGCGTTGCCGCGCAAAGGCGAAATAAGGGCTGAGCGGGCAGGCGCGCGAACTATTATTGCATTCTAGACAAGTTTAACATTGTTGAATTTTATCCACAGAATCTGTGGGTAAAACGAGGCGCGCAAACAGGCCTTCACTGGTACGGGCGACCTATTTATCGGCGTGCTCAAAATTTAAGCAGTTGACAACGATTCGCCATAAAAAAAGACTATGTAACCGTTCAGTGTGGGGCCGCGCGGCGATGGCGGCAAGCGCTCAGCGCGGCGACAAACTCAGCCTGTGGGCCGCCGCGCGTGTACGAAGGGGTGGCACGTCGACGCCGCAAGTCGTCCCACACTTTACGGTGACATCGCTTAAAAAAAATGGGCGACCGCAGCAATGCGTGTCGCCCATTTCTTATTGCGGCTGGCAGGTTTAGCGCACCACTGTCACGGTGACCGTTGCCGTCGTCGAATTGCCGGCTGCATCTATCGCGACCGCCTTCACGGTGTGCGCGCCAGTGCTGTAGCGGCGCGTTCTCCAGGTGTAGGCCAGCGCACCGCCGTTGCCTTGGTCGACCTGCACATTGTCGACGTACAGGGTTTGCTTGATGCCCGCCGCGCCGCTGTTGTCGCTTGCTTTGACGCTGACGTTGACGGTTCCGCTGACGCTGCCCGCGACCGGATTGTCGATCGAGACCACCGGCGGCGTCGTATCCTTCACTGGCGGCGGCGGAGTCGCCGCGTTCGCCACGTTGACCGATACCGGGGTCGACGCGGTGACGTTGCCCGCCTTGTCGTAGGCTGTCGCCACCAGCGTGTTCATGCCGTTCGCCACGCCGGTCGTGTTCCAGCTGAAGCTATATGGGCTGGCGCTGTCGATGCCGACGACGGTGCCGTTGACCTTCAGTTCAACCCGGTCGACGCCGACGTTGTCAGCCGCGTTGACCGCGACCGCCACAGTGCCGCTGACGCTGGAGCTGGCGGCCGGCGCAGTGATCGCCGCCGTCGGCGCCTGGGTATCGGCGACGCCGACCTTGGCCTGCGCGGCTTTCACGCCGGCGGCCGCATCCACGCGGCCGTAGCCGAAGTTCGAATCGCGTCCGGCCGTGCCGAGGTCGACGGCGCTGGAGAACAGCGCCTGCTCGATCTGCGTGCCGTCCAGCGAAGGCGCCGCGGCCATCATCAGCGCGGCGACGCCGGCGGCAACCGGGCTGGCGAACGAGGTGCCGTTCCAGCCGCCGTAGGCGCCGCCTTGCGAGGTGGTCCAGATGCCGGCGCCCGGCGCGGCGACCGAGATGAAGGTGCCGTAGCTCGACCAGCTGGTCTTGGCGTCGTTCGAATCGGTGGCCGACACCGCGATCAGGGACGTGGTGGGCGTGATGTTCTGGTCGAGGCCGTCGTTGCCGGCGGATAGGAATACCAGCCCACCCTTGTTCTTCAGATACTGTGCGGCGCTCTGGATGGCGGCGTTGCCGGCCAGCGGGCCATAGCTGATATTGGCGATGCGCGCGCCATGGTCGGCGGCGTAGGTGATGCCGCTGGCGATGGTGCTGGCATACGCGTAGCAGCCGCCGGAAGCGGCGTCCTTGTAGGCGATCCGAATCGGCATGATCTTCGCCTGGCCGGCGACACCGGCAACGCCGACGCCGTTGTTGGTGCGCGCAGCGGCCGAGCCGGCGACGGCGGTGCCGTGACCGCAGACATCGGAAGTATCGGTGTTGTTGCCGTATACGTTAAAGCCGGGCACCAGGTTAGGCACCAGGTCCGGGTGCGTCATGTCGACACCCGAGTCGAGGATGGCGATGGTGACGCCGGCGCCCTGGGTGGTGTCCCACGCAGTGGTGGCGCCGATTTTCGACAGGTACCATTCGCTGCCGGCGTACGGGTCGGTCACGGCCAGCGTGCTCTTGACGCGCACGTCGAGTTCGACCAACTTGAGGTTGGGGTTGCGGCGCAGTTGCTCGACAACCGCGATTTCGGATGCGCCGGCCGGCAGGTCCACCACGTGAATATTGCTCTGACCCATCTTGCGGCGCTTGCCGCCATGCACCTTCAGGACTTTTTCGAGGTCGTCGTTGGACAAGCCGGCGCGCGACTCGACCAGGATGCGACCGCGTGCGTACTGATGCATTCCATCGGTGAAGTCTGCGGCGCTGGCGGCAGGCACGCCGGCGATCAGTGCCAATGCGGAGGCGCCGAGGGCGCAGGCCAGCGGGCGCGCCAGCAGATTGATCGATTTGTCGGAAGTGCGGGCGGGGGAGGAATTCTTCATGCGTGGATTTCCAATCTAAACGGGAAGAGCTGCAGCGAAACGGGGGCGCCAGAGTTGGCTCGACAGTTCGAAGCTTGGACGGATGGTAAGGTCGCGTGGAAAGTGCTGCAACCAGGAAAATCAGGCGGGACGCAGGCAACAATTCTCTGCTGCCAACTGAGTTGAAATTTTGACTTTTCAGGTCGACAAAGCCGTGATAAGCATTTGATTACATGGAAAATTATTGAATTTGCACGGCCATCCGAATTCTCCCTATGAAGCGCATCGGCGCGGCCGCAGCGCGCCAAATCGGGGCGTGCGCTCCGGTCAACTTTGGGCTGGGAATCCGATCGAAGTTTCGTACATACAATTCGTAACAATTAAATGTGCGAATGTATCCTTGCAGCAACAAACGCGGCGCGCCGGTGTGGTTAGCTTGGCAATTACTCGGGGCAGAACTTGGCGCAGCGCAACTTCCAGCTGGTCTGGATGCCAAGCCGGGTGCCGTTCTCGGTGATCGACTGGTAGCCGGAATTGAAGTGGCGCCGTTGGGCGTCGCCGTCGGGATGGATGGTGCTGAAACCGATGAACGATTCCATCGGCGTGCTCTGGAAGGCAAAGGCGATGCCTGTCACGCCGGCCTGGCGCTCGATCAGTTCTTCGCTGCGCATTTCGTCGGTCATCACGAGCGCGACGTCGATGCGGCCGGCGGCCAGCTTGCGCAGGTTGATGACATCCGAACGCGCCGTTTCGAGCACGACGCCCGATTGCGCCAGCTGGGCGACGAACGGGGGATACTCATAGCCGTGCACGATGCCGACCCGCATGCCCCGGCTCAGCTCGGCCACCGACCTGGCCGTAATCTTGCGGTCGACGTTGTAGTAGAACTTGGGCGTGACGCTGAACAGCGCCTTGTCGGCGAAGCGCACCAGTTTGCCCAATTCCGGACCGGCCGACATGCTGAAGCAGCCGACCGCGCCGCCCTGCATCACGACGGCCTTGCAGCGCGCGTAAGGCACCACGACCAGTTCGATGTCGACGCCGGCGGCGGCAAAGGCGGCCCGCACCATGTCGTTCGCGTAGCCGATACCGCCGCGGTTGGACCACGGGCTGGCTGCATCTTCCACCAGGATCTGCACGCGTTTTCCAGCCGCCGCCGCCGCGCCGGTCGCGGCCAGCAGCACGACGCAGATGGCGCGCCCAATAAACTTTGAAACGCCCATAAGTCTGAACCCGTCGACGACGCAGCGCGGAAGCGGTTGCCCCGCGCTGGCCTGTGCTTCATTGTACCGTGCGCGGCGGCGCGCCGTTCAGGCCGCGAGGACACAATTTCGTCCGCTGGCCTTGGCCCGGTACATCGCTTCATCGGCGCGCCGGATCGCTTCGTCGAATCGTTCGAGCGGACCGCATGCGGCCACTCCGGCGGAGAAGGACAGCTTCAGCCTAGCGTCGACCTCGGCCACGCGCAGGGTGGCGATGCGTGCGGCCATGCGGCCGATCACGGCGAGCGCTTCGTCCAGCATGGTGTCGGGCATCAGCAGCAGGAATTCTTCGCCGCCCCAGCGCGCCAGCGTATCGGCCGAACGCAAGGCGGCGCCGGCTTCGTTGGCGAACGCCTTCAGCACGGCGTCGCCGCCCGCATGGCCGTACCTGTCGTTGATCGCCTTGAAGAAGTCGACGTCGATCAGCGCCACGCACACATGCTGGGGGCTGGCGGCGCGGCGCTGTTCGGCAGCGGCCAGCAGGTCGTTCATGTGGCGCCGGTTGGCCAGCAGGGTCAGTTCGTCGGTGGTGGCGAGGCTGCGGATGGTGGCGACCGCCTCCATCAGCTGCGCGCGCAGCTTGCTCAGCTCACCGGTGATGGCCGTGACCGCCACGATGCCGATCGAGGCCAGCGCAAAATGGATGCCTTCCTCGTATTGCGGATGGTGCTCCGGATGCCGTTGGATCAGCGTTGCGATGGTGGCGGCCAGGCCGAGGATGGCAAAGGTACTGAGCAACATGGTCTGGCGCGGGCGCAAGGCAAATGCGCAGAACAAGATCACCACCGGCATGCCGATCAGGATCGCGCCGCGCAGCGAATCGAGCACGCAGTACAGCGCCAGGTCGTAGACGATGGCGAACTGCGCCTGGTACAAGGCGAGCTTCCAGTTGGGGATGCCCAGCGTGGCAGAGGAGCGCAGCAGTAAATAGAACGCGCACATGCCGAGCACGCCGATCGATGTCACGATGCCGGCCTGGGTTCGCGTGATCGATCCGACCTCCAGCTCGCGCAACACGATGAACAGGCAAAAGCCGTACAGGACCGCGGTGGCGGCCCAATAAGTCAGCACGCGGCGCATCTTTGGCGTGTTGCCGAACGCCGTACGTGCAATCGATTCGACCAGGTCCATCGCGTTTCTTGTTGCTATTTGGAATTCGACCAGTCTACCCAAACGGCCAAAACTAGCAAGTTCAATTGGCCTGAGGCTGGCGGCGCGACTGGACGCGCTCGAGGATCTCGAACAGCAGCATGCCGGCCACCATCGCCGCGCTGAAAATGAGCGGCTTGGCGCCGCCAGTGGCCAGCGACGCCAGCGCCGGACCGGGGCAGTAGCCGGCCAGTCCCCAGCCGACGCCGAATGCCAGGCCGCCCAGCACCAGGCGCCGGTCGATCGCGGTGACGGCCGGCAGGCGCATCGGGGCGCCGAGCAGCGCGCGTTCGCGCCGCAGCGCGACATGGAATCCGGCCAGGCCGACCAGCACCGCGCCGGCCATGACGAAGGCGAGCGACGGGTCCCAGCGCCCGGCCAGGTCGAGAAAGCCGAGCACCTTGGCCGGATTGGCCATGCCGGAAACGATCAGGCCGGTGCCGAACAGCAGTCCGACGATCAATGCCATGAATATTTGCATGCGCTTCTCCTTAAGCGAGCAGGTGCCGCACGACGTACACGGTGGCGAAGCCGGCCAGCATGAATGCGGCGGTGGCGGCCAGCGAACGCGGCGACCGGCGCGACAGGCCGCATACGCCGTGGCCGCTGGTGCAGCCGGCGCCGTAACGGGTGCCGAGGCCGACCAGCAAGCCGGCCACGACCAGGGTGCCCGTGCCGGCGTCGACCTGGACCGCGGGCAGCGGGGCGGCCAGGCCGAGCACCAGCGGCGCGGCGACCAGGCCGAGCAGGAAGGCCAGGCGCCAGGCGATGTCGCCCTTCGGCAGGCCAAGCATGCCGCCGAGGATGCCGCTGATGCCGGCGATGCGGCCATTGAAGGTTACCAGCAGCACAGCCGACAGGCCGATCAGCAGGCCGCCGGCCAGCGAGGCCCAAGGCGTAAAGTTGGTCCAGTCAATCGTCATTGTTGCGCTCCTTGGGGGTTGCAGTAGAGGGCATACAGTACTTGCATGACCGCCAGCGCTTCGGCGCTGGCAATGCTGTAGAAGATGTGCTTTCCTTCGCGCCGGGTGGCGACCAGACCCTCGTCGCGCAGCACGGCGAGTTGCTGCGACAGGCTGGGCTGACGAATTCCGAGCGCGCTTTCAAGATCGCCCACGCTGTGCTCTCCCTGCGCCAGTTGGCACAGCAGCATCAGGCGGTCTGGGTTGGCCAGTACTTTAAGCAAACCGCACGCCTGCGATGCCGCAGCTTGCAGCGCTTCCAGCGCGGGCGGGGGCACAGGTTTTGTCATCGTTCGCTCCTTCAGTAATCGCACAATTTAACAATATACTTAATTATAATATATAATTCAATATAGTTTGACCGTGAAAAAAGCTTATCCATGTGTTCGCGGACGCACAGAACGAAGCTAAGCGATGTGTGATTCTGCGTGCTGGTCTGCCCACCATCATCGAACCTGGACGCCGCATGCTCCTCGACTCGCCACGCTTGCTCCACCCGCAGCAATCCGGAATCGCGGCGTTCACTTCGACTTCGGCGCGCGGCGCGCTCGAGAAAATGCCGAAATGGCTGATCTGCATCCCGATCGTCATCCAGTGGATCGGATTGTCGCTGCGCTACGGCAGCGCGACCTTGCCGACCGTGGCCAATCCCCGGATCACCGCCGGCGGACTGGTAGGCGAGGGCAAACTCGAATACTTCCAGGAGATGGGGCCGGCCGCGCGCGCCGCGACCGCGCGCCACATCGGCATCACCGATGCGCGCCACTGGTCCGACAAGGAACTGGGCGATGCGCTGGCGCGGGCCGGCTTCGACTTTCCACTGATGGCCAAGCCGGACCTTGGCCTGTGCGGCTACGGCGTGTGCAAGCTCGAGTCGCTGGCGGCCCTGCGCACCTACGCTGAGCGCTATCCGGACGGCGAAGTGATCGTCCTGCAGCAGTACCTGGCCGATGAAAGCGAGGCGGGCATCTTCTATGCGCGCGACCCGATCAGCGGGCAGGGCCGGCTGATCGGGCTGGCGCTGCGCTACTTTCCGCGCGTGACCGGCGACGGCGCCTCGACCCTCGGGGAGCTGGTCAAGCGCGATGCGCGCGCCGCCCGCGTGCTCGGTTCGCCCGCCCACGCCTGCGCGCTGGCGATGGATTCCGTGCCAGCGGCCGGCCAGGTGGTGCGGCTGGCGACCATCGGTTCGACCCGCGTCGGCGGCCTGTACCGCGATGGCGGCGCCCTGATCACGCCGGAGCTGACGCGCGCCATCGACGCGATCGCGCGCGACATGCCGCAGTTTCATTTCGGCCGCTTCGACGTGCGCTTCCGCAGCCAGCACGAGCTGAGCGCCGGCACCGGTTTCACCATCATGGAAGTGAACGGCGCCGGCTCGGAAGCGATCCAGGCCTGGGACCCGGAGATCGGCCTGCTCGAAGGCTTCGGCATGATCTTCGCCAAGCAGCGACTGCTGTTTGCGATCGGCGCGGCGAACCGCCGGCGCGGCATCCGCCCGATCGGACCGTTCGCGCTGATGCGCCTGAACTGGCGCCAGAATCGCCTCATCGACCAATACCCCGCATCGAATTAGGAGCGCCGCTTGACCCTTCAACTGGCCACCGACACCGACCGGGCGGCGCCGCCCGCGAGCGCCCATCCAGTCCCCAAGCAGGTCGACTGGCAATTCGAGTCCAGCTGGGCCGCTACCGAAGCCGAGGTGCGCGAGGCGCAGCGCCTGCGCTATTCGATTTTCGTCGACGAGATGGGCGCCCGCCTGGCGCCGCCGGCCGGCACCCCGGCCGGTCTCGACGCCGACCATTTCGACCGCCATTGCGACCACCTGCTGGTGCGCGTGCGCGAACGCGGCAGCGATGGCCCGGGCCAGCTGGTGGGCACCTACCGCGTGCTCGGGCCGGATGCCGCGCGGCGCGCCGGCGCCTGCTACACCGACGGCGAATTCGACCTGGCGCCGCTGGCGGCTTTGCGCGGCGGCGCGGTCGAACTTGGGCGTGCCTGCGTCCACCCCGACTGGCGCTCCGGCGGCGTGATCCTGTCGCTGTGGAGCGAATTGGGCAAGTACATGGTCGAGCGCGGCCTGCACACGATGTTCGGCTGCGCCAGCATCGGCATGGCAGACGGCGGGCAGCTGGCGCGCCGCGTCTGGCACCAGCTGCGCGATTCGCCCTACCTGGTGCGCCCGGAGTTCCGGATCCGGCCTCTGAGGCCGCTGCCGCCGGGCGAAGACGAGGCCGGCGCCGCGCCCGGCCGCGGCGCCATGCTGCGCGAGCTGCCGCCGCTGATCAAGGGCTACCTGCGCTGCGGCGCCAGGGTGGTCGGGCCGCCGTCGTTCGACCAGGGTTTCAACACGGCCGACCTGCCGATCATGATGCGGCTGGCCGACCTTCCCGAACGCTACAACAAGCAATTCCTGGTTCGGCGATGAGCCAGTTGGCGTCAGGCCGGAGCGCGATGGGCGCGGTGCTCGGCGCGCAGTTCTTCACGTCGCTGGCCGACAACGCGCTGCTGATCGTGGCGATCGGCCTGCTGCTCGAACGCGCGGCGCCCTCCTGGATGACGCCGGCGCTGCGCATCTGCCTGTACGTGTCATACGTGGTGCTGGCGCCGTATGCCGGTGTCCTGGCCGATGCGTTCCCGAAGGGGCGGGTGATGCTGCTGGCGAATGCAGTCAAACTGGGCGCCTGCCTTCTGCTTGCCGCAGGCCTGCATCCGCTGCTGGCGTTCGGCGCAATCGGTGTCGTCGGCGTCAGCTACGGGCCCGCCAAGTACGGCATCCTCGCCGAACTCGTCCCGCCCGCGGAGTTGATCAAGGCGAATGCGTGGATCGAGATGTCGACTGTCGCGGCTATCATCGGCGGCACCGCGCTTGGCGGTTTGCTGCTGGCGCCGGCCTTCGCAATCGGCCCGCACAGCGCCGCTCTGGCCATCGTCGCCATGTATGCGGTGTCGGCATTGTTCGCGGCGGCCATTCCCACCGGCGCGGCGGCGCGCATCGAGATCGGCGTGCGCGCCGCAGGCTTCTGGCGCGCTTTCGCAATACTCTGGCGCGATCCCGAAGGAAGGATATCGCTGGCGGTCACCAGCTTGTTCTGGGCGGTGGCGGCGGCGCTGCAATTCCTGGTCATTCAGTGGGCCGGCAGGGTACTGGACCTGGCGCTGTCCGGATCCGCGCTGCTGCAGTGCTTCCTGGCGGTTGGCATGGTGGCCGGATCGGCCGGCGTGGCGCGCTACGTGTCGGCCGCGCGGGCGATGGTGGTGCTGCTGATGGGCGTGGCGCTGGGCGCAGCGATCCTGGCGATGACGCTGGTGAGCAGCTTGTGGCTGGCGTGCGCGATGCTGTTCCTGACCGGGATCGTGGCGGGCATCGTGCTGGTGCCGATGAATACGCTGCTGCAGCAGCGCGGCGCCGCGCTGATGCCCCCCGGCGTGTCGATTGCGGTGCAGGGTTTCAATGAAAACCTCGCGTCGCTGGTGTGCCTGGCGGCGTATGGCGCGCTGCTGGTGCTGGACGCGCCGGTGCGCGCGATCCTGGCCAGCTTCGGCGTGCTGGTGATCGCGCTGGTGCTGCTTATCATGCGATGGCATCGGGCTGGCGCGTGCGCCTCCGGATTGGCAGGGGAGCGATCATGAAGGCGCTGAAGCTGTTCTCCCGCTTTTTATGCGTAATTGCGCATATTTTCACAGGGCTTTGCACTTGCATTATCGTGTTCCCGTGGATCGGCACGGCGCAACGGATGGACCGCATCCAGCGCTGGTCGCAAAGCGTGCTGCGCACCTTCGGCGTGACAGTCGAAGTGACTGGCGTGCCGGTGCTGGCAAACGCGATGCTGGTGGCCAATCACGTGTCGTGGATCGACGTGTTCGTCATCAACGCACGCTCCCCGTCGCGATTCGTCGCCAAGTCGGAGGTGCGGCGCTGGCCGCTGATCGGGCCCTTGAGCGCACTGGCCGGCACGGTGTTCGTCGCGCGCGGCCGGCCCGGCGACTTGCGGCGCGCCGTCGATGCGCTGGCCGACAACTTACGCGCGGGCGAGCGGATTGCCTGTTTTCCGGAAGGGACCTCGGCCGCGCAAGGCGACCTGCAGCCGTTTCGCGCCAATCTGTTCGAAGCCGCAATCGGGGCGGGGGCGCCGGTGCAGGCGATCGCGATCAGTTATGCGGACGACGAGGGCGCGCCGCATCCATCGGTCGAATACATCGCCGACATGTCGCTGGCCGAAAGCATGGCCGCAATCCTCTCCGGCAGGCCGATCCGCGCCAGGCTGCACGCCTTGCCGGCGCTGGCGAGCGAGGGTGCGCACCGGCGCGCCTTGGCGCTCGCTGCGCACGGGCAGGTGTGCGATGCGCTCAGGCCTCAGGCGAGCTTGCTGGTCGGATGATCGATCGTCTTGTCGCCGTAGGTGCGCAGGACTTCCGCGATGATGACCTGGTAGCCGCTCAGCCACTCGCTGTAGCGGCGCTTGGCTTCCTGGTGGTTCGGGTGCTCGATCAGCTGCTTCATTCCCGCCTGCGATTCCCAATAGTAGACGTTCGAAATCCGCCCGGTCCTGGTGTCCTCCCACGCCTCCTCCCCCAGATAGCCTTCGGTTTCCCTGGCTGCCGCTGCGATGAGCGCATCGAGGCGGTGGAAGTCGGCATCGAACTGCTTGGTGTCGAAGATAAAAGTCGCTGAGTACATCAAAACCCTTCAAGAAGAAATACGTCATAATAAAACGCTATGTCACTGTAAAGTGTGGGACGACTTGCAGCGTCGACGTGCCACCGCTTCATGCACGCGCCGCGGCCCACGGGCTGGGGTCAGGTCCGGCGGACCTGACCCCGGGTCTGTCGCCGCACCGGGCGCTTGCCGCCATCGCCGCGCGGTCGCACACTTCACGGTGGCATAGCCTAATAAAACGCTATTGTGCAATATTTTCGAGGCTTCCAGATGACCGATCTTTCCGCATTCCCGATTACCAAAAAATGGCCCGCCGCGCATCCGGAGCGGCTCCAGTTGTATTCGCTGCCGACCCCGAATGGCGTGAAGGTCTCGATCATGCTCGAGGAGACCGGCCTGGCGTACGAGCCGCACCTGGTCAATTTCGAGACCAACGACCAGATGACGCCCGAGTTCATCTCGCTCAGCGCCAACAACAAGATCCCGGCGATCCTCGATCCGAACGGACCGGACGGCAAGCCGCTGGCGCTGTTCGAATCGGGCGCGATCCTGATCTATCTTGCAGAGAAGAGCGGCAAGCTGATGCCGCGCGATGCGGCCGGCCGCTACGAGACGATTCAATGGGTGATGTTCCAGATGGGCGGGATCGGGCCGATGTTCGGCCAGGTCGGCTTCTTCCACAAGTTCGCCGGCAAGGACTACGAGGACAAGCGGCCGCTGCAGCGCTACGTGGCCGAAGCGAAGCGGCTGCTGGCGGTGCTCGACAAACGGCTGGAAGGACGTGCATGGATCATGGGCGACGAGTACAGCATCGCCGACATCGCAACCTTTCCGTGGGTGCGCAACCTGGTCGGGTTTTATGGGGCGGGCGATTTGGTGGGCATCGCCGATTTCCCGAACGTGGTGCGGGTGCTGGAGACGTTCGTTGCGCGGCCGGCTGTCATGCGCGGGCTGGATATTCCAGCGCGGCCGAAGGCAGCTTGACCCCAGTATGAGGGGAATTCATGCAATGCATGGGATTCCCGCCTTCGCGCACTGGTGTCCGGAATAATTAGATTGACATTTCAATCGCCTCCTGCGGGCATTGGAGTGCTGTCAGAAACCCCTCAAGCGAGACTTCTTCTTTATATATTCACGTCGTCCTCGCGAAAGCGAGGATCCAATTCTTGCGATCAGCTAAGGCCACAGCTTCCTCCGCTAAAAGCCAGCAAAGTTTGCCGCAAATTGGATCCCCGCTTGCGCGAGGAGTCGTTTCCGCCAGTGGCGGGAACGACGGTCTTAAAGTCAACGAGATTATTCCGGACACTAGTGCGCATTCGCGAGGGCGACGTGCAAATATGTGGGTGAAGCTTACTGCGGCTCGTGGCATTCCGACCCACCGTTCGCCGCCTTCAGATAGGCGATCAGCGCGGTGCGCTCGGCGCGATCCGGTACGCCGGCGTAAGTCATGGTGGTGCCGGGCACCGCCTTGAGCGGATTGGCCAGGAAGCGATCGAGCGTCTTGGCGTTCCAGACGATCTTCGATTTCTTCATCGCCGCCGAATATTCGAAGCTCGGCACGCTGCCGGCGCGCCGCCCGAACAAGCCGCAGTGACGCGGCCCGGTGCGGTCGAACTGGAACGAGTGGCAGGCGGCGCAGCGCGCGTACACCTCTTGGCCCAGCTTCAGGTCGGGCGACGCCGCCTGCGCGGCCGCCGCGCCCAGCGCCAGGACGGCGCCGAACATGGTGAGGGCGCGCATGGCTCAGGACATGAAGGCCGACGGCACCGGCGTTTCGCCCAGCGCGTTGCGCAGGATCGCCCAGTGCATCGCCTCGTCGCCGAGAATGCTGGCCGCCGCCTTTGCCAGTTCGCGGTTGCCGAACAGCGGCACCGCGCCCAGGTAAGCGCTGACCGCGCCTTTCTCGAGCGTGGCGGCAAAGCGCAGCACGTCGTTCTGATTCTTCAGCGTCTCGGTGGGGAACTGGTACTTGCTCTTGGCCGCGACCGGCTTGCCGCCCAGTTTCGCGATTGTCTTCGACAGCACCTCGGCGTGCTCCTTGTGGTGGCCCTGGAACGTCACCGCCAGGTCGAGCACCGGCTTTTGCAGCAGGCCGCTTTCCGCGCCCAGCTGGTAGGCGGCGATCGCTTCGAGTTCAGCGCCCAGCGCGGTATTGAGGATCTGGATATCCGAGCCGGTCGCGTCACCGCCCTTGGTTGCGGCCAGCGCGTCCTGGCCGGCCATCAGCGCCACCGCGGCGCCGGACAGCAGCAGGCCGGACTTGCCGAGGAACATGCGGCGTGGGTGGACTGCCGCGGGATCGTTCGCTTGAATCAGAAAGGACATGGTGGTTCTCCAGTGGGTTGGTACTGCGGTCGGTCAGGCGTCGCCGGGCCGGGAAAGGTTGAGGCGACCGACTACGCCGGCCACGATGCGGTCGCAGCGCTCGCCGTCGAACGAGAACGCCTGCTCGAAGCCGAGATCGACATCGCGGGCGAGCGCCGCGCGAAGCATGCTGCGGGCCCGGAAAAAGCGGCTGCGCACGGTCGCTTCGGGGATGTCGAGGCAGGCGGCGACTTCCTCGCCGCTCATCTCTTCCAGCGCGCGCAGCACGAACACGGTACGGAACACGTCGGGCAGGGCGTCGATGGATTTCTCGATCAGTGCGCGCGTCTCGGCGCGCATCGCGCCATTTTCGGGAGATTCGGATGCGCCTGGTTCCATGGTCGCCTCGTTGAATTGGTCGGTCGGCTCGGCGCCGAGGTGCAGCTGCATGACTTCGGCCCGGCGCGCGGTCTTGCGGGAGCGCGCGATCGCCTCGTTGATGACGATCCGCGTCAGCCAGGTCGCCAGCTTGGCGTCGCCGCGAAACTGGCCGATCGCCCGGTATGCCTGGAGGTAGGCGTCCTGCAGCGCGTCCTCGGCTTCGGCGTCGTCGCGCAGGATGCTGCGCGCGGTGCGGAACAGCAGCTGGTTGTGACGGCGCATCAGCAGCACGAAGGCGCCCTGGTCGTGCGCCGCGATCCGGCGCGCCAGGTCGGCGTCGCTGGGGCTGTCCTGCTTCAGTTTGGATGCGGCTTGCATGGTGTCGCTCTCTGTTTATCGGCTTACTTGCGACATTAGATGTAGGCAACACTCGCCCCGTTCCCGGATTTTGCGCCAATTGCGAAATTAATTGGCAATGTCACCGTTGAGTGTGGGGCCGCGCGGCGATGGCGGCGAGCGCCCGGTGCGGCGACAACCCCGGGGTCAGGTCCGCCGGACCTGACCCCCAGCCCGTAGGCCGCGGCGCGTGCATGAAGAGGTGGCACGTCGATGCCACTAGTCGTCCCACACTCTGGCAAGATGTGAAAATGCCCCGGCATCGTCTGAACAGACGATGGCGGGGCAGCGTAGGTGCGAAGGCGGCGGGCGCCGCGCGGGATCAGACCTTCTTGACGAATTCGGTCTTCAGGCTCATGGCGCCGAAGCCTTCGATCTTGCAGTCGATGTCGTGGTCGCTGTCGACCAGGCGAATATTCTTGACCTTGGTGCCCATCTTGACGGTGCCGCCCGAGCCTTTCAGCTTGAGGTCCTTGATGACGGTGACGGTGTCGCCGTCCTGCAGGACGTTGCCGGCGGAGTCGCGGTAGACTTTCGGGCCCTCATCGGCCGTGGCGGCCGCGTTCGCGCTCCACTCGTGGCCGCATTCCGGGCAAACCAGCTGGGTCCCGTCTTCGTACGTGAATTCGGAATTGCATTTCGGGCAGGGAGGCAGCGTGCTCATGGGAGTATCCTTGTTGGCCAGGCGACAGCCTGTAAAAGCACGCAGTATACAACGTGCCCGGCCAACCGGAGCCCGTCGCGGCCGTCAGCGGTCGCCCTCGGCCACGAACGCCCTGGTTGGCCCGGAAAAAACGGTCGAGTTTGGTGGTTTTATTTGTGACTATCTTGAGCGTGATAAACAGTTCGCGGATTAAACACTGGGGCCGGCGAGGGTGGCCAGCGCGCCGGCAAATCCGACCGGCAGATCGAGCGGGATCACGCGCGTTTCGATCGAGGAGGGCGACCATTCGGTCAGGGGCTGGCCGGATAGCTTGAGCTGGGCCTCACGCTGCGCCCATGCCTGGGCGAAGGCGCGCGGACGCTCGCCATCCGTCATCGCCGCCAGCCGGCAGGCTGCCGCCATGCCGAGGTAGTCGTGGGCGACCCGTGCCCAGTCGAGCACCTGCTGCACTTCCATCAGGTCGACACCTGCTGGGCCACCCGGGTTCAGCGCGGCCACCGACAAGTCGCCGGCGTGGCTGATCGACAAGCCGATCGGAGAGGCCAGGCCATCGACCAGCAGAAGGGGCCGTTTGCCTGGGGACGTTTGCAGCTCGACGCCGCGCTTCAGCGCTTGCGTGAGCACCTCGCGCACGGCGGCGCGGATGCGCTCGCGCGCGGCGCCGCGCTCGCCGCCAGGCGTCGTCACCGAAATGACGAGGGGTGCGCGGCCCCATGCGGGCAGCGCACCTGGCCAGGCATGCACCGCCAGTGCCATCAGCTGCGCGCCGGCGCGGCCGGGCAGCCTGCCCAGCTGGAACCGGCGGGAATATGTTCGCCCTTCATCACCAGCGTCAGCGCGCCCAGGCGGGCGTTGTCGCCGACCCGCGCGCTGTACAGCACGGCGCTGCGCGGTCCCAGATAAACCTTGCTGCCGATCTCGACATGGTCGATCTTCATCACGCGGTCTTCGAACAGGTGGGTCTGCGGGCAGGAGAAAGCATTCAGCTCGCTGTAGTCGCCGATCGTCACGCAGTCGAACTCGGTGATGTCGGTGGTGTCGAGGTAGACGCCGCGCCCGATCTTGCAGCCGAGCAGGGTGAACGCGACCGGCAGCCACGGCGTGCCGCGCAGGTAGCGCATGAAATTCGGCACGGCGATGCCTTCGTACATATTCGTTACGCCTTCGGACAGCCAGACGAACGGCGTCCACATCGGCTCGGCGCGCTTGCGGTAGCGCCCCAGCAGCAGCCACTTGAAGGCCATCACGAACAGGTAGTTGCCGATGCCGTAGATGAGGCCGGCCAACGCGAGGTCGCCCACCACTTCGCTCCAGCGCCCGGCACCCGCGATCGGCACCACGTCGAGCACGACGGTGTAGCCGACTGCGATCACCACCGCGTGCGGCGCGACGATCCGGAACGCTTCGACCAGGGTGCGTCCAAGCCGGCGCAGCGGCGACGGCCGGTAGGTCAGCCATTCTGGATAGCCGCTCACTTCTTCGCGGGCCGGCAAGTGGATAGGCGGCGAGCCGAGCCAGGTGTCGCCGCTCTTCATGCGGCCGTTTTCGGGCGCGTGGGTGTGCACGCCGACCAGCACCCGCTCAGGCAGGATAGTGCCGTCGGGAATGTAGCTGCCGTTGCCGACAAAGCTGCGGTGCGACACCACGGTCGGCTGCATCGTCATCCAGCCGCCGTCGATCTGTTCGTCGCCCAGCATCACCGCGTCGGCGATGAAGGTTTCGTCGCCCAGGGTCAGCATGTCGGGCACCACGCCGAGCGCGGTGGAGATTTCGGCGTCGCGCCCGACCTTGGCGCCCAGCAGGCGGTACCAGAACGGCGCGAACACGGTCGCGTAAATGCCGTGCAGCACGTTCAGGCTCGATTCCTGGATGTGGCTGACCAGCCATTTCTGGCAATAGGTGTTGCTGTGCACGGCGGACTGGCCCGGCTTGAGGCGCGGCATGAAGCCCCAGCGGATGCCGGCCGACACCAGCGCGGTCAGCACGATCAGCACGGCGCTGGCCGGGAACGCCAGCACGAAGTAGCGCGCCAGCTGGGTGGTGACGCGCTCGCCCTGCAGCCATGGCAGCAGCTCGCGCTCGTCGAACCAGTCGATCAGCACGAAGCTCGGGAACACCGGCATGAAGAACAGGGTCGCGATCAACAACATGCCGAAGACGAAGAACACCGCTTCGCCGGCGATCCGCGTGCGGCTCACCTGCGGGCGCGGCGGCACTTGCGACACGAAGGGGCCCATGTCGCGCGCGGGCGAGCCGCCCCAGACCCGGCCATCCGGAACACTGACGCCATCGGCCAGCGCGGCCTGGCCTTCGAGGTGGCCGGCCTTGCCGATGGCGGTATTTCCTTCGAGTACAGCGTACGAGGCGACGCAGGCGTCTTCCGCCAGGCTGATCCGGCCTAGCAGCAGGCGGCCCCGTTCGACCCGGGCGTTTTCGAAATTGACGGCATTGCCGATGCTGACGTTGTCGCCGACCTCGAGCAGGTCGGGCGCGCGCAAGGTCATCGAGCCGATGATCACTTCATGGCCAACCTTGGCGCCCAGCGCGCGCAGCCACCAGTTATATAAGGAGGATCCGCCCAGCAGGTAGACCGGCGCCGCTTCGACCAGGCGGTCGGCCAGCCACCAGCGGTAATAGGTCAGGCCCCACAGGGGATAGGAGCCGGCTTTCAGGCGGCCGGCGACTAGCCACTTTCCGGCGATGGCGAAAGCGAATTCCATGATGGTGGCGAGCAGGAACACGCCGATCGAGGCGGCAATTGCGACCGGCACCGAGTCGCCCGGCGAGCCGGTCAGGAAGTGGTAGGTGAAGAACGGCGCCAGCCATTGCGCCATGCGCAAGGTGACGAGGAAGGGGACGGCGGCGGCCTGGGCGGCGCCGCAGCGCCAGCGGCTAAGGGCAGAAGGCGGGGTCCAGTCGGCCTGGGCCGCCGGCGCATCGGGTGCGTCGGCCCACGCCGCCGCAATCTTGCCGACCTGGCGATGATGATAAATGTCACGCACCGTGACGTGGGCGAAAGCGGGATCGGCGCGCAGCGCGGAAGCGAGCCGCGCGGCGAAGAAGGAGTGGCCGCCAAGGTCGCTGAAGAAGTCCAGCCCGCGCCGGATCGGCTGGCCGGGGAACAGCTTGGCCAGCGCGCCGAACAGGGCGGTCTCGGCCGGCGTTTCCGGCAGGTCCGATTCGCCGGCCGCGCCAGCCGGCGGCGCCGATAGCGGCATCGCCTTGAGCGCCTTGCGATCGATCTTGCCGGAAGTCAGGCGCGGCATCAGCGCCAGCAGTTCGTAGCGTCCCGGCACCATGTACGGCGGCAGGTGTTCGGCAAGTGCGTGGCGCAAGGCAGAACCCGTCACGGCTTCGGGATCACTGCCGGCCGAGGCGACGATGTAGGCGACCAGCTGGTCGATGCCGTCGTCCTTGCGCAGCAGCACCGCGACCGTGCCGACCCCTGCCTGCTGGGCCAGCACCGTTTCGATTTCGCCCAGTTCGACGCGGAAGCCGCGGATCTTGACCTGGTCGTCGGTGCGGCCGAGGCATTGGACTTCGCCGTCGACGTCGATGCGCGCCAGGTCGCCGGTGCGGTACAGGCGGGCGTCGTGCGGGCCGGACGCCCATGGATTGGCCAGGAATTTCTCTTCGGTCAAGTCGGGACGGCCGAGGTAGCCCGCCGCCAGTCCGGGGCCGGTGATGCACAGTTCGCCCGTCTCGCCGCGCGGCAACAACGCCAGCACCGGGCCTTCGGTGCCGATCACCAGCAGGCCGTAGTTCGGCAGCGGCGTGCCGATCGTGATCGGGCGGCCAGGCTGCAGGCGCGCCAGGCTGGCCGAGACGGTCGCCTCGGTCGGACCGTAAGTGTTAAAGATCTGGCGACCCGGCCGGGCCCAGCGCTCGACCAGCGATTCCGGACACATTTCGCCGCCCAGGTTAATCAGGCGCAGGCTGGCGACTTCCTCGCTGAACAAGGCCAGCAAGGTCGGCACCGCGTGTAGCACCGTTACATGGTTGGCGGCCAGCATGCGCGGCAGCGTTTCCGGATCGCCCGAGATTTCCTTCGGCCCGATCCAGAGCGCGGCGCCGACCAGGTAGGCGATCCAGATTTCCTCGAACGACATGTCGAACGCGACCGAAAAGCCTTGGTACACGCGGTCGTCGCCGCTCACGCCCAGCACCTGGTTTTCGCTGCGCAGGAAATGGCAGATGCTGCGCTGGGAGATCAGGATGCCTTTCGGCTTGCCGGTCGAGCCGGAGGTGTAGATGACGTAGGCCGGCGCATCGGGCGACACGGCGCCGCGGCGGCGCAGCTTTTCGACGGCGCCGAGCGGCTCGAGCAGCGCCTCCACGGTCCACACCGGACGCGCGTCGCCGTCCAGTTGCGGCGCCAGCAATTCGGCGCTGACCACACCGGCGGCCGAGGCGTCCTCCAGGCAAACCTGCAGCCGTTCGACCGGCGTGTCCTGGTCGACCGGCAGCCAGGCGGCGCCGGTCTTGGCGATCGCCGCCTGCATCACCAGCAGCTCGATCCCGCGCGGCATCCACAAGCCGACGATGCTGCCGGGCTTGACGCCGGCGTCGATCAGGCG
>JBKPEJ010000039.1:0-10032 GCA_046728335.1 Pseudomonadota bacterium | reverse complement strand
GAAAAATGAGAAACGAGCGGAGGCACCTATCTGACCCACGAGCTCAGAGGCACTTTGTCCGATCAATGTCACTCCGCTCGGACGTTCCAACAGCGCAATTATCGCCTGTCGAATCGGTACGATCAATATACGAGGTCCGGCCGGACCTGACCCCGGCCCGTGGGCCGCGGCGCGTGCGTGAAGAGCTGGCACGTCGACGCCCCAAGTCGTCCCAACTTAACGGTGACATAGCAAAAAAAACGCCCGCAACCTTGCGGTGCGGGCGGCAATCCAATTTTTGAAGAAAAACTGGAGGAGACAGTTTCAATATAGCCCGCTTTATGGTGCACTGCAATACCGTAAAACTACTATTCGCGACAATCGCTGCAAGCGCGCCACAAATCAGGCCCGCATCAGCTGGAAAGCCGGCCCTTTGCGCGGCATCGCAGGGAATATTTGCGCCAGCTGGCGATCGCTCAAACGCAAGTGGCGCTCGGCAACCTGCGCCAGCACCGATCGGAAATCGGTCGTCACCGGCAGGTCGCGTCCTTCGTTGAGGGCGGCGTCGCCTACCCCCTGCCAGTCGCCATATACCTTGCCGCCGGCGACCCCGCCGCCCATCACCCACATGACGTTGCCGTGACCATGATCGGTGCCGCCGTTGCCATTTTCGCGCGCGGTGCGGCCGAACTCGGACATGACGATGACCGTGGTGTCCTCGAACATCGGTCCGAGCCGCTGTGCCAGCACCGCCAGCCCATGACCCAGCGGCGCCAGCCGGTTGGCCAGCTGGCCGCTGCCGGCGCCCTGGTTGGCGTGCGTGTCCCAGCCGCCCAGCGCGACGAACGCCAGCTGGATCTTGGGATCGTTGCGCATCAGCGTGGCCAGGCGCGCGGCGTCGTCGGGGAATCCGTTCGGCAGCGGCGCGCCGCCGTCCGCCAATTGCATCTCGCCGCCCATCGACGCGTCCATCACTTCCTTGTGCGCGCTCTTGCCGTCCTGGTAGGCGCGTCCGAAGCGCTCGTGGTTCGCGTACAGTTGGTCGAACGCGGCGCCAATCGCGGGCCGGTCAAGGATGTTCGCCTTGGTGCCGGCGGCGCCGTTCGGCAGGTTGATCGCGGCCGACGCGCCCGACAGGATGCGCGGCATCACCGGCCCGATGCTAAGCGCGCGGCTCGGCGTCGACGCACCCGGAAGCGACGCGACCAGGCGGTTCATCCAGCCGTCCGGCGTGTTCTTTCGGCCGGGCGTGGCCGACTCCATGTAGTCCTGCGCGTCGAAGTGCGAACGGGTCATGTCGGGCGAGCCGCTGGCGTGCACGAACGCGAGCTTCTTCTGCTGCCACAGGGGCTGCAGCGTCGCCAGCGCGGGATGCATGCCGAAGTAGCCGTCCAGGTCCAGCGCGCCGCCTTCTAGGCCGGGCGCCGCCAGGCCGATGGTCGGCCGCAGGCGCAGGTAATTGTCGTCGCCGATCGGAGCGACCACGTTCAGGCCGTCGACCGCGCCGCGCAACATCACCACCACCAGCTTTTTCCCTGTCGGGCTGTCCGTCGTTGCGGCCCAGGCGCTGCGGCTGACCGGCACCACCAGGCTCGCGCCCAGCGCCATCGAATTGAGGAAGTCTCTGCGTTTCATCGTATTCTCCGGGCTTAGCGCTGCATGAAATCGGGGCTGCCCAGCAGCATGGCTGCGCGCAGCGGTTCGGCGCTTGCGGCCACCGTCGTCAGGGTGCGGCCCGAAATGGCGCCGCCGAGCGTCGACTGCAGCTGGAGCGGGTCCAGCACCGGTGCTGCCGGTGCCGCCATCGGCGCCGCCGCGGCGGCTGCGCCGTTCATCTCGGCCGGCGGCGCCAACGCCAGCTTCGGCGGACTCGCGAGTTGCAGCTTGCCGGTCGCCAGCGCGGTGGCAAACGTGATGCGGCGGGTCAGCGCATCCGGATTGAGCCAGGCGTCCTGGGTGTTCTTGTAGCCATCCGGCGTCTGGCAGCCATACAGCGGCATGCCAAGCTGGTTCATGGTGCCGAGCAGCGGCGCGACGTTGGCCACCGGCGCGGCGCCGGCGCGCGCCGCCGAAATCACGAATTGGTACGGCGTCTTGAACTTGGCGCCCACCGCAGCGGGCGCCATGAATTCGGCGCTGGCGAACAGCGTGCGCAGGACCGAACGGATATCGCCCTTCGAGTCGAGGTAGGTGCGCGACATCCGCTCCACCAGCGCCGGCGGCGGATTATCCTGCACGAAGTACTGCGCCAGCTTGTAGCTCAGGTGGTGCGCGGTCGACGGATGCATGGCCAGCACATCGAGGGCCATCTCGCCTTCGCGCTGGCCCTGCTCCGGCACTTCGCGGCCGAGCCACATCTTCACGCCCTGGTCGTGGCGCTGCGGATCGAAGCGGAAGGTCTCGTTTTTGCGCACCAGCGCGCGCTGGTCATAGGTCCAGCCGGTCAGCATGCGCGCCAGTTCGGTCACATCCTTCTGGGTGTAGCCGCCGTCCACGCCGAGCGTGTGCAGCTCCATCAGTTCGCGTGCGAAGTTTTCGTTGAGGCCGCGCGCCTTGGCCTTGGGTGCGTTCGGCAGCGCCGCCGCGATCGCGCCGCGCAGCTTGCCCGGCGTGTAATCGGCGGAGGTGGACAGGTAGTTGTCGAGGTAGTACAGCATCGCCGGGTGTTTCGCGGTGGCGCCCAGCAGGTCGCGGAAGGAGCCCATCACATAAGGCCTGATGGCGTCGCGTTCGTAGCTGGCGACCAGCGCGCGGTCGATGCCCTTGCCGGAGAAGACGTTGAAGTGGTTGTACCAGAAATCGACCATCACTTCTTCGAGCTGTCGCGGGCTGTCGATCGCGCGCAGCAGGCGCGCTTCGGCCGCTTCGCGCGCGATCGTTGCAAGGCCCGCGCGGCGGCGCTGTTTTGCGCCCTCCTCTTCGTTGCGTACTTCCTTGCGCAGCTCGGCGAATTCGCCGACCACGTCGCCGGCGCTGCGATTGGCCGTGTCGAGCGCGGCGAGCCGTTCGCTCAGCGCGGCCGGATAGGCGAGCGCCTGCGGATTGAGCTGGGCATCGATGTAGCGCTGCACGCCCATCTGCGTGACTCTGTCGATATCGCCTGGCCTGGGCCCGAACGCCAGCCGGTTCAATACATGCACCGACTGCTGCTCGGGCGTGAGCGATGCGGCGCGGGCGGGAAGCACGGCGAACAGCAGTGCACTGATGAGGACAGCGCTTATTTGTGGTTTTCTCATTGTCAGCCTCGTTTGGCGGCCGCCGGCGATTCCCGGCGTTCCATATTTATATCCCAAGCACAGTCAGCAATCACTGGTTGCAGTGTTTCAACTGTAAGCAAATGTAACAACAAGTTCAATCAAACGATTTACTTATATCAACCGTTTTACAATTGTGGTGTAATCTGACAATGGAATATTCAGAAGACAAGATTTCCGACGACACTCGCAAGACTCGGTCGGACGGGGCGCAATCGCGCGAACGCCTGCTGCTGGCGGCGATGCGTTTGTTCGCCGAGCAAGGATTCGCCAGCACCTCCACCCGCGAAATCGCCCTCGCCGCCGGCACCAACATCGCCTCGATCAGTTACTATTTCGGCGACAAGGCCGGCCTGTACCGGGCCGCCTTCAGCGAACTTTGCCCGCATCGCGACAGTGCTGTGGCCGAATTCACGAATCCCGACGCCACGCTGCGCGATTCCCTGCACGCGTTCTACGCGATGCTGCTCGAACCGCTCAAACAAGGCGACCTGGCGCGCCTGCGAATGCGCCTGTGGTACCGCGAGATGCTCGAGCCCACCGGCCTGTGGCGCGAAGAAATCGACAACGGCATCAGGCCTGCGCACGCAGGGCTGGTGCTGGTCCTGGGCCGCCATATGGGAATCGCCGAACCGGGCGACGACATCTCGCGGCTGGCGTTCTGCGTCGTCGCGCTGGCGATCCAGATGATGGTCACGCGCGACGTCATCGACAAGGTCACGCCGCAGCTGCTGTCCAGCGACAAGGCGATCGACACTTGGATGGCGCGCTTGGTCGATTACGCCGAAGCGATGGTCCACGCCGAACAAGGGCGCATGGCGACCGCGCCGCCGACTAAAAAATCACTGCCACGAAAGAAGAAAGCATGAAGCTAGTCCGATCCATGATGGCCGCGGCCGCGCCGCTTGCGCTGTGCGCCTGCGCGCTGTCCCCGCCCGCGCCGAAAGTGAACGCCGAGATTCCCGCCCAGTGGTACGCCTCGCCGGCGCACCAGGGCAGCATCACCGAACTCGCCAGCTGGTGGCAGCGCCAGGGCGATCCGCTGCTGGTGCGACTGATCGAATCGGCGCAGGCGGCCAGCCCGACTGTCTCGGCGGCGCGCGCCCGCATCGCGCAGTCGCGCGCCGAGCGCGTGGCCGCTGGTGCGGCGTTGCTGCCGTCGGTCGACGCCGCGGCCAGCATCAGCCGCTCGAACCAGCAAAGCGCGCTCCCCACGGGCACCACTTCCCAGGCCGCGTTCCTGGCGGCGTGGGAGATCGACCTGTTCGGCGCACGCCGCGCCGAACGGCGTGCCGCCGAAGAGCGCCTCGCCGGCGCCAGGGCCGGCTGGCACGAGGCGCGCGTGTCGGTCGCGGCCGAAGTCGCGAACCAGTACTACGAGCTGCGCTCCTGCAACGACTTGCTGTCGGTGGCCGAGCAGGATGCGGCGTCGCGCGCGGACACGGCGCGGCTGACGCAGCTGACAACCGATGCCGGCTTCCAGTCGCCCGCGACGGCCGCGCGCGCGCACGCCAGCGCCGCCGACGGCAACGCGCGCGCCACGCAGCAGCGCGCCCAGTGCGAGCTCGACGTCAAGGCGCTGGTGACCCTGACCGCCCTGCCCGAGCCGCAACTGCGCCAGGAAATTACCGGAGCGCCGCCGGTGCCTGCCGCCCCTATCGAGATCAGCGCGCTGCCGGCCCAGACGCTGGCGCAGCGGCCGGATGTCTTCAACGCCGAACGTGAAGTCGCCGCCGCGAGTGCCGACGTCGGCAGCGCCCAGGCCCAGCGTTATCCGCGCCTGACCTTGCAAGGCTCGGTAGGCGCCGCCAACTTCCGCACCGGCGGCGAAAACACCAAGCTCGATACCTGGACCATCGGGCCGCTGGCGCTGACACTGCCCGTTTTCGATGCCGGCACCCGCCGCGCAAATGTCGACGCGGCCACGGCGCGCTACGACAGCGCGGTGGTGAGCTACCGCGCTGTGGCGCGCCAGGCCGTGCGCGAAGTCGAGGAAGCGCTGGTCAACCTCCACAGCGCCGCCGCCCGCAGCGATGATGCGCAGACCGCGCTGGACGGCTACCGCTACGCCTTCCGCGCCACCGAAGACCTGTACAAGAACGGGCTGACCAGCCTGCTCGAACTGGAGGACGTGCGGCGCACCCGGCTGGTCGCCGAGATCACCGTCGTGACCCTGCAGCGCGAACGCAACGCCGCCTGGATCGCGCTGTACCGCGCCGCGGGCGGCGGCTGGACCGTCGCCGCCAACTGATCTCCCCGAACCGAATCGAACACGGAAAAGAACATGAAAAACCTGCTACTCAATCCTGCCTCCGCCCTCTGCCTCGGCGTGCTCGCCGCCTGCGCCGCCGGCTCGCTGCTGGTCTCCCCGAGGTCGGCCGCAGCCGACGACAAAAAGACCGGCGCGACCAAGCCCGCGCTGACCGTCACCACCGTGCGCGCCTCGCCTGCGCGGCTGCCGATTAAGCTCACCGCCAACGGCAACGTGACCGCATGGCAGGAGGCGATCATCGGCAGCGAGACCGGCGGATTCCGGCTCAACGAAGTGCGCGTCAACGTCGGCGACATCGTCAAGAAGGGAGAAATCCTGGCGGTGTTCTCGGCCGATAGCGTCAACGCCGACGTGGCGCAGGCGCGCGCCGCGCTGCAGGAGACCCGCGCCAATGCGGCCGAAGCGGCGGCCAACGCCGCGCGCGCGCGCACGCTGCAGACCTCGGGCGCCCTGAGCGCGCAACAGATCAGCCAGTACATGACGGCCGAGCAAACCGCGAATGCGCGCATCGCCGCATCGCAGGCGACTCTGGCGGCGCAGCAGCTGCGCCTGAAGTACACCCAGGTGGTGGCGCCTGACAGCGGCGTGATCTCCTCGCGTACCGCCACCGTGGGCTCGGTGGTGGGCGTGGGTACCGAGCTGTTCCGCATGATCCGCCAGGGCCGCCTCGAATGGCGCGCCGAAGTCACTGCGTCGGACCTGAACCGCCTGAAGCCTGGCGCGAAGGCGCTGGTGAAGGCAGCCAACGGCTCCGAGCTGACCGGCCGGGTGCGCATGATCGCCCCGACTGTCGACCCGCAGACCCGTTCCGCGCTGGTGTATGTCGACCTGCCCGCGACGATGGGCCCGAACGCGCCGTTCAAGGCCGGCATGTTCGCCAGCGGCCAGTTCGACCTGGGCACGTCCGATGCGATGACGGTGCCGCAGCAGGCCGTGGTGGTGCGCGACGGCTTCAGCTACGTATTCCGCCTGAACGCCGACCAGCGCGTCAGCCAGCTCAAGGTACAAACCGGCCGCAGGCTGGCCGACCGCATCGAAGTGGTCGACGGCCTCAAGCCCGATGCGCTGGTCGTGGTCAGCGGCGCCGGCTTCCTCAACGACGGCGACCTGGTACGCAACGTGCCGGCCGCAGCTGCCCCGGCCGCAGTCGCGAGCAAATAAGGACAGGCCATGAATTTCTCAGCCCTATCCATCAAAAACCCGGTCCCGGCGATCATGCTGTTCATCCTGCTGTCGCTGGCCGGCATCCTCGCCTACCGGGCCAACGCGGTACAGGACTTCCCGGACATTGAGCTGCCGCTCGTCACCGTCACGGCCGCGCTGGACGGCGCGGCGCCGGCCCAGCTGGAAACCGAAGTGGCGCGCAAGATCGAAGATTCGGTCGCCACGCTGCAGGGCGTGAAGAACGTCTACACCAAGGTGCTCGACGGCGTGGCCACCGTGACGGTCGAATTCATCCTCGAGAAAGACATCGCGGAAGCGGTCAACGATGTGCGCGACGCGGTGGCGCGCGTCAAGGCGGACCTGCCGGCGGAAATGCGCGATCCGACCGTGACCAAGCTATCCACCGCAGGCCGGGTGGTGATGACCTTCATTGCGACCGCCGCGGACAAGCGCGGCGACGCCAAACTCGATGACCAGGAAGTGAGCTGGTTCGTCGACAACTCGGTAGCCAAGCGTCTGCTCAACGTACCGGGCGTGGGCGCGGTCAAGCGAGTCGGCGGCGTGTACCGCGAAATACGCGTCGAACTCGACGACGCACGGATGGCCGCGCTGAAAGTGGCGGCGGTCGACGTCTCGCGCCAGCTGCGCAGCGTGCAGCGCGAGGCGCCGGGCGGACGCGGCGACGTGAGCGGCGCCGAACAGTCGGTGCGCACCATCGCCACCGTGAAGACCGCGGCCGAACTGGCGGCGCTCGACATTCCCCTGTCCGACGGGCGCCGCGTGCGCCTGGACCAGATCGCGAACGTGACCGACACCGTGGCCGAGCCGCGCGCGATCGCCGAGCAGGACGGCAAGCGGGTGGTCGGCTTCGAAGTATTCCGCACCAAGGGCGCGAGCGAAGTCGAGGTGGCGAAAGGCGCACGCGCGGCCATCGCCGAGCTGCAGAAGGAGCACGCCAACATCGTGCTCAAGGAAGTGATCGACAACGCCCTGCCGGTGGAGGAGAACTTCGCCGGCTCGATGGAGCTGCTGTACGAAGGCGCGTTGCTGGCGGTGCTGGTGGTGTGGTGGTTCCTGCGCGACTGGCGCGCCACGCTGGTGGCGGCCGCCGCGCTGCCGCTGTCGGTGATCCCGGCCTTCCTCGGCCAGTACCTGTTCGGCTACACCCTCAACACCGTGACCCTGCTCTCGCTTGCGCTGGTGGTAGGAGTGCTGGTCGACGATGCGATCGTCGAGATCGAGAACATTTCGCGCCACCTGCGGATGGGCAAAACGCCGATGCAGGCCTCGCTCGAGGCGGCCGACGAAATCGGCATGGCCGTGATCGCCACCACCTTCGCGCTGGTCGCGGTGTTCCTGCCGACCGCCTTCATGGGCGGCATCCCCGGCAAATTCTTCAAGCAGTTCGGCTGGACCGCGGTGCTGGCGATCCTCGCCTCGCTGCTGGTTGCGCGCCTGCTGACGCCGATGATGGCGGCCTACATCCTCAAGCCGACCGCGCACCGCGAGGAAAAGGACGGCTGGGTTATGCAGCGCTACATGCGCATGATGAAGTGGTGCCTGAACCACCGCCTGGTCACGGCAATCGGCTCCGGCCTGTTTTTCTTCGCCTCGATCGCGCTGGTGGGACTGCTGCCGACCGGCTTCGTGCCGCCGGCCGACCGTTCGCAGACCCAGATCAACCTCGAACTGCCGCCCGGCTCGACGCTGGCCGAAACCCGCGTCATCGCCGAGCAGGCGCGCGTGGCAGCCATGCAGGTCAAAAATGTGAAAGGCGTGTTCAGCTCGATCGGCGGCGGTTCCAGCGGCGATGCGTTCGCCCCGGGTGCGGCGGCCGAGGCGCGCCGGGCGGTGCTCACCCTCACCACCGTGCACCGCACCGACCGCAAGGAGTCGCTCGATGAGATCGAAAGCCAGATCCGCACGAAACTGGACCAGATCCCGGGAGCGCGCTTCAACGTCGGCCCGCCCGATACCGGCGTCAAGATGCAGCTGGTGCTGCGCAGCGAAGATCCCGCCACGTTGAATGCCACCGCACAGACAGTCGAACGCGAACTGCGCACGCTCAAGGGCGTCGGCAACGTCAGCTCGAGCGCGTCGCTGGTGCGGCCGGAAATCATCGTGCGGCCCGATTTCGCCAAGGCGGCCGACCTGGGCGTGACCGCGACCGCGATCGGCGAAACCGTGCGCGTCGCCACCGCCGGCGACTACGATACCGCGCTCACCAAACTCAATCTGTCGGACCGCCAGGTGCCGATCCGCGTCAAGCTGCCCGACGCGGTGCGCGCCGACCTGTCGGCCATCGGGCGCCTGACGGTGCCAGGCAAGAACGGTCCCGTGATGCTGGCCAACGTGGCCGAGATCACGATGGAAAGCGGCCCTGCCCAGATCGACCGCCTGAACCGCAGCCGCAACGTGACGCTCGAAGTCGAGCTGTCGGGCCGCTCGCTGGGCGAGGTCAACACCGAGGCGCGCGCGCTGCCGTCGATGACCAGCCTGCCGGCATCGGTGAAGATCGCCGAACTGGGCGACGCGCAGGAAATGGCAGCGCTGTTCGCCAGCTTCGGCGTGGCGATGCTGATCGGGGTGCTGTGCATTTACGGCGTGCTGGTCCTGCTGTTCAAGGACTTCATGCAGCCGGTGACGATCCTGGCCGCGCTGCCGCTGTCGATCGGCGGTGCATTCGTGGCGCTGCTGCTGACCGGGCGCGCGCTGTCGATGCCGTCGATGATCGGCCTGATCATGCTGATGGGGATTGTGACGAAGAACTCGATCCTGCTGGTCGACTACGCGATCCTCGCGCGCCAGGAAGGCAAGAACCGCTTCGACGCGCTGGTCGACGCTTGCCACAAGCGCAGCCGGCCGATCATCATGACCACCATTGCGATGGGCGCCGGCATGATGCCGTTGGCGCTCGGCTGGGGCGCCGATCCGAGCTTCCGCTCGCCGATGGCGATTGCAGTGATCGGCGGCTTGATCACGTCAACCCTGCTCAGCCTTCTGGTGGTGCCGGCCGTGTTCACCTACATTGACGACCTCGAACACATATTGCGTCGCCTGATGCACCGGATGCGCAGGCAGAAACCGGTGCCGGCGAAACCGGCGGCCGTACCCGACCTGATGAAATAGACCTTCCTGTTGTGCGCCGCGCGCCGCGCCAGCAATCGCCGGGCGCGGCGCGGGTCCGGGCCTAGTTCTGCTCGGGATGCTCGCGGCGGCGCTTGTCTTCCTTCTTCCCTTCACCTTGCTGCGCTGCCGGCGCCGGCTGCGCAGCCTGGGCAGGTTGCGCCGCTGGAGGCGCCGGCTGCGGCGCCGGCGCCTCGTGCCGTTGCGGGCGCTCGGCGCGGCGCTGCTCAGCTGCCG
>JBKPEJ010000067.1:0-90810 GCA_046728335.1 Pseudomonadota bacterium | reverse complement strand
GCGGGGGCTGGCGCGCGCGGCGGTGCGGCGACGGCGACGGCAATCTTGGCCGGAGCGGCGGCCGGCAGCACTGCAGGCGCCGGGGCCGGGACCACTTTTACGGGAGGCGGCGCCGGGTTCGGATCAGGCGTAAACCACAGCGTCGTCTGGCGCACCGAGTGCTGGCCATTTTCGACCAGGTCGAAGAAGATGTGCACGTACTCGGACTCGACCACTTTCGGCGAAACGATATGCAGGAACCGCTTGCCGGCGCGCCGGGTGATGGTGATGTTCAGCGAAGCGAGCGCCGGGTGCATCGCAATGCTGGCGCCACGATAGACGTCGGGATCGGCCAGCCCCACCTGCACCGTCGCCGTTTCGCTGGCAATCCCGGTCAGCTCGATGTCGGCCGACAGCGGCCGGCCGATGTGCGAGCGCACCAGCGAATCTCCCAGCTCCACCGCTTGCGCGCAGTTCAGCATGGCAACCAGGAGGATGGCGCTGCTGAGGCGGAAAAGTTGGCGTTGAATCATGTAATCGGCTTTGTCGGCAATGTTCTGGGGAATGCCAAATGTGCGCTCCCAGTGTCGTTAACGAACGTTGGAGTAAACTCTTTAGTCCCAGCCTCGAAAAGAACAGGAATCGCCATGGAAAGCAGGATCGAAAAGGACAGTTTCGGCCCGATCGACGTCCCCGCCGACAAATTGTGGGGCGCGCAGACGCAGCGTTCGCTGGAACACTTCCACATTTCGACCGAGCGCATGGCGCCGGAACTGGTCGCCGCCCTGGCCCAGGTCAAGCGCGCCGCCGCCCAGGTGAACCGCGCGCTGGGCCTGCTCAAGGACGAGCAGGCCGCCGCGATCGTGGGCGCGGCCGACGAGGTACTGGCCGGCAGCCATCCGGACGAGTTTCCGCTGGCCGTGTGGCAGACCGGCTCCGGCACCCAGACCAATATGAACATGAACGAAGTGCTGGCCAACCGGGGCTCCGAGCTGATGAACGGCGCGCGCGGCGAGAGCCGGCTGCTGCATCCGAACGACCACGTCAACATGGGGCAGTCCTCGAACGACATCTTCCCCACCGCCATGCACGTGGCGGCGGCGCTGGCCGTCGTCAACGCCGTGCTGCCGGCACTGGCGCAACTGCGCGCCACGCTGGAGCTGAAGGCGAACGAGTTTGCCGACATCGTCAAGATCGGCCGCACCCACCTGCAGGACGCGACCCCGCTGACGCTGGGCCAGGAGTTCTCCGGCTACGTCGCGCAGCTGGAATACAACGCGCAGCAGATCCAGAACACCCTGCCCGGCCTGCTCCTGCTGGCGGCCGGCGGCACCGCGGTCGGCACCGGTCTTAACGCCCACCCGGAATTCGCCAACCGGATCGCGGACGAACTGGCCGCGCGCACCGGCCTGGGCTTTCGCTCCGCGCCCAACAAGTTCGCCGCGCTGGCCGGCCACGACGCGCTGGTCGCGGCGCACGGATCGCTGAAGACGCTGGCCACCGCGCTGATGAAAATCGCCAACGACGTGCGCTGGATGGCGTCCGGGCCGCGCTCGGGCCTGGGCGAAATCACCATCCCGGAAAACGAGCCGGGCAGCTCCATCATGCCGGGCAAGGTCAATCCGACCCAGTGCGAGGCGCTGACCATGCTGTGCTGCCAGGTGTTCGGCAACGACGTCGCGATCACCGTGGGCGGCGCAGCGGGCAACTTCGAGCTGAACGTGTTCAAGCCGATGATCGCCCACAACTTCCTGCAAAGCGCGCGGCTGCTGGCCGACGGCATGCGTTCCTTCGACCAGCACTGCGCCCACGGCATCGAGCCGAACCGCGCCCGCATCGCCGAGCTGATGGAACGCTCGCTGATGCTGGTCACCGCGCTGGCGCCGCACATCGGCTACGACCGCGCGGCGCAGATCGCGAAGCATGCGCAGCACGAGGGCAGCACCTTGAAACAGGCGGCCCTGCAACTCGGTTTCGTCACCGAGGAGCAGTTCGACGCGTGGATCGTGCCGCTGGCGATGACCCGGCCGGGCCTGGGCTGAAATTATTGAAGAGCAGCACACATTGTGCGTTATCTAACCAACAATCGCAATTTACAGGAATAAGATGCAGAAACTAACTTTCGAATTGACGTCGGAATTTGTCGAGGTCAACCAGCTGTTGAAATTGTCGGGACTGGTCGACAGCGGCGGCGCGGGCAAGAACCTGGTCGCCAGCGGTGTGGTCTCGGTCGATGGCAAGAAGGAGTTGCGCAAGACGGCCAAGATCCGCGCCGGCCAGACGGTCAGCGTGGGCGACGTCCGGATTAGCGTGATCGCTGGAAATGGCGCCGCTGCCTAGGCTGCGCCGCAACATCCGAAAGCTAGAACGGATGCAAGCGGGACCCGCTCATTTGCGCCGACACAAACACGGCCGGGGTTGCTTGCTTATATCATAAGACGTGATCAACCGGCTCAGAGGTGACCGCCATGGCTAGGCCCGAACAAAGCGCGCAAACGCAAGAAAGACTGATTGGCGATTTGCGGCTCGTGATTGAAAACGCGGAGGAATTGCTCAAAAATACTGACCAATACACCAGCCTGCTCTACCAGAACGCGCGCGCCAAGCTGGCACTTGCGTTGACCGCAGCGACTGAAGAACTGGCGCGTTTCGAAGACGCCCAGTTGGAGCGCATGATCGTCGCGACCCATGCCGCCAGCATGATCCATGCCGACAAAACCGGCGAAGCGCGCATCCTGCGCGCGTTCCACTAGACGCCGCTCCGGCGAACCAGGCACGGCGCCTTTTACGGCGCCGTTTTCAATTCCGCCAGCAGCGCCAGGTCCAGCCACCGCTGCAGGTGCGCGGCAACATTGAATTGCTCATCGATGTCGAACGCCGCATCGAGCGCTGCGCCGAAGGTGCCGCCGGCAGCCAGCACCGACAGGGCGGCATGCGCGGCATGGCTGATCGGCTCGAGCTCGGCCTTCCAATGCGGGCGTGCAACCAGCGCGAATGACGGCGCCGCCATCGTCGCGGGAAACTCCATCCCGCTGCCCGGCTCGTGCGCCTGCCACAAGGACACCACGGCCCAGTCCGATGCGAGCAAAGTACAGGCCGGATGCAGCGTGACGCGAGCCGCCTCGACCTGCTGCGGCGCCAGCGCGCCCAGCGCATTGGCATCCAGGCCGTTCGCATCGGCCGCGAAATGGGCGCGGTGCAGCGCCCACTCGAGCCGGGCCATATCCGGGAAATACGGGTAGTCGGCGACGTGCTCGAATCGCTCCAGGAAATCCGCGAAGCGCGCGCCGAAGCGGTTGAGGTCGGCGTCATCCGATGGATGCGCCATGCCGTACGCCCGCGCCAGCGCGCCGAAAAATTCTTCGCCGGCCAGTTCGCGCAGCACCGGGTAGGCTCCCGACAGCGTCTTGTTCCAGGTCGCGCTGAGGTTGCCGCGGTATAGCGCCAGCCCATGCTCACCGGCGCCGCCCTTGAACTGCGCCAGTACTGCATCGGCCTGGTCCGGCGCGAATAGCGCGGCCGCGAAGGCTTGCTGGCGGCTGGCCGTGGCTGCCTCGCGCCACTGCGCCGGCGCCGGGATCGCTGCGGGCTGCGGATCGAGCCGCGCAGAGAAGTCGCTGGCGATGTCCTCGGCCTTGCGCGCCTCGCCCAGCAACTCGTCGAGCGGCGGAATGTCGGTATCCCATTCGATCAGCGTGGGCAGGCTGCCGAAGCGCGCCAGCGCAGCCCGGTACAACTCCCACACCGGCGGCGCCACCGCGGCGCCGTGATGATCGATCAGCGCCTGCGGCGTGGCGAGGTGGCCGCCGAGGTGGATTTCGCCGACGCTGCCCGGCGCGATTGCCGCCAGCGCGGCGAGCGCATCTTCGCCATGGTTGCACTGGTTCACATACAGGTTGTTCACGTCGAGCAGCAGGCCGCAGCCGGTACGCTTGGCGAGCGCGGCCATGAACTCGGCCTCGCTCATCGCGTCGTCGCGAAAGCGCACATAGCTCGACACATTTTCCAGCAAAATCCTGCGCCCCAGCCGCTCCTGCACCTGCTCGACCCGCTCGGACAGCAGGTTCAATGCGGCCTGGTCCAGGCATAGCGGCAGCAGGTCGTTGAGGTTACGGTCATGCACCGCGCCCCAGCTCAGGTGTTCGGAAACGAGGAAAGGATCGGCCCGCTCAACCAGCGCGCGCACGCGCTCGAGGTGAAGGTCCGAAAAGCCGCGCGCGGAGCCAAGGCCGAGCCCGACGCCATGCAGGCTGATCGGATAGTCTCGCCGCAGCTGCTGCAGCACCTGCCAATCCCAGCCGGACTGGCCGAGATAATTTTCAGTGTGGACCTCGAGCCAGCCGACGCGCGGCCGCTGCTCGAGGAATTGCCGGTAATGCGGGACGCGCAAGCCGACGCCGACGCCTGGCGTAATGGCCGGGCGCGCGCCGCGTGGAAACGGTGTGGCGCCCGCGCCTGCCAATTACTTGGCCTTGTCCAGCTTGCCGCCGGCTTTGGTGCACGTACCTTTTGCCACGTACTTCCAGTCCGCGCCGCCCTTGTCGAGCTTCGACTGGCCAGCGCAGCCATGGGCGCCATCGGCCGCGGCGCAATCGTTCTGGCCGGCCTTGGCGACGCCAAAGCATTTTTCCTGTTCAACGGCGGCCTTGTCGGCGGCGGAGGCGGCGCCGGCGGCGCACACGGTGGCGAGGGCTGCGGCGATAAGGGTGTGGCGTTTGCTCATGTGGAGGCTCCTGAAATAAGTGACGGAAATACATCGCCCGGTCGTGAGGGCGGATGAGGCGGACAAAGCTGGGGCCGATTTTACACCGGCACAAGCGTAAATTAAGTGTGGGACCGCGCGGCGATGATGGCAAGCGCCTGGTGCGGCGACAAACCCGGGGGTGAAGCGGGGTTTGGTGAAGCGAAGCTTTGCTCCTGCGAAACGGTCGAGCCTTGCAAGGCTCGACTCCTTTCAGGTCCACCGGACCTGACCCCGGTCCCTGGACCGCGGCGTTTGCATGAAGAGGAGGCGCCGTAAGAAGCCCGGCGCTTTCGTCGGAAGGGGCCAGGCCTTGCGCCGCAGGTCTTAAAAGACGGAGGCGGCTTTCTTGCTACGTTCTTTCTTGACCGTTGCTTTTTTGTGCTTGGGCGCCGGCGCGGCTTTCTTGTGAACCGGCGTGGCGACCGGCGCGGCGGGTGCGTCCGGAACCTGCGCCGTAGACGCGCTGGAGATCATGACGATGATGACGGCTGCGATGAACTGCTTCATGCTTGCGTCCTCCCGGCCGGTCAGGCTTTCGTGTTGATCGTGTTGCCGAGGTGGGCCGGCAGGTTCTGCACGGTGGGCATAGGCTGGATCGCGTCAAGCATCTGCGTCGCCGAGGTCATTGCGATGTCCTGGGCTTTTTTCAGGATCGCGATGTCGACTTCCTGCTTGGTGCCGGTTTCAGCCATGCTGGTTGAAAGCTTGGCAATTGTTGAAACGTCCATGTCATTCTCCGGTGTGAGGCGTATCCATTCTTAACGGACACTTTTACCGGAACTTTAGGAAATAGCGGCAAGATGGCTGTTGAGCCATGCCAATACGGCAGGATGATCGTTGAGGTCGAGCCAGACGACGTCTTCGTGCAAACCTTCCGGCCGCGGCGCATCCGATGCCACCGCGACAACGTTGACGTCATCCGGATACAGCGCCGGCTTGCCCAGCGACGGGCGATACACCTCCAGCTTGAACACCGGCTCCCACTTGTAGCCTTCCACCAGGGTCAGGTCGGCCGGGGCCAGGCGCGCGACATGCTCGGTCAGCGAGGGCTCGGCGCTGCCGCGCAATTCGCGCATGATCGCCACCCGGTACGGCGACGCCAACATGACTTCGGCCGCGCCGGCCATGCGCAGGCGCGCGCTGTCCTTGTGCGGCGGCTCGAGCCGCACGTCGTGGTGGCTGTGCTTGATGACGTTGACGCGCAAGCCGCGTTCGGCCAGGCGCGCGACCAGGTATTCGAGCAGTGTGGTCTTGCCGCTGCCGGACCAGCCGACGACGCAGAGGATGTTATGCATGCACGTCCATCTCAATACGGGACCCGATAGCGGTAGCCCTTGTAATTCATCACCGCCGCTTTCGGCAGCAGCTTCTCCAGCACCAGGCCGGGGGCGACTTCCTCGCCCTCGTGGCGCAGCGTTTTGTCGATCAACAGCAAGCGGTCGGCCGGGTTCTTCGAATACATGTAGCCGCCGAAGGTAATCGGCGGCACGGTGCGCTGGATCGCCTCGGGCAGTTCGCGCAGCGTTTGCAGCTTTTCTTCTTCAGGTGGCGCGGCCGGCGCGGCGGCTTGTACCGGCGCCGGCGCGGGACGCGCGATCACAGGCTTCTGCACAGGCGCGGGCGACGAGGAAGGCACCACGGCCAGCGGAGGAACCGGCGGAGGAACCACTACTGGAACCGGGACGGGCGCGGGCGCCAGCACTACCTTTTGGGGCGCTGCGGGCCTCGTATCGGGCGCGTTGAAATGCCAGGCACCCGCGGCCAGCGCGGCAACAATTGCGATCGCGGCGAGCCCAATCCACAGCGGGCCGCGGCGCACCGCGGCGGCATTCTGCACCACCCCGCCGACCGGGATCGCATGCAGGGTCGGCGAGCTGCCAAGCTGGCGTTCGGCCTGCGATTTCTTGAGTGCTTCGAGAATATAGGACATCTTACTTTCCCTGTCCTTTCGCGGCCAGCAGGCGCGGCTCGGTGACGCCGCCCAGCTGGCTGAGGCGCATGTAGGTGCGCGGTCCGGTCACGCCGTCGGCCTTCAGGTTCTGCTTTGCCTGGAACTCGCGCAGCAGCTTCTGCATCTTGTGATCCAGCGGCTGGTCAAGCGCGGGCGCCGCCACGCCATTCAATTGCGCGAGCCGCGCCGCGACCCAGTCCACGTCGGGACCATTCTCGCCGGCCGCGACTTGTTCGCGGAAGCCGCGCGGCGCGGTCCATAGTGTGGTGTACTCGCCGTCGAAGCGCGCCGCGATCGCCGCCACGCCGAGCGTTTGGGTCTTGCCGTCCACGCGCAAGGTCGCGGTGTTGTCGTCAAGGGCGGTCAGCACGGCGTAGCCGATCTGCTGGCCGTCGTGCAGCGTGAGGATCGCCGGGCGGTCCAGCAAGCGCAGTTCGTACAGCCCGCCCCTGCCCTGGTAGCAACGCAGGTTCAGTTTCAGCGCGGCCTGGCATGGGTCGCCCGGCGCTAGCTTCTCGCCCCACAGGCCCGCCAGTTCGCGCAGCGCGTCGGCGGCGCTCGCGTAGGCCGGCGTTGCGGCCGGCGCAACGGGCGCAGGCGTCGGCAGCACGGGCTTGACGGCGGGAGCCATTGTGACCCGCCGCGGCGCAGGTGCGGTTTGCCTTTGCAGCGGCAGCACCTGCCACGCCGCAGCGGCGCTGATTACGACGCCCGCCAGCACCGCGCCCGCGATCAGCGGTGCGCGGCCCGAACTCGCCCGCGCCGCACTGTGGTCGCCAAACACCTCATCGGCCGCCTTGCGCAAGATGGCGCGCGTGACGTCGCTGGCGTTTTCGACATAGGCGCCGAGCAGCGCGCGGTCGCACAGCAGGTTGATCCGGCGCGGCACGCCATTGCTCAGGCGATGGATAAGCCCGATCAGCGCGCGCGGAAACGGCGTGATCGCACCCGCCCCCGCCACCGCCAGCCGGTGCGCGATGTAGCTGCCTGTTTCGGCCTCGGTCAGCGAGCCAAGGTGGTAGCGCGCGATGACCCGCTGCGCCAGCTGTTCGAGTTCGGGCCGCGCCAGCATCGCGCGCAGTTCGGGCTGGCCGATCAGGATAATCTGCAGCAGCTTGCGCTCGCTGGTCTCCAGGTTGGTCAGCAGGCGCAGTTGTTCGAGCACGTCGGCCGACAGGTTCTGCGCCTCGTCGATCACCAGCACATTGTTGTGGCCCTGCGCGTGGCTGGCCAGCAGGTGGCGGTTGATCGCGTCGACATAGCTCTTGATGCTGACGGCGCCCGCGCCGGCGGCCGGCAGCTCGATGCGGAATTCGTCGCAGACCGACAGCAGCAATTCTTCGACCGACAGCTTGGGATTGAAGATGTAGGCCAGCTTGCAGTTTTCCGGCACCTGCTCGATGAAGCAGCGGCACACGGTGGTCTTGCCGGCGCCGATCTCGCCGGTCAGCAGCACGAAGCCGCCGCCGCTGCCGATCCCGTACAGCAGGTGCGCCAGCGCTTCGCGATGGCGTTCGCTCATGAACAGGTAGCGCGGATCGGGCGCGATGGAAAATGGCGGCTGCTTCAGGTTGAAATAATGCGTGTACATGGATTCCCAGGGAAGCGCTAGCGCGCGGGCGGCAGCGGCTTGTACTTGGCGCAGTAGATCTTCGACTTGTTATTGAAGTAGACGATCTGGCTGCCGGGCGCGGACTCGCGAATGGGGAACGCCGATGCGTCCTGCGGGCGATGGCGCGTGCCGACCGCCGCGCGGATCGCTTCGTCGAGCTTGTCGGGCGTGCTCTCGGTCACCGCGCCGACGAACACCAGTTCGCTGGTATCGTCGCTGACCATGATGTCGGTGACGGTCGCGCCCCATAAGGTGCTGTCGGCCTTGAACCACCAGGCGCCGCCCTCGTGCTTGTACGACGGACCGAAAGCGCTCGACAGGTAGGAATAGAAATACGCGTTATCGAGATGGCTGCGGCATAGCAGCGCATTGCCGATGACGGGACCGAAAGTCGACGGCGCCGCGCCGGCCTGGGGCGCGCAAATCCACAGCAGCGCAGCCGCGAAGGCCACGCGCGCTGCCGGTGCCGATCCGGGACCGAAAAGCGGGCGCATCGAGGTTTCGCCGTCAGCAGCTTACTGGCGCGAGCGCTCTTCCTTCTTGACCTTTTTGGCTTCCTTCTTTTCCTTCATGGTCTTGGCCGGTTCCTTCTTGCTTTCTTTCTTGCTGTCTTGTGCTTTGGTCATGGGAGACTCCTTGTTCGGCATGTGCTTGCGCACCGGGCGTGCTGCCCCGGGCGGACCTGCTGCATTATGACACCCTGCAGTGAAGTTTCGCTATCTTTACCTGCCGGCGGCCTGCTCCGCGGCAGGGAGGAACGCGCCGCGGTTCGCGTCAAGCCAACGCGCCGCCAGCTGGCGGTTGTCGTGCTCCCACGGATGGAACGACGGCGCGAAGTAGCGCAGCCCCGGCCACAGCAAGTGCCAGAAGATGCCGTCGCGGCCGAACCAGGTGCGGGCCGCGCTGATCCAGGTGCGCGCTTTCCACAGCTGGCCTTCGCGGCGCAGGCTGTCGCTGGTCTGGATCGCGATGTCCAGCAGCAGCATGAAACTTGCCTGCAAGTACCAGAGCACCCGGCGTGCGTAGCCGCCGCCGGCGGCGCGGTAGAGGTCCATTGCCACGCCCTTGTGTTCGCTCTCCTCGACCGCGTGCCAGCTCCACAGCGTGTGCATGTCCGGCTCCGCGCCGTCGAGCCAGCTTGGCAGCGCCAGCACGCCGTCGGCCAGCATCGCCGTGAAATGTTCGACCGCGCAGGTAACGGCCAGCCTGTCGAGCGGATCGAGCCTCGCCAGGAAGCGGATGCGGCGCTTCAGGCTTTCTTCGCGCACATACACCAGTCCCTGGGCGGCCAGCTCGGCGTTGTATTGCAGGTGCACGAAGCGGTGGCTGGCCTCCTGCCCGATGAAATCGCGGACCTCGGCGCGCAGCGCGGGATCGGCGATGCGTCCTTCCGCCACCCCGCGCACGCTGTCGATGAACAACTGCTCGCCGATCGGGAACGACATCGACAGCGCGTTGAAGAACTGGGTTCGGTAAGGATCGCCGCCGAGCCAGTGGCGCCCGAAGCCTTTCGACAGGTCGATCCTGAGTTTGCGCACGGTGAGCGTGGACATGCGGCTTCCTTCCAGCGGAAAGGTGAAATTGCAATTTACTTAACTATACACCGGCCAGGCGCGGCCGCAAGGGGCGCCCCTTAGACCTCGGCCAGCCAGGGATCGTGTTCCGGACGCGGGAACTGCTCACTCATGAATTCGACGAAACTGCGCACCTTGGCCGACAGCAGGCGCCGGTTCGGATACACCATCATCACCGACATCTGTCCCAGATGGTGTCCTTGCAGCAGCTGTACCAGCCGTCCGCTTTCCAGGTCGTCTTCGAGCGTGAACGAGGAGCGCAACATGATGCCCATCCCGGCCAGCGCGGCCTGGCGCAGCACGGCGCCGCTGTTCGACACCATGCGGCTGACGATCGGTACGTGCTGCAGCGCGTCGTCCCATTGCACCGGCCAGTGGTGGCGCAGCTGCTCGAAGGCGAAATTGAGGCAGTCGTGGCTGGTAATCTCGGACGGCTGGGCCGGCGTGCCGCGCCGCGCCAGGTAGTCCGGCGACGCGCACAGCACCACTTTCGAAGTAGCCAGCCGGCGCGCGATCATGCTGGCGTCGAATTTCTGCAGGCCGATGAAGATGCCGATGTCGAATCCCTCTTCCACCAGGTCGACCGCATGGTCGGCCAGCGTGACGTCGAGCACCACGTCGGGCATCGCCTGCATGTAGCGCGGCAGCATCGCCGCCAGCTGCGACTGGCCGAAGCCGGGATGGCAGTAGATGCGCAGGGTGCCGCTCGGCTTGCGCGAACTGGACGAGGCCAGCGCGTCGGCGTCATCGATGTCGGCCAGGATCTGGCGCACCCGCTCGAGGTACTGCTGGCCCGTTTCGGTGAGCGACAGGCGGCGCGTGGTGCGGTTCAGCAGGCGCGTGCCCAGGTGCGCCTCGAGGTCGGCGACATTGCGCGTGACCACCGTGGCCGACATCTCCAGCGCGGTGGCCGCGCGCGCGAAGCTGCCCTGCTCGACCACCTTGGCGAACACCCGCATCGAAACCAGCCTGTCCATGTTGCCCCTTGATTATCCCGAATTGCGCAATTGTGCATTGCGATTATTCGCCTTTTTTGCGCCATCCGCAATGTGTACACTGATTTTCATGGACGAGCGATACGCTCTTCACCGCCGAAGCCTCTGGCCCGACGCACACTACTCTCAGGAGAAACACCATGAACGCATCAAAATTTTTCGCCGCTGCTGCCGTGTTCGTCGCCGCCGGTTCCGCCTTCGCCGCTGAAGCACCTGTCGCCGCTGCTGCTGCTCCGGTCGCCGCCAGCGCCGGCGCGGTTGTCGTCGCCGCCAACCTGAACCTGCCGCAGGTCAGCATCACCAACGGCACCAGCCGCGCCGCAGTGAAAGCCGAAGCCGTCGAATTCGTCAAGAACTACAAGACCGCATTCGCCGTCCAGCTCGAGCAGTACAAGAACTAGGTTTCAGACATTCCTGCCGCACGCGGGCTGCCAGCCCGCGTTGGCAGTCCCGCTCTCCCCCGTTCCGCTTATCCCCAACTTTTGCGTTTCAGCCGCCGTTTCCGGCGTTTTGTCGTTTCCGCTGCGCGCCGCGCGCAACTTTGCCATATCGTTCAGACTCCGCATCCCGCGGCACTCATAAGATCGATACGACATGCACACAGCGCTCAAGCAAACCACCCTCGCCGTCGCCCTCGCCGCCGGCATCGCAGCCCCCTTCGCCAGCCACGCCGAGACGGTATCCGAGCAGCGCACGGTCGCCGCTTTCCGCGCGATCGAGCTGTTCGGCCCCTACCGCGTCGTGATCACCGCGCAGGGCAAGCAGGCGCTGGAACTGTCGGGGGAGCGCAAGCAGCTCACTGACGTCGAGACCATCGTCACCGGTAACACGCTGATCGTGCGGCCTCGCTCGCGCAACGGCTTCCACTTCAGCTTCGGCCACCCGCGCGAGAACGTCACCATCCACATCACTGCGGCCATGCTGGCGAGCCTGCGCACGGCCGGCAGCGGCGACGTCGACCTGGACCAGGTGTCGGGCGACCAGTTCAGCGTCAACCTTGAAGGTCCGGGCGAACTGCGCGCCACCGGCGCCACGCGTGACCTGGCCGTGACCAGCCGCGGCAGCGGAAACCTGGACCTGCACCGCTTCAAGGCGGTCAATGTGAACCTGACGATGTCCGGTCCCGGCGACGTCAGCCTGTCGGGCATCGCGGGCGAGATGAGCGCAGAGGTCAGCGGATCGGGCGACCTGCGCGCCGACGCGCTGCGCTTGTCGAAGCTGAACGCGCGCCTGCGCGGCCCCGGTAACGCGACGCTGGCCGGCAGCAGCGGCGAGTTGCGCGCCGAGGTCTCTGGGTCGGGCGATTTCAACGCGTGCTCGCTGGCGGCCGACAGCGTCAGCACCGTGCAGCGCGGTCCCGGCAACGCCTGCGTCACGGGGAACATCAAGCGCTTCGACGCCGAAGTGCACGGATCCGGCGACCTCGAAGCGAACGGCCTGCAGGCGGCCAGCGCGCGCATCGCGATCACAGGACCGGGCGGCGCCAAGCTGGCCGGCAGCGCCGGAACGCTGACCGCCGAATTGAGCGGCTCCGGCGACCTCGAGGCACGCGGCCTGAACGTGCGCAATGCCGTGGTGCGCAGCCGCGGTCCAGGCGGCGTGCAGCTGGCCACCATCAGCGACACGCTCGACGCCGAACTGCGCGGCTCGGGCGAGATGTCGGCCGGACTGGCCGCCAAGCGCCTGCTGCTGAAGATGAGCGGACCTGGCGATGCGCGTTTCGACGGAACCGTCGATACGGTCACCGCGCAGCTGACCGGCTCCGGCAGCCTCGACGGCCACAGCCTCGCCGCCCGCCAGGCCGACCTGGCGGTGCGCGGTCCGGGCAATGCAGTGGTCAACGTCAAGGGCAAAGGCGACAAGCCGCGCCTGGTCACGGCCGATCGCAGCGGCCTGCATACGGCGAGCGAATAATCCGGCTGCACCGGCGCTGCCATTGTGATAATGTGACCGCGCGCCGCGCGGGCCCCGCGCGGCGATTGTATTGACATCGCGGTCACGCTCACAAGGACGCCACATGAAGTCACCAATCGCCTGCCTGGCGCCGCTCGCCGGCGCCCTCGCAGTGGCAGCAGCCAGCTTCGCCCACGCACAAACCACTCCCGCGCCGGCCGCCTATCCGGCGCTGCCTTCGGAAACCCCGGCCGAATTTGCGCCCGTAACGTCCAGCTTCAATTACACCAAGCGCAGCGTGATGGTGCCGATGCGCGATGGCGTCAAGCTCAATACCGTCATCATCATTCCGCGCGGCGCCAAGGGCGCGCCGGTGCTGCTGACCCGCACGCCGTACGACGCCAGCGGCCTCACCAGCCACAACGAAAGCTCGGACATGGAGTCGATCCTGCAGGGATACGACAATGCGGCCGATGTGATCGTCGAAGGCGGCTATATCCGGGTGGTGCAGGACGTGCGCGGCAAGTACGGCTCGGAAGGCGACTACGTGATGAACCGTCCGCTTTCCGGGCCCCAGAATCCCACCCCGATCGACCATTCCACCGACACCTGGGACACCATCGAATGGCTGACCAAAAACCTGCCTGAATCGAACGGCAAGGTCGGCATCATCGGCATTTCCTACGACGGCTTCCTGCCGCTGATGGCGCTGGTGAATCCGCACCCGGCGCTCAAGGTCGCAGTGCCGATGAATCCGATGGTCGACGGCTGGCGCGGCGACGACTGGTTCCATAACGGCGCCTTTCGCCAGATCAACATGTCGTACGTGATGGAGCAGGTCGTCACGCGCAAGAACGACGCCAAGTGGTTCACCTCGACCTACGACGACTACGACACCTATCTGCGCGCCGGATCGGCCGGCGAACTGGCGCGCCAGCGCGGCGTGACGCAGAGCGGCTTCTGGCGCAAAATCCTGGCACACCCGACCTACGACGCGTTCTGGCAGGACCAGGCGATGGACCAGATCCTCGCGAAGCAGCCGGTGACGGTGCCGACCATGCTGGTGCACAGCCTGTGGGACGCGGAAGACATCTACGGCGCGATCGCGGTCTACAAGGCGATCAAGCCGAAGGACACCGCGGGCGACAAGGTGTTCCTGGTGATGGGGCCATGGTCGCACGGCGGCGGGATCGGCGACGGCAGCAAGCTCGGCGCCCTCAACTTCAACAGCGACACGGCCCTCCACTTCCGCCGGGAGATCCTGCGTCCCTTCCTCGACCGATACCTGAAGGACGGCGCGCCGGCGGCCGACGTCGCGCCGGTGTCGGCGTTCGAAACCGGCTCCAACAAGTGGCGCAGACTCGCCACCTGGCCGAGCGGCTGCACCAGCGGCTGCGCGATCAAGCCGGCCATGCTGCGCCTGGGCGCCGGCCAGAAGCTGGCACTGGGCGGCGCCGCTGGCGACAAGGGCTACGACGAATACATCGCCGATCCGGCCAAGCCGGTGCCGTACCGCGCGCGTCCGATGAACTACGGCTACGACGAGGCCAAGGGCCAGACCTGGCCGCGCTGGCTGGCCGACGACCAGCGCGAAGCATCGGGCCGCACCGACGTCCTCACCTTCACGTCCGAGGTCCTGACCGCGCCGCTCAAGATCAGCGGCGAGCCGGTGGCCAACCTGGTAGCCTCGACCAGCGGCACCGATTCGGACTGGGTGGTGAAAGTGATCGACCTGTATCCCGACCAGGTGGCTAGCCAGCCGGCGATGGGCGGCTACCAGCTGATGATCTCGGCGGACATCTTCCGCGGCCGCTATCGCGAGGGCTTCGAGACGGCCAGGCCGATTGCCGCCAACAAGGCGCTGCCCTACCGCTTCTCGCTGCCGACCGCGAACCACGTGTTCCTGCCGGGACACCGGATCATGGTGCAGATCCAGTCCAGCTGGTTCCCGCTGTACGACCGCAATCCGCAGACCTTCGTGCCGACCATCTTCGACGCGAAGCCGGCCGACTACAGGAAGGCGACTCAGCGTATTTACCACAGCAGTTTCGTCGAGCTGCCGGTGGTCGAAGCGGCCAGGTAACGCCGTCGCCGGGCACGCGCCGCGGTCCAGCGGCCGGGGTCAGGTCCGGCGGACCTGAAAGGAGTCGAGCCTTGCAAGGCTCGACCGTTTCGCAGGAGCGAAGCTTCGCCTCACTAAACCCCTGCTTCACCACCGGGGTTGTCGCCGCAACGGGCGCTTGCCGCCATCGCCGCGCTGTCCCACGCCGCCAATACCAGACCTCTGCAATACCAATTTCACGCCATCCGAATTATCATTAAATAACAATGAGTTACGCGCATAACCGGACGTTATCCGGCGATGTGAATTCGGCATATTTCAATACCACTTAAATACCTGTTGACAAGCTCGGGTGGCATACCTATAGTGCCCTGACCTCCCCCAAGCTCACAAAAAACAGCACATGATCGAATACTTCATCGGCGTCGACGGCGGCGGAAGCGGCACCCGGGTACGGCTGGCGCGCGCCGACGGCACCGAACTGGCGCAAGCCCAGAGCGGTCCGTCCGGCCTCGCACACGGCATCGCCAACGCATGGCACGCGGTCGTCGAGGCGGTCGCCAAGGCTTTCGCGCAGGCCGGCATCGCCCAGCCACCGCGCGAAACCATCGCCATCGGCCTGGGCCTGGCCGGCGTGCACAACAAACTGTGGGCCGCCCAATTCGTCTCCGCCAATCCCGGCTTCGCGGCCATGCGCCTCGAAACCGACGGCTTCACCACCCTGATGGGCGCGCACGGCGGCGAGCCGGGCACCATCGTCGCCATCGGCACCGGCAGCGTGGGCCAGGCCCTGCTGCCGGGCGGCGAGCAGCGCGAAGTGGGCGGCTGGGGCTTCCCGGCCGGCGACGAAGCGAGCGGCGGCTGGATCGGCCTGCGCGCCATCAACCATCTCGAACAGGTGTTCGACGGCCGCAAGCCGGCCAGCGCCTTCGCACAGGCCTTGATGATGGCCTGCGGCGCCGATCGCGACGCGGTCCAGGTCTGGCTCGGCCAGGCCACCCAGACCAGCTACGCGCAACTGGCGCCTATCGTCCTGGCCCACGCAGGCACCGACGACACCGCGCGCGGCTTCCTGGACGATGCCGGCCGCGAAGTGGCCAGCATCGCGCATGCGCTCGACCCTTCCGGCACCCTGCCGCTGGCCCTGTGTGGCGGCCTTGGCGCGCCTTTGCGCAACTACCTGCCGGCCGACCTGCTGGCGCGCAGCGTCGCCCCGCGCGGCGATGCCGCCAGCGGCGCGCTGCGCATGATCGCACTGCATGTGAACGGACAATGATGGCGCATTCCCCAAGCAACAACCATAAGAAACCTGTGGAGTCCAGCCGATGACCGAATCAATCAACGGCAATATCCTGACGCCGGCCGGCTGGGTGCATGGCGCGATCAGCTTCGCCGACCGCGTCGCCGCAATCACCGGCGGCGCCGTCGATCCATCCGCGAACGGCGACGATTACATCATCCCCGGCTTCATCGACCTGCATGTGCACGGCGGCGGCGGCCGCGACGTGATGGAAGGCGGCGACGCGCCGCACGTGATCGCGGCGATGCATGCCAGGCACGGCACCACCAGCCTGCTGGCCACCACCATGACCGCTCCGCCGGAAGACATTGTCACCGCCCTCAAGGCAATCGGCGCCGCCTGCGCGGCCCGCCGCCCTGGCGCCTCGCGCATCCTCGGCGTGCACCTCGAAGGCCCTTACATCAACCCGGGCAAACTGGGCGCCCAACCCGATTACGCGCGCACCGCCAGCCTGGCCGAAGTGCAGCAGCTTGGCACGCACGCGCCGATGCGCCTGATCACGGTGGCGCCCGAAATGGACGGCCACCTGGCGCTTGTGCGCGAACTCGCCAACGCCGGCATCCGCGTCCAGATCGGCCACACGACGGGGTCGTACGAAGATGGCGTCGCCGCGCTGGAGCACGGTGCGGCAGGCTTCACGCACCTGTTCAATGCGATGAATCCGCTGCACCACCGCGCGCCCGGCATGGTCGGCGCCGCGCTCGCGCACGCGCAATACGCCGAAGTGATCCCCGACCTGCTGCACGTCCACCCAGGCGCGATCAAGGTGGCGCTGCGCGCGATCCCGCACCTGTACTGCGTGACCGATTCGACCGCCGCCACCGGCATGCCGGACGGCGAATACATGCTCGGCCGCCAGGTGGTCCACAAATGCATGGGCGGCGTGCGCCTGCCCGACGGCACGCTGGCCGGCAGCACCCTCACCATGGACCAGGCGTTGCGCAATCTGGTGAGCATCGGTCTCGACCTGGCCGACGCATCGAAACGCGTATCCACCAACGCCGCCGACTACCTCGGCGAAACCCAGCGCGGCCGCCTGGCCGCCGGCTGTTTCGCCGACATCGTCGTGCTGGACCGAAACCTGAACATCAAAGCTGTTTATATCGAAGGAGAAGTTTGTGACCTCACTGATGCTTAAAGAGGCTGTATCCGCGGCCGAATGCGTCGCACTGCAATTGTCGAAAGACGTCGAACGCTACGCCGAACTTGGCCGCAAACTACGGTCCACCAATTTCAATTCCGCGCTGACGGTTGCGCGCGGCAGTTCCGACCACGCCGCCAACTACTGCGCCTACCTGATCATGGCGCGCATGGGCCGCATCGTCGCCTCGCTGCCGATGTCGCTGGTGACGCTGTACAAATCGCCGCTGGTGACCCGCGACACGCTGACCATCGCGATCTCGCAATCGGGCCAGAGCCCGGACGTGGTCGAGCCGATCCGCTACTTCCGCGATGGCGGCGCGACCACCATCGCGCTGGTCAACGAGATCGATTCGCCGCTGGCCCACGCGGCCGAGTGGGCGATGCCGCTGCATGCCGGTAAGGAGCAGAGCGTGGCCGCCACCAAGAGCTTCATCACCAGCCTGGTGGCCGGCGCGCGCCTGGTCGCGCAGTGGCAGAACGATCCCGAACTGACCGAGGGCCTGGCCGCGTTGCCGGAAGCGCTCGCTATCGCCGCCCGCGCCGACTGGTCGGCAGCGATCGAGGTGCTGGCCCCTGCCCGCAATATCATGGTGGTCGGCCGCGGCATCAGTTTTCCGATCGCGCTCGAATCGGCGCTCAAGTTCAAGGAAACCTCGGCGCTGCAGGCCGAAGCATTCAGCGGCGCCGAAATCAAGCATGGCCCGATGGCGCTGATCGAAGACGGCTACCCGCTGCTGATCTTCGCAACGCGCGGCCCTACCCAGGCCGGCCTGATCCAGCTGGCGACCGAGATGCGCGGACGCGGCGCGCGCGTGCTGCTCGCCGCGCCGGCCGACGTCGCCGAACGCGACCTGACCTTGCCGGTCGCCGCCACCCCGGACCTCGATCCGATCGTCGCGGTGCAGGCGTTCTACGTGATGGCCGCCCAGCTGTCGAAGGCGCGCGGCATGGATCCTGACCGTCCGCGCCACCTGAACAAAGTCACCAAGACGCACTAAGCATGAGCGACTCCAGAAAACTCGCCGGCCAGCTGATCATGGTGCGCCTGGCCGGCACCGAACTCGATGCCGCCAGCGCGGACTTCCTGAAGTCGAACCACGTGCGCGGCGTCTGCCTGTTCCGCCAGAACATGGTGGACCCGGCACAGCTGTCGCGCCTGACCGCCGAGCTGCGCGCGGTGATGGGCCCGGACGCGCTGATCGCGCTCGACCAGGAAGGCGGCGCGGTGGTGCGTTCGACCTGGGTGCCGGCCCCGCCGTCGGCGATGGCGCTCGGCGCGGCCGACGACACCACGCTGGCGCGCAATGTCGGCGCGGCGGTGGCGCGCGCGGTCAAGGCGCTCGGTTTCAACTGGAACTTCGCGCCGGTGCTGGACCTGAACAACAATCCGCACAACCCGGTGATCGCCGAGCGTTCCTTCGGCGCCGATCCGCAGCGCGCCACCGAACTGGCGATGGCCTGGATGGAAGGCAGCGAATCGGAAGGCGTGGCCTGCTGCGTCAAGCACTTCCCCGGCCATGGCGACACCAGCGTCGATTCGCACCGCGACCTGCCGACCGTCGACAAGCCGCTGGCCGAACTCGAGAAATTCGAGTTCGCGCCGTTCCGCCTTGCCTCCGGCCTCGCGGCGGCGATGATGACCGCGCACATCGTGTATCCCGAACTCGATCCCGAATTCCCCGCGACGATGTCGCGCCGCATCCTGACCGGGCTGCTGCGCGAACAATGGCAGTACCGCGGCGTGATCATCACCGACGCGATGGACATGCACGCGATCGCCCACCGCTACGGCGCAGGCCATGCCGCGGTGAACGCGCTGGTGGCCGGCGCCGACATGGTGATGGCCCTCGGTTCCCCAGAAATCCAGGAAGAGACAATTGCCGCGATCGCCGCCGCGATCGATGACGGCGACTTGAGCATGGCCGATGTCGAGCAGCGCCTCGAGCGCCTGTCTGCACTCGCGCGCACCTATCCTTGCCAGGTGCACGACTACGCCGAAGACGCTGCCGACCGCGTGCTGATGGCCGAAGCGTGGCGCCGCGGCCTGACCGTGCGCGGCGCCGCCACGCGTCCCGCAGCGGGCGCGAAGGTGCGCCTGGTGGTGCGCCAGGATGTCGTCAGCGACGGCGTGTCCGAAGCGGGCGTGCCGGCCGCCGCGGTGGCCGCCTCGCTGGGCCGCTTGTACGATGTCGAGCTGGTGACCTTCCCCGATGCCGAAAGCTTCGACTGGAAATCGCTGCCCGACGACGGCCGCTTCACGATGCTCGCTTCGACTTCGCGCCGGCGCTACGGCCCGAACGCACGCGCCGGCTGGACACCCGACCTGCACCTGGCGTTATGGAATCCCTACCAGGCGCTCGACTTCGGCGCGCCCGCGCTGATCACCTACGGCTTCGCGCCTCCCGCGCTGGACGCCGTCAACGCCTGGCTGTCGGGCGAACTCGACGCGCAGGGCCGCTGCCCCGTGCCGGGATTCTGAGTCTCCGCCGCGCGACATTTCCATCAGGAATTGTCGCGCACAATTGCAGAGTGACATTGTCTGGTTTATGGGACAATACGCCCTCATTTCGGCTTGCGTTATCGGAACAGCATGTGCACCGATCGCCGCGCCCAAGCGTTAGTACCAGCCTCAGCTCATTTTTTTGTCTTTGATTGAAGGGTTTTCCATGTTCCAATTCCGCCTCGCCCGCATCAGCCTGATGCTGGCCGCTATCGGCCTGAACGCAGCGCCCGCGCTGATGACGAGCGCCCACGCGCAGAAGACCCCGGCGCCGGCCGCCGCGCCTGCAACGGCGCCCGCGGACACCGTCCGTCCTGAGCTGTTCAAGCTGCTCGACCCGACCGCGGTGAAGCAACTGATGACGGACAAGAACTACACCGAAATGCAGAACCGCATCACCCAGGCCGAGGCATTCCCCAACAAGACCCCGTACGAAACCTACGTGCTCGACCGCATGAAGCTGGCGCTCGGCTCGGCCACCAACAACGATGCGATGGCGATGACCGCGCTCGAGGCGGTGATCGCTTCCGGCCGCATGGCGCCGCAGGACCAGGCAGACTTCGTCCTCGCGCTGGGCAACTACCACTACAACGCCAAGAACTACGCCAAGGCGATCGAGTGGTTCAAGCGCTATCAGAAGGAAAGCAAGACGCCTGAAAAAGCGCGTCCGGCGCTGATCCGTTCCTACTACCTGAGCAACGATTTCGCGACCGCCAAGAACGAACTGGTGCCGCTGATCGCCGAAAACGAAAAGGCCGGCCAGCCACCGTCGCTGGAAGACCTGCGCCTGCTGGCCAGCGCATCGGCCAAGCTGAAAGACAACGCCACCTACCTGATGGCGATGGAAAAGCTGGTCGCGCTGTATCCGACCGACGACTACTGGACCGACCTGCTGCACCGCGTGCAGAGCCGCCCGGGCTACAACCAGGCGCACGATATCGATGTGCTGCGTCTTGAAATGGTGGCGCAGAAGGCCATGGCGCCGGAAGAGTACACCGAGCTGGCCGAACTGGCGCTGGCCGCCGGCTTCCCGACCGAAGCGAAGAAAGCCATCGACGCTGGCTTCACCGCCAACGTGCTCGGCACCGGCTCGAACGCTGCCAAGCACAAGCAATTGCGCGACCGCGCGAACAAGGGCGCGGCCGACGACGCCAAGAACATCGCCTCGGGCGAAGCCGGCGCGGCCAAGGCCAAGGATGGCGCCGGCCTGGTCAACCTCGGTTACGCCTATGTCACGATGGACCAGTTCGACAAAGGCATCCCGCTGATGGAGCAAGGCATCGCCAAGGGCATCGCCAAGCGTCCTGACGACTACAAGCTGCGCCTGGGCGCCGCCTACGCCAAAGCCGGCCGCAAGGCCGAGGCGATCAAGACGCTGGAAAGCGTCAAGACCGACGACGGCGCTGCGACCCTGGCCAAGTACTGGATCCTGTGGGTCAACCGCGCGCCTGCCGCTGCTGCGGCGCCGGCGCCTGCCGTCAAATAATCCCGGCGCATTCTGCCGCAAAGGCGGGTTCGGACTTCGGTCCGGCCCGCCTTTTTTCTTAGCCATGTCACCGTAAAGTGTGGGACGATTTGCGGCGTCGAGGCGCCACCTCTTCATGCACGCGCCGCGGCCCACGGGCTGGGGTCAGGTCCGGCGGACCTGAAAGGAGTCGAGTCTTGCAAGGCTCGACCGTTTCGCAGGAGCGAAGCTTCGCTTCACTAACCCCCTGCTTCACCCCCGGGTTTGTCGCCGCACTGGGCGCTTGCCGCCATCGCCGCGCGGTCCCACACTGAACGGTGACACAGCTTTTTTCTTTGGCGCGCACATCCGGTGCGCCACGGTTAAATGGCGTACATAATCGGCTGCGCATTTCTCGCATACTCAGGAAAATCGAGAAAGGTTGAGCATGACTGACGTACGCAAAGGACAAGCGCCTGCCAAGCTGGCGCGCGACGAGTTTCATCTGGTATTTTCGCGCTCATTCATGGATCCGGCCTTCAAGAAAGTCGACAGCGAGCTCGCCGTCGTCGAGGAAATCGCCTGGAACAATTACAGCGAATCGCACAAGGCGCCGATCACCGAGAAGGCCGGCCCGGGCTTCGCCGATCCCGAATACGAATTGTCGGTGGAATGGAAAGCGGCGCGCGAGCGGCTGCTGGCGGCCGAGGCGGTGCAGAAAAATCCGGCCACCAAATCGCGCGTACTGCTGATCAATGGCGCGGCCCGGAACGACGGCAGCTGTCCCGGCGAGATTTCAAAGACCTATCGCATGACGCTGCTGGCGCGCGAGATACTCGAAGCCGAAGGCATTGAAGTCGACATGCTCGACCTCAGTTTATTGACCTCCGATTACGACCGCCACATCCATCCCTGCAAGGCCTGCGTATCGACCGCGATGCCCTTGTGCCATTGGCCGTGCAGCTGCTACCCGAACCACTCGCTGCACCAGACCAACGACTGGATGAACGAGATCTATGAGAAGTGGGTCGCGGCGCACGGCATCCTGATCGTGACGCCGGTGTACTGGTACCAGACGCCCGCGGTGCTCAAGCTGATGATCGACCGGATGGTGTGCGCCGACGGCGGCAATCCCGATCCCACCACGACGCACGGCAAGAAGGCGGAGGAAGCGAAGGAACTCGAACTGGCTGGCTGGGATTATCCGAAGCACCTGCAGGACCGCACCTATGGGCTGATCGTGCATGGCGACGTGGCCGGGACTGAAGGCACGCGGCGCGGCCTGTCGGACTGGCTGGACTGGATGGGACTGATCGACGCCGGCAGTTTCGCGCGGCTGGACCGCTACGTCGGCTACTATGAATCGTATGCGGAAAGCCACGAAGCGTTCGACCGCGATACCGATTTCCAGGAAGAGGTGCGCAACGTGGCCCGCGCGGTGGGCAAGGCGGTCGGCGAATTGAGGGCGGGACGATTGTCGGCGCCGGACCGCAGGCTGCGGGCGCCGCGGCCGAAGTAACCATCAGCCCAATCTTATCCGCAGGCGTTTCCTGCCATTGCGCGAGCGCAGCGGTCCAAGGGCCGGGGTCAGGTCCGGCGGACCTGACCCCGGGATTGTCGCCGCAGCGGGCGCTTTCCGCCATCGCCGCGCGGCCCCACACTTCACGCTGGCTTAGCCCGCTAAATCGCGGTCAGGCCGCCATCGACCATCAGCTGGTGCCCGGTCACGAACGAGGCCTGGTCGGAGCACAGCCACAGCGCCGCATTGGCGATTTCCGCGGCTTCGCCGAAACGGCCGATCGGATGCAGGTTGCGCAGCTTCTTCTGGCGGGTCGGATCGCGCTCGAGCGCACGCGCCAGCATCGGCGTGTTGATCACGCCCGGACACACGCTGTTCACGCGAATCCCGTCGCGGCCATATTCGGCGGCCGCGGTCTTGGTCATCCCCACCACGGCGTGCTTGCTGGCCGCGTAGATCGCCTGCGTCGGAGCGCCCACCAGCCCGGCCACCGAGGCCGTGTTGACAATCGCCCCGCCGCCCTGCTTGAGCATCTGGCGGATCTCGTACTTCATGCACAGCCAGGCGCCCTTGACGTTGACGTTCATGATGCGGTCGAACAGCGCTTCGTCGCCGTCGGCAAGCAGCAAGTGCTCTTCTTCGATGCCGGCGTTATTGAACGCGCAGTCGAGCCGGCCGTAGTAGGACACCGTCTTGTCGATCAGCGCTTCCACTTCGGCCGCGCGCGTCACGTTGGTCTGAACAAACAGCGCCTTGCCGCCGGCTTCGACGATCATCGCCGCCGTCGCGTGGCCGCCGTCGACCGACATGTCGGCCACCACGACGCAGGCGCCGGCGCGTCCGAAGGCGAGCGCGGTGGCGCGACCGATGCCGCCCGCCGCGCCAGTCACCAGCACAACCTTGCCTTCGAACGAGATATCCCGTTGCAGTTTGTTCTTGCCAACCATCACGCACCCCATATATTGAACAAAGGCAGCTTTTGCTGCCCTATGGCAACATGATACCGCCGTATGGCAATTCAATCAAACAAATATGGGAGTTTGCTTAGTATGCAGGAAACTATTTAGGCCCCGGTGTTGCCTTTTGCTGATCTCCGGCCATCACCACGCTCAGTTTTTCCGGGTCGATCGCCTTGCGGAAGGCCGCGTTCAGCTGCGGCAGCGTCACGGCCGCCAGTTTCTGTTCGAACTGGCGGCTCCATTCGAAGGTCTTGCCGCGGTACAGATAGCTGGTCCAGCCGGCGGCCAGCACCGGATCCTCCGAGCGGTTCTGCACGCGCTGCTGCAGCATGCCCGATTTGGCGCCGGCCAGTTCGGCCGCGGTGAAGCCGCCCTTCAGCGCGCGCGCCAGTTCGTCGCGCACCGCGGCGTCGAGCTTGCGCAGGTTCTGCGGCGCCGCGATGGCGCTGATGCCGAACATGCCCGCGCGGTCAAGCTCACCCGGCGTCAGCTGCGATCCGCCGCCGTAGGACAGGCCGTCCTTCTGGCGGATGCGGTCCATCAGGCGCGACTTCAGGCCCCCCTCGCCGAAGATGTAATTGGCCAGCGTCAGCGCAGGGAAATCGGCATCCTCGATATTCAGGTCGAGGTTCAGGCGCGCGGTATAGAAACCATTCTCCTTGTCCGGCGTGTCGAGTATCTTGCGCACCGGCGCGACTTCCGCGTGCCGGCGCAGCACCGGCGCCGCGTGTGCCGGCGCCACCCATTTCCCGAACAGCTCGTCGACCAGCGGCACGATCGCGTCGGCGTCGAAGTCGCCGACGATCGCCAGTTCGGCCGGCGCCGCGCCGTAGAATTCGCGGTGGAAGGCTTTCAGCTGGTCGAGCGTGGCCGCGCGGGTGTCGGCGATGTCTTCCTCGATGGTGGTCTCGGCGCGCACGTCGCCGCGCGGGTAGATGTTGAAGTGCTCGGCCAGCGCGCGCGAGGCAAGCGACTGCGGCTCGCTGCGGCTCGACTCGATGCCGACCAGCGTCTGCTGGCGCAGCTGTTCGAATTCGCTCTCGGGGAAGGCCGGTTCCTTGAGCACGTGCGCCACCAGCCGCAGCGCCGCAGCCAGGTTGCTGCGGGTGGTCTCGAAGTGATGCGGGCTACCGGAAATCCTGAGCCGGTCGAATTCATCGGCCAGCGCGATGCGGCTGTACTTGCTCGATCCGCGCATCAGCATGGCATCGGTCAGTGTCGGCACCGCGCCTTTGCCGAACAGGTTTTTCTCGTCGCCGAAATGCTGCACGAATTCGACCGACACCGCCTCGCCGCGGTTCTTCTTGGGCAGCAGCGCGAGTTTGACGCCGCCCACCGTCAGCAGGCGCGTGCGCTTCATGATGTTTTCCTGGCTCGGCTCGAAATTTTCCGACACCAGCGATGCGGCGCGCGGCTTGAAGTTCTTCAGCAGGCTCTCCACGCTGGGCGCCGCCGGCAGCTCGGCGCGTTGCGGCGCGTCATCCGGGACGAAGTAGCCGGTCACCCGGTTGTCGCGCCGCAGGTAGCGGCCCGACACCTTGGCCACATCCTCCGCGCTGATGGTGGCGATGCGTTCGCGCCCGACGAAGTACAGGCGCCAGTCCCCCAGCGCGATCACTTCGGACAGCGCCACGCCGACGCGCTGCGGATCGTTCAGGCTCTTGTCGATCTCATTGGTGATATTGCGGCGCACCCGCTCGAGCTCCTCGGGCGTGGCCGGATTGCGCGCGAAGTCCTCCACCGCGGCGGTCATCGCGGCGCGTACCGGTTCGATCGGATCGCCCTTCTTCACCACCGCGCCGAACAGCTGCAGCCCTGGCGCATAGCCGGTCTGGCCGAAGGCGAACACCTCGCTCGCCTTGCCGCTGTCGACCAGCAGTTTATGCAGGCGCGCGGCCGGGCCGTTGCCGAGGATGTCGGACGCGAAGCTGAGCACGTCGCTGTCGTCGTGCAGCGCCGACGGCACCTTATAGCCCAACGCGACAATCTGCACATCGCCCTGGCGGCGCACGCTGAAACTGCGCTCGCCGTCCTGGGTCGGCTCGACCGTCCAGAACTTGGGCAACTGGCGTGCCGGCTTCGGGATCGCGCCGAACTTCTGGGCGATGAAGCCGAGCGTCTGCGCCGGATCGAATTTGCCGGCCACCAGCAGCACCGCGTTGTCCGGCTGGTACCAGGTGCGATAGAAGGCCTGCAGGTTGCCGATGCCGACATTCTCGATGTCGCTGCGGTTGCCGATGGTGGCGCGGCCGTAGGCGTGCCAGTCGTAGGCGACGCTCTGCATGCGCTTCATCAGTACCGCGCTGGGCGAATTCTCGCCGCTCTCGTACTCGTTGCGCACCACGGTCATTTCGGAGTCGAGGTCTTTGCGCCCGATGAAGGAATGGACCATGCGGTCGGCCTCCATCTGCAGCGCCCATTTCAGGTTGTCCTGGCCGGCCTGGAACACCTCGTAGTAATTGGTGCGGTCGAGCGAGGTGGTGCCGTTGAACTGCATGCCGCGCTCGGCAAACTGCTGGGTGATGGCGCGGTTGTTCGGCGTCCCCTTGAACATCAGGTGTTCGAGCAGGTGCGCCATGCCCGTCTCGCCGTAGTTCTCGTGGCGCGATCCGACCAGGTAGGTGACGTTGACGGTCACGGTGGGCTTGGACGCGTCCGGGAACAGCAGAACCTTCAGCCCGTTGGGCAGGCGGTATTCGGTGATGCCCTCGACCGAGGGCCCTTGCGCGACGCCCTTCGGCAGGGCCAGGGCGGAGGCGGCGCTCGACGTCAATAGCGCCACGGCGCCCGCCAGCAGGCGCGCGCGGGCGCCTGGCGTGCAGCTGTTCAGGTTCATGCAATCTCGCGAAAAGTGGATCGCCGCCGCGCGCGGCCATGCGCAGCGCGCATGGCCCGGCGGCGGTTACCGGATAGTAGCAGACCCAACAGGTGGTCGTCAGTGGCGGGCGCGCTTCTCCTGCGCCTGCTGGTGCGGACCGATGCGGGCCAGCTCGCCCATTTCCTCGGCCAGGAATTCGAGCAGGTCGTCGACGCTGACCACGCCCATCAGCAGGCCGGCGGCGTCGACCACCGGCACGCGCCGGATGCCGCGCAGGCGCATCCGTTCGATGGTCTCGTAGACGTCGTCGTTTTCGCTGCAAGTGAGCAAGTCGTCGTTCATGATGTCGCCGACCAGCAGGCTGGCCGGATCGAGTCCGAGCGCGATCACCGACACGACGATGTCGCGGTCGGTGAGAATGCCGAGCGGCGTGCGCTCGCCGTCGGGCTGGTCGACCACGATCAGGTCTCCCACGTGGTGCGTGCGCATCATCAACGCGACGCCCTGGACGCTCTCCTCGCGGGTACAAACAATGGGGTGAGTGGTGCAGATTTTACCGATTTGCATGGCGTTCTCCCGGCTTGTCCTTGCGCGCGAACAGGGCCGCGCAGTATCAGCATAACGCTAATGCGCGCATTCTGCAGCGGCCTTGATCTTGCTCAAATCAGCAAGCGGATTGCCTACGATTCCGCGGTGGGCTCGGGCAGGATGCAGGCCTCGACAACTTGCAAGTCGTTATCTTTGGCGAAGTCGACGACGAAGTGATACGCCAGCGGTTCGATGTTCTTGAGGGCGGCGTCGACCACCACCGCCCTGGTGCCGTTCAGTACGGTCGGGCGGACGTAAGGGGAAAACTGCAGGTGCGCATTGCGCCCGCCGGAAGAACCTGGCGGCCGAAAGCAGGACATCACGCCGCACAGGCGTTCGGCCCAGTCGCTGGGACGAAACTGCCTGCCATCGCTGGTGACGCCAAGAATGAAGAACTCTTCAGCGAGTTCTTTCTTGATTTGCGGTGACTCGTCCATTGGGCGGCTTGTTCGGGCAAGAATGCTGCGTGAATGGGCCCGGGATCAGCACCGGGCGGTTGACGCAGTATTATATCTTATAGAAGACTTGAAGTCCGAAAAACGGGCGCCCCGCCCTGCGCCGTGCGGTGACCTAGCCCAGCCAGACGGCGCCGGACAACAGCAACAGTAGCATCATCCACAGCAGCAGGGCGCGCCACACCAAACCCACAGTGCTCTGCAGGGCGCGCACATTCGGCTCGACGCCGGGCAACACTTCGGCTTCGGTGTCGAGCGAATCGACGGTGGCCGCATCGGCCGGCAACACGACGCCGGATGCGTTCTCATACGGGGTGCCGAGGCGCACGCCCATCGCGCCGCCGCCGGCGGTCAGGATGATGCCCTTGGCCTCGTCGGCCCAGCGGTGGGCGAAGTTGCGCCAGGCATAGATCGCGTCTTCGAAGTTGCCGACCACGGCAAAGGCGACGGCGGTCAGGCGCACCGGCATCCAGTCGATCCAGTAGAAGGCCTTGGCGGCGAACTGGCCGAAGGCCTCGTTGCGCATGTGGTCGGGCTCGTTCCAGGCGCGCGCCAGGTACTCGGCCACGCGGTACATCACCGCGCAAGCCGGCCCAAGCGGCATCAGGAACCAGAAGAACACGCCGAACACGTTGCGGTGGGTGGTCACCAGCGATTTTTCGACGGCCAGGCGGGTGATCTCGGTGCTTTCCATGCCCACGGTGTCGAGCTTGGTCCATTCGGCAAGCAGGGTGCGCGCGGTCGGCTCGTCGCCGGCATTGAGCGCCATCTGGATTGACGTGAAGTAATGGCTGTAGTGGCGGAAGCCGAGCGTGAGGTAGACGATCAGCACGTTCCAGGCGAAGGCGGCGAACACCAGGTTATAGCGCAGCAGCACCCAATAGATGAGCGCGGTGGGGCCCATCAGGGCCGCCATCATCAGGAACCAGCCGAGGCGGCCGTTGCTCGCGTCGCCGGCGTTGAACCAGCCTTCCATGCGCATTGCGAAACTTTTGATCTCGGCATAAATCATGTTATCTGCGCGCAGGGGCTTGAGTTGCTCGATCAGCAGCGCGCACAGAATGGAGAGAAAAGTCATCGAAGCGTCCTTTTGTGAATTGAAGCAATACTATCCAGCCCCGCTACGATAGCGCAGAGCATCGCCAGAATCAAACTTATCGATTGTTTGACCGCGCCAGGGCGGCAGTCATCGCTGGCAATCGGAAATTTTGCTGTGCCTGGCGCCGACATTCGCACAAATTCATTATAATTTCAGCAATCCGGCAGCATATTCATGCTATTTTTCGCCGAATGATGTCGAAAAATGTCCAATTTTGAGGCATCGCCCGAACGTTGGCGCAACATTCCAAAAATGAGGTCAGACCCGTTTGAAAACCGGCGCCGGTGCGGGTTTGATTGCATAAAAACGGGTCTGACCCGGTTTAGTCCTACGATCAGGCACGCAGGAAGTGGAACAGGTTGCGCAGCATGCCGGCCGTCGCGCCCCAGATGAAGAAGCGCTCGTACGGCATCGCGTAGAAGCTGCGCCGCCCGCCGCTCGGCAAGTCGATCGACAGGCGCCGGTGGTGCGCGCCATTCATCAGGTAGGCCAGCGGCACTTCGAAGATCTCGGCCACCTCGTTCGGATCGGCCACCAGCTCGAATGGCGGCGTGACCAGCCCTACCACCGGCACTACGTGGTAGCCGGTGCCGGTCAGGTAGTCCGGCAGCCGGCCGATGATTTCGACGTGGCTGCGGTCCAGGCCGATCTCTTCCTGCGCCTCGCGCAGCGCCGTGTCGGCGGGCGAAGCGTCGCTGTCTTCGGCGCGCCCGCCCGGAAAGCTGATCTGGCCGGCATGGGTGTTCAGGTGGGCAGTACGCTGCGTCAGCAGCATGGTCAGGCCGTCGGGACGCGCTACCAGCGGGATCAGCACCGCCGCCGGGATCATCACCGGGCGCCGCCCTACCGACTCGTCCAGCGCCTCGGGCTGCCACTCGGGCGGGGCGGCAAAGTGGCTGCGCAGCCAGTCGGCGGTCAGGCGCTCGGGCGCGACCGGGTCTTCGCCGGCGATACTGTCGATCGGTAACTGCTCGGGGTCGAATGGAAGCTTGGGCAAGCGCGTTTCCTCCAGCTAAAAACAAAAAAGGCATCCAGTGGATGCCTTTTTCCAGGCACCCTTGCGGATGCCTTAGTCGCAACGCAGACGCTATTATTACTTGGCAGCGGCCGAAGTTGCAACGCGACGCATTGGCAGCTTCTCTTTGATACGCGCGGATTTACCCGAACGCTCACGCAGATAGTACAGCTTGGCGCGGCGGACATCACCACGACGCTTGACTTCGATCGATGCGATCAGCGGGGAATACAGCTGGAACGTACGCTCAACGCCTTCGCCGGACGAGATCTTGCGAACGATGAAGTTCGAGTTCAGGCCACGGTTGCGACGGGAGATCACCACGCCTTCGTATGCCTGGGCGCGCTTGCGGGTGCCTTCGACTACGTTGACATTGACGATAACGGTATCGCCTGGTGCGAAGTCAGGAATAGTCTTGCCCAGACGGGCAATTTCTTCTTGCTCAAGAGTTTGAATCAGGTTCATTTTTATGACTCCATTGACCATCGTGCTGGCGCTGCATTCGCCCAGTAGAGGATGGGGTTAAAACAGGCGGGCGACATGCCCGCAAGGTACTGCTGCTGCGACAGGTTTTCATAAACCTGCCAAAAACTTTTCATCCGCCTTGCTCAAGACGCCCGCCGCGCGGGCCTTGGCCAGCAAATCGGGCCGCTTGCGCGCAGTCGCTTCGAGCATCCGCTGGCGCCGCCACTTGACGATCTCGGCGTGGTTGCCACCCATGAGCACTGGCGGTACGCTCACGCCTTCATACGTCTCGGGCCGGGTGTAATGGGGCGAATCGAGCAGGCCGTTGACAAAGCTGTCTTCGATCGCCGAGGCATCGTCGCCCAGCACGCCGGGCAACTGCCGCACCACCGCATCCATCAGCGCCATCGCCGGCAATTCGCCGCCCGACAGCACGAAATCGCCGAGGCTGATTTCTTCATCCACGACCCGGTCCAGCAAACGCTGGTCGACCGCTTCGTAGCGTCCGCACAGCACCACCAGGCCCGGCTCGTCTTTTAGTTGCATCACCCGTTCGTGGGTCAGCGGCCGGCCTTGCGGCGACATGAACACCACCCGCGGCGTGGCCAGCCCGAGCGCAACCTGGCGCTGTTTCGCCGCGACGATCGCCGCTTCGAGCGGCTTGGCCAGCATCACCATGCCGGGACCGCCGCCATACGGGCGGTCGTCCACGGTGCGGTGATTGTCGGTGGTGAAATCCCGTGGATTCCACAGCGACAGGCCCCAGCGCTGCTGCTCGTACGCGCGGCGGGTCACACCCGACTGCGTCAATGCGGCGAACATTTCGGGAAACAAGCTCACGACGTCAAATTGCATCGCGTTTTCGCTTCATGATTCGCTTCGTCGACGACGCCTTAATAATCCAGGCCCCAGTCCACAGTAATTTTTTTGGCTGCAAGATCGATCGTCTTGACGTACTGGTCAACATACGGGATCAGCCGTTCCGGCGCTTTCGCGTCGGCAGTTGCATCGGCCGCCGCGGCATCGGCCGCCGGAGTTATCCGGAAGATCGATTGCACGCCGTTGTCCATCATGTCGGTGACCTGCCCTAAGGCTTCACCTTGCAAATTCACGACTTCGAGTCCGATCAGGTCGGACCAGTAATACTCTTCGGCTGGCAGTTCCGGGAACTGGCTGCGCGGGATCGTTACCTGGGCGCCTTTCAGCGCCTCGGAGGCATCCCGCCCTACCACGCCGACCAACTGGGCCACGACGTCGCCGCCGTGCAGTTTTGCCGTCCGTACGGTCACGGAGTGCAGGCCGGGTTTATCCAGCCACCAGGTCTTCACGTTCAGCAGCGCATCCGCGTCGGCCGAAAACGGGGTGACCCGTATCGAACCGGTGACGCCGTAGGCGCCCGAAACATACCCGACTTGCGTCAGGTCGTCGGGGAGTTGCACCCCGGATGCCGCCGAATCGGTCAAACCTGAACCAGCAAAATTACGCTGCTACTGCTGGCTGCGAAGCCACCAGGCGGGCGACGGTTGGCGACAGTTGTGCGCCAACGCCTTGCCAGTAAGCCAGACGGTCTGCGGTGATACGCAGGCCAACTTCGCCACCTGCTGCCATCGGGTTGTAGAAACCGATGCGCTCGATGAAGCGGCCGTCGCGGCGATTGCGCGAGTCCGTTGCAACGATGTTGAAGAACGGGCGCTTTTTGGCGCCTCCACGAGCTAAACGAATAACGACCATAATTAAATCCAAAAAGTTATGCTGGGCGGAAAAAGCCGACAATTATAGCGCGCAATGCCGCACAGCAGCAAGCGGTAATGAAGACGGGCGCGCAATTCGGGCCGAAGTCGAGCATTATCGCCGATTTCTGGCCTTTCCGGCAAAACGAATTTGGGGGAAAAGCCGTGCTTCGCAACGCTTTTTGACCGATACTGCCTGCTTTCCCGATCAAAGGTTGCTCATTTTCATGTCATCCCCGCACCAGCCGCACAAGAACAAGACCGCCGCCGCCCTCCTCGCCATGCTGTTCGGCGCGGCCGGCGCCCACCGCTTTTACCTGCGCGGGGCCACGGACAAGCTGGGACTGCTGCACCTGTGCAGCCTGCCGCTGGCGGGCCTGGTGGTGGGCACGATGCCGGGCGCCGATCCGTTCTACAAGCTGCTGCCGATCCTGCTGTCGGCCATCGCCGGCTTCCTCGAGGCGCTGGTCGTCGGCCTGTTGCCGGACGAGAAATTCGACGCGCGCTACAACGCCGGCTCGGGCCGCAAGTCCGATTCGAACTGGCCGCTGGCGCTGATCCTGGTGGCCACCATGCTGGTGGGCTGCACCACCCTGATCGCCACCATCTCGCGCCTGTTCGACCTGCTCTACACCGGCGGCGCCTACGGCTGACCTGCCGACGAAACGCGGCAAGCGCCCGGTGCGGCGACAAGCCCGGGGTCAGATCTGCCGGACCTGCCCCCGGCCCTTGGACCGCGGCGCGTGCATGAAGACTCGGCACGTCAACGCACCCATGGCGGCGCCGCCTTACTGGTGCAGGCGCCGCGTCTTCACATCGTCGCGCAAGGCGCGCGGCGCCGGGCTGCCGGCGCCGAACTGCTGGCTCGCCAGCTTCGACATCGCGGGAACCGGTCCCAGCACCAGGTTGCCGGTCCAGCTGACGCCCGGCTTCATCATGATCGGCGCCGGCAGGCTGTCCACCACTGCCGGGTCGATCCACGGCGCGATCCGCTGCACCACCAGCTTGATGCGCGGCTTGATCGCCGGCTCGGCAATCCTGCCCCGCTCGCCCCATCCGACGATCGCCTGGTCGAACGTCATGTCTTCGGTATACGGATTGACGAAGGCGAGGTCGTACTGCACCCCGTGCCGGTAGCTCATCATGAATTCCTCGAACAGCATCGCCAGGTCCTCGCGCGAATTATTGTCCTGGTAGATCGAGTAGGCGTAGTCGTCCGAGGCGCGATCGGAGGCAAAGAAGCGGCCGACATCGGTGGCGGTGTAGGCCTTCTGCACGTCGGTGGCCGTGGCGCCCTGGTACAGCACCTGTCCCAGCGCCTTCATCTCGGCCGACGTCAATGGATACAGCGCCGCCAGCACATCCGACGGCAAGCTGCGCGCAACGATGCGCCCGACCACATTGGCATAAATCGACTGCGACGGGTTCATCGTGCGCTGGTCGGGCGGCGCGAAATCGCTCGCGTGACTCAGTTCGTGATACAGCAGGCGCCCGAGGTCGAGCACCAATTCTTCATTGGTGCGGGTGATGCGCGAAGTGGACGGGAAGCTGCGCCGCGCATAATCGTTGTTCTTCACCTGGCGGCCGAAACTGGTGTAGTTGAGCAGGTCGTCGAAGGCCAGGCGATAGTCCGGCACTTCGGTGACCACGTCGCGCTGCTCCGGCGTCAGCCAGGCGTTGTTGGCGTCGAGGTAGATGGCGCCGGTGGCCGCGGTGTAGTAGCTCGGGCGCACGTGCGAACCGATCACGATCGCCGACACGCCGGCCAGCAGCCGGCGGAAGTCCTGGTGCGGATCCTGGGTCAGCAGGAACTGCTCGAAATTAGCGCCGAGGAAATCGTGCGACACCAGCACCCGGCCCATGATCTGGGCCACGCTCGGGACCGCGCCCGGGCCGGCTTCGGCCTGCAACAGCGGCAAGGTGCCGGCGCTGCAAAAATTATTGCGCACCGAATCGAGGTAGTACAGGCTGATGTCGTAGGCGCAGCGCGCCAGCACGCCGCTGTACACGGCGCCCGAGCGGTACGGGTGGACCCGCTCGGTCGATGCGAACATATACCCGTCCGGCAGCGCCGCCTGCGTTTCGACGCCGATCGTCACTTCGTCCTGGTCCTGGCGCCCGGCGCTGGTCGTCATCACGGCGCGGAACTTAAGCACGGTGTCGGCGTCGACCTTCGGCGTCTTGAACATCAGCAGGCGGTTGTTGGTCGTATCCATCGTGACGGCGGGGCCGGCAATCTGGGTCCAGACGATGTCGCGCACGGTGTCGCCGCCGACCAGCGTCGGCCAGGCGCGCACCGAGGTGTCGGTTTCCGGGCGCACCGAATGATCGGCGCGCACGGTGATGAAGCTGCCGGCAGGCGCCGCCGAGACCGCGATGTCGGACGTCGCGCTGCCCGTGCTGCCGTCGGCCAGCACGACGTCCGCGCGCAGGCGCACGGCGCCGCTGGCGGCCGGCTCGAACGACACCGTCGGGCTGCGCGCCGCCGGCAGGCTGACTGCGGGACCGCTCACCTGGCTCCAGGTGATATCCGCCATTTTTCCGCCGCTGCAGGTCTGCACGGTCGCGCCGGCGGTCTTGCCGGCTTCGATTGTGCTGTCCGCGACGATGCGCACCACGCAGTCGGTCGGCGCCGGAGGGATCGGCGTGGTCACCGGCGGGGTCTGGGTCACTGTGGAGGGAGCGCCGCCCCCACCGCCGCACGCGGCGAGCATGGCGCCAGTCAGGCAAAGAGCCGACAGCTGTAACGAGAGAGTCGCTGGTTTCAAGATTCGTTCCTGTGGTTGTTGCGGCCTCGGTGAAATAGTTGCCGTAGCGCCAGTGCACCTAAGATACATCAAATGCGCGCGCCGAAATCATCCGGACCAGGCGGGATGAGAGAAATTTTTTGACAACGTTTCTCTTTGCCAGCAAATATTGCAATACTCGAGGTGAAAAAAAAGCAGCCGCTAGGCTGCTTTCCTTGAACGACCGACAAGCCGGTCAGAACTGGTCTTCGGCCAGCGCCAGCACGCCGGCGCTGCCGTCCACGATCGACGTACGCAGCCCCGCCGCCTGCGACAGGATGTGGTCGGCGAAGAAGCGCGCGGTGGCGATCTTCGCCTTGTAGAAGGCCGCATCGCCGTCGCCCGCATCGAGCTTCTGCTGCGCGACCAGCGCCGCGCGCGCCATCTGCCATCCGCCCAGCACGATGCCGGCCAGCCGCAGGTACGGCACGCTGCCGGCGAACACGCCCTTGATGTCGGACTTGATGTTCGCGACCATGAAATCGACCACTGCTTCGAGCGCGGCGCTGCCCTCTGCCAGCTGGCGCCCGATCGCCCCGAAGTCGGCGCCGCCGGCGCTTGCCAGCTGCGCCTCGGTGGCACGCACCAGCGCGATGATGCCTTTGGCGACTGCACCGCCGTCACGCACCGTCTTGCGTCCCACCAGGTCGTTGGCCTGGATCGCGGTGGTGCCTTCGTAAATGGTCAGGATCTTGGCGTCGCGGAAGTGCTGGGCGGCGCCGGTTTCTTCGATGAAGCCCATGCCGCCGTGGACCTGCACGCCGTCGCGCGTGACGTCCTGCGACATCTCGGTAGACCAGCCTTTGATGACCGGCACCAGGTACTCGTACACCGCCAGGTTGGCTGCGCGCGTATCGGCGTTCGGATGGAAGTGCGCCAGGTCGCTGATGCCGGCGCCGACATACGCCAGCGCGCGCGCCGCCTCGACGTGGGCGCGCATCGACATCAGCATGCGGCGCACGTCAGGATGGTGGATGATCGACACCGGGCCGCTCGAGCCGGCCAGGTCGCGCGACTGTACGCGGTCTTTTGCGAACGCCACCGCCTGCTGGTAGGAGCGGTCGGCCAGGCCGATGCCCTGCATGCCGACCGCAAAGCGCGCCGCGTTCATCATGATGAACATGTATTCGAGGCCGCGATTCTCTTCGCCGACCAGCGTGCCGATGGCGCCGCCGTGGTCGCCGAACTGCAGCACCGCGGTCGGGCTGGCCTTGATGCCCAGCTTGTGCTCGATCGAGACGCAGTGCGCATCGTTGCGCGCACCGAGCGAACCGTCGGCGTTGACCAGGAACTTCGGCACCAGGAACAGCGAGATCCCCTTCACGCCCGGCGGCGCGTCCGGCGTACGCGCCAGCACAAGGTGGATGATGTTCTCGGCCATGTCATGCTCGCCGTAGGTGATGAAGATCTTGGTGCCGAAAACCTTGTAGGTGCCATCGCCCTGCGGCACGGCGCGGGTGCGCACGGCGGCCAGGTCGGAACCGGCCTGCGGCTCGGTGAGGTTCATGGTGCCGGTCCATTTGCCCGAGATCAGCGGCTCGAGGAACAGCGCCTTCTGCGCGTCCGAGCCGGCCGTCAGCAGCGCTTCGATGGCGCCGTCGGTCAGCAGCGCGACCAGGGCGAACGAAATCGACGACGCGTTGAGCATTTCGATGCACGGCGTGGCGACCAGCTTCGGCAAGCCCTGCCCGCCGAATTCGGACGGATGCTGCACGCCCTGCCAGCCGGCTTCGCCGAAGCCCTTGAAGGCGTCCTTGAAGCCCTTGGCGGTGGTGACCTGGCCGTCATGCCAGAAGCTCGGCGCCTTGTCGCTGTCGTGGTTCAGCGGCGCGACCACGTTGCTGCAGAATTTCGCGTTCTCTTCGAGCACCGCTTCGACCGTGTCGGCGGTGGCGTCTTCGCAGCCGGGCAGCTGGTTGATGGTGGACAGTCCGGCCAGTTCGTTCATCACGAACAGCATGTCTTTCAGCGGGGCTTTGTAGCTCACCTTGATCTCCTAAATTTTGTCTCGGCGCAGATCGCACGATGCGTTGACTCGCGGCCCAAAAACGTCGTTCCCGGGCTCGGCGCCCCTTGGCGGGAACCTATACCCCATTTGAACCGCGACCGCGCCCGATTGATTCGTTGGCGTGGCGCCGAGCCCGGGAACGACGTTGTTTTGCGTTTGTTGTTACGTGAAGCGCGCGGTTTCGATCAGTGCGACTTGATTAACCGAGCTGCTTGACCAGGTCCGGCACCACGTCGAACAGGTCGCCCACGATGCCGTAATCGGCCACCGAGAAGATCGGCGCTTCCGGATCCTTGTTGATGGCGACGATGGTCTTCGAATCCTTCATGCCGGCCAGGTGCTGGATCGCGCCGGAAATGCCCACCGCGATGTACAGCGCCGGCGCGACGATCTTGCCGGTCTGGCCAACCTGCCAGTCGTTCGGCACGAAGCCCGCGTCGACCGCGGCGCGCGATGCGCCCATGGCCGCGCCCAGCTTGTCGGCCAGCGGCTCGAGGATCTTGAAGTTTTCGCCCGAGCCCATGCCGCGGCCGCCGGAAACGATGATCTTCGCCGCGGTCAGTTCAGGACGATCCGACTTGGCCAGCTCGCGGCCGACGAAGCTCGACTTGCCCGAATCGCCGACGGCGGTGATGGTTTCGATTGCAGCCGAGCCGCCGGTAGCAGGCGCCGAATCGAAGCCGGTGCCGCGCACGGTGATGACCTTGACCTTGTCGGACGATTGCACGGTGGCGATCGCGTTGCCTGCGTAGATCGGACGCTCGAAGGTATCGGGCGAATCGACCTTGGTGATCTCGGAGATCTGGGCGACGTCCAGCTTGGCGGCCACGCGCGGCAGGATGTTCTTGCCGTAGGCGGTCGCCGGGGCGAGGATGTGCGAGTAGCTCGATGCCACCGCCAGCACCTGCTCGGCGACGTTTTCGGCCAGGCCGTCGGCAAAGTGCGCCGCATCGGCGACCAGCACTTTGGTGACGCCGGCGATGGCTGCTGCCTGCGCCGCGGCGGCGGCGCAGTTGCTGCCGGCGACCAGCAGGTGGACTTCGCCGCCGCACTGCGCAGCCGCGGTGACGGTGTGGTGGGTGCTTCCCTTCAGGGATGCGTTGTCGTGTTCAGCAATGACTAATGCGGTCATGATGTTTCCTATTCTTTTGTGTGGGACAGCCGGGGGGCGCCGAGCCCGCGATCAGATTACTTTGGCTTCGGTGCGCAGCTTGGCCACCAGGGTCGCCGCGTCGGGCACCTTGATGCCGGCCGAGCGCTTGGCCGGCTCCACCACTTTCAGCGTCTTCAGGCGCGGCGCCACGTCGACGCCCAGGTCTTCCGGTTTGACCACGTCGAGCTGCTTCTTCTTCGCCTTCATGATGTTCGGCAGCGTCACGTAGCGCGGCTCGTTCAGGCGCAGGTCGGTGGTGATGATCGCAGGCAGCGTCAGGGCCAGCGTTTCCAGGCCGCCGTCGACTTCGCGGGTCACGGTGACTTTGCCTTCTTCCAGCACCACTTTCGACGCGAACGTCGCTTGCGGCCAGCCCAGCAAGGCAGCCAGCATCTGGCCGGTCTGGTTGGAGTCGTCGTCGATCGCCTGCTTGCCGAGGATGATCAGCTGCGGCTGTTCCTTGTCGGCGACTGCCTTGAGCAGCTTGGCCACCGCCAGCGGCTCCAGGTCGGCCGAGGTCTCGACCAGGATCGCGCGGTCGGCGCCGATCGCCATCCCGGTGCGCAGCGTTTCCTGGGCTTGCGTCACGCCGCACGATACCGCGATCACTTCGGTGACCTTGCCGGCTTCCTTCAGGCGCATCGCTTCTTCGAGTGCGATCTCGTCGAACGGATTCATCGACATTTTGACGTTGGCGATATCGACGCCGCTGCCGTCGGACTTGACGCGGACCTTGACGTTATAGTCGACCACACGTTTGACGGGAACCAGGACTTTCATGGGGTGCCTTTGGAAAAATGGAAATTTGGTAAAGACTAAGTGGCCTAGATTATAAGAGAAAAACGCCCTCAAGGCCAAATTAAAGCACGATCGTGCGTTTTTTGGTTAGAGCAAAACCCCTAATTCCCATGCTGAACACGAGCGCACGTGGACTTCGGTTATTGCAACACAAAAAAAGGTGGTATAGGTTCGCGCGGGAACGATGCTGACGCGGACGAGCGCCCGTTAGGAATCTACTTACTTGCGGCGCATCAAAAAAGTGAACTCGAGGCCGTTTTGCGTGTGCGACAACAACGCATTGCCGGTCTGCTTGGCAAACGCCTGAAAGTCGCGCACGGAGCCCGAATCAGTCGCGACGATGCGCAGCACTTCACCAGTGGCCATCTCGGCCAGCGCCTTCTTTGCCTTCAGGATCGGCAAGGGGCAGTTCAGGCCGCGCGCATCGAGATCTTTCTGGTATTCCATGATGTCGCTGTCGAAGGTGATGGTGCTCATCGATTGGTTCGCAGGGTGGGTTACGGTGTCCATGGCGCCCATACTACTCCAATTGGAGAATTATGACGCACCGCACCAAAATAAACTTTGCTCGTTGCAAAAGAACAACGACCGTGTTCATGATGCAAACAAACAATACAAGGCGAGTCAGGACCGGCCCTTTCGTGGCCAAAGGAAGGCCGCGCTCAGCACGATCAGCACCAGCAGCGTGCCCACCGACGCCTCCAGCCCATCAGCACCGCCGGTCAGCCAGTCCGGCCCGGTGAATGCCGTCGCCAGCAACAGCGGCCATGTGAGGCGCGCCGGCTTCGGTGCGATCGCCTTGGCGAATGCCCAGGTCAGCATCATGGCCCATTTATAGATAAGCGCTTATTTAAATTTTTCGATATGCATGCGGCGGCGACAAGGGCGGGGTCAGGTCCGCCGGACCTGACCCCAGGGGTTGGGCCGCGGCCCTCGAATGAATAACACCGCAACTATAAAAAACCCCCGCACGAAGCGGGGTTCTAGAGCTGAGGCGAGAATCAGGCGCGCTGGCCGACCCACTCGACGACGCCAGCCAGGGCGGCCGGCAAATTGGTCGGATCAGTGCCGCCGGCTTGCGCCATGTCGGGACGTCCGCCGCCTTTGCCGCCGACCTGCTGCGCCACGAAGTTGACCAGTTCCCCGGCCTTGACCTTCGATGTCGCATCTGCGGTTACGCCGGCGATCAGACTGACTTTGCCGTCAACCACGCTGGCCAGCACGATGGCGGCGGTTTTCAGCTTGTCTTTCAGCTTGTCCATCGTCTCGCGCAGGCGCGCCACGTCGGCGCCTTCCAGCGTCGCCGCCAGCACCTTGATGCCGTTCACGTCCACTGCCTGGGTCACCAGTTCATCGCCCTGCCCCGCAGCCAGCTTCGATTTGAGCGCGGCCAGTTCCTTCTCCAGCGACTTGACCTGGTCCTGTACCTGGGCGATGCGGGTGGTCAGCTCTTCCGGATTGGTCTTCAGGGCGCCGGCCGCTTCCTGCAGGCGGCGGTTGAGCGACTGCACCAGCGCCAGCGCGCCTTCGCCGGTCACCGCTTCGAGGCGGCGGATGCCAGCGGCGACGCCGCCTTCATTGATGATCTTGAAAAGTCCGATGTCGCCGGTGCGGCCGACGTGGACGCCACCGCAGAGTTCTTTCGACGAGCCGATGTCGAGCACGCGCACTTCGTCGCCGTACTTCTCGCCGAACAGCGCCATGGCGCCGTGCTTGACGGCGTCGTCGAACGACATGTTGTGTGCCTTGGTTGCCTGGTTCTGCAGGATCTCGCGGTTGACGATGATCTCGACCTGGGCGATCTGCTCGGCCGTCAGCGGCGCGTTGTGGCTGAAGTCGAAACGGGTCTTGTCCGGATCGACAAGCGAGCCTTTTTGCGCCACGTGGCCGCCCAGTACTTCGCGCAGCGCCTTGTGCATCAGGTGGGTCGCCGAGTGATTGCGGATGGTGCGGCCGCGCTTTTCCTCGTCGACGATCGCGTCAACGGTGTCGCCCACGTTCAGCACGCCGGACACCAGCTCGCCATGGTGACCGAATACATCGGCCTGGATCTTCAGCGTGTCCTCGACTTCGAACGCGCCGGCGCCGCCCCTGATCATGCCCTGGTCGCCGACCTGGCCGCCCGATTCAGCGTAGAACGGCGTGGTGTCGAGCACCACAATGCCGGACTGGCCGGCCTTGAGCTGCTCTACCTTCGCGCCATCGGCATACAGCGCGATGACAGTGGCCTTGTGCGCCAGCTCGTCGTAACCGACGAACTTGGTTTTCGCGCCCGAGTATTCGACGCTGGCGGCCATCTTGAACTTGCCGGCCGCACGCGCGGTTTTCTTCTGCTGTTCCATGGCGGCGGTGAAGCCGGCTTCGTCCAGCGTCACGCCGCGTTCGCGGCAGATGTCGGCGGTCAGGTCGAGCGGGAAGCCGTAGGTGTCGTACAGCGTGAAGGCGGTGGCGCCGTCGAGGCGCTCGCTGTCCTTGGCCAGCTGCGCTTCGAGGATCTTCATGCCGTGTTCCAGCGTTTCGCCGAAGCGCTCTTCTTCCTGCTTGAGCGTTTGCGCGACACGGTCCTTGGCCTCGGCCAGCTCCGGATAGGCGACGCCCATTTCCTTGTTCAGGTCTTCAACCAGCTTGTAGAAGAACGGCTTGCTCTGGCCCAGCTTGTGGCCGTGGCGCAGCGCGCGGCGGATGATGCGGCGCAGGACGTAGCCGTGGCCTTCAGGACCGGGAATGATGCCGTCGACGATCAGGAACGAGGCGGCGCGGATGTGGTCCGCAATCACGCGCAGCGATTTGCTTTCGAGGTCGGTGGCGCCGGTTTCGCGCGCTGCGGCCTTGATCAGGTTTTGGAACAGGTCGATTTCGTAGTTGCTGTGCACATGCTGCAGCACGGCGGCCAGGCGTTCCATGCCCATGCCGGTGTCGACGCACGGCTTCGGCAGCTTGTTCATGTTGCCCGCTTCGTCGCGGTTGAATTGCATGAACACCAGGTTCCAGATTTCGATGAAGCGGTCGCCGTCTTCGTCAGGCGAGCCTGGCGGGCCGCCCGGAATGTCGGCGCCGTGGTCGTAGAAGATCTCGGTGCATGGGCCGCACGGGCCGGTGTCGGCCATCTGCCAGAAGTTATCCGACGCGTAGCGCGAGCCCTTGTTGTCGCCGATGCGGATGATGCGCTCTTTCGGCACGCCGATTTCGTTCGCCCAGATGTCGTACGCTTCGTCGTCCTCGAAGTAGACGGTGACGGTCAGCTTGTCGACCGGCAGGCCGTACACCTTGGTCAGCAGCTCCCACGCGTAGTGGATCGCATCGCGCTTGAAGTAGTCGCCGAAGCTGAAGTTACCCAGCATTTCGAAGAAGGTGTGGTGGCGCGCGGTGTAGCCGACGTTTTCCAGGTCGTTGTGCTTGCCGCCGGCGCGCACGCAGCGCTGCACCGAGGTGGCGCGCGTGTACGGACGGCTGTCGGTACCGATGAAGACGTCCTTGAATTGCACCATGCCGCTATTGGTCAACAACATGGTCGGGTCGTTGCCCGGCACAAGCGGGCTGGACCGGACAATCGTATGTCCCTTGGATTCAAAGAATTTGAGGAATTTGTCGCGAATTTCAGATGATTTCATGTCGTATGGGCGAAGGAAGGCAGCATGCTATAAAAAATTGATTATAGCTTAGGTAATAGCGCAGCCGCCGGGGCCAGGTCCGACATTCGGACATTTCGTCTTTTTGAAATGTCCGAATGTCGGACCTGACCCCGGAGTTTCGTCGCCAAGGCCGACCTCCGGGGTCAGGTCAGCGTCGGCGCCCCTCATTCCCCAGACGCGAAATCGGCGCCAATCAGGTCGATCCGATCGGTGCAGAAGCCGTCGACGCCCCACATCAGCAGTTCGTGCGCGCGATGCGGCGTGTTGACGGTATAGCAAAACAGGCCGAAGCCGGCCAGCCGGATCTCGCGCGCCATCTCGGCCGTGAGGTGCTTGTGGTTGGTGTGGATCGCCACTGCGCCCAGCGCGCGGGCGCGCGGCAGCCAGTTGCGCGGGATGGCGTCCAGCAGCAAGGCGCGCGGCAGGTCGGGCGCCGCTTCCTGCGCGGCGGCCAGCGCTGCTTCGCTGAACGAAGACATCAGCGGAACCTGGGCGATCCCGCCGGCGGCGATTTCGGCGGCGAACATGGCGCGCGTGAGTGCCGCCACCACCTTGCCGGTCTGGGCGTCGAATCCCGGCGCCGGCTTGATTTCGATGTTCATCCAGATGCCGTTGGACTTGCAGAAGGCGGCGAAGTCGGCAAACAGCGGAACCGGTTCGCCTTCGAACTGTTTGCCGAACCAGGCGCCGGCATCCATCGTCGCCAGCTCGGCGGCGTCATAGTCGAACACATTGCCGGAGCCGGCTACGGTGCGGCCGAGGTAAGGGTCGTGCATCACCACCGGCACGCCGTCGCGCGCCAGCATCACGTCGAATTCGACGGCGCGAAACCCGTGCGCCAGGCCGCACTTGAGTCCGGCGATCGTGTTTTCGGGAGCGAGCTTGCCGCCGCCCCGGTGCGCCAGCACTTTTTTATATGGCCACATGCTCATGACGATATCACGGCCAACGCCGCGCGGGTTTGGAAGCTGCGCCGGTACTGGGCGGGCGACTCGCCTGCCAGCCGCTTGAACAGCGTGCTGAAGGTGGCGACGTCGAGGTAGCCGACCTTCTCGGTGATCTGCGCCAGGCTGAGCGCGCCGGATTCGAGCAGCCGCTTGGCCGTGTTGACCCGTTCGCCCTGCAGGTAGCCGAGCGGCGTCTGGCCGGTCTCCTCCCTCAGCCGCCGCAGCATGGTGCGGCCGCTGACATGGAAGGCGGCGGCCAGCTTGTCCAGTTCATACGGCTCGGCCAGCCGGTCGCCGAGCCAGCTTTGCACGCTGTCGGAAAAACGGCCGGCCGGCTTGGCGGTCATGCCGGTATCGATCCAGGCCGACTGGCTGCCGCGCTGGTTCAGCAGCGCCATGCGCGCAACCGCCCTCGCCTCCTTCGGCGCCGCGGTCCGGCGGATCAGGTGCATGGCCAGGTCGAAGGTGGAGGAGAACGAGCCGGTGGTGGTGATGCCACTGTCCTCGATCAGCATTGCGGCGTGGTCGACGCGCGCCAGCGGGAAGCGCCGCGCCAGGTCCGGGGCGAACATCCAAGAGGTCGTGGCGCGCCGGCCGTCGAGCAGGCCCGCTTCGGCCAGCAGGAAGGCGCCCACGCACATCGAAGCGACTGGGGCGCCACGCGCGAAGGCTTTGGCGATGGCGCGCACCTCCGCTGCCAGGTGTTCATGCGGCCGGGTGCAGCCTTCACGGTCGCCGATGTCCATCCCCGGCACCACCAGCAGGTCCGGCGATGCGCGGTATTTGCGCGTTCCGATCGAAACGCCACCGGCCGCCAGCACGCTGCCGCCCGCGAGGCTGATGACGCGCACATCGAACAAGGGCGCCGCAGCGGAGCCACGGATGGCCGCAGCGACGCGGTTTGCAAGCATCAGCGTGTCGCACAGGCCGAATACTTCCATGCCCATGCAGCCGCCGTACGCGAGCACGTTGATCTTGAATGTCGTCATTTGGCGATATTGCCATAAATTTGTGCGATATCGCCAATTTTATTATCGCTGTCGCGCACCCACAATCCGTCTGACCAAACCTGATTTGAGGAGTAGCGCAATGCGATTGACCATTCTGCTGTTCGACGGATTTACCGCCCTCGATGTCGTCGGCGGTTACGAGGTGCTGGCCAACGTGTCAGGCATCGAAGCGGCCAAGTCCGTCATCCGCCGCATCGAGCAGGCGGCATCCCGGCGCCTGGCGGCGCGCGACATCCCCTTCTAATGGAAGGTCAGCATGCGCATCACTCAACTCAGAAACGCCACGATCATCGTTCACACCGGCCGGTACAACATCCTGGTCGATCCGATGTTGGCGGCCAAGGACGCCCTGCCCGCATTGCGCCTGCTCGATGGCCGGCGCCTGCGCAATCCGCTGGTAGAGCTTCCGCGGTCGGCAAACGCAGTACTGGAGGGCGTGACGCACTGCCTCATCACGCACTGCCAGAAAGGACACTTCGACCACCTCGACCGGGCGGGCAAACACTGGCTGCGGGAGCGCCAGGTTCCGGTGATCTGCACGCCCCATGACGCCGGCCACCTGCGCCAGCGGGGGCTCAACGTGCAGCCGCTGACGGCCGACCCGGTGCAGCCGTTCTTGGGAGGCACGATTCGCACGGTGCGCTGCACGCATGGGCGCGGGCTGGTCGGCGCGTTGATGGAGCACGGCGTCGGCTATTTTCTAGAGATGCCGGGCGAGCCGAGTTTGTACTTGTCAGGCGATACGGTGCTGACCGACGAAGTGCGGCAATTCGTGCGACGGCATCAGCCGCAAGTGTGCGTGGTGCCGGCAGGCGGCGCGCGGTTCGACCTCGGGGGCGAGATCATCATGGGGGTCGATGAGGTGCTTGAATTCGCACGGATCGCGCAAGGGACCGTGGTGGCGAATCACCTGGAGGCGTTGAGCCATTGTCCGGTTGGACGGAGGGAGTTGAGGGATGCGGCGGAGCAGGCCGGGTTGGCCGGCCCGGTGTTGATTCCGCGGGATGGGGAAGTGATGACATTCGAAGCGCTTATGCGTCCGGCAGTATCAGCACAGCGGCAAGCGACGCAGTCACCGGGATTGACTGTCCCCAATCCGCGGCGCCCCAGTTCCAGCCACGGTTGATATCGAACGCCACGGCGCGCCCCATTTCGCCAGCCCCGTCCATGTCGACCAGCAGCGCGCCGGTGCCGGCATGTTGTGCGTTCGATGCGGGGCCGGGCGCGGCGAGCGAAGAGACCGCCTGTCCGGGTTGCCACGATCGTGTCGAAAACGCCAACAAGATTCGTTCGACTGGAGTAATGACCTGGACGCTATTGCCGTACAAAGGAAAAGCGTTCAACGGCTGCGGCGCCGGGCCGCCCCCTATGTCCTGCGCGATACCGGCCCGAAACGGGACGTTACTATTGTTCTGGATGGTGATTGCGCCAGGCTGGCCGGTGCCAAGCACGCTGCCCGTGCCGAGGGGATCGGTAATGCTCAGGGTCTGCCCGCTTGCGATCGGGAAGGTGGCGTCGATTTCGGGCGGATCCTGTTGCGACCGCGTCACGTACGCAGCATAAGCCGCGTTCCAGGCAATGACGAACTTGGGACCGATCAGTTCGCTGCCAAACCACACCAGCACCTGACCGGCCAAATCGCTGTTGCGCACGGCCTTGAACGCATACAGCCGGTAGCCGGACTTCAGCAAGGCGGTCGCGGTGGCCTGGTCCAGCATGATGGTGACTTGAAACATGTTCTTGCTCCATTCGAGGATGGGCCGGCGCCCCTGTGTCCCAGGCGGCGCCGGCAGGCGCGGACCGCGCTTATGCTGCCAGCGACAGGGACGGCCGGCTTGCCTTGAAATTGGCGGAATTGTCGATCAGCAGCGGCACAAGGTCGGACGATGCCTGGTAGCCCTTGGCCCAGCTGAAGCCGCCCCAGCTCCAACCGCTGTTGATATCAAAGGCGATGCCGCTGCGCTTTTCGACGCCGGTCAGGTCCACCAGCAGGCCGGGGCCGATCGACTTTTCGAACACTTTGCCGGTGTCGACAGTGGCGGAGACGAACATCATGAAGATCTTCTCTTCCGGAATCATCACGTCCGCCATCTGGCCATGCAGCGTGAACGCGCAAATGGCATTCGCGACGGTGGAGCCCGCAGGCGTCTGTGCAAGGCCGCAAACGAATTGTGTCGTGCTCGTATTCTGGATGGTGATCGCGTTGGACTGGCCGGCCTCGGTGACCGGGCCGGTGCCGGACGCATCGACGTTGTAGGTCTCGCCGATGTCGATCGACACCGGGTTGCTTGCCGTAATAGTGCCGCCGGGCACGATCTGGGCGGTTGACGTGTAGGCCGAGTAGTCTTCTTCCCACTTGATGTCGGTGTTCAGGCCGAACGTGTCCGAAACGATCCAGGCCAGCGGCACCGCGCTGCCCGGCGTGGCATTCGGTCCCTGCACGCCTTTGAACACCACCAGTGAATAGCCTTGCAGGGCCTGGACGGTAGCCTGGCTCATCGTGAAGGACACCGCGTAAGGGCTGCCCGCCAAATCGCCCGCAACGGCGCCGCGCGCGCTGGCCGAAGAAATCTCGACTTTCAGATGCAATGCCCTGGCGGCGTTGCGCAGCAGCGTAGTCGACATCGGAGGTGTTCCCTCGACCAGGTAGCCGTCGTTGTCGACCCGTTTGGCGTAGGTGTAGTCAGCGCTGTCGAAGCCGGCTCCGGTGATGATGCTTTGCACGTTTGCCAGTGTGACTTTACCGATGAAATCGTAGGTATTCATTTTGATTCCTCTAGATTTGAAATGAAACAGTTTGTCGATGATGCGACGCCGCGCGGCCGGTCACGGGCGGCTGTGCGTCGCGCTGGAATTGCCCCCCTTGCCCGGGTTCAGTGAGTGCTGTCCCGGATCCGCATTTCCACTCAATTCGAGCAGGCTGAAGCGGTCGAATCATCATCGCTCGCCGTCTCCTGCATAGCCATTACGCGCCATTACACGGAATTACACGGCATTACACGGAGCGGCGCCCGCCGGCACGCTTTCGCCTTCGATCAGGGAGCCGCGCACGATGCGGAAAGCCAGTGCGCCCAGGCGCAGCTCGCCGCGCCGCCGTTCGACGATGTCGGGCAGGCGGGCACCGTTCGGCAGCGCGCGCGCGATCTGTCGGCGCGCGCGGAAAATCTGGATGTTGAGGCAGGCCGGATCCAGGCCCAGCATGCGCGACAGCTGGTGCGCGTCGACCCAGCCCTGGCTGCTCGGATCGACGCCGCGGGCGGCATCGTCGAGCCGGCGCCGCGCCAGCGTCAGCAGGCTGTAGTGGTGAACCCGCTCGCCCAGGTCGATTTCCGCGCCCTGGTGACAGGCGATCTTCAGATACGCATGCTCTTCGTTCAGGCTGACCTGGAAATGGAACCGGACCGGTTCGGACGTGTCCGTAGCGGCTGGGGAGAGCGGATCTTGAAAGTTCATCGCGGCGTCCTGGAAGGTGGCAAGGGCGCCGGCCGGCGCCAGCGCTCCCCCCTAAGTATCAAGTTCCGTGCCAAGGACTTCAGTGGCGAGGTCCGCTGAAACGGCCGGCGCCGCATGTCAACAAGCTGGCCGCCGGGTGTCAACGGCGCGCCCGTTGACATGTCAACGGCCAACTCGGCGCGTGGCATAATCGGCACACCCCCCGGCGCGGCGCCGCGCCCAGACCAGGAGCGCAGCCGTGACCGATCCAGAAAACACCTTCAGCTCCCCAAGCCAGTTGGCGGTGCCGGCGTCGGCCGCGTTACTGGGCCTGACGGTGCTGTGGCATCCCGAATGGCAGCGCGCGGGAGAACAGTGCATCGGCCCGGCTGCCGGCGGCACGCTCGAAGTGAGCCGGTTTGCCGCGCTATTCGGCACAGTCGGCGGCGCCCAGCGTCCGCTCGGCCATCGCAGCATTTCGCGCCTGCCGCTGCTGCTGCGGCGCGACCGCGACGGCGGCCTGACGATCGAGCCGCCGGCGAGCCGCATGGCGCTGGAATTGAATGGCAGCGCGCTGGACGGGCCGGCCACACTCTCGGCAGCGCAGCTGGAAGCGGGCGCCGTTTTGTGCCTGGGCGGCAGCGTCCTGCTTTGCCTGCACTGGATGCGCTTCCTGCCGCGCGCCGACAGCGTGCCCGGCCTGCTCGGCGTCAGCAGCGCCGCGATAACCTTGCGCGCTGAAATCGTTCAGGCTGCCAGTACCGACCTGCCGGTGCTGCTGCTTGGCGAGACCGGCACCGGCAAGGAAGTGGCGGCGCGCGCAATCCACGCCCGCAGCGCACGGCGCGCCGCGCCGCTGGTCGCGCTCAACATGGCCACGCTGCAGGAGGGACTGGCCGCGGCCGACCTGTTCGGCGCCAGCAAGGGCGCCTATACCGGGGCCGATGGCGCGCGCCAGGGCCTGTTCGCCGAAGCTGCCGGCGGCACCCTGTTTCTCGACGAGATAGGCAATACGCCCGCTTCGGTCCAGCCGATGCTGCTGCGCGTGCTCGAGAGCGGCGAATACCGGCCGCTGGGGAGCGCGCGCGCGCAGCACGCGAGCGCGCGCGTGATTGCCGCCACCGACCTGGAGCTGGGCGCCGAGGTGCCGTGTGGCGAACCGTTTAACCAGCCATTGCTGCGGCGCCTGGAAGGATTCGTGATACGGCTGCCGCCGCTGCGCGAACGGCGCGAGGACATCGGCCTGCTGTTGGCGCATTTTGCCGCCGACTACCTGAGCCGGCCTGGGCTGCCGCCATTGCCGCTGGCCCTGGTGCAAGCGTGCTGCCGCCACGATTGGCCGGGCAATATACGCCAGTTGGCCAACGTGGTGCAGCGGGCGCTGATTGCACTGGCGGCCGGCGACAGCGTCGGCGACGCCGGCCTGGGCGCGGCGAGCAGGCCGGCGTCGGCCCCGGCCGTTCCGGCGCCGCGGCCGGTGCTGGCGCACTTCAGCGAGCTGGCGGTGCTGCAGGCGATGGAGCAGAACGGCTGGCGCATCCGCGGCGCCGCGCTGGCGCTGGGCGTATCGCGTCCGTCGATGTACAAGCTGCTGGCGGCCCATCCGCAGGTGCGCCCCGTCGAGGCCATCCCGCGCGACGAAATCGAGCTGGCGCTGCAGCGCCACGGCGCCGACCTGCAGCGCAGCGCCTCGCAATTGAAGACGCCGAGCGAGGCCTTGCGACGCTATCTGCGCCAGCTGGGCCTGACGCCCCGCCAGCGCCAGCCTTAGCTCCGGCGTCAGCGCGGCGGCTCGTCGTGCTGGTGGGTGCCGTCGCCCACTTCACTTTCCGGATCGAATGAAAATACGCGCAACAGCGGTTCGTCGGCGCCCCGGTCGATCAGCACCGTGATCAGGAAAGACATGTCCCAGCGTCCCGGCGGCTTATCGACCAGCAGCTGCCCGTTCCAATGCTGGGCGATACGCAACGACCCGTCCGGCTGCGTGTGCGGCGCGCCGGCGTCGAAATCGAGCGGGAAGGCATAGCTGGCGCAGTCGATGCCGGCAAACGGCGACGGCGCCGAGAACAAGGTTTGCAAGCCGCGCCCGATCTGTATCACCTGCGGCCGCGTCATCAGGCAGCATTCGATAATCTTGAAGGCCTGTAAGCCGCTGTCGGCGCTGCCGTTGCCGTCCACTTCCAGGTGCAGCAGCTCGCCCGGCTGGAGCAGGATGGCGCCGGCATGGCGGCCGCTGACAGGCCGCGATCGCGGGGTGAAGTCCCAATCCAGCTTGCCGCTGGTCTGGTCGATATCGAACGACACTTTCAATTTGACTACTTCAGGAGTAGGGGTCATCGCGTGCTTTCGCTAGGTAGATGCTGGTAACGGGAATCGCGCCGCAGCGCGATCAGGTCGGGTTCTGCAACGATCAAGTTGCTCGGGTAGCCCAGCGTCTGCGCCTGCGCCAGGGCGGTGATGGCGGCCGCGCGCTGGCTGGCCAGTTCGAACACCAGCGCCGCGCGGAACTGCGTATCGGGACTGGCCGGTGCGAGGGCGATGGCACGCGCATTCCACTTCAGTGCGGCGGCATACTGGCCGAGCCGGGCCGAATACAGCCCCATGCGCGAGAGCCGCGCGGCGTCGCCGGGTGCCTGCGCCAGCACGCTGCCGAGCAAGTCGGCGGCGCGCCGATAGGCTGTTTGTGCGGCCGCCTCCCGGCCCGGGATCCAACGTAGCGCGTCAGCCAAGTTAGCCCACTTCAGGTAGTCGTTAGGGCTGCCTTTGGCATCCGACAAGGCGCGCTCGAACGCCTGTGCCGCGCCGCCGTAGTCGCCGCGTGCGAACAAGGTCGTGCCCAAATTGGAATAGAGCCGGCCGTTGGGCCGCACCTGCAGACCCTGCTGCAACACTTGCAGCGCTTCGTCGGGGCGGCCTTGCCGCAGCAGCGCGGCGTTCAGGTTGGCATACGCAAATACCGTATCAGGATCGAGCTTCAGGCTGAGCCGGAACGCCGCTTCGGCCGCGCGGTAGTCGCCCTGCTGGTAGCGCAGTGTGCCCAACAGGTCGGCAAAGCGCCGTTCGCGCGGATGCCACTCCATCGCGCCGCGCAGCAACTGGGCAGCCTCGTCCCAGCGCTGACTGGCGATCAGCAGATTCGCCCGGCCGGCCAGCGCCATCACATTGCGCGGGTCGAGCGCCAGCGCGCGCGCATAGGCCAGCGCAGCATCGGGCAAGCGGCCCGCCATGCGCTGCACATCGCCGCGCGCGACATGGGCCAACGCCAGCTGGTCGTCCAGTCGCAGTGCCTGCTGGGCCGCGGCGTCGGCACGCGCCAGCCAGGCCGGATCGCGGCCATCGCCGATGTAACGCAGGCTATCAGCCAGCGACAGCCCGGCCGCCGCCGCGGCCTGTTTCTGGTTGCGTGCAAGCACGCTGGAAAACGCGGCAGCGGCCGTATCCAGGCTGCCCTCGCGATCGAAATTGCGCAATGCCTGCATGCCCTGCTGCATCAGTTGCGCTTCATCGTGGGGGCCGCGCAAGCCGGCGCGCCAATCCGCCTGGGCGAGCAGCCAGCCGAGCGCCAGCGCCAGCACGGCCAGCGCGGCTGCCGCCCAGCGCCAATGGCGCGCCGCGCGCCGATACAACGGCAGGCGCGGCGATGCAGGGCCGCCGCGGATCGTTTGCAGGCTGGCGCGCACCGCCAGCATCGACGGCAAACGCTCGACCGGCACGCGCGCCGTCATGGCCAGCACCAGCGCGACGATGGTCGGGTCGGTGCCGGACGGGAACGGCCATTGCGCCGACGATGATTGCAGATGAGCGGCGGCAAGCGCCAGTCCTTGCAGATTTGCATATGGACGGCTGCCGGCGACCATTTCGTACAGCACTGTGCCGAGCGCGTAGATATCGGCCGCAACGTCGGGATCCTGCCCGGCCAGCCGCTCCGGCGCCATGTAAGCAATGGTGCCATGCATCTCGGCGCCGGAGGTGGACTGGGTCACCAGCGGATCGATCTCGCGCGCCAGTCCGAAGTCGACGATGCGCGGCGTACCGGTCGGCTCGATAATCAGGTTCGACGGTTTGATATCGCCATGCACCAGGCCGGATCCATGGGCAACGGCCATGGCCTCGGCGACGCGATCGACGATGTCCAACGCTTGCGCGATCGACAGCGCGCGCTGCTCCAGCAGTTGGTGCAAAGTGTCGCCTTGCACCAGTTCCATGATAATGGCTTGGGTAACCCCGTCGCCGTCGACCGCAAACACCTGGACAAATGCCGGATGGCGCAACGCGGCGGCCAGTCGCCCTTCCCGGATCAGGCGCTCGGGCGGCGCCGCGGCCGGCATGCCTTTGAGCTGCTTGATCGCGATGCTGCGGCAAAGAAGAGAATCCCAGGCCTCGAACACTTGGCCGAAACCGCCCTCGCCCAGCTTGCGGCGGATATGGTAGTGGCCGAGCACGGTCGTGGCGAGCGGCAACGCTTGCGATTGGTGGCAGGCGGTTTCCATCATCTTTCGTCAGGTGCGAGCAGCAAGAATATGCGATCGGAACAACCCGGATGAGTGTCGATGATATCAGCAATATTGCCGCTTATTGTGAAAAAATCATGCCCAATTAACCACGCGGGCTTTGATTGCGGAGCGGCAAGAAATTCGCAGGAAGGAACAAGAAAATGAAACAAGGCCCGGTGGTGCCGGGCCTTGTTTGTTTGTTAGCTGTAGTACTCGTTTTGCCGCACCTTACTGGGCGCCGGCCGCCTTCACTGGCGGCGCCTCGGGCGGTTTCGCCGCCGCCTTCTTCGCGGCGCCGGCAAAGTCGCCGGCGTACACGTTCAGGAACTTCGACGGATCGATGTACTTCCTGATCGCATCGTTGACCTGGCCCAGCGTCAGCGCCTGGAGCTGCGCGTCGGAGTCGGCCATGAAGGCCATCGTGCGGCCGGTCCGCAGGAAGGCCACTTGCGCGCCGGCCAGCGCAGCGTCTTGCGAACGCGTCGTCTGGCGCTGCTGCATGATGCTCTTTTTCGCGTCCGCCAGCTCCGTCTCGGTGATGCCGTCGCGAACGAAGCGCTCGAGCTCCTCCTTCATACCCAGCTTGACCCGCTCCAGGTTCTGCGGCGCGTACATCGCATACACCATCACCGCGCCGCTCGGCTCGAAGCTCGACGCGGAAATCTGGCTGCCGGTACCGTAGCTCATGCCATCCTTCTGGCGCAGGCGGGCCATCAGGCGCGACTGCACGCTACCGCCCAATACGTGGTTCACCACGCCAAGCGCGGCGTAATCAGGCGATGTGTCCTGCAGCTTGATCGGCAGCTGCGCCAGGTAGAACGCGTTGGCCTTGTCGACGGTTTCGATGTGGCGAGCGTCCGGCTTCGGTTCCGGCGCCGGATTGCTCAGGCGGGCGTACTTGGCCTTGCTGGTCCAGTCGCCGAAAGCGGCCTTAACCTGCGCTTCCGTTTCGCGCGCGTCGAAGTCGCCGACCAGCGCCATGCTGGCGTGATTGGCGCCGTACATGCTGTCGTAGAAGCGTTTCACGTCCGCCAGCTTGGCCGCCTTGTAGGCCGCGATCGAATCGTCGAAGCTTTCCGTGTTGCGCACGTCGCCTTTCGGATGGCGGTTCATTGCGCGCGCCAGTTCGTTCGGGCCGACCGCGTTCGGCTCATTGCGGCGCGATTCGATCTGGGTCAGATTCTCGCTGCGCAGCTGTTCGAATTCGGCAGCAGGGAAAGTTGGCGCGCGCAGCAGGTCGCGCACCAGCGCCAGCACCTCCGGCAGGTTCTTGCGCAGCGTGTCGAAGCGCACCGATACGATCTGGCCGCCGCCATTGATCGACAGCTTGGTCTTGAGCGTATCGAGTCTGGTGGTGATATCGGCGCGGCTCAGCTTTGCGGCGCCGCGCATCAGCATGTCGGCTGCCAGGTCGGCATCGACCTTGTGGCCGAACAGGCTCTTCTCGTCGCCGATCTCGAACGTGATCTGGCCCGACACCGCGTTGGCGCGGGTCTTCTTCGGCGTCAGCGCGAGCTTCATGCCGTTGGCCAGGGTGATGCGCTGGGTGCGCTTTTCGATGTTCGCCGGCGTAACGTCGAATTCCTCGCCTTCCGCCACTGCCGCCTTGCCGGCGTAGCCCGACACCAGCTTGGCCAGGTCGACCTTGGCCGGCATCGCGGTGCGGTCGATTGCCTTGATCGGCACGAACTGGCCGAAGGTGCGGTTGGTCTGCTTGAAGTAGTTCTCGGCGACGCGCTGGACGTCGGCCACGGTCAGCGCCTCGATCCGGTCGCGCGTGATGAAGAACAGGCGCCAGTCGCCCTTCGAAATGGCTTCCGACAGCTGCACGCCGAGGCGCTGCGAGTCGTTGATGGTCTTGTCGATCTCGTTCAGCAGGCTCGATTTGGCGCGCGCCAGTTCCGCTTCGGTGACCGGCTTTGCCTTCAGGCCTTCGACCTGGTCGAGCAGCAGCTTGCGCGCCGCGTCCATCGACTGGGTCTTGGACAGCTCGGCCCAGAAGATGATGTAGCCAGGTTCAGCCAGGTCCAGCGCCCACGCTTGGGTGCCGACCGACTTCTTGGTCTCGACCATTGCCTTGTGCAGGCGGCCGTTCGGCGTGCTGCCGAGGATTTCGCCAAGCGCCGCAATCGCGGCCGAGTCGGCGCTCGCGCCGGGCGCGGTCGGATACAGCGCCGCGATCAGGTGGGTGTCGGCGACCCGGTTGACCGTCACTTCGCGGGCGCCGTCGCGCGCTTCGTCGAGCGTGTAGGTAGGATCGATCACGCGGCTCGGCTTGGCGATGGCGCCGAAGTGGCGCTCGACCAGCGCCAGCGTCTTGGCCGGATCGAATTTACCGGTCACCACCAGCACCGCGTTATCCGGCTGGTAGTACTTGCGGTAGAACGCCTGCAGGTTCTCGATCTTGACGTTCTCCACGTCGGTGCGCGCGCCGATCGTGTTGTGGCTGTAGTTGTGCCAGTCGTAGGTCACGGCGGTGAGCTGCTTCCACAGCACGCGGTGCGGATTGTTCTCGCCGATTTCCATCTCGTTGCGCACCACCGAGAATTCTTTTTCGAGGGCGCTGCGGGCGATGGTGCTGTTGACCATGCGGTCCGCTTCCATCGACAGCACCCACGCCATGTTCTCGTCGGACGCGGTGAAGGTTTCGAAATAGTTGGTGCGGTCCATGAAGGTGGTGCCGTTGAAGCGCATGCCGCGCCGGCCCAGCTCGTCCATGATATTGCCCTGGGTCGCCGTGCCCTTGAAGGTCATGTGCTCGAGCAGGTGGGCCATGCCGGTCTCGCCGTAATTCTCGTGGCGGCTGCCCACCAGGTAAGTGACGTTGACGGTGGTGGTCGGCTTCGACATGTCCGGCGCCAGCAGCACCCGCATGCCGTTCGGCAGCATGTATTCGGTGATGCCCTCGACGGTGGAGAGCTTGGCGGCACGGGCCGGCTGCGTGGCGGCGGCTGGGGCGGCGGCGGTTTCCGCGGCGATGACAGGAGCGGCCGCTGCCAAAACGAGGGCGACAGCGAGCGACAAGGGTTTCAGGTTCATTGCGTCTCCAGGGTCCTTAGGACAGTGTGTATGTGCCCGCGGCAACGTCCCGCGCTACAGGCGTGGCCATTCAATCATGCCGTGCGGCATCGTGTCCAGCGCTATTTTTGTGACACTGACAATATTGCTAACGTAGGAAAGAAACGGGAGAAGCGAGCCAGGCGAAGGCGCCGACGTTGAGCGCGACGGTAGCCCAGAAGCGTGCGCCGAACGAAGGCTTGCTCGACTTGTGGCGCATCCATTGTTGGGCCAGCGCGGCGCCGGGCCAGCCGCATGCCAGGCCCATCAGCAGCAGGGTGTGTTCCGAGGTGCGCCAGCGCCCTGCCCGTGCGGCCGCTTTGTCCATCGCATACACAATGAAACAGGCCACGCTGGCCACCAGGTAGGCCGCGCCGACCAGTTCAGGCGTACGCCAGGTGACCATCGCGTATGCGTAGAGTGCGGCGAACAGCAGGATCGATGCGTAGCGCATTGGCAAGAATATTGACTGGTGGAAACTCATAGCTTACGGCCTCGGGAGGATCGTGTCCACTAGACAATGCTGTATTCGATTTCGACACGCAACGGTGCAGTGGCGAACAGATAGTCATTGTCATGGCGACTACGCTTTGCCTTTCGGTATCGCGCCGGCATCCGCTGGCGCATCTCCCCTCAAACGCACATGGAGGTCGTCATGGGTTTCGATTTAGGTAGTTTGTTACAGCAGTACGCCGGCGGCGGCGCCAATGCCAACCCGGCCCAGGCCGAGAACGACTTTGACCAGCTGACGCAGAGCGCACAGAGTTACGACCTGGCGCCTGGCGTGACCGAAGCGCTGCGCTCGGACCAGACTCCGCCGTTTCCGCAAATGGTGGGGCAGCTCTTCAACAATGGCGATTCCGGCCAGCGCGCCGGCATGCTGAACCAGCTGCTCGGCAGCATCGGGCCGGGCGTGCTGTCGTCGATCGCGGGCGGCGCGCTGGGTTCGCTGTTCGGCGGTGGCGACAACCAGGCGGCAGCGCCGCAGATCACCCCTGAGCAGGCATCGACGATGACGCCTGAACAGGTGCAGCAAATCGCCGAAAAGGCCGAGCAGCACAATCCCGGCGTGGTCGACCGCATGGGCGAGTTCTATGCGCAACATCCGCAGCTGGTCAAGGGCCTGGGCGGCGCCGCGCTGGCACTGGTGCTGGGCCGCATGGCGCAAGGGATGAAGCACTGATCGATTTTCTCACTCAACGAGCAAGCAACAACAAAGGAAACACATCATGGGCATTCTGAGCAATATCTTCCACAAGATCTTCCCGTCGTCGCATCCAACTGTGGCTGCAGGTTCGGCGCAGCAAGGGGCGCCAGGTTCGGCGCAATCGACCGCGGCCCAGCCGGCGCCGGGTGCGACCACTGGCGGCATGCCTCCTCCGGCGGCGCCGATGGACCAGGTCGATGTGGAAGCGATCCTCAACAACATGGCGGCCTCGGCCGGCCAGCCGCTGAACTGGCGTTCGTCGATCGTCGACCTGCTGAAATTGCTCAACCTGGACAGCAGCCTGCAATCGCGCAAAGAGCTGGCGACCGAACTGCATTACAGCGGTGACACCAACGATTCGGCATCGATGAACATCTGGCTGCATCGCCAGGTGATGAACAAGCTGGCGGCGAATGGCGGCAAGGTGCCGGCCGACCTGAAAGACTAATTGTTCCGACCTGAAGGCCTAAGCGTTGCGCGCTCAGTCAGTCAGGCTGACATTCGCCGCTGTGCCACAGGAAAAACAGAAGCGCGCGAATGCGCTCTTGCGCGTGGAGCAGTGACCGCAGCGGTCGAACAGGCCGATGCCGCAATGCGGGCAGAAATCGTTCTTGTCGTTCTTGAAGTCGACCGGTCGCTCGCAACCTGGGCAAACGCTCTTGTCCAGGCGCGCCATCGCGCTGTCGTAGCGCAGCGTCTCGCGGCGCTGCACGTCGGGCAGCGCCTCGGCCGCCTTCTGGCGTTCGAGGTAGCGCTGCAATGAGATGATCGCGTAGCGCCCGATCAGTGCCGTAAGCAGGATACCCACGCTGTAACGCACATATCCGCCATAACTCGGCAGATAGGGCACCAGCTCGACGAAAAAAGCGAACAAGGCAAAGAAAATAAAGCCCCAGACGAACGGCCAGTACTGGCCGCGGCGTTTCTTGGCGAACAGCCATCCGGCCGCCAACAGCAGAGGCAAGGTCATCGCCAGCCGGTACAGGAAAATGCGCAGCTCTTGCGCTTTGTTGGCGTGTTGCGCCGCTACCCAGCCGGTAGATTCCAACTGTCGCCATTCGGCGGCGGCGCGGTCGCGCGCCTGCGAAGCGTCGAGCAGCACCTGCTGCTGCGCCTGCACGGCGGCCAGCGCCTTGCGCTCGGCAGCCTTCAAGGCATCGAGTTCGCGGGTGCGGCCGAGCAGTTCGGGATCCTGGTCGGCGCGCGCCGTGGCGCGCCGGGTCGCCAGCCAGTTTTCAAACGTTTGCTGGGCGCTGCGGGTGTTCGATTGCGCGACGGTATGTTGCTGCTCGGCCTGCTCGAGCGCTTCAGTCGCGGCCTTGCGCCGCATTTCCGCATTCGCCGCGGCGGCCTTGACGATCGGCCCCCTAGCGGGATCAATGAACTGTTCGGCCGATTTGGGCGGCTCGACCTGCCACATGTTGTCGACGATCTTGCCGCCAAGTCCAATTAGGAAACCGGCGAATACAAATGCTACCAGCCACAGGCCGCGCTGCATCCATTTTTCCGTCAATCGCAAGCCTTTGCTCATGTCGATTCCTTTGCAGATTAGCAACGAAGTCGGCAGGATGGCATGGTTTGCCAATTTGGGCCAGCAATAACGCCGAGGGCGCAGCCGGCGCTACCCGCGGTGTAAGGAAATGGACTCCCGTATCCGCAGGGCCCCCATTTACTGAACCGGAAAGATCAGGCGAACAGCTTATGGTACGGCCAGAACAATTGGGGTCAGACCCGTTTTTTTGATGGCGCATGGTCTGTTTGAACGTAAAAAAAACGGGTCTGACCCGGTTTCTTGTTTTTGCGTAGCTCCCATAACGGCGGCGCGTACGCGGGCTTGACCCGCCTGGGTCAGACCCGTTTTTTATTCGGTCAGGCGATCAGTTTGTCGTGCGCCAGCAAGGTCTGGTGCATCGCGCTACCTTCCATGTCCGCGCCCAAGGTATCGAGGCATTGAAATCCATCGCCGCGCGCCTTCGTTTGTTGCAAAACCCGGGTCAGACCCCGGTTTTGGAATACAGGGACTGCAAAGAAATCCGAACTTTGGCGTTTTGGCAGGTATCTAATTTTTTTGCGCTAAAGAATTGGGTGGAATTCATGCACAGGAAAACGAGCGACGAAGCAATCCCGCCGCTGCAGCTTTGGGGCGGCCTCGAGTGCACCGTGAACCGCGTGCGCGACCAATACTTCAATCAGCTGGACCGCAACGGCCATCTCCAACGCGACGACGACATCGCCCGCTTCGCCTCGCTCGGCATCCGCGCACTCCGCTATCCGATCCTGTGGGAACGCACCGCGCCCGATGGCCTCGCCACAGCCGACTGGGACTGGACCGACCGGCGCCTGCTCGCCCTCCAGCAGGCAGGCATCACGCCGATCGCCGGCCTGGTGCACCACGGCAGCGGCCCGCGCCACACCAGCCTGACCGACCCGGCGTTCGCCACCGGCCTGGCCGAGTACGCCGGCGCGGTGGCGCGACGCTATCCCTGGCTGACGGATTACACCCCCGTCAACGAGCCGCTCACCACCGCGCGCTTTAGCGGCCTGTACGGCGTGTGGTACCCGCATGGCCGCGATGACCGCACCTTCATCCAGGCGCTGCTGACCCAGTGCCGCGCGGTGGCGCTGTCGATGCGTGCCATCCGCGCCGTCAATCCCGGCGCCCGGCTGGTGCAGACCGACGATCTGGGCAAGACCTACAGCACGCCTCAGATGGCCTCCGTCGCCAACTTCTACAACGAGCGCCGCTGGCTCGGCTGGGACCTGCTATGCGGCATGGTCGACCGCGAACACGCGCTGTGGCCCTACCTGGCCGAGACCGGTATCGCCCCCGCCGAAATCCTCTGGTTCCGCGACCATCCCTGCCCACCCGACATCATCGGCGTCAACTATTACGTCACCAGCGAGCGCTGGCTCGACCACCGGACCGGGCGCTACCCGCCGCATTTCCAGGGCGAGTCCAACGGCACCGCCTTCGCCGACATCGAAACCGCGCGCGCCCTTGCCACGCCGACGCCCGGTATCGCGCCGCTGCTGGAGGAAGCCTGGAATCGCTACCATCTGCCGCTGGCGGTCACCGAAGTGCACATCGATGCCGCGCGCGAGGACCAGTTGCGCTGGCTGCTGGAAATCTGGCAGGGCGCGCAGCAGGTGCGCAGCCATGGCGTCGATGTTCGCGCAGTCACCGTGTGGGCGCTGCTCGGTTCCTTCGACTGGAACAGCCTGGTGACCCAGTCCAATGGTCACTACGAAGCGGGGCCGTTCGACATACGCTCGCCGCTGCCGCGCCCGACCGCGCTGGCGCGCATGATGCAGGAGCTGTCGGCAGGCACGTCCCTGTCGCCGCCGTCGCAGCAAGGCCTCGGATGGTGGCGCCGCGCGGGACGCTTCCTGTGCCAGCCGGTCGCGACGCCGGATGCGCTGACCTCGATTACCGCCGCCAGCCAGCGCCTGGCGGGCAACGGCGCGGCGCCGATCCTGATTGCCGGCGCCAGCGGCACGCTCGGCCGCGCGTTCGCCCGCATCTGCGAACAGCGCAACCTGGCGTATCGCCTGCTGGGCCGCAACGACATGGATATCGCCGATCCCACTTCCGTCGAGAAGGCGATCGAGCGCTTCCGCCCGTGGGCCGTCGTCAACGCCTGCGGTTACGTCCGGGTCGACGATGCCGAGAACGACATCGCGCGCTGCTTCCGCGAAAATGCGCACGGCCCGGCGGTGCTGGCGGCGGCGTGCATGCGCCATGGCGTGCACCTTGCCACGTTCTCGAGCGACCTGGTGTTCGACGGCCGCCAGAACAGTCCCTATGTAGAAACCGATGCCGTCGCGCCGCTCAATGTCTACGGCAAGAGCAAAGCCGAGGGCGAGCGCACGGTCCTCGACTGCAATCCGTCCGCGCTGGTGGTGCGCACCAGTTCGTTCTTCGGACCGTGGGACGAATTCAATTTCGTCGCGCAGGCGCTCAATGCGCTCGAGGGCGGCGCGCCGTTCGCGGCGGCCAACGACATCACCGTGTCGCCGACATATGTGCCGGACCTGGTGCACTGCTGCCTCGATCTCATCATCGACCGCGAGTGCGGCGTGTGGCACCTGACCAATGGGCATCCGGTGACGTGGGTGGAGCTGGCCGGCAAGGCGGCCGCTCAAGCCGGGGTGGACGCGAGCCGGCTCGAGTCGCAGCCCGCCGCTGATTGCCGGTACGTCGCGGCCAGGCCAATGTATAGCGCGCTTCACAGCAATCGCGCGATGCTGCTGCCGACACTCGAAAGCGCCCTGGGCCGTTTTCTCGAGTCTCGGGGTCCGCGAGTTCAGCATGGATTCCCGCCTGCGCGGGAACGACGGGGTGGGTAGTGTCAGGAGCGTTATAGAATGCAAACACCATAACAATCCCCCAGGCCCTCCGTGCAAGAACACCACGCCTTCCCCTTTTTGCGGGAAATCCTCCTGTTCCTCACGCTGGCCGGCATCCTGATCCCCCTGCTGCAGCGGCTGCGCATCAACCAGGTGCTCGGCTTCCTGGCCGTCGGCGCCCTGCTCGGCCCATTCGGCCTGGGCCTGATGGCCGATCAATCGACCTGGCTGCAATACCTTACCTTTCCGCGCGCCGAAGGCGTCGACATGCTCGCCGAACTGGGCGTGCTGTTCCTGATGTTCATGATCGGCCTCGAGCTGTCCGCCGCGCGCCTGTGGTCGATGCGGCGCTGGGTCTTCGGCGCCGGCGCCGCGCAGGTCTGCCTCAGCGCCGCCGCCATCGCCGCCGCCCTGCTGCTGCTCGGCCAGCGCACCGAGACCGCGGTCATCCTCGGCCTGGTGCTGTCGCTATCGTCCACCGCGGTGGTGATGCAGCTGATGGCCGAGCAGCACACCACCGCCACCCGCCTCGGCCAGGCCACCTTTTCCATCCTGATGCTGCAAGACCTGGCGGTGGTGCCGTTGCTGATCCTGATCGGCGTGATGACCAAGGGCACCAGCGGCGGCGTCGCGTCCCTGGTACTGATCACGATCGCCAAGGCCAGCGGCGCCATCGCCCTGATCTACCTGTGCGGCGGACGCGTGGTCCGCCCGCTGTTCCGCACCTTCGCGCGACGCCACCAGCCGGACGTGTTCATGGCGCTCGTCCTGCTTTGCACCCTTGGCATCGCCGGCCTGGCTGCCGCGGCCGGCCTGTCGATGGCACTTGGTGCGCTGATCGCCGGCCTGCTGCTGGCCGAGACCGAATTCAAGCACGAAGTCGAACTGATGATCGAACCGTTCCGCGGCCTGCTGATGGGCCTCTTCTTCATGACTGTCGGCATGGGCATGGACGCGCGCCAGGTGCTGGAAGCGCCGCTGCTGCTGGCCGCCGTCGTGGCCGGACTGGTGGCGATCAAGGCAGTCGTGACCGCGACGGTCATGCGCGTCGGCGGCCTGAACTGGGGCCGCGCAATCGAAGGCGGCCTGCTGCTCGGCCAGGGCGGCGAATTCGCTTTCATCGTCATCGGCTACGCCGTCGCAGGTGGCCTCGTCGCCTCGGACCTGGGCCAGCGCGCGACGCTCGCCGTCGGTCTGTCCCTGTTCGTCACGCCGATGCTGGCCCGGCTCGGGCGCGCCATCGGCGACCAGTGGGAGCTGCGGCTGCTCGCCCATGCCGCATTCCAGGATGACAGCGAGCTGGCCTCGGCGCGCGGCCGGATCATCATCGCCGGTTTCGGACGCGTGGGACAGATGCTGGGCAAGCTGCTGGCGGAACGCGAGATCCCGTACATCGCCTTCGAAAACGATGCGCGGCTGGCGTCCGAGCTGCACCAGAAAGGCCTGCCAGTCTACTTCGGCAACGCCTCGCGCGCCGAGCTGCTGCGCCGGGTCCACGCGCACGAGGCGCCGGCGATCGTGCTGACGATGGACCATCCGGCTTCCGCGCTGCAGGCGGTGCGCGGCATCCGCCATGAGTTTCCCGAGATCCCGCTGTTCGCCCGCGCGCGCGACGAAACCCAGGCCCGCTTGCTGAAGCTGGCCGGCGCCACCGTGGTCGTGCCAGAAACCCTGGAGGCGAGCCTGCAACTATCGGCCTTCGTGCTCGAATCGCTCGGCCTCGAAGAACGCGAGGTGGACGACATCATTGACGAGGAACGCGCCCTGTTCACCGAGGCGCTCTCGCTGGTCAAGCCGGGTATCCGCAGCTAGTTCAGTCCTTGCGGGAGGATTCCTCTTCATCGCTGACTTTGCGTTCCTCCGATATTTCGAGCGCAATGCCAGCCGCCGCCTGCGCCGTCATGCCATCGGTGCGGCGCAAGTATTCGGCCTCGCCGACAATATCGTGCTGTTTCACGGCCTTCTCGTCCGCTTGCATGTTTTCTCCGGGCATTTCGACCTTGAGTTCGTCGATCAGCATCAGCAGCGTCGCCGCGACCGGCAAAGCGAGCAGCGCGCCGCCGATGCCGTACAGCGAGCCGCCGGTGATCAGCGCAAACAGCACGATCGACGACGGCAGGCGCAGCGATCGGCCGTACACGATCGGGATCAGCACCCGGCTTTCGAATTCCTCGTAACACAGCAACAGCACGAATACGACCGTCGCGGCGACGCTGCCGGTGGCCAGGGCGGCCAGCACCGCCGGGATCATGGTGAGGAAGATGCCGACAAACGGGAGCACGTCGGCGACGCCGCCGAAGGCCGCGATTGCAATCGCGTTCGGCACGCCACAGGCAGTGAGCACGATGAACAGGAAAATCGCCATCAGGGCACAAGTGACGACCTGGCCGCGCACGTAGCCGCCGACGATGGTTTCGAGATTGAGCATGATGCGCGACAGCTTGATGTGGTGAGCTCGTGGCACGGCGGCGAACAGCGCGCCGCGCAGCCTGTCGCGGTCGATCATGATGTACAGCGCGAGGAAGAAGGCACCCGCGCCGTACGCGATGACTTCGAAAAGTCCCTTGGAAAAAGCCATCGCCTCGGCGCTGTACGATTTGAACAGCGCGGCGTACTGCACATGGCGCAGGCTGTCGGCCAGCGATCCGGTCAACGGGTAGGAGGCCAGGAACTTGACCAGGCGCCCGCGCAGTTCGGGCTCCTGCTGTATGAGGCTGGCGACCTGCGCGACAAACGGCGGCACCGTAAACACAGCCAGCGCCACCAGTACTATCAACAGCGCGGTGAACACGATGGCGATGCCGGCGAAGCGGTGCAGCTTGCGGCGTTCGAGCCACCCGACGGCAGGGTTCAGTGTCCCCACCAGCATCAGCGCGGCGATCAGCACCAGGATCACGGGCACGAGCTGGGTCAGCAGCGCCACGCCGACCGCCATCAGGACGATCGTCACCAAAGTCTTTGGCGCGATTTCGATGCGCAGCGTGCGCTTTTTCCTGGGCGCGGGATGGTCTTTCGACTGTGCCATGAGGGCGCTCCATTGAGTGGGCGGACCGTGCGGATTCGGCGAACCTGCTTGACGGCGGACCAAGCATCGCAGATTTTCCTGGCGGCATCTGTGCGCTAGCTCTCACGGGCGGGAACCGATTGGGTCAGTTCCGGATGTGTCCGTCTGGTCGGACTGCGCTCCAAAAAATCGGCGATGGGTGTAAGCTCAAATTCGGCGATGTCATCTGCGCAACTATTGATCGAGCGATGGCGTCTCGCAATTTCAATTGAACCAATCTTTAACAGGTGAGGTCATCATGAAATCAAGCACATGGATTTTCGCAGCCACAATGTCCATTTCCGGCTTCGCGCTTGCACAAACTCCTCCGAACCCGGGCGTCACCGAAACTACCGATCCGGCCAAGATCGCTGAAATTGAGAAGCATGCGCAGGAACTGGAGGCGCGCGGACAGACGACACCGGCCGCGGGCGAGAAAGACCACACAAAGAAGCACAGCAAGCAGCACAAGAGCAAGGCAAAGCCTAAGGACGAGAGTAAAGAGAAGGCGCCGGCGGATACGCCGGCACAGACCGAAAGCAAATCCTGATTGCCACGCGCGCAGGGTTCCGGGCGAGAGCTGATACCTCGCCCGGGCTGGCAGCACCAAACTTTACGCTTCGGGGATGTGAATTTTCGCCTTCATGTGTTTGAGGCTGGCCACGATAGTGAAGGTCATGATCACCAGCAGCGACCACGAGCTCCATTTGCTCAGGTGGACAATCGACCAGGCCCCCATCTGGTTCGGATAGCGCCACACTCCCCAGAACGTACCAATGTTCTCTGCAAGCCAGATGAAGAAGCCGATCAGGACGAAACTCAGGATCAACGGCATTTGGCGATCGCGGTCGCGGGGCCGGTAGATGACCGTCGTACGCGAGTAAAGTCCGAGCGCGCAAGCCGCCAAGTACCACCGGTAGTCGCCGATGTAATGGTGGGTGAAGAAATTAACGTAGATAAGGATCGCGATCGTGGTGGCCATCCAATACGGTGGATGATGGCGGATGCGCAGGTCGAACAGGCGCCACGCCTGGACGATGTAGCTGCCGATGGCCGCGTACATGAAGCCGGCGAATAACGGTACTCCGAGCACTTTGGTGTAAGCGAAATCAGGATAGCTCCATGACCGGATGCCGCCCGACACCTTGAACGCCTCGAGCGCGAAGCCGATGACGTGAAACAGGCACACGGCCTTTAGTTCGTCCCACGTCTCGAGGCCGGAACGAACCATGCAGATCTGGATGAGCGATGCCGCTAACAGCAGCAGGTCGTAGCGAGGTATGCCGGCGATACCTGCACGCGGCATCAACAGCACCGCGGCGAAAAATGTAACGACGAACAGGCAGGCGCGCGCCTCCTTGATCCCGAAGTAAAGGAATTCAATCACGCCACGGCGCAAGCGCCCCATTTGTCGCGGCTGGGCGTCCATCAAATGACTGTCTATCGCGGAGAACATGTTTGATTTCAGTGCGCCGTTCTAGGTGAGTGCAGTTGCACCGGAACGAGCCAACTCAACGTCAGCCGGAGGCCGTCCAATGGAGTAGTCTCAGGCGTCTCGAGGGAGAGGCTATCGTTTTGTTTCGACGTAACGGGCGAAATTGTCCAGAATGGCTTGCCAGCCCGCGCGCTGCTGGTCGACAGAATGCGTCGATTCAGCGTCGAAAATCTCGCGGACGGTGACACCGCCGGGTCCTGTTGAAAACTCAACTCGCAACGTGCGGTCACCGAACGAGCTTTCAATCAACTCGTTCGCCACGACTCTTGTGTAGGTCCCGGAAAAATCGAACCCCATGCTGCCGTCTTTGGCTTCCATGCGAGACGAAAAGGCGCCGCCAACGCGCAGGTCTACTGATGCTTCGGTGGTGTGCCAATCCTCCGATGCTGCGTTCCACTGCTTGATGTCCTCCGGTGTTGTCCACGCACGCCAGACGGCTTCGACGGGTGCATTAACGATAGTTTCGACGGTGATTTTCATAGGAGAATCCTGTAGTGATGACGCCTACTCTGGGATAGGCAACAATGCGCTCTGAGTATTCTTGCCCAATTGTACCCGTTCGCGCTGTTGAGTCGCTGGAAGGAGAACCCATGATTCATTTGATGGCGTCCAAGCCATTCAAAGTTCGTATTGGGTGACAATCAGGCCCAGAAAGCCGCGATGCGCTCGATCATCCAGAGACTCGCTACCGCGCCGATCGCATATGGCGGAATCCAGCGCAGCGTCGGGCGCCAGTGCGCAAGCCGCGCGCGCGCGCTCCACGCGAGCCCGAGCATCACCGCGACAAAGAGAAGTTGCCCCACCTCCACGCCAAGGTTGAAGCACAACAACGCTACGGGAATCGCGTTCGTCGGCAAACCGATTTCCGCCAGCGCGCCGGCGAACCCCAGGCCATGAAGCAGGCCGAAGACAAACGCCACGAGCCACGGCATGCGCTCGGTGAGTCCCGCGTGCCCGCGCCATGACATCGCGATCTCGCGCGCGAGGAAGGCGATGCTCAGCGCGATCGCGGCTTCCACCGGCGCCCCCGGCAGCGCGAGCCATCCCAGCGTCGCGGCCACGAGCGTAATGCTGTGCGCCACCGTGAACGCGGTGACCGTGAAAAGGATGCGCTTGCCGCCGCGCACGATGATCAGCAATGCGAGCACGAAGAGCAAGTGGTCGACACCGAGCAGGATGTGCTCGATTCCGAGCAGTACGTAGGTACCCGCGACTTCCAGCTTGCCGGTCGATGCTTTCACCACGAACGTCGTACGCGACGGCATCAGCCGGATCATCTGCGCTGTGCCGTCCGTGCGTTCGATGCGCACCAGGACCTCCGCGCCGCTTCCGGCCAGTCCGTCGATCGCGATGGTGCGGCCTTCGAGCCCGCCGGGCTGGCGGATGCGCCGCCTCTCGACATGCGCCGCGCCCACGAACGCCGCGCGCGGTTCGGTCAAGTCGCTGGCGCCAGGCGGCAGCCGCACGTGGAGCGCGAGCCGGCGGTCGCCTCCGGCGGCGGGGACTTTCCACAACAGGTCGTAGATCTCGGCGCCGGCGGGACGAATCTCGAGATACGCCGGGCGGAACTCGTCCGCGCGCGCTACGCACGCAACGAAGAGAAGCACGGCGAGCAGGAATCTCATGGCGCCGATGCGCCACGTGGATGCTCGATCCGCACCGCGTACCGGGCGCGCAAGCCCTGGTAGTATTTTTCGTTCGCGGCGGCCAGCTCTTCCCTCAGCCAGTCGCGCTTGACGAGCTCGCGCACCTCGTCGACCATGGGCGTGCGCCTGTCCACGCGCTCGCTCACACGCACCAGGTGCAGGCCGTATTCCGAAGCGAGCGGGCCACGCCACGTCCCCACCGGGATGGTGACAAGCGCCTGCGCGAAGTGCCGTCCGAAGGCCCGAGCGATATCGCTGGACGGCGCCAGGTTCATGCGCGCATCGAGTTGCGTGGCGCGGCCCATGTTCGCCGCAGCATCGGAATCGCCCAGCCTGTTCAGCTGCGCGAGAAGCTGCGTCGTGCCCTTGTCCGCCGCGGTGCCGAGATAGACCTGGCGGAAGGTGACACGAACGGGGCTCGCGAATTGTTCTCGGTGCCCATCGAGGTACGCCTGCAGCGCCGCGTCGCTTGGCTCAGGAACGTCGTGCATGCTCTCGGCCAGGAACTCGACCTTCTGTCGCACGCGCCTGCGGATGAGCGCATCGTCGCGATCGAGGCCCATGGCCACGCCCTCGCGATAGAAGACTTCGTCGCGCACGTAGCCGTCAATCAGTCCCTTTACTTCATCGGGCGTCGGCGTACGCTGCCACGTGCGCTCGAACACTGCGGTCATCGTGTCGATCTGGCCCGGCCCGACCACGATCGTTCCCGGCTCGGGGCGGCGATTGGAAACCGACACATACACGGCGAACATCAGCGCGCCGATCGCGAGAAAATGCACGAGCGGCTCGCGCAAGATACGCCTCATGGCGTGTACCAGATGGGCGATGTCCAGGCACGCTCGACGGTGATCATCGGCACCTCCTTCGGCATTTTCACCTTGAAGTACGCGCTGTCGTATGCCGTCCAGCGCGGCGTGGGAATCTCCAGTACGCGCGCGTAGTAGAAGGCTCTGGCGGCGGGGTCGAACGCAGGATCTTTCCAGACGGTGATGAGCTCGGGCGTGCCGATCGTATTCGTCCAGGTCGCCGCTGCGACATCGACTGTGTTACCCACTGGCGCGAGGCGGCCCCTGGCATCGGGCTCGCGCTTGCTTGCATCGCTCCACGCCACGTCGTAGACCTTCTCCTGGGGCTTGCCGTCCTTGCCTAGCCAGCCCTTGACGATCTGGATGCGATCCAGGTTCCCGCCGATCGGATCGCGCAACGCGGCCACCAGGAACGTGGGCGCCTTGCCCGTCGGCGCCTTCGGGAGATCTGCGCCCATGGGAACGCCCTTGGTGTAACCGGCAATCGCGGGGCTGCGCGTGCTCGCGTCCTTCGCATCGAAGTTGAACCCGCCGAAGAAGCGCACGGTCATGCGCGGGCCGCTGGTGGCGTAGGTCTCCTTGCGTTTCATCGCATCCCAGATCGACGCGCGCGTGTTCTCCATCGCCCATACCGCGGCATAACCCGAGGCCGAGGTTTCCCAAGCCTTGATGATGAGGTCGCCGCGCTTCATGAAGGTCTCATTCCAGCGGTCGGCATGCGGCTCCAGTCCCGTGACCTTGCCGTAGAAATTGTCCTCTTCCACCGCAGTCAAGCCAGTGTGCGCGTCCGTCCCCCCGACCAGCCCGAACTTGAACGGGTTCACGCCCAGGTCCTGCTCGACCTTAAGTCCGTTCTTCAATGCGTCGCGCGCATACTCGTGCTCGAGCATGCCGGGTTTTTTCGGCACGACGATGAGGTTGCCTTTGTCCCAGAGCTCGTAGCCCACGAGGAACTCGTCGTTGGGCGCCAGGCGCGGATGCGCCTCGCTTTGGCCCTTGATCTGCGCGACCTCGAACAGCGGCTCCCACTTGCGGCGCTGCTCCGCCCACTCGCGTGTCATCGGATTGCCGTCGAACGTGGTGAGCGCGAACATGCGCCCGTTCGAGAGGTTGCCGTTGTGTGGGATCGCGAGCAGCTTGCCGCCCGTCCTCTGTTCCCACGCGGCCATCCACTTCCAGAGGTCTTCCGGGTTTTGCGTCTGGAACGTCGTCATCGGCAAGACCTGGTCGGCCTTGTCCTTGCCGTCGCGATAGATCACGTTGCGGTGCAGGTTGTCGCCGCCGCCCGCGTTGGAAGTCCATTCGTAACCGATGAAGGCGGTGAATCGCCCCGGCTCGTTGTACTTCTCCATGATCGCGGTATTCTTTTCCCACGTCGACTTCATGAACTTCGGGTCGAGAAAAGCCTTCGGCAGTTTGCCCTGGGACTGGGCCGCGACTAGTTCCACGGTCGCATCTTGCGCCTCTTTGCCGCCCTTGGCCATCATCTCGCCCCAGCGCTTGGTGGTCGGATCTGCCATCAGCTCCGGATTCTTCGCGCGGATCTCGGCAATGATGCCGATGCCATCCGAGTGGTCTGACACCACCAGCCAGTCGAGCGGCCTCGACAGCTTCACCGGCTGGCCGCTGCTCGCCATCACCTCTTCGCCGCGCGCGAAGCGCACCGCATCCTCGGGCGAAAGTGTTGCACCCGCCACGCCGGCATCCATGGACCAGCCGGTATGGAGATGCTGGTCGCCCCACAGGGGACGCTGCGGAAAGACGCGCCCGGCATACGGCGAGTAGCCGGGCTTTTTGTAGAACTTGGACGGATCGGCGCGCGCCTCCCCGGCATCCGGACCAAGGGGCGCGGTCTCCGGCTTGGCCGCAGTCTGCGGCCGGACCGCCGTGGAAGCCAGCGCACAAGCAAGCGCGGCGGCGGCCATGCACCGTTGGCGAGTAATCTTCATGGCGTCGGTCCCTTTTCATGGGGTTTGTCAATTCACCAAGTGAAGCGCAAACTCGTGAGCCGGGTCTGAATGCAGCGCAAGCGAATGGTTGATGCCGGCAATTTCGCCCGGTGCAAAAGTAGGCCGTGGCGATCCGATGAGAAATTCATGGGCGCCGCGATCGAACTCGTAGCAGCCCAGAAATAGCCAAGCGTGCAGCCGGCAGTTCTTCGCCGATAGAGGTAGTTCCGATTTCCTTTCAGCAAAGGCGTACTGCGAGGCGGCGTACGGTATTTTCATCGCCATCACTGGTGTGCTCAGCGGGCCTGATGGAAGAGGTAGGTGCGTCCGGCCATCCAAGGGAGGGGCACTTCGAATCGAGATCCGCTATATTGGGTCAGCAATCAACTAAGCGATGACCTTCTGCGCCGCGCGATAGCCCCACCACGCGGCCTCCTCGAACACCGAAAACCCGGACAGGTCGGCGTGTGCGAACACGATTGGCCCGTCCGCCTCGCGCAGTGCCCTGGCGCCAGCATTCGCACGAAACCCCGGCAGCGGCGCTGCCATCGCATGACCACGCAAGGTGATGTCGACCCGTTCGACGCAGGGCGCGAACTTCCATCCGTATGCGCTTTTCAGGTCGACGCTGGCCAGCTCCACCAGCTGCTCCGGGCTGGCCGCCTGCATCCACTTGCGCGCAGCATCGGGCGTGCGGTCCGATAGCGCCACGTATGCGCTGAACACGGTCTTCTCCGGCGGACGCACGCGGATGTCCTGGTGTGTCGACACCACGTAGCCCAGCCCCGGTTCCTGATACACCACGTTATCCCACGACAGCGGCGCCTCCGGCCGCTCGGCCGGGAAATCCTTCATCAGGAAGTTCGCCACCATCCATGGCGCGTAGGCCGGCGTGTGCAGCTTCGAATCGAAGCCATAGTCCTTGATCGACCCCACCACCCGCGCCGCCACGTACAGCGGCATCGCGCAGATCGCCTTGCGCGCCTTGACGACGTAACTGCGCGCGACCCCGCCCTCAAGCACAAAGCACAGCGCCTCGACGCCGCCTGGCGTGCGCTTGAGCGAAACCGTGGTGCCGGCCTCGCGCCGGATGCCCGACTTGGCCGCCATCGCTTCAGCCACCGGCGCCATCCCGCCCGGCCAGGTCAGCCACGCACCGTTGCCGGCATTCGCGGCCTGGCCCCACCGGCTGCAGTAGTAATGCAGGCCGGCCCAGGCCGACACCTTGTCGTAGCGCGTGCCGTAATCGTCGCGGCAGCAGTAGTTCAGGTACCAGTGCAGGGTTGGCGAGCTATAGCCATTCTGATCGAGCCACCGCTTGAGCGTGATCTTGTCGAGCGCATCGAAGGCCGGATCGGTGGACGACTCCATGGTCGGGAACACGAAGATGCGCTTGCCGTCCTTGCCGCGCAGCGCGCGCAGGCGCTCGACCTCGGCGAAGAAGCGCTTGTGCTCAGCCAGCTCCTGCGGCCCCACGCCATGGGTCGGGATGAAGCCGTCCTGCCAGGCGCCGTTGAACAGCAGCCGCTCTTCCGGTCCGTGCAATATGTAGCGTTCGTCGTATGTCGGTTTCTCGGCAAACGGGGCGCGCTGAATAATTCCCAGGTCGGACAGGATCTCGCGCACGTGCACCGATTCGGGCGACGGCAGCGGCAGATAATGGCCGCCGGTCGGATACGCGAGGTCGCCAAAATGCCCGCCCGCCGCGTTCCCGTACGGCTGCGGCCCGTCGATCATCAGCGCGTCGCGGTGCCCTTCCCGGTTCAGCTTCCAGGCCGCGGTCAGGCCGGCAATGCCTGAGCCGAGGATCACGACATCGGTCTCGATCACTTTTGTCGGCGCCGGCAGATTGCGGCGGTCGCGCAGATAGTGGCCTTCTGCGCGGCCGGGATAATTGACGCTCGGCGCAATCTCCTGCCAGCGCTGGAATGCGCCCGCGCCGGCCAGCGCCAGCCCGCCGGCGCCTGCGACCGACAGGAAAGAACGGCGATCCATCAGCGGATCACCCGGCGCCAGTCCTGCTCGAATTCGCGCACCAGCGACTGGGTGTTGAGCCGGTTCGGCGCCATGTCGACCCGCTGCATGTCGGGCGGGAAGTTGAACATCTCGCGCGTGGTGTCGGCGTTCAGGAAGCGCATAGGCAGCCGGTAGCTGGTCGGCGGCACATACTGCTGCTGCGGCGAGGCCAGCACGAAGCCCCACTCGCCGAACGACGGCACATAGGCATGGTAGGGATAGGTCTTCATGCCAACGTCGCGCAAAGTCGCATCGATGGTCCAGTAGGCGTGCGGCGCGAAGAACGGCGAAGTCGATTGCACCACCACCAGGCCGTTGGCCGCGACGTGCTTTTTCACGGTCCCGTAAAACGGCACCGAATACAGCTTGCCGAGCGCGAAGCTGGACGGATCGGGGAAGTCGATGATCGCGGCGTCGAACATGTCGGTGCTGTTCTGCAGCCAGATCGCGGCATCGGCGTTGACCACCTTTACGCGCGGATCGGAGAACGAGCCGCCGTTCAGCTTCGCCAGTTCGGGCCGGGTCGTGAAGGCCGCCGTCATCGCCGGGTCGAGGTCGACCAGGGTGACGTGCTTGATGTTCGGATAGCGCAGGATCTCGCGCAGCGCGAGGCCGTCGCCTCCGCCCAGAACCAGCACGCTGCGCGCCCACGGCAAGGCCTGCAGCGCCGGATGCACCAGCGCCTCGTGGTAGCGGTATTCGTCCCGCGAGGAGAACTGCAGGTTGCCATTGATGTAGAGCCGCAGGTCATCCTTCCAGCGGGTGATCACCAGGCGCTGGTACGGCGTGGTGGTCGAATACACGATCTCGTCGCCGAACAGGCCGTGTTCGCCCCACTGCACCATGCGGTCCGACAGCGCGAAACCGAACACCAGCACCACCATCACGGTCGATGCACGCAGCACGCGGCCGGCGGTCTTCGCGAGTTCGTGGCGGAAGGTGTGCAGCGTCCAGAATGCGACGCCGACATTGAGCATTCCGAACAGGAAGCCGGTGCGCACGAGGCCCAGGTATGGCGCCAGCACCAGCGGGAACAGCAGCGACACTGCCAGCGCGCCGAGGTAGTCGAAGGTCAGCACGCGGCTGACCAATTCATTGAACTCGGTCTGGCGCGCGTTCAGCGCGCGCATCACCAGCGGCACCTCCATCCCGACCAGTGCGCCGATCATGAAGACCAATACATATAACAAGGTGCGAAACGGCGCCGTCATCCACGAGAAGGTCATGAACAGCAGCGCCGCCGAGATCCCGCCGATCAGCCCCACCGCCAGCTCGATGTCGATGAAGCGCGCGAGCACGTCGTCGTCGTGCACATATTTGGAGAAGTGCGCGCCCACGCCCATGGCGAACAGGTAGCAGCCGATGATGGTCGAGAACTGCAGGATCGAGTCGCCCAGCAGGTAGCTCGACAAGGCGCCGGCGATCAGCTCATAAGCGAGGCCGCAGGAGGCCACCACAAACACGGAGAGGATAAGAATTCGTTTGGTCATAAATAGGCTTTTGAACTAAGATTGCCCTGTCCTGTCAATCTGACTATATTTATTAGGGGAAACCACGTGCCCGCCATCCTAGCCTATCTGCTGCACCTTTTGACTGCGGCCGCCATGGTTTTGGCATTTTTTGTGATTTACACGCGGCTCACCCCATTCGATGAAGTGCTGCTGATCCGGCAGGGCAACCAGGCCGCCGCGTTTTCGCTGGGAGGCACCCTGGTCGGCTTCTCGATCACGATCGCCTCGGCGCTGCTGCACACGGCCGACTATTACCAGTTCCTCGGCTGGGCCGCCGGCGCGATGGTGGTGCAGGTGCTGGCGTTCACGATCGTCACGCGCGCGCTGCGCATGTCGAAGGACCAGATCGAAGCGAACAACAAGGCGTTCGGCGGCCTGCTCGGCGCCATCGCGATATCGGCGGGCCTGATCAACGCCGGCTGCATTTCCTGACCAATCTTCACCCCGCACGTTTTCACTGGAGACCCATCATGTCACTTGGCTCATTCATCAAGAAGCAGTTTATCGACGTCCTGCAATGGAACGAGGAGACAGAAGGCGTGCTCGCCTGGCGCTTCCCGATGCAGGACTTCGAAATCCAGAATGGCGCGATCCTCAACGTGCGCGAGTCGCAGGTCGCGGTGTTCGTCAACGAGGGCACCATCGCCGACGTGTTCGGCCCTGGCACCCACAAGCTCACCACGCAAACTCTGCCGGTGCTGACCAACCTGAAGAACTGGGACAAGCTGTTCGACTCGCCGTTCAAGTCGGATGTGTACTACTTCAGCACGCGCGTGCAGACCGGCCGCAAGTGGGGCACGCCGCAACCGATCACGATCCGCGACAAGGACTTCGACATGATCCGGGTGCGCGCCTTCGGCATGTTCTCGTACCGCGTCGCCGATGCCCGCAAGTTCTTCACCGAGATCAGCGGCACGCGCGATATCTATACGCGCGACGAAGTCGAAGACCAGCTGCGCGGGATCATGCTCGCCACCATGGCCACTTCGCTGGGCGGCTCGAACGTCGCCTTCCTTGACATGGCGGCCAATCAGGCGCTGATGGCCCAGCAGGTCAAGGGCGACCTCGCGACCGCGTTCGCGCGCTACGGCGTCGGCCTCGACGAATTCAACGTCGCTTCCGTCAGCCTGCCGGAAGAACTGCAAGCCGCGCTGGACGAACGGATCGGCGCCGGCATGAAGGGCGGCCTGTCAGCCGACAAGATGGGCGGCTACACCAAGTTCCAGGTCGCCAGCAGCATTCCGTTGGCCGCGCAGAATGAAGGCGGTTTGGCCGGTATGGGCGCTGGCCTCGGCGCCGGCGTCGCGGTCGGCCAGGCCATGGCGCAGGGACTGAGCGGCGCGTTCGCACCCGCGGCCGCGCCGGCAGCAGCGGCGCCGAACCCCGCCCCGCCTGCCGAAGATTCGATCGAAAACCGCCTGCAAAAGCTCAAGGGCCTGCTCGACAGGGGCCTGATTTCGGCTGCCGATTACGACAGCACGAAAGCCGAACTGCTGAAGAAGCTGATCGGTTAAGCAGGATCCATGCAGATCGTTTCTTGTCCAAGTTGCGGCGCCGAAGTCCAGTTTCGCTCGCACGCCTCGGTAGTGGCGGTGTGCGAGTACTGCCGCGCCACGGTGATGAAGGATGCCGACGCCGTCAGGGACCTGGGCAAGATGTCGTCGGTGCTGGAGGATTTCACCCGCATCCAGATCGGCACCGCCGGCGTGCTCGGTGGACGCAATTTCGCGGTGGTCGGGCGGATCCAGCTGCGCTATCCGGCCGGCATGTGGAACGAGTGGTTCTTGCTGTTCGACGATACGGGCACCGGCTGGCTGGGCGACTCGTCCGGCCTGTACACCGTCACCACGGAGGCCAAGGCTGAAGGCGCCCTGCCCCCGTTCGCGGAGATCGAACCGGGCAAGCTGTACACGATCGGCGCCCAGCGCTACACCGCATCCGAGAAGCGCAGCGCCGAATGCATCGGCGGCCAGGGCGAGCTGCCGTTCCGCGTCGGCGAAGGCTGGCAGGCGCGCGTGGCGGACTTCCGCGCCGGCGCCACCTTCGTCACGCTCGACTATTCCGACTCAGACACGCCGGTGGTGTTCAATGGCGTCTCGGTGACGCTGGAAGACATGAAGTGCCAGCTGCTGCGCGACGACGAACAGATCAAGGCCAGCGCCGGCAAGTACCGCGGCAAGCTCGATTCGCTCGATTGCCCGTCCTGCGGCAGCGCCATCAAGTACCTGCCGGGCGTGACCACCAACCTGGTCTGCCCAAGCTGCCAGGCGCAGCTCGATGCGGCCGGCCCGCAGGCGCTGATCCTGGCGCAGGGCGAAAAGGTCGAGCGGGTGCGCACCACGATCCCGCTTGGCGCCACCGCGAAAATCAACGGCGTCGATTTCCAGGTGATCGGCGCCATGGTGCGCGCCGACGACGAGCAGACCGAATGGACCGAGTACCTGCTGTACAACACCCGCGCCGCTTTCTTCTGGCTGATCGAAACGAACGAAGGCTGGTCGCGCGCGAACGTGATGAGCAGCTGGCCAGCCTGGCACTGGACCGGCTCGGACCACGCCGAATTGGACAAGGTCACCTACAACAAGCTGTATGAATATCCGGCGCGCGTGGAATGGGCCGCCGGCGCCTTCAACTGGCGCGTGGCGGCCGGCGACGTGGTGCGGGTATTCGAATTCGAGAGCGGCCAGACCAGGCTGGCGGCCGAACTGACGACCGAGGAACTGACCTGGTCGCGTTCGACGCCGGTCGCGTTCGACCAGATCAAGGCGTGGTTCGGCGCCTCGCTGCGCATCGACCCGGCCAGCAGGGCCGCGGCGGATGCGCTTCCTCCGACCTCGGTCAGCACCAGATTCCTGTGGTGGATCCTGGGGCTGAACGCCATCCCGCTGCTGTTCAATTTTTCCGGCACCTTCATTTACATCGTGCTCGCGTTGCTGGCGATTTACCTGCCGGCCAAACTGTTCGCACCCGCCGACAAGGGCAAGCAATGAACAAGTATTTTCTGTACGCCCTTTTCGTCACGGTTGTCACCACCGGCACCAGCTGGGTGAAACTGATCGGCTCCTCGACCGGCTCGGGCGGCGGCAGCAGCTGGAGCTCGCACTCGGGCGGCTACAGCGGCGGCTATAGCGGCGGTGGCGGTGGCCACAAGTGAGTACGCACGCCCATCGACCTGCCGGCATCCACCTGCTCGCCGATTTCCTCGGAATCGATGCGCACAAACTGGTGTCCTGCGAAGCCATCGACGCGCTGCTGCGCTCCGGAGCCTACGCCGCCGGCGCCACCATCCTGCACAGCCACTTCCACAGCTTCGGGCCGCAACAGGGCGTGACCGGCGTGCTGCTGCTGGCCGAGTCGCACATCTCGATCCACACCTGGCCCGAATTCGGCTTTGCCGCGGCCGACATCTTCATGTGCGGCGCCGCCGAGCCGGAACTGGCGCTCGAGGTGATCGAACGCGCGCTGCGGCCGGTATCGCGCATCGTCAAGACGATCGAGCGCGGCGCCGCCGGGGCGATGCAGTCAACGATATAATCGTCGCCTCACCGAGTCACTGAAGAGGAAGTACGATGGCGCAGACCAATGAGAACAATTCGCCTCTGCCGAAGGCGCTCGGGCACATCCGCGTGCTCGATCTGACGCGCGTGCTGGCCGGCCCGTGGTGTTCGCAAAACCTGGCCGACCTTGGCGCGGACGTGATCAAGATCGAGCGGCCCGGCAGCGGCGACGATACCCGCGCCTGGGGCCCGCCCTACCTGAAGGACGCCGGCGGCAACAACACCACCGAAGCGGCCTATTACCTGGCCGCCAACCGCGGCAAGCGCTCCGTCACGGTCGATATCGCCAGCCCGGAAGGCCAGGCGCTGGTGCGCGAACTGGCGGCGAACGCCGACGTGGTGCTGGAGAATTTCAAGGTCGGCCACCTGAAGCGCTACGGCCTCGATTATGAATCGCTGAAGGCGGTCAAGCCGGACCTGGTGTACTGCTCGATCACCGGCTTCGGCCAGGATGGTCCGTACGCGCACCGCGCCGGCTACGACTTCCTGATCCAGGGCATGGGCGGCCTGATGTCGATCACCGGCGAGCGTGACGACCTGCCCGGCGGCGGCCCGCAAAAGGCCGGCGTGGCGATCACCGACCTGATGACCGGCATGTACGCGACCGTGGCCGTACTGGCCGCGCTGACGCACCGCGACCGCACCGGCGAAGGCCAGCAGATCGACATGGCGCTGCTCGACACGCAGGTGGCGATGCTGGCCAACATGGCCAGCAACTTCCACGCCAGCGGCAAGCCGCCCAAGCGCTGGGGCAATGCGCACGCCAACATCGTGCCCTACCAGACCTTCGCCTGCGCCGACGGCCACATCATCGTCGCCACCGGCAACGACGGCCAGTACCAGAAATTCGTCGAAGCCGGCGGGCGTGCCGAACTGGCGAACGACCCGCGCTTCGCAACCAATCCGCTGCGCGTGAAGAACCGCGACGTGCTGGTGCCACTGCTCGGCGAGATGGTGGCCGAACGCACGCGCGACGAATGGATAGCCCAGCTGGAGGCGGTCGGCGTGCCCTGCGGGCCGATCAACGATATCGGGGAAGTGTTCGAAAACCCGCAGGTCAAGGCGCGCGGCGTCGCGATCGACATGCCGCATCCCACCGCCGGCAAGGTGACGCTGGTGCGCAGTCCGATGAAGCTGTCGGCCACGCCGGCCACGTCAGGTATGCCGCCACCGCTCCTGGGCCAGCACACCGACGAGGTACTGCGCGATGTGCTGGGCCGCAGCGCTGAGGACATTGCCGCCCTGCGCGCCAAAGGCGTGCTGTAGCGGCGGCTGCAAGCTGCTCAGTGCAGCTTGTGCTTGAGCTCAGATAGCTCGGCGTGCACCTTGGTCACGGCCGTTTCAACCTGCGGCGAGATGTGCGCGTCGCTGCGGCTGAGCCGCTTGGCGTCGTCGCCCATGTCTTCGAGGCTGTCGACGCAAGCGATGATGCGCGACTGGTCGTTCGACTTGATGACATCGTCGGCCTTCTTGGCTTCCTCTGCCATCTTGTGCAGGCAGGCCTTCAGTTCAGGCGTCGTGTCGCCGGTCTTGCAAGCCTGCTCGGCCTGGCCGATGGTCTGCTGTATGTGACTCATCCTCTGCTTGATTTCGGTTGATTGCAACATGATGAACTCCCTCGAAGTCTAGATTAATTTGATCCGCCCTTTGACGATAAGTTGCGCTTATCCTCAGCCGGCGCGGCGCAGGCCGGCAGCGAAAACGCTTGCAGCACTTCGCCGCGGGCAGATTCGACGAATGCCGTCACGGCCAGGTCGGCCACCGGTACCCCAGCCGGCAGCGCCAGTACGCGCGCCAGCTTGACGTGACCACTTGACCCGATCGGCAGCGCCGCCAGCCACTGGCGCACCACGTAATCATGGTGCAGTGTGCGGCCCCGGTTTTCGCCGGCGCCGACCTTGCTCGTGACCTTATTGTGCACCAGCGCCACTTGCAGCAGCGCGCCGTTGGGACCGGTCGATGTCACTTCGATTGGTAGCCCAGCCATTGTCGGCGGGCCAAGCGTGATCCCGATCGACGCCTGCGCCGGCATCGCGTTAATGCGCCGGACCGCATCGGGCACGCCGGTGCTCCAGTCGCGCAGTTCGCGCGCCCCGACAAACACTTCGGGTGTGTAGACGGTGCGCGACTTTACCAGCGCGGCCAGGCGGCGCTGGCGCTCGGTGAACACGGCGCTCGAGTAGGGATCGGTCCAGCCGATGTCATTCCAGTAGTCGACGTGCAGCGACAGCGGCACCGCCTGCGACGGCGTCACGCCGGAAGCGCGCAGGGCGCTGATGTAGCTATCGGCGGGCGGACAGCTGCTGCAGCCTTCGGAGGTGTAGAGCTCAAGCAGCGCGACGGTATGCGCCGGGCTGCGGCCAGTGCAGGTTTGCGCGTGGGCGCCTTGCCAGGCGGCGCAGGCGGCCAGTGCCAGGCCGATCAGGGTGTTTTTCATGCCGGTCCTCCGTATTGTTCCTGCTTGGTCGGATGAGCGGCACTATCCTTACACGTTCACGTCGCCGGCGCAATCGCCGCGGGCGCCAGCGGCGCCAGGCCGCGCAGGCGCAGCGCGATGACAAAGCCGGTGCACAGCGTACCGCCGAGCAGGCCCACCACGCCGGCCCAGCCGGCGCTGCTCCACACCACGCCGCAGAACGAGCCGATCGCGCTCGAACCGAGGTAGTAGAAGAACAGGTAGATCGCCGAGGCCAGCGCCTGCGGGGCCTGGGCGCGCCGTCCGACCCAGCTGCTGGCGACCGAATGCGAGGCGAAGAAGCCGAAGGTGAACAAGCCCATGCCGAGCACGATGGCGACCAGCGAGCTGGCCAGGGTCAGCAGAAGGCCCGACAGCATCACCGACATGAACAGCCACAGCACGTTGCGGCGGCCCAGGCGGTCGGCAAGGCGGCCGGCCCACACCGAGCTGAAAATGCCGAGCAGGTACAGCGCCGACAACAAGCCGACGCCGGTCTGGCTGAGGCCAAACGGTGCGCCCAGCAGGCGGTAGCCGATGTAGTTGTACAGGCTGACGAAGCAGCCCATCAGCAGGAAGGCGAGCGCGAACAGCCATGGCAGGCCGGGATCGGACAGGTGGGTGCGGATCCCGCCCAGCAGAGCGTCGAGGCCGCGCCTTTCCCCCGGCTTGAAATTCTGCGATGCGGGCAGGCTGCGGCGGAACTCCCAGGCCGAATACAGGCCGGCCGCGCCCATCACCGCCAGCGCCACGCGCCACGAATAGAAATCGCTGAGCACCGATGCGACCACGCGTCCGATCATTCCGCCAAATGCGCTGCCGGCGATGTAGAGGCCCATCGACAAGCCAAGCGAAGGACCTTCGATCTCCTCGCCGAGATAGGCCATCGCGATGGCCGGCATGCCGCCCAGCGCCACGCCCAGCAAGGCGCGCAGCACCAGCAGCTGGGCGTAATCCTGGGCGAACGCCGACGCCAGCGTCAGCACCGCGCCGCCCAGCATGGCCGCCACCATCATCGGCTTGCGGCCGATGCGGTCCGACACCACGCTGGAAAACAGCAGCGACAGCGCCAGCGTGGCGGTCGATACCGACAGCGCCAGGCTGCTTTGCGCCGGCGTCAAGGTGAACTGGTGCGCCAGCAGCGGCATCAGCGGCTGCACGCAGTACAGCAGGGCGAAAGTGGAGAAGCCGCCAAACACCATCGCGCGGTTGATGCGCTTGAATGCTGGGCTGCCGGCGGCGATGGCGATGCGTGACATTGGTTCCTGGGGAGTGATCGGTACAAGCCATCTTAGGATTGCGCTTTAATACTGTCCAATATATATTTGATGCGTCTTTAATACATAAAAACGATTACAGCTATGGAATTGCGACACTTGCGTTACTTCATCGCCGTGGCGGAAGAGCTGCATTTCACGCGCGCTGCCGAACGCTTGCACATTGGACAACCTCCGCTCAGCCATGCGATCCAGGTGCTGGAAGCGGATGTCGGCGCGCGCCTGCTCGAGCGCACCAAGCGCTGGGTGCGGCTGACCGAGGCTGGCAGGCTTTTTTTGGCCGATGCGCGCAGGATCCTCGCGATGGCCGACCAGGCGGCCGAGACGGCGCGCCGGGCCGAGCGCGGCGAAGCGGGCGAACTGCGGATCGGCTTCACCTACTCCACACCGCTGACGCCGCTGTTCGCCGAAGTGATCAACCGCTACCGGCAAGAGTTCCCGCTGGTCACGCTGACCTTGCACGAGATGGCGACCTTGCGGCAACTCGACGCAATCGGCGAGCGCACGCTGGACCTGGGCTTCGTCCGGCCGCCCGAAGTGCCGCTGCCGCCAAGCATTAAGCTGACCAGTCTGCGCGAGGATCCGCTGGTCGTCGTGCTGCCGGTTGGACATCCGCTGGCGGCAAAGGCCGAGATCGCGATCAGGGAGTTGGAGGATGAGTCGTTCGTGATGTACCCGCCGGGGGCCGGCACCGGGATTTATCCGCAGATATTCCGGCTGTGCCGCGCGGCCGGCTTTGCGCCGCGGATCGGGCAGACTGCAGGCGAAGCATCGACGATCATCGGGCTGGTGGCGGCGGGCAGCGGGATCACCTTGCTGCCGGCGTCGTTCGACCGAATCAGGATGGATGGCGTGTGCTACCGGCCGATCACCGACCGGGAGGCGACGACGATGCTGCTGCTGGCGCAGCGTGGCGGCGAGCATGCACCGCTGGTGGACGCGTTTGTTGCGCTGGTGACCGATGCGGCGAAACCAAAATCACCATAACCCCCAAAATGGGGTCAGACCCGATTAAAAAACGGATATGGCCAATTTTTTACAGTCCATCCTCGGCCCTGATCGTCATTGGCCGCTGCGGCTCGAACAAAAAAGAGGTCGGGGCCGAATAAAAAACGGATCTGACCCCATTTTGGCTTGCAACAACTTAGATCAGGAGTAGTCGGCATCGAGCTCGGAGCCGGCGTAGTTCTCCAGCTCCGCGAACAGCGTCTTCATCGCCGTGCGTGTGCGAATCTTCTGGATCACCGTGCAATGTTCGCGGTACGACTCGATCCGCTCGGCCATCACGGCCTGGTGCTGCGCGGGGATCTTCGCCATCAGCTCGGCCCAGCCGGCCTCGTAGTCGGGCTTGTTCTTGCGCACCGATCCGACCAGCCGCTCGAACTCCTTCTGCCCGGTGCGCGCAACGATCCGCCCGCCTCCTTCGATCGCGAAAATGATTGCCACTGCAATCACGCCTTCCGCGTTCAGGTCGGGATCGGTGATCGGCCCCTCGTAATGGTGGCGCCGCAACCAGCCGGCCGCGTGCACGATCGCCTGCACCGCCTTGCGCTGCTTGTACTGGATCTCGTAACGCTCGGCGCCCGACCAGTTCTGGCCCGGATCGGCGCTGCAGATATCGACGAACAACTCCTTCAGGCGCCGCTGCACATACACCGGGTCCAAATCGTACTCGCCGACCAGCGAATCTTCGGGCAGGTGCGACAGGTCGCGGATCATCCGGAAGCCGGCCTGGAACACGTGCTCGGCGCCATGCTCGATCAGGAAATCGAGCGCGGCTTCGTCGCCTTCGTGCTCGAGCTCATGCTCCAGCCCCAGCGAGACGGCGCCCACGGTCAGGAAGAACGCGCGCTGGATGCCTTCGGCGGTGCGCTCGTTGGTGAATTTTTCGGCGACCATCGCGGTGATCCCGGCCAGCTCGTCGGCCAGGATGATCGCGTCGTCCTCGACCTCGCGCGCCGCCAGGCAGCGGATCGCCCGCACCAGCCGGGGCAGCTTTTCTTCAAAGACGGCAAGGTGCAAGGTCTGCGCTTCGGCCATCACGAGAAGATGCCCGTGCCGAGGCTCTTGCGCGCACCGCGCTTGGGCACGCTGCTGCGCGACGACGGTACCTGCTTGCGCAGGCGATATAGCAATTCCTTGGTCGAGCGCTGCAGGAACTTCGGCTCCTCGTCCGGGTCGTCCGAGTACTCGGCATCGGCCAGGTCGGCGCTGTGGCGGAAATCGGGGAACAGTTCGAACAGCGAACGGTCCCAGCCGTCTTCGCTGGCCTTGGCCAGTTCGATCGCCAGTGGCACGATATCGCTGTCGGACGAGGTCTGGCCGGTGATGTACGGCCCTTTCGAGATAATCTCGCCGGCCACTTCGAGGATTTCCTTCGGCGCCATCGAGAACAGGATCGCGAACACGGTCACGCCATGGTCGCTGGCGGTCGCTTCGGCCAGCAGTTCATGGCGGCGCTCCGGATCGTCGGTGGAGAACACGATGCCGTGCACGTGCGAGAACAGGGTCTCGGCGACGCGTTCCGGGTCGTCCTCGATCATGTCGTCGGACCAGGTCGCGGCGAAGAAAGCCAGGCTGTCGGCCCAGGCCTTGGGCGGCACCAGCAAGGTGGCCAGCGAGGTCTTGCCGCCGTCGAAGCCGGACAGGTGCAGCGCCGTCACTTGCGGCGGCAAGGTGCCCAGCACTTCGGCGACGACCAGGTCGCCATGCTCTTCGACCGCATCCGAAAACGCCTGCTCGGCATGGCTTAGCGAGCCGGCCAGCACCAGCTCGCTGACCTGCTTGGTCAAGGCCGGCAAGTTGCTGTTTGCACTCATTTAGTCCTCCTGGTCGAACATCTGGGAGAAGTCGTCGGAGACGCCGTCCTCGTCGTGCTCGTCGTCACCGTCGTCGTTGCGGCTGAGCTGCTCGAGCGACTGGTCGTCGTCGTCCCACTTGCGCGGGTGCTTGAACAGGAACGCCGTGATGATCGCCTGGCGCGCCAGTTCGGGGTGGTTTTCCGTCATCGCCTGGTACATCGCGCCGGCGTCGCCGTTGCAGGACGCCATCGCGAACACTTTTGCGGGATCGCCGCCCTCGTACTCCTCCGCTTCGGCCAGCAGGCCCTTCGGATTGCTGAACGTGATGTGGTCGACCAGCGCGAAGCTCATCATGTTGACGTCTTCGATGCCGCCGCCGCCGGCGTATTCGCTGGCCAGCGCGTTTTGCATCATTTCGTAGTTCTTGCGGTTGGGCGGGTCGCCCAGGATGCCGTCGATCTGGCCCTCCAGCTCACGGGACTGATAGGCAAATTCGGGATGTACTTTTCTCATGTTCTGTTCCTGTTGTGTTTCTCGTGTGGCTGGCGAAACCGGCACGGCCTCAGACCGGCAAGGTCACGCCGTTCAGACTGAACAGCGAGCGCCACAGTTCGAAGGCTTCGGCCTCCGAATCGATGATGATGCGGTGGTTGACGCTCTGGTCGTATTCGGAGCGTTTGGCGGGATCGGACAGGATTTCGTAGGCCTTGGTGACGCTCTTGAAGCGCACCTCGGCCGCCGGCGCGTCGTTGCGGTCCGGGTGGTAGCGCATCGCCAGCGAACGGTAGACCTTCTTGATCTCTTCGTCCGTCGCATTCGGCGCGACGCCGAGGACGGCATATAAATTTTCCACGTAGGATCTCCGGCCACAGCCAAAACCATTAAAGGAGGATTATCCTATAGAACGCGATCGGCCGCGCAAGTTCGCCCCTCCATACGGTAAAATGCAGCAACTCGATCATTTCAAAGCACTTTTTCCATGAGCAACGACAAGAATAATAGCGCGCCGTCCGCGGCGAACGCGCCCTCTTCGAACTTCCTGCGCGCCATCGTCGAATCGGACCTGGCGGCCGGCACCTACGTGCGCGACGGCCTGCCGCAGGTGATCACACGCTTCCCGCCGGAGCCGAACGGCTACCTGCACATCGGCCACGCCAAGTCGATCTGCCTCAATTTCGGCATGGCGCGCGATTACCAGGGCATCTGCCACCTGCGTTTCGACGACACCAACCCGGCCAAGGAAGAGCAGGAATACGTCGACACCATCATCGACAGCGTCAAATGGCTGGGCTTTAGCTGGGAGCAGAATGGCAAAATTCACCTGCATTACGCCAGCGACTACTTCGAGCAGCTGTACCTGATGGCCGAGTACCTGATCACCGCCGGCTTCGCCTACGTCGACAGCCAGAGCGCCGACGACATGGCGAAGAACCGCGGCAACTTCGGCACGCCGGGCACCAACTCGCCGTTCCGCAGCCGCCCGGCGGCCGAGTCGCTGGCGATCTTCCGCGACATGAAGGCCGGCAAGTACAAGGACGGCGAACACATCCTGCGCGCGAAGATCAGCGAAGACGCGATGGCGGCGCCCAACATGAACCTGCGCGACCCGGCAATCTACCGGATCCGCCATGCGCACCATCACCGGACCGGCGACGCCTGGTGCATCTATCCGATGTACGACTACACGCACCCGATTTCGGACGCGCTGGAAAACATCACCCATTCGCTCTGCACACTCGAGTTCCAGGACCACCGGCCGTTCTACGACTGGCTGCTGGCGACGCTCACCGAGGGCGGCTTCTTCAAGCAGCCGGTGCCGCGCCAGTACGAGTTCTCGCGCCTGAACCTGACCTACCTGGTCATGAGCAAGCGCAAGCTGCGCCAGCTGGTCGACGACGGCATCGTATCCGGCTGGGACGACCCGCGCATGCCGACCCTGGTTGGCCTGCGCCGCCGTGGCTACACGCCGGAATCGATCCAGCTGTTCTGCGAGCGCATCGGCGTATCCAAGGCCGACGGCTGGATCGACTTGAGCACGCTCGAAGGCGCGCTGCGCGACGACCTCGACCCGAAGGCGCCGCGCGCTACCGCCGTGCTGCGTCCGCTGAAGCTGATCATCGACAACTTCCCGGAAGGCGTGACGGAACAGTGCACCTCGCCGGTCCACCCGCATTTCCCGGAACGGGGCGTGCGCACTTTCCCGATCACCAGGCAGCTGTGGATCGAGCAGGAAGATTTCATGGAAGTGCCGGTCAAAGGCTATTTCCGCTTCTTCCCGCCGGTCGGCGACACTCCGGGCAGCCGGGTGCGCCTGCGCCACGGCTATGTGGTCGAGTGCACCGGCTTCGACAAGGACGCCGACGGCAAGGTCAGCGCCGTGCACGTCAAGTATTTCGAGGACAGCAAGTCGGGCACCGACGGCTCGAACACCTACAAGGTCAAGGGCAATATCCACTGGGTCAGCGCCGCCACCGCGCTGGAAGCCGAAGTGCGCCTGTACGACCGCCTGTTCACCGAGCCGAATCCGGATGCCGGCGGTAAAGACTTCATCGCCGCGCTCAATCCGAACGCGCTGGAAGTGGTCACCGCCTTCCTCGAGCCGGGCATGAGCGAAGCGCAGCCGGATCAGCGTTTCCAGTTCGAACGGCACGGCTATTTCGTGGCCGACCGGGTCGACAGCAAACCGGGCAAGCCGGTATTCAACCGGGTCACGACCTTGAAGGACAGCTGGGTCAAGTAAGCCGGCCCTGCCCATCGAACATCCCGCTCCGGCAGCCGCCGCGGCGGGATTTTTCTTGCCCCCGACAGTCCACCCGATGATCATGCGGATCATCGCCCTGTGATTTCTGCTAGCTACGCCGACGCGGAATTTTGAGTAGCTTAGACCTATATCAAATCTGAAATTGCAAATACCTGTTCGACTGCTCGACTGGATTTTCGAAAGTAGAAAGTAGCGAGCGATGCACCCTCTTCCTGGCAACATTACCGCGTTAGCGCCCCAAAAACCTGCATTTTGGCTCGGCGCGCTATTGTCTTCCGCAGTCGGACTGCTGTTCTACATCGCCACCGCGGCCACCATCGAAAGCGAGGCGCAGGCACGCTTCAACAACATGGCGCGCAGCGTCCAGACCACGATCAATGGGCGCATCAAGAGTTATACCGACGTGTTGCGGGGAAGCGCCAGTCTGTTCCAGACTTCTAACGACGTGACGCGCGAGCAGTTTCACCGCTATGTGACGGGTCTGTCGCTCGAACGGGAATTTCCGGGAATCGTAGCGATCAATTTTGCCCGCTATGTCACCGAAGCCGAACGCCCTGAATTCGAGATGCGCATGCGCAAGGAAAATGCGGCCAGTGCCGACGGGTATGCGCCCTTTCGCATCACCCCGCCAGGGCGCCGCGCCGGCTATGACGTGATTATCTATATCGAGCCGATTGGCGGCTGGGCCAAGCGGATCGGCGTCGACCTCAGCGGTCGCGGCGAAACGCCGCCACACAGGGAAATGCGCGAAACCGGCCAGTTGGCGGCCTCGGCCACCCCGGTCCCGTTCCTTTCCGGTGTTAATCGCACGGGGCTGTCGATACGAATCCCGATCTACCGCATCGGCATGCGCGCCACCACCTTGGCGGAACGGCGCGCCGCGTTCGTGGGCAGTGTCGGCATTGGTTTTACCGTCGATAAACTGATCGAGGGCGTGCTCGACCAAATTCCCGTTCCCGGCGTGCGGCTCACTTTGACCGACATCGGCCGCCGACCGGACAGTTCGGGCGGGGCCGCCGCCGCCGCCCCACGCGTACTGTTCGACAGTCAGGCCGTGGCAGCGATGCCCCTGCCCTCATTGGCAAGAGCGGACCGCGCGACTTTCGTCGCAACGATGGCAGTGGGTTACAACATGCGCGCGTGGGAAGCCCAATTCAGCGTCCGCAAGTCCGACCTCTACACCGGGTTCGACGCCTATGTCCCCTGGCTGGCGATGCTGGCCGGCTTTGTCAGCACGATGCTGCTGTACGTTTTGTTCCAAACGCTGAGCTCGTCGCGCCGCAATGCCCTCGCACTGGCCCGGAGCATGACGACGGAGTTGCGGGCCAGCGAGGGCAAACTGCAACTCTCCAACGAAAACCTGCGCCGGCTCGGCGCCCATGCGGAACACATCAAGGAGGAGGAACGCAAGCGTATTGCAAGGGAGATTCACGACGACCTCGGGCAAAATCTGCTCGCGCTGCGCATCGAGGCCGACATGCTGACCGCGCGCACGGGGGAACGGCATCCGCGCCTGCACGCGCGCGTGCGCGCGACCGTCAACCAAATCGACGCGACGATCAAAAGCGTGCGCCAGATTATCAACGACCTCCGGCCGAACGTCCTCGACCTCGGCCTGAACGCGGCCGTGGACTGGCAAATTGCCGAGTTCCGGCGGCGCACCGGCATCGCATGCGATCTGACGGAAACCCATCAGGACATCCAGGTCAGCGATCACTGTGCCACAGCGCTGTTCCGCATCTTGCAGGAATCACTGAACAATATCTTACGTCATGCGCACGCGACGCGGGTGCAGGTCGTGCTGCGGGTGGAGCGCGACACGATTCTGATGTCGGTGGGCGACAATGGCATCGGCCTTCATCCCAATGGGCGCCAAAAGCCCGGCTCGTTCGGCCTGGTCGGTATTGAAGAACGCATCAGCATCCTCGGCGGCACCTTCGACATTCACAGCGACCCCGGTGGCGGCACGACCATTCGCGTGGCAGTTCCAATGCGCGACGCCTTCCCGCACGCCGACTCCCTCGGCAGCCCGATCGACGCGGTAGACCGCGGCACCGCACTCGTCTGACCGCTGCCGTCAATTCCTACAGCACTGCCTCCGGTATGCCTCGCGATGGTGTTGGCAAATCGTCTGTTGCTCAGAATCCACTCGCTTATTTGATTGATGGAGCGCAAGTTCTGCAGCACCTTTGTAAGCAAGAATCTACCTTAATGCTTGGTGTCAATACAGGCAGACAGCAACAAACACTTGTCCCGATCCGAAAACTTCATTCGAGGAGCATGTGAAATATGACACCAAACGACGCCGCCCGAAGGAAATAAAAACCAAAAGTGACAAACTTCCAAATCGCAAAGGACACACCATGAACTCGAACGCAGAATTCAACACGATCGCCGAATTGGACCTGAGCCCGATCAAAGTGAAACTGATGCACAAGGAATCCGGAGAAGGCTGGTCGCGGGCACAGGTTGACGCGGTGGAATTCGAATATCGCCGCTTCCTGTACCTCATCAAACGGTTTCCCGATGAGCAGGTGGCGCCGCGGTTCGACGTCGATATCTTCTGGCACTACCACATCCTCGATACGATGAAGTATGCAGCCGATTGCGCGCAGATCTTCGGCTATTTCGTACACCACTTTCCATATAGCGGATTGGGGGGCGACGGGGGCGAGGCCGCCCACCATCGCACCGGCGCACGCATGCAAGAGTTGTATGAAGCGGCCTTTGGCGAACCCTTCATCCGCCCGGCGGAAGGCCAGGTGGTAATGGCGAAGGCACAGCTGACAGCGCCAGAAACCGCCTGGTGCAACCCGGCGGCGCCAACAAGCGCCTGGTGCAACCCGGCGTCGCCAAAAACGGCCTGGTGCAACCCGGCGTCGGCAAAAACCGCCTGGTGCAACCCGACAACGAAGAATTTGGCGTGGTTACAGGGTGCAACGGCGATACCGGCAAGGCCGCGGGCGGTAGCGCAGAACGATAGCGCTTGTTCGCACCAGGTGTTGGCCATCGCAGCGTAGCAGCGCATGATGTCTCGTCGGCGACCCGTTGTCGGGTCGGCCGACGGGCGGGACGTTTTGGCCCGAAGAAATCTCGTCGGAGGGCGGCCCGCGGCCCTCGCATGCTCAGGCGGGGGACCGGCCCAGCCGCTCGGGAGTGCCCATCAGCGCCTTCAGTTCGCGGATACTGAAATCGCTGACCTCGTGCATGCGCAACAGGATGGTGGCGCCGATTGGCAAGGTCCGGTGACGGATCTTGCTGATCACCGGCGGCGCCACTTCGAGCGCGCGCGACAGTGCTGCATCGTTCTTCAATTGGAGCTTCGCCATGATGGCGTCGAGCACCTTGTTGGGATTGTAGATAGCCGTCCCCGGAACGGTTTTGCTCATCTGATGGACTCCTTCGAAAAGCGGCCGGTCCGCGCCAGCCTGCGCGCGGTCGGACCTCTGCAGTTTAAGATCGGTATGCCATGCCAGGCGCGGCCGTCCAAGCGGCTGGGCCGGATATGGGAATACTACTCCCCGGAATTGCAGTTTACTTAAGCGTAGCTTATTTCAGCGGAAAGTGCGGGCGGCGGTCATCGCGCGCGAGGACGCGAACATCCAGTCGAGGATGATCTGGGTGGTCAATTGGCTGTAAGTGGAAGGAAGCAGGCAGAACTGCATCAGCGCTTGCTGGTCGTTGGCCGGGGCCAGCCGCCATCCGAGCTGGCGGCGGATATCGGCCGGCGCCGGCGGCGGCCGATGGGCGGTCCCGCGCCGCGCCATGTAGGCGCGCACTTGTTCTTTGGTCGGATGCGTGATTTGACTTTCCATGATCAGTTCGGGCACAGGGCGAAAAATCGGAAGGAGACAATCCTCACGATAGGTCTAGCGAGCAAATTCGGTTTGACGATTGTCAAGCGCATGCGACACGAGACCGCCGTTGTGGCGACGAACAGACATTTACTCAGCCTTGCCCGCGACAATCACTTCTTCTGGCGGACCCTTTGCTGCTGCTTTTCCTGGGTTTGCTGCTTGTTCTGCTTGTCCTTGAACAGTGTTATCGCGTCCTTGCGCGCCTGCTCGAAGGTGCGCATTTCGGCCTTGTCGTCATGCTGGACAAAAAAATCGGCCGCCTGCGCGTCGACAACCAATTTAATGGCGGAAGCATCATCCAGTTCATAAATTTCAGTGAGGATGGTCGTTACCTCATCAAGAAACGCTTCGTAAGTAAGGGTTGTCATGGAATGGATCCGTTTTCAAAAATACGCGTGGGAGCGGCGAAGCCCGCAAGTGAAGGCAGTATAAGGCCACTCCCGGGTTAGCTCCCAGGTCGGGGGCGTCATTTTACCAGCGCCATCGGCGCCAGCGCCTCGCGCACGTCCGGATAGCGCAGGCGCACCCCGAGTTCGCGCTTGATCCGCTGGTTGCTCATCCGCCGCGATTCCGACATGAACGACAGCAGCATCGGCGTCACCGCCTGCGCCAGCTGCGCGCGCGCCAGGCGCGGCGGCCGGGCCATGCCGAACGCGTCGGCCACGGCGTCGAAATACTCGCCCATCTTCATGTGGGTGTCGTCGACCGCATGGTAGATCCGTCCCGGCAGTGCGCGGAACAGCGCCAGCGCGACGATCTGCGCCAGGTCGTCGGCATGGATGTGATTGGTGTACACATCGTCCTGGCCGAGCAGCGCCGGCGTGCCTTTTTCGAGCCGCGCCAATGGCAGCCGCTCGCGCGCGTAGATGCCGGGAGCGCGCACGATCGCCAGCCGCCCCCGCGCGCGCCGGGCCCAGT
>JBKPEJ010000057.1:0-69824 GCA_046728335.1 Pseudomonadota bacterium | reverse complement strand
GCCCTGCCTGCTGCCCGGCCTGTTGCTGGCGGGCGCGGCGCTGCTGCAGGCCGTGGTCGGCGCGGCGCTATTCCGGCGCTGGGTCGACCCGGCGATCGCCTCGGGCCGCGCGGTGCTCGGCTTCCTGCTGCTGACTCCCCTCATCTGCTGTATCCGCGCCAGCCTGTCGGTCGGGGTGCTGGCCGCGCTGCACGACGTCCCCGCCGACATCGCCGCCAACTGGCTCAACTGGTGGATCGGCGACGCCATCGGCATCCTGCTCGGCGCACCCCTGACCTGGGTCGCGATCGGCCGCCCGCGCGCGCTGTGGCGCCCGCGCCGCCTGCTGGTGGCGCTGCCGCTGCTGGTGGCGGCGGGCGCCTTCGTCGCGATCTACCGCCAGGCCCTCACGTGGGAACACGAAGAGCAGCTGCAGACCTTCCGCCTGAAGGCGCAGGAAGTGGGCCAGATGATGCAGGCCGCGCTGAGCGAACACGAACGCTTCATCGCCGGCGTGGCGCGCGCGATCGACGATCCCGGCGTGGCGCGCGTGCGCAGCGGGCCGGGCAACGCGCTGACACCGGAAAACTTCACCGACATCGCGCGCGCCTATCTGCACCAGCGCCCCGAACTGCTGGCGATGGCGTGGCTGCCGCGCGTGACCGATGCCGAGCGCGCCGGTTTCGAAACCTGGGCCAGCGCCTTCTACGGGCGGCATTTCGAACTGCTCGACATCACTGCCAGCGGCGCCACCCGTCCGGCCGAACGGCGTCCCGATTATTATCCGATCCTGCTGATCGAGCCGGCCAGCGGCGAACTGCTGCTGGGGCGCGATTACATGACCGAGATGGGGCGCGGCCACGGCATCGTCGAAACGCTGCGCACCGGCCGTCCCGCGGCCAGCGCGCCGGTGCGGCTGCGCCAGACCGGAACGCTGGGGATCCACCTGCTGCAGCGGGTCGCCGGCACCGAGGTCGGCGGACCGCCGGCGGGCATGCTCGACCTGGCGTTGCGGGTCGACACCTACCTCGGACGCACCGTCGCGCAGGCCGATTTCAGGCACTTCCTGGTCGCGTTCGCCGACACCACCGCCGGCGCGGAGCCGGTCAAGGTGGTCGACGCGATCGGGCGCGTGGCGGGCCTGCCCGTATACCGCAAGGAGCTCTCGTTCGGCGGCCGCCGCTACGAACTGCGGCTGGCCCCCGACGCGGCGTACCTGCACGCGCGCACCAGCTGGCAAAGCTGGAGCGTGCTGACGGGCGGCCTGCTGCTGACGGCGCTGATGAGCGCGCTGATGCTGGTCATCAGCGGCGAGCGCACCCAGATCAAGGCCCAGGTCGACGAAAGCACGGCGCGCCTGCGCGAACGCGAAGCGCGCCTGGAGGCCATCCTCGACAACGCGGCCGACGCGATCATGACGGTCGACCGCGAAGGCGCCGTGTTGTCGGCCAACGCGGCGGCCGGGGCGCTGTTCGGCTACGCGACCGAGCAGCTATCCGGGCTGCGCATCGAGCACCTGCTGGAGATGCCGGAGGACTACGGCTCGGATGCGATGCCGCGCCTGGCGCAGGGCGGCGCCGGCGCGCGCGAACTGGCCGGCACCACCAGCGCCGGCGTGCGCTTTCCGCTGTCGCTGTCGGCCAGCATCGTCAAGCTGCGCAAGGAGAGCATCTTCGTGTGCATCATCCACGACCTGACCGAACAGCGGCGCGCCCAGGAGCACATCTACCAGCTGGCGCACCACGATGCGCTGACCGGGCTGGAGAACCGCCTTTCGCTCAACCAGCACCTCGAGCAGCTGCTGGCGCAGGCGCGCCGCGCCAGCCAGACCGTGGCGCTGCTGTTCCTCGACCTCGACCACTTCAAGAAAATCAACGACTCGCACGGCCACCAGACCGGCGACCTGCTGCTGGTCGAGGTGGCGCAGCGCCTGCGCGAACTGCTGCGCGACGTCGACATCATCGCGCGCCTGGGCGGCGACGAATTCATCGTCGTGATGGCCGGTGCGCTCACGCCCGACCTGGTCACCTCGGTGGCGGTGCGCATTGTTCAGTCGCTGGCCGCGCCCTACGAGCTCGATGGCCAGACGATGTACAGCGGCTCCTCGGTAGGCATCGCGCTGTTTCCCAACGACGCCGCCAACGCCGGCGCGCTGCTGCGCCACGCCGACACCGCGATGTACGTGGCCAAGAGCCAGGGCCGCGGCAATTTCCAGTTCTATTCGCCGGCCATGAATGTCGCCACCCACGAGCGGCTGATGATGGAAAACCGCATCTGGCGCGCGCTCGGCCAGAAGCAGTTCGAACTGCACCTGCAGCCGCAGGTGGCGCTCGACAGCGGGCGGGTGGTCGGCGCCGAAGCGCTGCTGCGCTGGTCGCATCCGGAGCTGGGCGTGATCGAGCCGAACCGGGTGATCCCGATCGCCGAGGAGTCGGGCCTGATCCTGGCGCTGGGCGACTGGGTGCTGGAGCGCGCGATCGAACTGCTGGCCGAATGGAAGCGCGACGGCATGGCCGGCCTGCGCATGGCGGTGAACCTGTCGGCGCGCCAGTGCCACGGACGCGAACTGCTGCCGCGCCTGGACCTGCTGCTGGCCGGCGCCGGGGTCGACCCGAGCGTGCTGGAACTGGAAATCACCGAATCGGCCGCGATGCACGACCCGGAGCACACGCGCTATTTGCTGCGCCAGCTGCGCGAGCGCGGCATCAACGTGGCGATCGACGATTTCGGCACCGGCTATTCGTCGCTCAGCTACCTGAAGCTGTTCGCGATCGACCGCATCAAGATCGACCGCGGCTTCGTCACCGATATCGAGACCGATCCGAACGACGCGGCGATCGTCACCGCCACCATCGGCATGGCCCATGCGATGGGGCTGACGGTGCTGGCCGAAGGCGTCGAGACGGCGGCGCAGCGCAATTTCCTGCGCATGCACACCTGCGACGAGGCGCAGGGCTTCCTGTTCGCGCGGCCGATGCCGCCGGCGCAGTTCCGCCAGTTCATGTCCAGGGAGTCGGCGCAACCGGCCTAGGGGTCAGGTTGGACATTCGGACATTTGGCTCTTCAAATGTTCGAATGTCCGAATGTCCGACCTGACCCCGGAGTTTACGTGCCATCCATGAGCACAGGTGGCATGGGTTCGCGCCTGCGCGGGAACGACGGTTCTTGAGCCACGCCTGCCCCCTACTATGGCGTCAACGCGACCAGCACTTGCCCCTTGAGCGCCTTGATCAGCGAGGTCTCGTCGGGCGGCACGCCTTCCGGCGCGGGATGCACGCGGTCGGCGTAGAACAGGCCGAGCTGCACCTTGCCGACCACCAGCGGAAGCACGATGAAGCTCTTTGCGTCGGGCAGCAGGTTGCGGTGCCAGATCGGCAGCAGGTCGCGGATCTTGGTGCTGCCGGCGTCGGCGATCATCAGGTCGGCGTCGTTTTCCATCGCCAGGTGGAACAGGTCGCGCGAACCGGCCATCGGGAAGTTGAAACCGGCCTGGATCCGATCGTGGTCGTCTCCGAATGCCACGCGGGCGCGGAACTGGCCGCTGCGCCCGTCCTTCAGGCATACCGTCGCAAAGCGGAATCCCATGCTGGTGTACAGCGTTTCGAGCACCGCCAGGATCACGTCGTTGAGCGTCGCTTCGCCGCCGGCACGCATCTGGGTCACGTCCTGCACCCCGGCCAGCAGCAGCTCGCGCGCGTTATACGGCTTGCCGCTCGGGTAGAACGCCTCCTCGGTCGATTCGCCCGAATCCATGGTCGCCAGCAGCAGCACGTTGGGCAGGCCGCCGTCGGCATCTTCGGGTTCCTCGATACGCGGCTGCGGCTGCATGTTCATGCTCTGCAGGAGGTCGGTCATGTGCCGCTGCACGGAGTTGAACATTTCCTCCATCTGGTCGGCGTCGATGTTCAGCGCCACGCCGTAGCGCGTCAGCAGCGAACGCGCTTCGGGTGTCGCCGATGGATTGACGGAACGGGCCAGCAGGATCGACACCTCCATGCTGAACGAGGCGGCCTGGCGCATCCATTCGCCGCGGCTGGCGGACGGCTTCTGTATCCCCGACGGCAACGGCTGAAGCGCACGCACGATCATGTCGGGGATCTTCCATTCGGCCATCACCGCTTCCGACAGCGCGTCGTAGCTGCAGCCGAGGATCATCTGCGCGGCCTGGCCGAGGGTGTGCTTGCCGCCGGCGTGCAGCGCGGCGATTTCGCGGTAGCGTTCATGCTCGTGCGAGGCCACCAGCAGCGGTCCCAGATTCTTGAACAGCGCGGCGATCGACGCTTCCTCGGCGCCCTGGTAAAAGCTGGTGCGGGCCAGTTCGCGCCCGACCAGGCTGGCGCACAGTGCGTTCTCGAGTTCCCCGCGCACGCTTTGCGCATGGGTGCTGTTCGACAGCGCGTCGACCAGCAGCATCGCCAGCGCGGTGGTCTTCACGTTGTCGAAGCCGAGCAGCGAAATCGCGCGCGAAATGGTGGTCACCGAAGTGCCGTGCGCAGTGCGGTACGTGGGGGTGTTCGACAGGCGCAGGATGCGCTGGGTCAGCGCGACGTCCGACAGAACGTAATACGCGAGGTCGTGGGTGCCCTTGTCGTCCGAGGACGCCATCTGGACTACCCGCGCGACCGAGGTGCCGAGCGCGAACATGTCCTCGTCACCGCACACTTTGTTCATCAACGCGGCGCGCACGCGGCGCGTCTCGTTACCGTGGCCCGGAGAGCTGGGATCGACTGCCATTATTGGGTCCGTGTTCTTTCAAGCGGGCCGCATCAAGCCTTCTTGACGCGCGTGCCCTTGTCGTATTTTTTGAGGATCTGCTGGTGCAGTCCGGCCAGCGCCGGCAGCTTCGGGTTGACCGGATCGAGCCGGCGCACGCTGTCGATCAGCGCAACCGCCTGCTGGCCGAGGCGTTCTTCCCAGCCGGTGTGTTCGAGGCATTTCAGCACCGCGACGGCGGCGTTGAACACCACTTGCGGATTATCCGGCAGCCTGCCGACCGCTTCCACCATCAGGGCCACCGCGCCCTTGAAGTCGCCTTCCTTCGCCTTGTTGGCGCCGGAGGCAACCAGGTCGACCACCTGCTGGCGGCTTTCCTGCGCGGTCGTCATGGCCAGGTCGGTGCGGCCGGCCTTTTCGAACACGCCCATGGCCTTGGCCATCGCGGCGGGGTTCGGCGCGTTGCGCATCACGTCGCGCATGATCTCGGCCGCCCCATCTTCCATGTTGTTTTGCAGGCAGTTGCGGGCCAGCTCCATCTTGGCGTCGGCGGACAGCCCGGTAGCGTCCCTGGCGGCGGCCAGCGCGGCCGTCAGCGATTCGTTCAGGCGCACGTCGTTGCCGGTGTATTCGTGCAGCATGGCCGAGGAAATCGCGCTGCACACGGCGGTGTTCTTCTGGCCGCCCATCGATTTATCGAGGTCGCGGATGACCGCGGCGGCCTGCACCGGGTCGCCCTTGCGCACCAGCGTCTGGACCAGTTTGACATGGTCTTCCGGGTCGCGGAATTCGGAGTACTTGGCCTTGCTGACAACCTGCTTGAGCACTTTCTCGGCGGTTTCGGTGTCGCCCGTCTCGAGCGCCACCTCGCCCAGCTTGCGCAGGCGCCGCACCGCATGCGGCGACACCCCGACCGCGTCGCTCAGCACCGCCTGCGATTTTTCCATCTCGCCGACCGCGGCGTGAGTCTTGGCCAGCCAGTCGTAGGCGTCGACGAATTTCTTGTTGGTGTCGACCAGTTCCTCGAGCATGCCCTTCGCTTCGGTGAAGCGTTCGCGCATGAACAGCGTCTTGGCGAGGCCAAGGCGCGCCCAGGCGATCGCCTTCGATTCGAACAGCTGCTGGTATATCGGCTCCGCTTCGGCCGGTTCACCGAGGAACATGTGCAGCTCGGCGCGCAGGCGCAGGAAGTCGATGGCGTAGCGCGGATGCGCCTTCATGCCCTCGATGCAGGCAGTGATCGCCTCGCGCTGGTTGCCCACCTCCATGAACTGGTAGACCGGCATGAACACGTTGCGGCGTTCCAGCGCGCGGCCGAGGCGTTCGAGCAGGCGGTCGGCGGTGAAGGGCTTGAGGATGTAGTCGGTCGGCGCCAGTTCGGCCGCGCTGACCACCTTGCCGTAGTTGCCCTCGGCGGTCACCATGAAGAACATGGTCGACAGCGAGATCAGCTTGTGGTGGCGCAGGTCTTCGAGCAGCTGCTGGCCATCCTGGCCGCCATCGAGGTCGTACTCGCACAGGATCAGGTCGAAGCTTTTCAGGCCGAGGTGCTTGATCGCGTTGTTCGAGCTGCCGGCGTGGTCGATCTTGGTCAGGCCGCACAGGTTAAGCATGTTGTGGATGCTCGCGCGCATGCCGGCATGCGGCTCGATAATCAGTGCGGAGAGTCCGTCTAGTTCATTCATCTGTTGTTTTCCCGTCATGCTGACGGCGCCAATGCGCCGCCGTCGCGCTACATGGGCGCGCCATTCGCAAAGAGTATATAACGGAAGAGTTAAATCGGGTACATACGCGCGCTCACGGCGCGCTTTTGACGGGCCGGCGCGACAAAAGCGCCGCCCGCGCCCCGTTTCACCGGCCAGATTCGGCGGTCGCGACGTCCAGCAGGGCCGCCACCACGTCCGGATCGAACTGCCTGCCGGCCTGTTCGCGCATCCAGGCCAGCGCGTCGGCGTCGCTCCAGGCGTGCTTGTAATGGCGTTCGTTGACCAGCGCGTCGAACACGTCGGCCGCGCCGACGATCCGGGCGCACAGCGGAATCGCACGCCCTTTCAGGCCGTCCGGGTAGCCGCTGCCATCGAAGCGTTCGTGATGGCCGCCCGCGACCTGCGCGCCGTAGGTGAGGTAGCTGACCCCGCCGACGGCGCCGGCCGCCCGTTCCAGCACCGCGCGGCCGATCGCTGCGTGGCGCTGCATCGCGCTGCGCTGCTCCGGCGTGAGGCTGGCCGGCGGCTCAGGCGGATCGAAGGCCGATACCATTCCGACATCGTGCAGCATGCTGGCCAGGCCGATCAGCGCGACCAGCTCGGCGCTCAGTTCGGGATCGCCCGCCGCCACCTCCTGCATGCGCAGGGCGATCTTGACGGACATGTCGCGCACCCGGCAGGCATGCTCGCGCGCGCCCGCGTTGCGGAACTCGGCCACTTCGGCCAGCACCTCGACAGTGGCCTCCTGGGTTTTTTTAAGCTGGTCGAACAGGTACCGGTTGTCGAACGCGGCGGCGATGCGCTGGCAGTACAGCTCGAGCAGGTCGCGCTGCATCGGCGCCATCGGCAGCGACGGGCTGACGGCGATGCACAAACGCTGCTGCTGGCGCGTGTGGATCAGCAGCACGGTGGCCCCTTCCTCGTACTGGCTGCTCTCGGCGCGCAGGGCGTGCTCGAAGGCCGGGAGCAGCGGATGGCCGGGCGGCAGCCGCGGCCTGGTGGCCAGGTCGGCATATTCGCCGGTCGCGGCCAGCACGACCGGCTCGCCGCTGTGCGCCGCCATCACGCACAGCATGCCGTCGGCGCCGACGTCGAGTACCGCGCTGACCTGGCCCAGCACGCCCGAGGCGAACTCGCGCAGCGATCCCTCCTGGTACAGGTTGGTGGCGCCGGCCAGGATCTTGCCGAGGCCAGCGCGGCTGCGTTCGAGCATGGTCAGGGTTTCGTACGCGCGCAGGGCCGAGATCACCGCGGTGAACAGGCGCTGGGTGGTCAGCTCGGTCTTGGCCTTGTAGTCGTTGATGTCGTAATCGATGATCACGCGCTGCTCGGGCGCCTGGCCCGGCTGGCCGGTGCGCAGCACCACCCGCACGGTGTGGTTGTTCAGCTCCTCGCGGATACGGCGCGCCATGATCAGGCCCGCGTCCTCGGACTCCATCACCACGTCGAGCAGCACCAGGGCGATATCCGGGGTGTCGCGCAGCACGCTCAAGCCCTCTGCCCCGCTGTAGGCGGAGAACAGTTCCAGCTCGCGGCCCTTGAAGCTGACATTGCGCAGCGCCAGCCGCGTGACCGCATGCACGTCGGCGTCGTCGTCGACCACCAGCACGCGCCAGGGCCGCTGATGGGCCGCGGCCTGGCTCGCCGGCGGCGCGGCGTCGTCGTCGATCAGCCAGTCGTCATCGTCCGGTTCGTCCATGCAGACTCCTCCAAGGGCGCTGCGCCGGGCGGTCGCCCCGCGCGGCCGAGCGGTTTCATGGTTCAAATTATAACCATTGGCCCGGCCAAGTCCAGCGATTCCGCGCCGGCGGCAAGAAGCTCGTTTTTTGTTGGGGACTCTGCTACTCTTGGCCGAAGAGCCTGCACCGACTGATTTCTCTGACAAGGACCGCTACCATGCAAGCACCCTCCCCCTCTCCTTCCGGCACGGCCAGCGCGGGCAAGGAGACCGCCGGCCAGGAGTTCCTCGCCTTTACGCTCGGCTCGGAAGAATACGGAATCGACATCCTCAAGGTGCAGGAGATCCGCGGCTACGAAGCGGTGACGCGGATCGCGAACGCACCCGATTTCATCAAAGGCGTGATCAACCTGCGCGGCATCATCATCCCGGTGGTGGACATGCGCATCAAGTTCAATCTCGGCACCCCGGTGTACGACCAGTTCACGGTGGTGATCATCCTGAACATCAACGGGCGCATCATGGGCATGGTGGTCGACAGCGTCTCGGACGTCACCACGCTGGCGCCGGACCAGGTCAAGCCGGCGCCGGACATGGGCGCGGCCTTCAATTCCGACTACGTGATCGGCCTTGGCACCGTCGACGAACGCATGCTGATCCTGGTCGACATCGACAAGCTGATGTCGTCGGGCGAAATGGGCCTGATCGAAAAACTGTCGACCTGATGGCGCCATGCGGCGAGCTTCGAACAACCTGACCGAAAAGTACCGATGAATTCCGCAAAGCTCAATATCAAGACCCGCCTGGCCGCCGTTTTCACCCTGCTGGCACTGCTCATGCTGGCGCTGCTGGCGGCCGGCCTGGCCGGCGCGCGCACGCCGATGATCGCGCTCGCCGCCGGCTGGACGCTCGCCGCCCTCGGCCTCGGTGCATGGCTGGCACGCTCGATCACCGGCCCGATCGAGCAGGCGGCGCAGATCGCGCGCAAGGTGGCGGCGGGCGACCTGACCAGCACCATCGTGGTCGACCGGCTGGACGAAACCGGCCGGCTGCTGCAGGCGCTGAAGGACATGAACGCGGCGCTCGCGCGCACGGTCGGCACGCTGCGCGACTCGACCGACACCATCGCGACCGCGTCGGGCGAAATCGCCAGCGGCAACGCCGACCTGTCGGGCCGTACCGAATCGCAGGCCGGCTCGCTGGAAGAAACGGCAAGCTCGATGGAGGAGCTGACCTCGACCGTCAAGCAGAACGCCGACAACGCGCGCCAGGCCAACCAGCTGGCCATTTCCGCCTCCGCCATCGCGGTGCGCGGCGGCCAGGTTGTCGATCAGGTGGTCGACACCATGGCATCGATCAAGGAAAGCTCGCGCAGGATCGTCGACATCATCGGGGTGATCGACTCGATCGCGTTCCAGACCAATATCCTCGCGCTCAACGCCGCCGTGGAAGCGGCGCGCGCCGGCGAACAAGGCCGCGGCTTCGCGGTGGTGGCCAGCGAAGTGCGCAACCTGGCGCAGCGCAGCGCCGGCGCTGCCAAGGAGATCAAGGCGCTGATCGGCGACTCGGTCGAGAAGGTCGACGGCGGCGGCCAGCTGGTCGACGAAGCCGGCCAGACCATGCAGCTGCTGGTCACCTCGGTCAAGCAGGTGGCCGACATCATGAGCGAAATCACCGCCGCCAGCCAGGAGCAGAGCATCGGGATCGAGCAGGTCAACGCGGCGATCGTGCAGATGGACGAAATGACGATGCAGAACGCGGCGCTGGTCGAGCATGCCGCGGCGGCCGCGCAAAGCATGCAGCACGAGGCGCAGCTGCTGAGCGGCGCGGTGGCGGCGTTCACGCTGAACGCAGCGCCTGCCGCGCGGGCGCGCGCGCCGAAAATATCGGCCGCCGCATTGAAAGCTCCGGTGGCGGCGCCGGCGCGGCCAGTGGCAAAGCCGGCGCCGAAGCCGGCGGAGAAGCCAAAGGCCAGCGCGGTGGCGACCTCCGACTGGGAAGAATTCTAAGGCGCGACCGCAGCCTGCTTGAGCGGCGCCTTGCGGCGCGCGGCGCAGTCGGCACGGGCGCCGCCCAGGTCGACATTCTGGTAGCGCACTTCGTATTTTCCGGCAGCGAGCTTGTCGATCGCCAGCGAATCGTGCGGCAGCACATACGCGTGGCGCACATTGGCGCGGCGATCGAGGTCGTACAGCTTGACGAACACCGCCGAGCCGTTGTTCGAATTGTCGACCGTGACCTGCATCTCCTCGCCCTGGTTACCGAGCGGGTAGCCTTCCACATAGCCTGAAGCGGCCGGCCAGGTTTCGCCGTTCGGCGCGACCAGCGAATGCAGTTCGGTATCGCAGGCCGGCGCCTGGGATGGCACCACCAGCTGGGTCACCGCCAGCGCCTTGATGTCGGGCGGCGCCTGGGACGGCCCCTCCGGCATGTAGGCCTTGCTGACTGCCCAGCTGTCGATGCCCGGATCCAGGCGCGGCTCGAGCACGGCGGCCGGCACCGCAGCGCTTTTCGGATCGGCCGCGCGCTGTCCTGACACCGCGCCGAGGACCGACGCCAGCGCCACCGGCAGCACCCTCGGCTGCTCCAGGATGAACAGGCCCGCGGCGCATCCGGCGGCAAAACAGCCGGCCAGGCCGAACCACCATTTGGGATCGCGCGCGCGGCGGTAGGGCACGGGGGCGTCGACCGGGCGCGGTTCCCACCCATGCGCCGACGCCGCATCGCGCCCCTTTTGGCCATCGTCGCCGCGGGTGCTTTCGAGCCATTCGATCTCCCACTCCTCGGCGGCGATCCATTCGTCGTGCTCCTTGCGGCGCACCGGGTCGCCCAGGATCCCGTACGCCGTATTCAGAATGGCCATGATGCGGGCCGCCTTTTCGTCGCCGGGATTCTTGTCGGGATGGTACTTCTGGGTCAGGGCCTTGTAGGCCGCACGAATGACTTCCTGCGGCGCCAGGCGCGCCACTTTCAGGTTGTCATAATGGGTGTGGATCTTGGCCATGTTGTCGTCGTGCGCTGCTCGCCCAGGGGTTACTGCATGATAGTTCGATACGGGCGTTGCGGCCAGTCCCCGGCAGCATAGCCGTGTTTGTGTCCGTAGCGCAAGATGTTGATAACTCTACAAGCGATGGCTGCGGTCGGCGCGCGCGATGGCGTCGGGCAATTCGACCCCCTTCCCAAGCACCAGCACCTTGAACAGTTCGCCCATCTCGGCCGGCGACACCAGCTTTTGCACGGCATTTGCCTGCGGCAGGTAGCGCATCGCGTCGGCCGGGTCGGTGCGCAGCAGCAGTTCGCCGATGCCGGCGCCGAGCAGGAAGGCTGCCTGGCTCATGTACGCCAGCACGTCCAGCCCGGCATCCTGCGCCGCCAGCGCCATCGCGGTGAAATCGACGTGGGCGGTGATGTCCTGCAGCCCGGGCAGGTAGAACGGATCGGGATGGGCGTGGTGGCGGTAGTGGCACATCAGGGTGCCGCCGGTGCGGTCGTCCACGTAGTACTCATGCGCCGGGAAGCCGTAATCGAACAGGAGCGCCGCGCCCGTGCCGCCCCGGTACATATGCGCCAGCGAGGCCATGAAGCCGGCGGCGACCGGGTGCACTTCGGTCAGGTAGCCGACCGGCAGCGCGGCGGCGTCGGGCACCTGGCGCAGGATATGCTCGCCCAGCGCGGCGTCCGGTTCGCGCTCGGCGAAGGCGAAGCGGCCATCTTCGATCGTCACCATCACCTGCTGCCAGCCGGCCGGGGTCCTGGTCACCAGGTCGACCGGCATCGCGTCGAGCACTTCGTTGGCCAGCACCACGCCGCTGAAGGTGTCGGGAAAGCCGTCCAGCCAGCGCACCTGCGGGAAATCGCTGAGCGCCTCCTGCTGGCGCGCGCGCAGTTCGCCCGACAGCTCGACGATGCAGTAGCTGTCGAGCGCGACCCCGTCCGCGGCCAGCGCGGTGAGCACGTCGCGCGCCAGTTTGCCGGTGCCGGCGCCGAATTCGAGGATGTTGGGCGCGCTTTGGGCGATAATAGCGGCTGCCGCCTGGGCCAGCGTGGCGCCGAACAGCGCGGTGATTTCCGGCGCCGTTGTAAAATCGCCGTCCCTGCCCAGTTTTGCGGCGCCGCCGCTGTAGTAGCCGAGCCGCGGCGCGTACAGCGCCAGTTCCATGAAACGGGCAAACGGGATGGCGCCGGCATGCTGCGCAATCTCGGCGGCGATCAGCTGCTGCAGGGCGTGGGACGCGGCCAGCGCGTCGCTATCTGGTTCAGGTAAGGACATCCCGGCATTGTAGCGACAACGACGGACACTAACAATTTATGCAGTTTTCTGCATAATCGATCGGCATGATGAATTCACTCAGCAACGGACAGCAGCAAGCGGCCCTCGTCACGGGGGCCGGACGGCGCATCGGCCGCGCGATCGCGCTCGGGCTCGCGCAAGCCGGATGGGACGTCGCGATCCACTACCGCAGCTCGCTCGCCGCGGCCGAAGACACCGCCGCCGCGATCCGCGCACTGGGCCGGCGCGCCGTGCTGCTCGACTGCGACCTGGCCGACGAAGCCGCGGTGCGCGGCCTGCTGGCGCGCGCGGCCGATGCGCTCGGCCCGATCGGCTGCGTGGTCAACAACGCCTCGCTGTTCGAATACGACAGCGCGGCCGATTTCTCGCCGGCGCTGCTGGCCGCCCACATGCAGGCCAACGTCAGCGCCCCGATCTTGCTGGCGCAGGCGCTGCATGCGGCCACTCCGGCCGGCGCGCAGGCGGTGGTGATCAACCTGCTGGACCAGAAGCTGGAAAACCTGAATCCCGATTTTCTGTCGTACACGCTGTCGAAGGCGGCGCTGCAAACCGCGACCACGATGCTGGCGCAGGCGCTGGCGCCGACCGTGCGCGTGGTCGGCGTCGCGCCCGGCCTGACCATGCTGTCGGGCGACCAGAGCGAAACAGGCTTCGCCAGCGCGCACCAGATCACGCCGCTGGGCCGATCGAGCACGCCGGAAGATATCGCCGGCGCCGTGTGCTACCTGGCCTCGGCGCGCGCCATTACCGGCGCCACCCTACTCGTCGACGGCGGCCAGCACCTGATGCCGCTGCCGCGCGACGTGATGTTCCTCACCAAATAAGGCTTAACCATGTTGTCCGCACTCACCCACCCCAAGCTTGCCGATTGCCGCCGGCTGTTCCTTCGCAATTACGAAGTGATGATTAACATCGGCGTGCACGATTTCGAAAAACGCGGCGAGCAGCGCGTCCTGATCAACGTCGACCTGTACATCCCGCTGGCGCAATCGACGCCGAAGGACGACCAGCTCGACGAAGTGGTCGACTACGACTTCATGCGCGAAACGGTCGCCAGGCGCATGGCGCAGGGCCACGTGCACCTGCAGGAAACGCTGTGCGACGACGTCGCACGTTCGATGCTGGCGCACCCGCGCGTGCGTGCGGTGCGGGTGTCGACCATGAAGCCGGACGTGTATCCCGACTGCGAAGGCGTCGGCGTCGAAGTTTTCCAGATCAAGGATGAAGCATGAGCGGCGCAGCGGCAGCGATGGCGCCGGCGGAGGCGAACACGCGTGACGCGGACAAGATCGCGCACGAGAACAACAAGCTGCACAAGCGCCTGTGCCGGCTGGTAGGCCAGGCGATCGGCGACTTCAACATGATCGAAGACGGCGACAAGGTGATGGTGTGCCTGTCGGGCGGCAAGGACAGCTACGCGCTGCTGGACATCCTGATGACGCTGCGCGAGCGCGCGCCGATCCACTTCGACATCGTCGCGGTGAACCTGGACCAGAAGCAGCCGAACTTCCCCGCCGATATCCTGCCGGCCTACCTGACCAAGCTTGGCGTGCCGTTCCATATCGAGAACCAGGACACCTATAGCATCGTCAAGCGCCTGATCCCCGAAGGGAAGACAACCTGCTCGCTGTGCTCGCGCCTGCGCCGCGGGATCCTGTACCGCGTGGCCGATGAACTGGGCTGCAACAAGATCGCGCTTGGCCACCACCGCGACGACATCCTCGAGACCTTCTTCCTCAATATGTTCTTCGGCGGGAAGCTGAAAGGCATGCCGGCCAAACTGCAGTCGGACGACGGCAAACACATCGTGATCCGCCCGATGGCGTATGTGAAGGAAGCCGATTCGACCCGCTACGCCGAGGTCAAGCAGTTCCCGATCATCCCGTGCGACCTGTGCGGTTCGCAGGAGAATTTGCAGCGCAAGCAGATCAAGGGCCTGATGCGCGAGTGGGAGAAGAAGTATCCGGGTCGGGTAGAGAGCATCTTCTCGTCGCTGTCGACCATCGTGCCGTCGCATTTGATGGACCCGAACATGTTCGGCTTCAAGGACCTGAAGGCGGACGGCGAGGCCAATCCGCTGGGCGACATCGCGTTCGACGAGGAGCCTTGTTCGACACCCGCGCCAGGCGTGTTCTCGATCCAGCCCGCGGACTAACCCCGCAACAGGCCGTCCATGCAACTCGTTCCCTTGCGCCTGCGTCCCGGACAAGACCTGCGTGCCGCGCTCGATGCACGCATCACGGAACATGGCGCCGGCGCCGCGTTCGTCTTGCAGGGCATCGGCAGCCTGAGTGTGGCCCAGGTGCGGCTGGCCGGCGCGGAGCATGCGACCGAGCTGCTTGGCGACCTGGAGATTCTGACCCTGGCCGGCTCGCTGGCTCCGGACGGCGCGCATCTCCACATCTCGGTATCGGACGCGCAGGGCCGCGTGGTTGGCGGCCATGTTGCCGCCGGCTGCATCGTGCGCACGACCGCCGAGATCCTGTTGGCCGTGTTGCCGGATCACGAATTCAGCCGCGAGCTGGACGCCGACGGATCCGGTTTCCGCGAGCTGGTGGTTCGGCCGCGTCCCGCCCAACCCTGAAGATCATCAGTTCCCATCACCTCAACCAAACCACTCATGAACCTTACCAACCGATTCCTGTTTGCCCTTTCGCTGGCGGCCGCCATGCTGTCGCCACTTGCCGCGCTGGCCGAGCCCACAGCGGTCTATCTGGTGCGCCACGGCGAGAAGGAGACCACCGGGAAGGATCCGGAGCTGACGGCGCAAGGCAAGGAGCGCGCGCGCAATATCGCCACGATCTTGCAGAAGGCCGGGATCAGAAGTGTTTTCAGCTCGCCGTATGCGCGCACGAAGCAGACCGCGGACCCGCTGGCCAAGGGCAGCGGCGTCGAAGTGCAGATCTACGACGCGGGCAAGCCCTCGCTGCTGGTGGAGAAGGTGAAAGCGCTGAACGGCCCCGTGCTGGTGGTCGGGCATTCGAACACGCTGCCGGAACTGGTGCGCCTGTTCGGCGGTGCGCCCGGGACGGATATCGCGGACAACGAATATGACCGCGTGTACCAGCTGACTCGCGGCGCAGATGGCGCGATCGCCACTGTGCTGCTGACGTCAATTCCCGCGACCGGGCCGGCGCAGTAAAGCAACTCTTCGGCGTTGGCCGGAGTCACCGCATCATTATCACCCGCCCCATGCCTTCATCGTCGTTGCCGCGCAGGCGGGAACCCATGTAGAGCGCGCGAGTACTGATACGGGTTGTGGATCCCCGCTAGCGCGAGGACGACAGCTTTGAGTTTGGTGGGTGGAGGAGGCACCGCGTGATTGCCGGTGCCCGCGCCACATCGATTACTTCGGCACGACGTTAGTGCGCATCACCGGATACAGGTTGAAGCGCTCGTCCCACGAACCATGGCGGCGCGCGAAGAACTCCAGCCGCGCGCGGGCGTTCTTGGCGAACGCCGGATCGCTGTCCACCATCTTCCTGAACTCCATTGCCAGCGCCGGATCGGCCGCCATCTGTTCGCGCGCCACGTCCTCGGCGACATACTCCTCCATGTACTCCTTGCGCTCGAACGCATTGTTGAACGCGCCCCAGGCCAGCATCGAATCAGGCGCTTGCGGCTCCAGCATCGCCATCACCAGCCGCGCCTTCGGCTGCGCGATCGGTACGAACAAGGAGCCCTTGCCGAGCGCGCGCGCATCGGCCTTCCACGCGCCCTGCACCGCCAGCCGCTGGTGCGACTCGAACGATCCCGGCGTAAAGACGGCCTTGTCTGCGCGGAAGGTCTCGACGTCCGCTTTGACCTGGTCCGTGGGCAGCACACGGAAGCTGATGGCGTGCTGCGCCAGCTTCGCCGCCACCATCTTCGCGTGCGCCGCCGGCACGATGTAGCCGGCGCCCGGCGCGTTCACGGTGAGGTCGATCACCACTTCATCGCGCAGCGGAACGGTCCAAAGCTGCGGTTTGGTCTCGTCGTAATGCGTCATCAGGATGCCTGACACGTCCGACGGCGTACGCGTGTATGCATAGCCTTTGAAGTCGACCATGTGCGCCTTGTCGGTCGTCTTGTACGTGAGCGCGACCGGCATGCCGGCGATATTTTGCGCGCGGGCGTCGGCGGAGGCCGCGGCTTTTTGCCATTCGGCGCCGTGCTGCGCCACCTGCGCCAGCACCGACACGATGGCGTTGTGGATGATGCGCACGCGGGTCGGATAGTCCTTCCACGAATGGGTCTCGACCAGCATCGCCAGGCGGTTCCTCAGCTGGAAGTAGCCGGTCGAGAAGCGCGGATCGGAGACGCCGTCGGCAAAGCCGGAAGCCGGATTGTCGTTTTCGACGAACGACATGTAGTACGACTGCGGCATCGAGCCCTGCTTCGTTATATCGGCGATGACGCCGCTGCGCAGCGCCAGGCCGGCCTTGCGGAATTCGGGATCGCCCGAGTACACCGGTTCGACCTGGATCGAGACGTCGTGCTCGAATTTGGCGCCGTCGGTCACGTGCAGGTCGATGTAGGCCAGCGGATCCCACGCGTTCACCAGCGCCAGCATCGCTTGCATCTCGGGCGCGTCGGCCTTGACGTAGTCGCGATTGAGGTTGAAGTTCTGCGCCGTGGTGCGCCAGCCCATTTCGACCGGGCCGCGTTGGTTCGGGCGATTGTTCGGCGTGAAGCGTTCATGCCCGTCGACGTTGAAGACCGGGACGAACAGCAGCACTTGCTTATCGAGCGCGCCCGGCGCGGCGCGGTTCTCCAGCACTTCGCGCAGCGCGAGGAAGCCGGCGTCCTTGCCGTCGATCTCGCCCGCGTGGATGCCGCCCTGGACCAGCACCACCGGCAGGCCGCGTTGCTTAGCCGCCTGCGGCGTCAAGGCGCCGGTACGGGTGACGATCAGCGCTTTCATTGGACGGCCTTCCGGCGTGGTGCCGAAATCGATGCACCTGACCTGCTTCGGCCAGGCCTGCTGGAACGCCGCGCACAGCTTGATGACCTCGTCGTAGCGGCCGGTGCTGAGAAAGCCCGAACGCTCGGATACGGTGGTGAGGGCGGATGCGGCATGGGACAGGGGAACGGCGGCGAACAGGGCGAGCAGCAACGCAGAACGGATCATCGGTAAGGCTCCGGGAAAAATGTGGGGAAAGCACGAACCTGGCAGGTCCGGACAGCTGCAAATTATAGTAGGGTCTTCTATAGCCGGGTGCGAATCGCGATTTCCGCCGCCTCGGGCCGCACCAGTTGCAACGGCGCCGATTGCGCGCGCGCTGCGGCGCCGGCCGGGCAGCTGCCGCTCGCACGATACTTTAGCGCGGCCGCCAGCATGCCCTCGGCGGGATCGCCAATCGCGCGCGACAAGTCGTCCGGCACGCTGCAGGAAGGCGCCATCCCGTCGGCGTAATCACCGAAGCCTTTGGCGTTCGTACCCTGAAACTCGATGGAAAAGTAGGTGGTGCCACAATTGGGCACCGGCGTGAAAGCATACGGCTTGCCGCACGTCCGGCTGCCGATCAGGGTCACTTCGACATCGACGCCGCGCAAGCTGTTGGCGATCGACTCGCTGGCCGAACAGGTGCCTGCCGTGGTGAGCAGTGTGACCCGCTTCAGGCCGAGATAAGGCAGGGGCTGGCCCGGGCTGGCGCCGCCGGGAACGGAATAGCCGTAGGCGGTCGAACGGAACAGCAATGGCGGCTGGGTGCGAATCTTGTCGTTGTACCGGCTTTGCTCGAACACCTTGCCGGCGGCGGCCGGCCCGGCGATCATGTATGCGAGTTCGCTGGCGATGAACAGGAAGCCGCCGCCGTTGTAGCGCACATCGAGCACCAGGTCGGCAATGCCGGCCTCCTTCAATTGCGTCACAGACGCGATCAGCTGCGCTTCGGAAGCCTTGGTATGACTTTCGAAACTCAGGTAGCCGACCTTGCCGGTCGGGGTGTCGATGATCTTGGTATTTTTCACCGCCGAGATGGAAACATTGGCCGAAGTGAAGGCCGCGACAATTCGCGCGCCCCCGCGCGAGACGGTCAGCCGGTGCGTCTCGCCTGCCTTCGCCGGGAACAGTCCAGCGTTGATGGCATCGACCGAGGGTTTGTCAGCGGCGTTGACGAAGTCGATGCCGTCCACTTCGAGCAGCAGGTCACCGCGCCGCAGCTGCGCCGCATCGCCCGGAGAGCCGGGTTCTACCAGCGTGGCGATCCAGGTGCGCGGCAGGTTCGGGCCGGTATTGCGCGACCAGGTGACGCCATAACCGACGTCCACGCCCGCGCCCGAGATGGCGTCCCAGCGCTCCGTCGTGTAAGTGAAATGGTAGCGGTCCTTGGCCCGCCCGGACTCGGTGATCGCCGGCGTCTTGAGTTGGCCGAAGTAGTCCACCGGATTGCTGAAACTGGCGGCGTCGATATTCGCCGGGATCTCGCTGTACCACAAATAAAATTCGTCGGCCCAGCCGCGCACGAAGTTCATCTCGTCGGCCAGCTTGCCTTGCCGGTCCGGATAGGCGTAGCCGGATGCATCAAGCCCGGTGCGCGGCACAGCACACATGTTCCACAGCGTCTGGAATACCGAGAGAGGCTTCTCGACCGGCGGCACAGGGTCTGGCGCCGGGACTGGCGGCGGCGTCGGATCCGGCACGGGCTCGGGCTCGGGCGTCGGCGTCGGTGTGGGAACTGGCGGCGTCGGCTCCGGGGGTAAAGGCAGGGGCACTGGCTGCTCCGGCGGAGGCACAACAGCGGAGAGGGGACTGGAGCTGCCGCCGCAGCCGGCCAGCAGCGCCGCGCACGCGATCGCCGCAGCCACCATCCGTGATTGTAGAACTGTCATGCCAACGCCATGATTCGTGGAAATAGGCGCTGATTATAGACGTCTAGGCGGTGTCTAATTGCATTGAAATGTAATCTGCACGCGCGCAATAGTTTCCGTTTTGCTATCCTATGCCCGACACCAGCAACCGCACACAAGGAATAACAATGACGACCGAACTCACCCTGTTGGGCTGGACCCTGGTACTGGCCATCGTGCAGATCGCGCTGGCGGCCACGCTGCGCACGCTGGAAACCGGCATCTGGTTCAACGCGACCGCACGCGACGGCGACGGGCCGCCGAAGGGCAAGGTGACCGCGCGGCTGCAGCGCGCCCAAGCCAACCTGTTCGAGACCCTGCCGCTGTTCGCGGCCGCGGTGCTGATCCTCCACGTGGCCGGGCGCCACAGCGGCGAGACCGTGCTCGCCTGCCAGCTCTTCTTGGGCGCACGGGTGCTGTACGTTGCGCTGTACGCGGCGGGTGTCCCCATCGTGCGCACGGTGGTGTGGGGCGTATCGATCGTCGGACTGGCAATGTTGCTCAAGGCACTCCTCGCCACTTAAAAAAGAAAATGGGGTCAGACCCGTTTGTTGTGCGGCTCCGGGCCGGTCATCATGAGAAAAAAACGGGGCTGAAAATTCTTGCCCGTTTATTCTCAAGCTTTCGGCCGAACCGCCTGAGGAAAAAATGGGTCTGACCCCATTTTTTGAACAGTTCGGCCGCAGTTCCCAGGCGCCATTGCAAAGGCAGGGCGCGACTCCTAGTATGAAAGGTGCATCGCACTGGCATTCGCCGCATTCTTGTCGCGAGACAGCGCGTTGTATTTTGAGAAGGAGTCAGCAATGGACACCAAACAAACCAAACAAGTGGTGATGCAGGCTTACCAGGCGTACAAGGACAAGAACATCAAGGGGATCCTGAACCTGTGCCACGACGACGTCGACTGGATCAGCACCGAATCGGACTACATCCCCTTCGCCGGCCCGCATCACGGAAGGGACCAGGTCGCGCAGTTCTTCAGCAAGCTCGAACAGTCACAGGATAACCTCCAGTTCGAGCCTCAGACTTTCATTGCCGAAGGCGACAAGGTGGCCGTGTCCGGGATCTCGCGCTGGCTGGTGAAGTCCACCGGACTGACGTACGACAATCCGTGGGTGCATATCTTCACGCTGCGCGACGGGAAGATAGCGCGCTTCGAACAGCACAACCACACGGCAGCGGCCGAAGCGGCATTCAAACCAACCCAAGGCGCCGGGCAAACGCTCGACAGCTCGCTGCGGCACTAAACCTTACCCCCAAATAAAAAAACTGGATGGCGTCCTTGCGGAGGCCATCCAGTAGAGCGATAACGGGTCTGCCCCGCGAAGCGCGACCCTGGCGTTACGCGGCGTGGCTGGTGCTGCCGGCCGGCGGCGTATCGAAGGCCGCGATCAGCGCCGCTTCCTTCGTCTTGGCCGCGCGCAGGTGGCGCTCCTTGACGTGGCCGTAGCCCCGGATGTCTTCAGGGATGCTGGCAATCGCCACCGCTTGCGCGAGGTTGTCCGCATTCAGCTTGGCCAGCAGCGCGCCGATGGTCTGGCGGTACTCTCCGATCAGCGCGCGCTCCATCCGACGCTCGGCGGTGTAGCCGAAAATGTCGAGCGGACCACCGCGCAGGCCTTTCAGCTTGGCCATCAGGCCGAACGCCTTCATCATCCACGGACCGAATTCCTGCTTGACCAGGTGCCCCTCTTTGTCGTGCTTGGCGAACAGCGGCGGCGCGAGGTGGAACTTGAGCGTGATGTCGCCTTCGAACATGCCGGCGATTTTCTCCTTGAACGCGCCGTCGGTGTACAGGCGGGCCACTTCATACTCGTCCTTGTACGCCATCAGCTTGTAGAAGTATCGCGCGACCGCTTCGGCCAGGCGCGTGCCCTTGCCCAGCTTCGCTTCTTCGGCGCGCACCTGGTCCACGAACGCCTTGTACTGCTCGGCGTAGGCAACGTCCTGGTAGGCGGTCAGCAGCTCGACGCGGCGCTTGACGATGTCGTCGAGCGTCTGCGTGCGCTTGAACTCGATGACCTTGGCCGGCGTCGTCATCTTGACCAGCGATGGCAGGTCGTGCGCAGCCGTGCGGCCCCATGCGAAGGCGGCCTTGTTGAAGCTGACCGACACGCCATTGAGCTCGATCGCTTTCAGGATCGATGCTTCGAACAGCGGCACGCGGCCTTTTTGCCACGCGTAGCCGAGCATGAACATGTTGGTGGCGATCGAGTCGCCCATCAGCGCGGTGGCGATCTTGCCGGCATCGACGAACTCGACGCGCTCGGCGCCGCAGGCCTTGACGATTTCCGCTTGCGACGAGGCGCCAGGGAACTGCCAGTCCGGGTTCTTGACGAATGCTGCGGTCGACGAACCGGTCGAGTTGATCGCCGCGAAAGTGCGTCCTTCGCCCATGCGCGACAGCGCGTCGCGGCTGGCCGTGACGATCAGGTCGCAGCCGATCACCAGGTCGGCGCTGCCGGTGCCGACGCGGGTCGAGTGCAGATCGGCCTGATTGTCGGCCAGGCGCACGTGCGACATCACCGGGCCGCCCTTCTGGGCCAGTCCGCTCATGTCGAGCACGATCGCGCCCTTGCCTTCGACGTGCGCCGCCATCGCCAGGATCTGGCCGACGGTGACGACGCCGGTGCCGCCGATGCCGGTGATCAGGATGCCGTACGGCTGCGCGGTGGCAGGCAAACCAGGCGCCGGCAATGCAGGCGGTGCGGCGTCGCCGGTGGCGGCCTTCTTCGGCTTCTTCAGCGCGCCGCCTTCCACCGTCACGAACGACGGGCAGAAACCGGTGACGCAGGAGAAGTCCTTGTTGCACGAGGACTGGTTGATCTGACGCTTGCGACCGAGTTCGGTCTCGAGCGGCTCCACCGACAGGCAGTTCGACTGCACCGAGCAATCGCCGCAGCCTTCGCACACGGCCTCATTGATCACGGCGCGCTTGGCCGGATCCGGATACTCGTTGCGCTTCCGGCGGCGGCGCTTCTCGGACGCGCAAGTCTGGTCGTAGATCATCGCCGACACGCCCGGCTTGTCGCGCAGTTCGCGCTGCACGTCCATCAATTCGCTGCGATGGCGCACGGTGACGCCTTCGGCCCACTTGTAGTCGGCCGGGTATTTTTCCGGCTCGTCGGTGACGACGATGATCGGGCCCACGCCTTCGGCCGCGATCTGGCGGCTGATCATGCCCGGGTCGAGCGGCCCGTCGAATTCCTGGCCGCCGGTCATCGCGACCGCGTCGTTGAACAGGATCTTGTAGGTGATGTTGACCTTGGCCGCCACCGCCGCGCGGATCGCCAGGATCCCCGAGTGGAAGTAGGTGCCGTCGCCGAGGTTGGTGAACACATGCTTCTCGTTGGTGAACGGCGCCTGGCCAACCCAGGTCACGCCTTCGGCGCCCATGTGGGTGAAGGTCGAGGTCTCGCGGTCCATCCACAGCACCATGTAGTGGCAGCCGATGCCGGCCAGCGCGCGCGAACCTTCCGGCACCTTGGTCGACGAATTGTGCGGGCAGCCGGAGCAGAAGTACGGGGTGCGGTCGGTGTCCGGATTCGGCTTGGCGCCGACGTTTTTCAGCACCAGCTCTTTCGCTTCGAGGAAGGCGATGCGTTCCTTGACGCGCTGCTCGACCGGATGGCCGGCGCAGTAATGCGAGATGCGGCTGGCAATGGCGCGTGCGATCAGCGCCGGGTTCAGCTCATAGGTCGCCGGCAGCAGCCAGTCGCCGTGGCCCTTGCCGTCCTTGTTGGCCCACTCGCCGGTGTCGTCGAACTTGCCGACCACGCGCGGACGCTGGCCGTCCGGCAGGTTATACAGCTCCTCCTTGAGCGCGTACTCGAGAATCTGGCGCTTCTCTTCAACCACCAGGATCTCGTCGAGGCCCTTGGCGAATTCGTGCACGCCTTCCGACTCGAGCGGCCAGGTCATGCCGATCTTGTACAGGCGGATGCCGATGTCGGCCGCGGCCTGCTCGTCGATGCCGAGGTCGGCCAGCGCCTGGCGCGTGTCGAGGTAGGATTTGCCGGCGGTGATGATGCCGATCTTCGGCTTCGGGCTGTCCCAGATGATCTTGTTAAGCTTGTTGGCGCGCGCATACGCCAGCGCGGCGTACCATTTGAAGCTGTTCATCCGGACTTCCTGGTCCAGGATGGTGTCCGGCCAGCGGATATTCAGGCCGCTCTCCGGCAGCACGAAGTCGGTCGGGGTGACGATCTGCACGCGGTCCGGGTCGAAGTCGACCACGGCGCCGGACTCGATGATGTCGGTGACGCACTTCATCGACACCCACAGGCCGGTGTAGCGGCTCATCGCCCAGGCGTGAAGGCCGTAGTCGATGTATTCCTGCACCGACGCCGGGTACAGCACCGGGATGCCGCAGGCGTTCAGGATATGGTCCGACTGGTGCGCGGTCGACGAAGACTTGGCCGCGTGGTCGTCGCCGGCCAGCACCAGCACGCCGCCGTGCTTGGCGCTGCCGGCGTTGTTGGCGTGCTTGAAGACGTCGCCGCAGCGGTCCACGCCCGGGCCTTTGCCGTACCACATCGAGAACACGCCGTCGTACTTGGCGTCCTTGAACAGGTTGGTCTGCTGGGTGCCCCACACGGCCGTCGCGGCCAGGTCCTCGTTCATCCCGGGATGGAACTTGACGTGGTGCGCCTCGAGGTGCTTCTTGGCCTTCACCGCGGTCATGTCGACCGAGGTCACCGGCGAGCCGCGGTAGCCGGTGATATAGCCGGCGGTGTTCAGGCCAGCTTTCAGGTCGCGCTCGCGCTGCATCATCGGCAGGCGGATCAGCGCCTGGGTGCCGGTCATGAAGGCGCGGCCGCGCTCAAGCGTCCATTTGTCGTCGAGCGAAATCTCGTGCGGCGGCTGCGGTTCGAGCTGCGATCGGTCTAGTGGTGCATTCATCAGGGTGTCTCCGTGTTCTCTGTACTGTATGTGCTTATGCCGCTGCCGGCTTGTCCTGCAGGACGCCGCGCTTGATCTGGTCGAGTTCGATCGACTCGAACAGCGCGCGGAAATTGCCTTCGCCGAAACCCTGGTCGCCCTTGCGCTGGATGATCTCGAAGAAGATCGGGCCGATCACGTTCTGCGTGAAGATCTGCAGCAGCAGTTCGCGCTCGGTCTCGTTGCTGTGGCCATCGATCAGGATGCGCAGTCGGCGCAGCTCGTCGAGCTTCTCGCCATGGTTCGGCAGGCGCCGGTTGACCAGCTCGTAGTAGGTCTCGATGGTGTCCTGGAAGGCGATGCCGGCATCGCGCATCCGCTGGATCGACGCATAGATGTCGTCGGTGCCGAGCGCGATGTGCTGGATGCCTTCGCCGTGGTACTGGTCGAGGTATTCGGCGATCTGCGACTTGTCGTCGGACGACTCGTTGATCGGGATGCGGATCTTCCCGCACGGGGAAGTCATCGCCTTCGACTTCAGGCCGGTCAGCTTGCCTTCGATGTCGAAGTAGCGCACTTCGCGGAAGTTGAACAGGTCCTCGTAGAATGACGCCCATTCCTTCATGCGGCCGCGGTGCACATTGTGGGTCAGGTGGTCGATGTAGGTCAGGCCATTGCCGACCGGGCTGGCGTTGGCGCCCGGGATCGCGACGAAGTCGACATCGTAGATGCTGATGTCGCCGATCGAGCCGGCGGCGGCGCCCTTGGCGGCGTTCTTGCCGCGCCAGCGGTCGACGAAGTACAGCAGCGAGTCGCCCACACCCTTGATGGCCGGGATGTTCAGTTCCATCGGGCCGTTCTTGTTGTCGAAGCCCCAGGCGCCCAGTTCGAGCGCGCGGCGGTAGGCCATGGCGGCATCGTCGACGCGGATCGCGATGGCGCACACCGACGGACCGTGCTGGCGCGCGAAGCGCTGCGCGAACGAATCCGGCTCGGCGTTGATGAGGAAGTTGATTTCGCCCTGGCGGTACAGGGTCACGTCCTTGTGGCGGTGGCGGGCGATGGCGGTGAAGCCCATCTGTTCGAACAGCGCGCCCATCGCTTTCGGATCCGGCGCCGCGTATTCGACAAACTCGAAACCATCGGTCCCCATCGGGTTATCCCAAGGCTGGAATTGCATGTCTGTCTCCTGGATTTTTGTAGCGCACAGTATAGTCCGGAGGGTCGAGCATTAAATTCCAAACGCTGCCCGCATAGTGGCAACGCGCGCAATAAAATTGCGTAAAATAGCGGGAATCGGAGGGAATATGTCAAAAATTGAGCTGGATAAAACAGATCGCAAGATCCTTGCCATTTTGCAAACGGACGGGCGGGCGTCCAACCAGGATGTCGCCGACCAGGTCAGCCTGTCGCCATCGCCCTGCCTTCGGCGCATCAAGCGGCTGGAAGAGGCGGGCGTGATCCGCCAGTACGTGGCGCTGCTCGACCCGGCCCAGATCGGCCTGGGGCTGCTGGCCTATGTGAACGTACGGCTGGAAAAGCACAGCGAGGGCGCCAACGCCGCCGGCGCCAGGCGCAGTTCGAGTTCGCCGCATACCGATTTCGCCGCATCTGTCGAGGACTGGCCCGAGGTAGTGGCCTGCTATGCGATGACCGGCGAGATGGACTACCTGTTGCGCGTGCACGTGGAGGACATGGAGCACTTCTCGCGTTTCATGATGAAGACCTTGCTGATCCACCCGTCGGTGGCGGACGTGAAGTCGAGCTTTGCGCTGCAGAGGATCAAGGATACGACGGCGTTGCCGCTGATGTGAGCCCGCGAACGACGGTATCTCGGATAGCAGCTAGCGCTCGAACCACTTCACCGCGGCGCGCTTGTTGGCCTTGACGGTGTAGTCGATGGTGGCGAACTGTTCCTCGATCGCTTCCTGCAGCATGGTGCCGGGGCTCGGGGGCAGCAGGCGCAGGTGGGCGTCGGCCTCGCCGTAGTCGCGCTCGATCTCCATGCCGGCTTTTTTCGCGATGTGCATCATGGTCTGGTTCGACGACAGGCAATGCATGTACAGCGTGTCGACGTCCGAATTGCGGCAATGGATTGCCGCGCGCTCGAACAGCTTGGAGCCGATGCCCAGCCCGCGCGCGCTGCGCGACACCGACACGCCGAACTCGGCCACCGTGTCCTTGTCCGTCACCGCACTTGCCTTGCTCAGCTGCTCCTTGGGCGCGAACGCCAGGTGGCCCACCGCAACCAGCTTGAACACCTTGTTGTACACGCCATACACGGTGTCGCGGCCGAAATCGATCTTGTTGACATAAGCGGCGACCTGCTCGTCGGGCAGCACGGTGCCGAAGCGCAGTAAGCGGTCACCATCATCGAGCGTGAGGAAGTGCTTCAGCATGCGGCGGCGGTCGCGCTCCTGCAGCTGCTTGACCATCACGGCCGCGCGCGCCGGCCCGCCCTTGCGGCCGCGTAGCCAATTGCGCAGTGGATTCTGGAATATTGTCATAAGCTTAGGGCCTCCCGCGTTATTGTGCAGTGCACCAATATTCGCATTGTAGCGCATTCACACCTTGTGTTCAGGCGCCACCGGCTCGCGTGCGCCCTCTTCTTCCGGGGCCGGCCACTGGGTCGCCGGGCTGAAGCAGAAGCCAGCCTTGCCGGCCTGCTTGGCCCGGTACATCGCCTGGTCGGCCTCGGCCAGCAAGGCGGCAGCGCCGCGCTTGGCGCCGGCGCGCCCGTGCGCGCTGCTGATGCCGATGCTCGCCGAAATGATGACCGGATGGCCGCCCGCCTCGGTGATGCCGCGGATCTGGTCGAGCGTGAGCTGCGCCACCCGCATCGCGCCTTCGCGCGAGACCACTTCTTCGAGCAGGATCACGAATTCGTCGCCGCCCAGCCGCGCCAGCGAGTCTTCCTTGCGCAGCTGCTCCTGCACCCGCTGCGCCACCGCCTTGAGCACCAGGTCGCCGGTGCCGTGGCCGAAGGTGTCGTTGACCGCCTTGAAACCGTCCAGGTCGAAGAACATCACCACCACGGTGGAGCCGCGCCGGCCGGCCCGCACCAGCGCATGTTCGAGCAAGCGGGTCAGGTAACCGTAGTTGACCAGGCCGGTCAGGCCGTCGTGGTGCGCCAGTTCTTCGAGCTTGGCCGACTGCGCCTCGAGCGCGGCGGTGCGCTCGGCGACCCGCATCTCCAGCGTTTCGTTGGAAGCCTGCAGGCTCTTGTTGACCACGCCGAGCAGGCGGTAGGTCCGCACCAGCCGGCGCGCCGCAAACATCAGCAGCAGCAACAGCAGGCCGGAATACACGAACAGCCAGGTCCGGTAGCGCTGCTTCTGGGTGAGCACGTCGTCGAAGGCCTTGTCGAACAAGCGGCCCAGGCGGTCGATCGCCTCGCTGGTGCCGGTGCGCCCGAGGGCGATTTCGATCGCATTTTCCAGCGGCCGGTAGCGCAGCACGGCGCGCGCGTGGCGCATCAGCAGGTCGATCCGTTCGCCCACCGCCGGCGAGAAGGCGTTTTTCTGCGCCAGCATCGTGCCCAGCGTGGTCTCGATGCGGCGCGCCAGCGCGATATCGGGCGCCAGGTTGAAGCGCAGGATATCGGCCAGCAGCAGGTTGAGCGCGCCATCGAGCGCCAGCACGGTGCGGCTCGGCACCAGCGCGCCTTCGATGCCATTCAGTTCAGTCTTCAGGTCGGTGATCGCGGGCGGCAGGTAGACCAGCGCTTCGCGCAGCACCGCGTTGCCCGCCTTGAACTGCTCGACCAGCCGCTCCTTCTCGCTCAGCGCGGCGTTCAGCTGTTGGTAGGCCTGGGGCGCCGCCGGCCCGCGCGTCATCACGAGCGCCTCGTGCAGGCTCGCTTGTAGCTGGTGCACGCGCGGCAGCGACGCGGCCAGCGCCTGGTAGCCGTTGTCGAGGCCAATGCGCGAGCGCAGGATGTTGACGTTCCATTCGGCGTCGAGCTTTTCGAGTTCGCGCAGGTTCAGCATGACGCGGTTCTGGGCGCCGAGATCCACCGCGGTGGTGCGGTTGAACAGGAAGCCGAGCAATAGCGCCAGCACGATCAGCAGCACGATCAGGGCCGAACGGCGGCGCGGGTTCATCTAAGGGCTCCTGGAGGCATTGGATAATGTGAATAAGATCATGATCTGTCGAATGCGTGGCCCGCGCCGCCACCCGGCGACGAGTCGAATCGAATCGTCAGAATAACAGGTAAATACTTACCGGGCGGCACGCTTACGTGTGCTTACTATTCTGACCAGCCATAAGTCGGCCTGCTTGACCCTGCGCTATATCAAGGTGCAGCCGCCGCCGCCACACGCTTCACGCGAACAAACTGCCGCGTTGTCAGTCCAATTCTTTACCAGTGGGGGCAGCTGCCGGCCTGTCCCTTCTCGTAGAGGGCCTGTTGCTCCGGGGGCCTGTAGCTCCAGGGGCCTGCTGTCCCCGTTTCACTGTCTTGCGCAAGCTATGCGGCAGGATCTGTCACTGCTCCCGATCAATCAGCTCCTTCCATGGAGAAGACCATGATCCCCGTCTATCAGCCGTATATCGCCGGCCGCGAAAAGGAATACGTCAATCAATGCCTCGACTCCAACTGGATATCTTCGCGAGGCGAGTTCATTGAGAGGTTCGAAGACCAGTTCGCGTGCTATGTCAAAGCCGATTACGCAACCAGCGTCTGCAACGGCACGGTGGCGCTGCACCTGGCGCTGGCGGCATTGGGAGTCGGACCGGGCGACGAAGTGATCGTGCCCACACTGACCTATGTGGCCTCCGTCAACACCATCGTGCATACCGGTGCGACGCCGGCATTTGTCGATTCGCTGGCATCGACCTGGCAAATCGATGTCGACGATGTCCGCCGCAAGATCACCCACAAGACCAAGGCGGTGATGGCCGTGCACCTCTACGGGCTTCCCTGCGACATGGACAAGCTGGTGAGCCTGTGCCGCGAATACGACCTGCGCCTGATCGAAGACTGCGCGGAGGCCTTCGGCTCCTATTACAAGGGCCGCCACGTCGGCACCTTCGGCGACATCGCCACCTTCAGCTTTTTCGGCAACAAGACAATCACCACCGGCGAGGGCGGGATGGTCGTCAGCCGATCGAAGGAACTGCACGACACGGCGTACCAGCTCAAGACACAGGGCGTGTCGCGCGAGCGCGAATATTGGCACGAGGTGGTGGCCTACAACTACCGCATGACCAACATCTGCGCCGCGATCGGCCTTGCGCAGCTCGAGCAGGCCGACCTCATCATCGAGAAGAAGCGCGCGATCGCCGCCTGGTACCGCGACGGCCTGGCCGGCCTGCCACTCCAGTCACATGATGAAATCGACGGCACGCGGCACTCGTACTGGATGTGTTCGATTACGCTCGATGAGCCTGAAGCGCGTGCGCCCCTCAGGGAGCACTTGAAAGCATCGGAGGTCGATACCAGGCCGTTTTTTCATCCGGCGCATACCTTGCCGCCCTACGACACAAAGGCGAGCTTGCCGGTGGCCGAATCGCTCAGCGCGCGCGGCATCAATCTGCCCAGCTACCCGGGACTGAGCGAGGCGGAGGTCAGCGAAGTTTGCTCCTTGATCCAACAGTTCTTTCAACACGAGCACCCCTGAACGAGGAGAAACGATCCCATGACCGCCTATCTTTCCGGAATCTGGGACGCCCGCTACTTCTGGAGCCACCTGTGCCTATCGGACCTGCGCGCGCGCTTTCGCCGGTCTTACCTGGGCGCCTCATGGTCCATCGTCCAGCCGCTCGGCATGACACTGCTGATCTCGCTCGTATTAAGCAAGATGTTCCATATTTCGCTTGCCGAATATGCGCCCTACATCCTCTCCGGGCTGGTGTTGTGGGAGTTCGTCATCGGCACCGCCACGATAGGTGCCCTGGCCTTCGTGCAGGCCGATGCCTACATCAAGCAGTGCCATCACCCATTGGCCATCTATACGCTGCGCACAACGCTGGCCAATCTCATCGTTTTCGCAATGGGAAGCATCAGCCTGGTCATCTGGGTGCTGGCGACGTCGCCGCAATATTTCGGATGGAGCTGGCTGGCGGCGCTACTGATCTTTCCGATTGGCGTCATGATCGCCTGGCCGCTTGCGACGACGCTTGCCTACGTCGCGGCCCGTTTTCGCGACCTGCCGCACGCCTTGGGCTTGTTGTTTCAGGCCCTGTGGTTCGTATCCCCCGTCTACTTCGAGGCCAAGATTTTTCGGGCCGGCGGCCTGCACGCACTGGTCGACTACAACCCGATCTATCACTTGCTGGAAATTGTGCGCGCGCCCTTGCTGCGAGGCGCCTGGCCAACGGCGCAAAACTTTGCTTACTGCCTGGGCATGATCGCCGTCCTGCTGCTGCTGGCATGGCTGGTCGGCCGCAAGGCTGAAAAAAAAGTCATCTTCTACCTATGAAATCAAAACGTATCGTGCTGACGGACGTGCACTTGTACTACTCATCGTTCGCCTACAAGGAACGCTCCCTCAAGACTTTGCTGGCGCACCTGGTCCGGGCCAGGCCAGGCCCCACGGTCAAGGACATCCACGCGCTGAAGGGCATCACGCTCGAGGTCGGCGCGGGCGAACGCGTCTGCCTGCTGGGGCACAACGGCGCCGGCAAGAGCAGCTTCCTGAAAATGATCGCGGGCCTGTATCCGATCGCCCGCGGCACCCGAACAGTTCATGGCACGGTACGCTCGTTGTTCGACCTGAGCCTTGGCTTCGAGCCCGAGGCGACCGGCCGTGAGAACATTCTTTATCGCGGCTTGTTGCTGGGGCTGACTCCAGCCTTCATGCGCCGCATCGAAAATGAGATCGTGGAATGTGCGGACATCGGCGAGTTCATCGACTATCCCATCAAAATCTATTCGGCCGGCATGCAGGTTCGCCTGGCGTTCGCCATTTCGACCGCGGTCGGCGGCGACGTGCTGCTGCTGGACGAAGTCATCGGCGCAGGCGATGTCAATTTCATGGCCAAGGCGAAGCGACGCATCCTGGAGCTCGTCGATCAATCGGAAGTCATGATCCTCGCCACCCATGACCTGGCTTCGGCACGTTCGATGTGCCAGCGCGGCGTGGTGCTGCAGCATGGCCTCCTGGTGTTCGACGGACCGGTCGGCGACGCGATCGACGCTTACCAGCACATGACCGGAGTGGCAGCATGAGCGAGCCAGGGAACCTGCGTGTCATGTGGCTGCTCAATCACACCGCGGCGCGTCCGTTTGAACTTGCGATGCTCAAGCAAGTGGGCGTGCGCGAAATTTTCTTGCCCAAGTCTCATCCGCCCGAGTTTCGCAGTGCCTCGATCGACTACTCCGAAGACGCGCACCTGACCATTCCCGCGCAGGACCTGGAAGTGCTCAACGCGGCCGATTGGTATGTCGATCCGGGCAAGGCGGCATGGAAGATCGCGGACCGCCATTTCGACGTGCTTTTCTTCATCCTGGACAGCGACGCTTCGCTCTTGAAAGGCATCGCACGGTATTTCCGCGGCGTGGTGTTGTGGCGGGCCTTCGGCTTGCTGCGCGATACGTCTTACTCGACTCTGCTGCAATATTTCCTGCCCGTTCAAGGCGAACGCCTGGTCCAGGCACTCGGCAAGCGCTTTTTCTTCGCGCAGGCCTACCCGCACCTGCATCAATGCGAGGGCGATTTCATGCAACGGCGCCAGCTGTTTCTGCCGCTGGGCCTTCCGGCCCCGAGCCTGGACGATCGCTGGCGCGGCAACGACAAACGCATTTTCTTTGTCTGCCCTGATATCGGCTACAACGAGTATTACCGGAAGATCTACCTTGAATTCGTCGACGACTTCAAAGACCTTCCCTACGCGATCGGCGGCGCGCAACTGGTGCCGGTCAGGGACCGGCATGTTCTCGGGTATCTGCCACGCGCGGACCACGAGCGGAACATGCGCGAAATGTGCACCATGTTCTACCACAGCTCCGAACCGAACCATGTGCACTATCACCCTTTCGAGGCGGTACGTGCCGGCATGCCGCTGCTGTTCATGGCGGGAGGCTTGCTCGATCGCCTGGGAGGCAGCAAGCTGCCGGGACGCTGCACATCGATCCGCGACGCCCGCAAGAAAATGGCTGCCCTGCTGGCAGGCGACCGCAGCCTGATCGACGCCATCCGTGTTTCCCAACCCGTGCTGCTCGATGCGATGCGTCCGGAGGGCATGATCGATGACTGGCGTGCCGGATTTGCCAAGGTACGCGAAGCAGCCGATTACGCCCGCCAACTGCATCTGCCCGCAACAGCCGGGCGTCCCCGCATTGCCGTGATGGTTCCAATCGGCTACCGTGGAGGAACCCTGCGCGCGGCGAAACTGCTGGCGCGGGCCATCGACCTGGGAGCGCGCCGCGCAGGCAAACCGGTCGACGTCGTATTCGCACATCTCGACGATCCGGCATGCTACTCGGACGAGGATTTCAGGGATCTGCCGGCGGCCATCCTGCGTCGCCCCTTCAAATGGAAGACGCTGGCGCGCGACGAGGCAACGCTTGTTTTGCAGCTGGCCCGCCAAGCGCGCGCGCTGTCGAAGCCGTGCTACCAGGCGCCGGATGACGGCATCCAGCAGTTTGCCGACTGCGACCTGTGGATGATCGTCTCCGATCAACTCGAGCTGCCTTTGCTGCCACTGCGACCCTATGCCGTGATCGTCTACGATTACCTGCGGCGCTACCTTCCCCTCCAGATAGCCGATAATCGCCTGCACGCCGTGCATGGCGCGGAACGCGTGTTGTGCACCACTGACTTTACCTATAACGACGCGCTGCAGTTTGCGGGGCTCGATAGGAAGAAGGTGGTCCGCGTTCCCATGCTCGCTCCGGAATTCTCCAGGGAGAAAATCAGCCGGCCTGCGCACTGGGGCAACTACTTCCTCTGGACGACCAATCTTGCCGCGCACAAGAACCATGAAAATGCCATCAAGGCGCTGCAGATCTATTATGAACGCCTCGATGGGCAACTGAACTGCCACGTCACCGGAGTCGGCACCGATCGTTTGCTCACCGAGCCGTTCCCGCATCTGCAGTCCCTGCCCGAAATTATCGCGAAGAGTCCGAAGCTGAAGAACCGTCTGCGCCTCCTGGGCGAGCTGCCCGACCCAAGCTACCGGGCGCGCCTCGCGGGCGCGCGGTTCCTGTGGCATGCGGCCTCGATCGACAACGGCAGCTTCTCGGTCATCGAGGCAGCCTACCTGGGCGTGCCCGCGCTTTCGAGCATGTATCCGGCCATGCAGGAAATTAACAGTCAATATCTGCTTGGCCTGAACTGGATGGATGCGCACGATCCAAACGACATGGCGATCCAGCTCAAGCACATGGAGAGCAAAGCCGCCGCGCATCCCACCACTCTCCCTTCCCATGAGCATCTGATGAGCCAGCGCATGGAGAACCTGGCGGAGCACTACTGGAAAGCTGTGGAGGATGCGCTATGAGGAAATTCGGCATCTATCTATGCTACGCCCCAGGCGTGGATCTGCGTACGGATGGACTGGGGCGGCATCTTGGCGAGTTCCTGAAAGGCGCGAGCGAACGAGACGATGTCAAATTCGTGGTTGCGTGCCCAAGCTGGCACACCGCAACACTGATGCAGCTGTTCCGATCATGCGGCCTGGCGCCGGACGCGATCGAGCTTATCGCGCCGGCTTCCCCGCCGCTGCTGCTCGCCGCGCTTCGCATGCGCCAGGCGCGCAAGGCTCGCGCATTGCCGGGACAGCGCCGCGCAGGACTGCGCGCGCGCCTGCACACCTTTCTTCTGGCCGCTGGAAAACGCATCGAGCTGCGCGTGGCGAGCACGCGTACGATTGTCGGTGGCGCGTTGTGGGGTGCGGTTCTGTTCCTGATCCTGCTCGCTGCGGCATTCATGCGAAAAACCCTGGATTGGCTGAAATTTCTGCCCCGGCTGGCAGGCCGCACATTGCGCAAAGCGATAGGCCGCATTCTTCGTGCGTGCAATCGGCTACGAGCGCCGACGCAGGTCGACGATACGATTCAGCTTCGGGAAACGTTGATGGAACGGCTATCTCGGACCATGGAGGAAAACGAAGCCATATTGCTTGGAAGGCTGATCAACGCGCGCAAGGATATCGCTGCCTGGTATAGTCCGACCGCATTCTGGCCCTCGTTCAATGACCTGCCTCCCCCTCGCCTCATGTGCGTGCCCGATGTCGTGCCCGCCGAGTTCCCGATAGGATTTGTCGCGCTCGAAGGGACAGGGTTCGAGAAAGGATTCAGCCAGGTGGAAACCGCGATCCAGGAAGGCGAATATTTCGTCACCTATAGCGAGCGCACCAAATGGGAAACCCTGGTTCGGCTTTACGGCACTGCTCCGGAGTCGATTTTCGTGATTCGGCACGGCGCCACCCGGCTTGACGACCTCATTCGATTGAGCGGTTTTCCCGACAATGCCGCCGCCACGGACAAGTTCTGCTGCACTTTGCTGAGGACGGCACTGCAGAAGGATGTGCACCAGAGCTATGTCGGCCTCAAGTCGAATACCCGGATCCGTTTCATCTTTTACGCAAGCCAGTTCCGTCCCAACAAGAACATCATCACCCTGTTACGGGCCTACGAATATCTGCTCCGGCGGCGCTTCGTCGGCCACAAGCTGATCCTGACCGGCATTGCACGCGAGTCCGACGACATCACGGCGTTCATCGCCGACCGAAACCTGCGGCACGATGTGCTTTGCCTGCACGGCTTGTCCGAACGAGAGTTGGCCGCTTGCTACCATCTGGCGGATCTGGCGGTCAATCCCAGCCTCAGCGAGGGCGGGTGTCCGTTTACCTTCACCGAAGCGATGTCGGTCGGCACGCCCGTTGTCATGGCCCGCATCCAGGTCACCGAAGAAGTCATCACCGATCCGCAGCTGCAAGCCGCAATGCTGTTCGATCCGTTCAACTGGCGGGACGTGGCTGCCCGGATCGAATACGGCTTGCTCAACCGCGACAAGCTACTCGCTCTGGAACAGCCGTTCTATGAACAGCTTGCGCAGCGAAGCTGGCGCAATGTCGTCGACGACTACGTCGCTATCCTGGAACGTATCTCGACACGGAAGGAAGCGATTCATGCGTAGATGCGAGGGCCTGGTCATCTTGGGGTGTGGCGGACATGCGCGCAGCGTCGCCGACGTCGCCCTGGCTTCAGGGTATCGCCGGCTGCTATTTGTCGACGACAATGCGCAGTTGGCGGAAGCCATACTCGGACATCCGGTCCAACGCGAGCTGCCGCGCGTACTGCCGGGGAGCTGGGGGTGGATCGCCGCCGCGGGCGACAATCGGCGGCGCCAGCGGCAGATCGTGGCGATGGCAGACAGCGGATGGCCCGCCAACTCGCTGGCGACATTGATTTCGCCGACAGCGACCATCGGTGCGGGCGCCGGAATCGGCGCCGGATCCTTCATTGCCCACCATGCGCATATTGGCCCGTTGGCGCACGTGGGGACGGGAGTCATCGTCAACACGAACGCGCTGATCGAGCACGAATGCGTGGTCGGGGACTACGCCCATGTTTCAGTCAATGCCACTGTGGCGGGGCGCAGCCGCGTAGGATCGCGATGCTTTATTTGTGCGGGCTCCACTGTGATAGACGGAATCAGCATCGGCGACGACATTACGCTTGGCGCCGGCGCCGTTGCGATCGTGTCGCTGGAAACGAGCGCCACCTATGTCGGCATCCCTGCGAGAATGCTCCCGGCCAAATGACAGCAAAGCGCGTGGGAAAAATCCAGGCTATGTCACCGTAAAGCGTGGCACGACTTGCGGCATCGACGTACCACCGCTTCATGCACGCGCCGCGGCCCACGGACCGGGGTCAGGTCCGGCGGACCTGACAGGAGTCGAGCCTTGCAAGACTCGACCGTTTTGCAGGAGCGAAGCTTCGCTTCACTAAACCCCTGCATCACCCCGGGGTTGTCGGCGCCCCGGAACCTTGCCGCCATCATCGCCGCGCGGTCCCGCACTTAACAGCGACAGAGCAAAAATCTAAGCTGCCTCGTCGCGCAGCACTGCCTTCACGGCACTTACCCGCGCGGCATGCACCGCATCCTTGATGCGCTCGGGGTTCTCGGCGTAGCGCCGCGCGACCTCGCCGGCATCGACCGCGCGCGCCGCCGCCAGCGCCGCCAGCAAATGCGGCCCTTGCGGCCACGGTCTCGTACGGAAGTCGTCGCCCTCCCCGCCGCGGCCGCGGAAATCGCACTCGGACGCCAGCAGCATCTGCTCGAAACGCCGCGGCTTGCGGAACGCGTCGCAGCGCTCGAACAGCGTGACGATGGTGTTCGAGCGCAGGATTTCGGCGCGGCTCACGTTGCCGTGTTCGCGGGCCGTCATCAGCGCCAGCTCGCGGCATTCGTTCGGCACTTTCAGGCGCTTGCACAGCGCCTCGATCAATTTGGCGCCCAGGCCTTCGTGGCCGTGATGCGCCGGCCAGCTTTCCGGCGGCGTGGCGCCCTTGCCCAGATCGTGCATCAGCGCGGCGAAGCGCACCGCCAGGTCGAATCCGCGTTCGGCGGCGTAATCGACCACCAGCAGCATGTGCACGCCGGTGTCGATTTCGGGATGGTGCAGGGCCGGCTGCGGCACGCCCCACAGCGCGTCCAGCTCGGGCATGATGCGCGCCAGCGCCCCGCATTCGCGCAGCACCGCCAGCATGCGCGAAGGCGCCGCTTCCATCAGGCCGCGTGCGATCTCCTGCCATACGCGCTCGGGCACCAGCGCATCGACTTCGCCATGCTCGACCATCCGGCGCATCAGCGCCAGCGTCTCGGGCGCAACGGTGAATTCGGCAAAGCGCGCGGCGAAGCGCGCCAGCCGCAGGATCCGCACCGGGTCTTCGGCGAAGGCGTCGGACACATGGCGGAACACGCGGTCGCGGATATCGGCCTGGCCGCCGAAGGGATCGGTCAGCGTTCCGTCGTCGGCGCGCGCGATGGCGTTGATGGTGAGGTCGCGCCGCACCAGGTCTTCTTCCAGCGTGACGTCTGGCGCGGTATGGAACACGAAGCCGTGATAGCCGGGCGCGGTCTTGCGCTCGGTGCGCGCGAGCGCATATTCCTCATAGGTGTCGGGATGCAGGAAGACCGGGAAATCCTTGCCGACCGGGCGGAACCCCAGTTTGACCATCTGCTCGGGCGTGGCGCCGACCACCACCCAGTCGTGGTCCTTGACCGGCAGCCCAAGCAGCTCGTCGCGCACCGCGCCGCCCACCACATAGCTCTTCATGCGGCCGGCCTATTTCGGCAGTTCGTCGTCGTGGAACGCGGCGCTCTCGGTTTCCTCCAGCGCCTCGCGCACCCAGCGCGCCACGGCGGGATGGGCCTGCACGCGGTCGCAGTAAGCCTGCAGGGCCGGCGCCAGCGATACGCCATAGGTCTTGAAGCGCATCACCACCGGCGCGAAGAAAGCGTCGGCGATCGAGAAGTCACCGAACAGGAACTGGTGATGGCCGAAGCGCGACAGGCATTTCTCCCATATCTCGCACACGCGGCCGACGTCGCCCTGCGATTCGGGAGTGCGGCCGCGACCGGGCAGGCTGACGCGGATGTTCATCGACATCGCGCTGCGCAGGCCGGCGAAACCGGAATGCATCTCGGCGGTCACCGAACGCGCCATCGCGCGCGCGGCGACATCCTGCGGCCACATGTGCAGGTCGGGGAACTGCTCGGCCAGGTACTCGCAGATGGCCAGGCTGTCCCAGATCGTGATCTCGCCGGCGACCAGCACCGGCACCCGGCCGGCACCGGAATATTCGGCGATGCGGGTCGCCGTGTCTGGCTTGTCGAGCAGCACCCGCACTTCCTGGAATGGGATGCCGAACGCGGTCATCGCGACCCACGGCCGCATCGACCACGACGAATAGTTCTTGTTGCCGATGACCAGGGTCAGCCCCGGCTTGCGTGCGTGGTCGAGGGTTTGCGACAGGGTCGGATCGAGTTCTGTGGTCTGCATGTCGGTATGGTCGGTGGTGAGGTTAGCGGCCGGCGCGGGCGCGGAATTCGTCGAAGCGCTCGTGCGGCGACAGGTAATTGGGGGCCACCGCTTCGAGCGCGGTCAGCTTGATTCCAAGGGTCGCCGCTGTCAAGGCCTGGATCGCCGGATCGAGCACGTTGTCGCACTTCATGGAGTCGAGGTTGTCGCGGCTCATCAGCGGGGTGCCCGGCATCAGTTCGAACAGCAGCGCCTGCAGCCGGCCCAGCGCGTACGGCAGTTCGATGATCGGGCGTTCGTGATGCGACCAGCGCCCGGCGAGGCGCACCAGTTCGGCCAAGGTGTAGATCGCCGGCCCGCCCAGCGCGAACACCAGGTGTCGGGTCTTGGGATCGCGCAGCGCGTGGACGTAGGCGCGCGCCACGTCTCCCACGAAGACCGGCTGGAACTCGGCGCCGGCGCAGGCCAGCGGCACCACCGGAAGCCAGCGCTGCATGCGCGCGAACATGTTGAGGAAATTGTCGCCGGGGCCGAACACCACCGACGGCCGGAAGATGGTGGCGGCCACCGACTCTTCGGCGCGCGCGGCCATTTCGCCATCGGCCTTGGAGCGCTGGTACATCGACGGTCCGTCGCGGTCGGCGCCCAGGGCGCTCATGTGCAGGTAGCGCGGCACGCCGGCGGCGGCGCAGGCGGCGACGAACTTGCGCGGCAGGTCGACGTGCGCCAGTTTGAACTCGGGACCATACGGCGTGCCGCGCTTCGAATGAAGCACGCCGACCAGGTTGATGGCGGCGTCGGCGCCGGCCAGCAGGCGGCGCAGCACGGCCGGATCGGCCTTGCCGACGTCTTCCTCCACCACCTCGACTCCGGGCAGGAAGATCAGGTGCTTCGCATTCTCGGCACGCCGGGTCGGCACGGTCACGCGCGCGCCTTCCTCGGCCAGTTGCGCCACCAGGTGGCTGCCGATGAAACCAGATCCTCCGAACACCACTACCTTCATGTCTCTCATGTCCTTGGCCTTCGATGTTGATCGTCAGGGAAGCTGGCTCGAACGCACGCCGGCCGGGGTCACCGTGCCGAGGCGCGCTTTCAGCGATTGCGGCTTGTTTTCGAACAGCGCCGCGTAGTTGGTCGCGTTCGCCAGTACGTTTTTGACGTAGGAACGAGTCTCCGGATACGGGATCGATTCGGCGAAGATCGCGCCTTCCATCGGCCCGTTCAAGGTGGCGCGCCAGGTGCGCGCACGTCCCGGCCCGGCGTTGTAGGCGGCGCTGGCGAGCGGCAGCGAACCGTCGGAATTGGCCAGCACCATGTTCATGTAGTTCGCGCCCAGCTGGATGTTGGTGCGCAGGTCGGACAGCATGCCGTGCACGAAATCGGTCATGCCGATTTTTTTCGCGACGTACTGGCCGGTCGACGGCATCACCTGCATCAGCCCCGACGCGCCAACGCCGGAGCGCGCATCGGTGATGAAGCGCGACTCCTGGCGGATCAGGCCGTACACCCAGGCCCGGTCGAGGCCGAGGTTCTGGGTGGTCGGCTGCAAGATCTCGTTGTGCGGCGCCGGGAAGCGCTGGGTGTAATCGAACTCGGTGCGGGTGCGCTCGGAGGTGTTGACCATGCGGTCGAGGATCTCGTTCTGGCGGGCGAATTCGGCCGCCGCCAGCAGCTCGCGTTCGCTGAACCTGCGCAGCTCCCAGTTCCACTCGCGGGTGCCTTCGAAACGCAGGCGCAGGCTGAAGAACTTGAGCGCCCGGCGCAAGCCGGCATTGGCCGCGACCGGCGCCAGTTCGGCCGGCGTGACGGGGCGTGCTGCCAGCGGGATTGAGACCTGCTCGCCCAGCTCCTCCATCGCCAGCTGGCCGTAGAAGCTGTTCTGATCGGCGATGCGCGTGTACAGCGCGCGCACCTGCTCGCGGTTGGCGCCCGATTCGGCTGCGAGCGCACGCGCGTTCCAGTAGGTCCAGGCCGGATCGCTGCGCAGCTGCGGCGGCATCGCGGCGATGGTGGCCCTGACCATTTTCCAGTCGCCCTCGCGCAGCGCGATACGGGTCTTCCACTGCAGCTGGTCTTGCGACAGCGGCGCGCCAGCCGATTTTTTCCAGTAGTCGCCTGCATCGGCCGACAGCGTCATCGACGCAGCCAGCGCGATATTGGCCCAGCCGACCGCCATCTCCTGCGGGCTCAGTTTCGAAGCGTTCTTCTGCAGCGCGACGGTCGCCAGCTTCAGGCTGGTGCGCGCCATGCGGCCGATCGCGACCAGGTAGATTTCGTGCTCGACGCGGCCGGCGCCGATCCCGCGCGCCATCGCCAGCGCCGGCAGGTCGACCGCCTGCGCCGCGCGGGTGTCGGAAGCGTCCAGCAGCAAGGCGGTGCGGCGCGCCGGGCCGGTCGCATGGGTTTCGCCGGCCAGCCGCAACTGGACCAGCAAGTCGTTGGTGTCGAACTGGCCGGACTGCGCCAGGGTGGCGATCAGGGCGCTGCAGGCCTCGCCGTAGCCGGGCGGACTGAGCAGCAGCGCGCGCGCGTCGGCGGCCACGTTCTCACCCTTGACCGCGCGCGACATCAGGCCGTAGCACTTGACCTGGGTGTCGTCGTTCAGAACGAACAGCGGCAGTTGCTGGTCGAAATTGGTCCAGTCGCGCGCCCGCCCGAGTTCGAGCAGCCAGTCGTTGCGCATGCGGTCGGCGATCGCGCTGCCCTGCCAGCGGTTCAGGAAATCGAGGATTTCAAGGGCGGAGGCATCCTTGATGCGCGGTTTCAGCCGATAATAGTCGACATACGAAGCGATCGGGTAGTTGGTCAGGCGGGCGGCGTAGTTGGCCGCGGCGGCGGCATCGTCCTGGCGCGCCGCTTCGCGCAGCAGCAGGAAGGCGTCGTCATCGGCGCGCGTATCAGCTGGGGCGGCGGGCGCGACCGGAACAACCGGGGCGGCGGGCGCGACCTGAACCGCGGCTGCGGGCGGGGCGTCCGCACTTGCCGCAAACAACGACAAGCATGAACCGGCAAGGACGGCAGCAACGAACAATTTCGACTGAAGCATCAATTCCCAACTCTCTTTTTTTTAAGACATTCGAGTACATGACCGGCGAACCTAGAATACCATGCGCCCCCCCTGCGCAGCCAGCATCGGCCGCAAGCGAAGCGCATTCGCACAAGGCAGCGTTGCGGCGCGCCCTCGGCGCGCGCCGGGCGGCGATCGTGCCGGCCCAGAAGGCCGAATGGGACGCAGCGATCGGGGGCCAGCTGGTCGCATGGTGGCGCGCGCAGCCGGTCGATTCGCTCGGGGTGTACTGGCCGCTGCGCGGTGAAGCGGACTTGTCGTCAGCGTACGCCGAACTGATCCGTTCCGGCGTACGGCTGGCCTTGCCTGTGGTGGTGGCGCGGCACGCGCCGCTCGGGTTTGCAGAGTGGCAGCCGGGCGAAGCGATGGTGAAAGACGAGATGGGGGTGGCGGTGCCGCGGGAGTTGCGGATGATGGCGCGCCCGCCGGCGCTGCTGGTGCCCTGCCTGGGCTTCAATGCGGAGCGTTTCCGCCTGGGCTATGGCGGCGGCTTCTACGACCGCACGCTGGAGCATGCACCGCGCCCCTTTACGCTGGGCATCGCCTACGCCTGCCTGGAGGCGCAGTTCGCCAGTGCGCCGCATGACGTTGCGCTGGACAGGATCATTACCGAACTGGGCTAGCCAATTGCAGCGGATCAACCTGGCATCCGCACCATCGGGCTACTTTACAAATCTTTACGCGCCGCACACACGCCGGCAAGACGGCCGCCTTACAGTGGGTACTCCACTCACTGAAAGGCTACCGATGAACTCGCACCATGACAACAATACTGGCCATCGCGCCGCTCCAGCTCCTCGCTCCGGACGGCGCTGGCTGATCGCCGCGGCGCTGGCGGTGGCCTTTGGCGCCGCCGGCGCCAGCTTCGCCAACGGCGGTACGGGCCTGCCCGGCCATCCCGGCCGCGCCGGACACATGGCGATGGACCCTGCGGCCATGGATGCGCACATCGACAAGATGGTGGCGCAGTTCGCTGCCGACGCGAGCCCGGACCAGAAGGCGCGCGTGGCAGCGATCGCCAAGGCGGCCATGGCCGACCTGCGCCCGGAGCACGAGCAGTTTCGCCAGGCGCACGCGCGCGCGCACGAGCTGCTGATGGCGCCGGTGATCGACCGCGCCGCGCTCGAGCAGCTGCGCGTGGCGCAGATGCAGCGCATGGACTTCATCAGCCGGCGCATCCTGACGGCGGTCGAAGACGCTTCCGACGTGCTCACGCCCGAGCAAAGGGCGAAGTTCGCCGAGCATCTGAAGTCGCGCATGCACTGAGGTATGATGCCCGCATGGTCCAGCATGTCCTGATGATCGAAGACGACGAACGCCTGGCCGGGATGGTCGCGACTTACCTCGCCCCGCACGGCTTCGAGGTCCGGCATGCCGCCAGCGCGCAGGCAGGCATCGCCATGCTGGGGCGGGACGACAGCTTCGCGCTGGTCCTGCTCGACCTGATGTTGCCGGACGCCGATGGCCTCGATGTCTGTCGGCAGATCCGCGCACTCGCCGCGCCGCTGCGCGCGATCCCGGTCGTGATGCTCACCGCGAAAGGCGATCCGTTCGACCGCGTCATCGGCCTCGAAATCGGGGCCGACGATTACCTTCCCAAACCGTTCGAACCGCGCGAACTGCTGGCGCGGCTGCGCGCCGTGCTGCGCCGCCCGCCGCTGGCGACGGCATCGGAGGCGCAAGTGCTGCGCTTCGGCCGCCTCGAAATCGACCTGGGCGCGCGCGCCGTGCGGCTCGCGGGCGACGCGCGCGCTCTGACCGCCTATCAGTTCGACCTTCTGGTCGCGCTGGCCGAGCGCGCAGGCCGCGTGCTCTCGCGCGAGCAGCTCCTGGACGCAGTCAAGGGCGAAGCCTTCGATCCGTTCGACCGCTCGATCGACGTCCACATCGGCCGGCTGCGCGCGGCCATCGAAGACGACGCCAGGCAGCCGCGCCGCATCATCACCGTGCGCGGCTCCGGTTACGTGTTCGCCAAGGTGCACGATGCCTGACGCCGCGCCGCAGCTGCCGAGGGCGGCGAAAGTGGCGCCGGCACAGCGGCTGTATGTGCGCATCTATCTCGCCTTGCTGGCCAGCCTGCTGGCGGCGGCGGTCCTGTTCGGGGTTGCGCACCTGCGCTTCGATCCCGTGCGCGCGGGCCTCGCCGTGGCCGGTCCGGGCAGGCACCTGATGGGGTTCGCCGCGATGCTCATCGTGATCGCGCTGGTGGTCGCGGCGGGCGCCTATCCCGTCGCGCGCCGCCTGACGCGACGCCTCGAACGCCTGCAGCACAGCGTCGAGACGTGGGGCGATGGGGAGCTGGCGACCCGCGTCGCGGTCGAGGGTAAAGATGAAGTAGCGCGCCTAGCAACCAGCTTCAATCACTCTGCCGCGCGCATCGAAGCGCTGGTCGGCGCGCAAAAGTCGCTGCTGGCGAACGCCTCGCACGAACTGCGCTCGCCGCTCGCGCGCATCCGCATGGCAGCCGAATTGATGACCGAACAGGCGACGCCGGCCATCGGCGCCGAACTGCGGCGCAACGTCGCCGAACTCGATCAGCTGATCGACGAGGTGCTGCTCGCCAGCCGCCTCGATGCAGTGGGCGCCAGCACGCCGCCCGCCGAGGACGTCGACCTCACCGGCCTGCTGGCCGAGGAGTGCGCGCGCGCCAACGTCACGCTCGACGCGGGCGCGCACAGCGTGCGGGGAGACTCGCGCCTGCTGCGCCGGATGGTGCGCAACCTGCTCGAAAACGCGCTCCGCTACGGCGCCGGTTCGCCGGTCGAAGTGCGGCTGGGCGTGGCGAAGGCAACGCTGCGGCTGGACGTATGCGACGGCGGCCCCGGCATCGCGGAAGCCGAACGCGAGCGCATCTTCGAGCCCTTCTACCGGCTTGCCGGCGCCAGCGAAGCGGCAGGCGGCGCCGGCCTGGGCCTGAGCCTGGTGCGCCAGATCGCCCGTCATCACGGCGGCGACGCCCAGTGCCTGCCGAATGGCGACGGCGGCTGCTGCTTCCGCGTGACGCTGCCGTCCGCGCGCTGACCATTTACAAATCTTTACCGCGCCTACATGCAGGCGACACGCCCGCACCGCACAGTGGGTACTGCACGCGAACCGCCGTGCGGCCACTTATTGAAAGGATGCGCGCATGACCGCCCATCAAGAACATGAAACCGATACCGCCGCGCGCATCGCCGGCCTTGTCATCGTACTGAGCGCTATTTCTTCGATCGCCGCCGTGGCGCTCGACTCGGGCGCACAGGCAGCGATCCGCTGTCGATCCTGCAAAGCATGGTGAAGATTCGCGATGCGCACCAGCCCTGCTGCGCGAGCGCGGATTGCCACGCAGGCTGGGCATGGCCGGGCTGGTGAGCGACGTCCTGCCGGCCATCGCGGTGATTGCAGCCGGCCAGCGCATGACAGCACCCGTGGTAGTGGGCATCCTGCTGATCCAGGCGATCTGGAACCTTACCGCAGCAGCGTATTTACTGCATGGCGCGAAGCCGGCGCGGAGAACAGATCCTGCACCAGGGTGGAATCCAGCGGAAAGTCCGCTGGCCCAATGAGCGGCCGCCCTGACTTGGGTAAGGACACATCGACTAGCTGCTGGCCAGCCGCTGCCACAAGGCGCTGGTCGGGCCGGCCTGGTTCATGCTGTAGAAATGCAGGCCTGGCGCGCCGCCAGCGAGCAGCCGTTCGCACAACTGGGTCACCACGTCGAGGCCGAAGGCCTTGATCGAGGCGCTGTCGTCGCCGAAGCTGGCCAGTTTGAGGCGCACCCAGCGCGGAATCTCGGCGCCGCACATGTCGGAAAAACGCATCAGCTGCGTGTAGTTCGTGATCGGCATGATGCCGGCCACGATAGGCACGTCGACGCCCAGCTTGCGGGCCTGCTCGACGAACTGGAAGTAGGCGTCGGCGTTGTAGAAATACTGGGTGATTGCCGCATTTGCGCCGGCCTGGACCTTGCGCGCGAAATTCTGCAGGTCGTCCTGGGGCGAGCGCGCCTGCGGATGCATCTCCGGATAGGCCGCCACCTCGATGTGAAACCAGTCGCCGGTTTCGGCGCGGATGAATTCGACCAGCTCGCTTGCATAGCGCAGTTCGCCGCCGCCGCCATAGCCGCTCGGCAGGTCGCCGCGCAGCGCCACCAGGCGCCGGATGCCGTGCTGCCTGAACTGGGCCAGGATGGCGCGGATCGATTCGCGCGAACCGCCCACGCACGACAGGTGCGGCGCCGCGACGTGGCCTTCGCCGAGGATCTCGAGCACGGTGTCGAGGGTGCCCTGCTGGGTGCTGCCGCCGGCGCCGAAGGTCACCGAGAAATACTTGGGATTGAGCGTGGCGAGCTTGCCGCGCGCAACGCGCAGCTTCTCGGCGCCCTCCGCCGTCTTGGGCGGATAGAACTCGATACTGAAATTATTAGTTTCCATCTTTTCGTAGCAGTAAGGTGGACAAGGCCCACGAAATCACGCTGTACAGGATCGCAGCCAGCATCGCCGACAAGAATCCTTCGACATGGAATCCACTGACGAATTGCGCCACCAGCCAAAACAGGAAACCGTTGATCACCAGGATGAACAGGCCGAGCGACAGGAAGGTCACCGGCAAGGTCAGCAGCACCAGCACGGGCCGGATCAGGGTGTTAACCAGCCCCAGCACGAGGGCCGCGATCAGCGCGGCTCCGATGTCGGTGACGGTCACGGAATGCATCAGGTAGGGCAGCGCCATCAGAGCGGCGGCATTGATAATCCAGGTCAGTAACAGACGCATGTGAACCCTTGCATTGGTGGCGGGGGATAAGCCGGGCGCGGGATCGCCGCGCCCGGGGATGCTGCGTACTAATTAATAGCGGTAGTGATCCGGCTTGTACGGACCTTCCTTGCTCACCGTGATGTAAGCGGCTTGCTCATCGGTCAGCACGGTCAGCTGGGCGTTCAGCTTTTTCAGCTGCAGGCGCGCCACTTTCTCGTCCAGGTGCTTTGGCAGCACGTACACGCCGACCGGATACTTGGCCGTGTTGGCGTACAGCTCGATCTGGGCGATGGTCTGGTTCGCGAACGACGAGCTCATCACGTAGGACGGATGGCCGGTGCCGCAACCGAGGTTGACCAGGCGGCCTTCGGCCAGGAGGATGATGCGCTTGCCCGACGGGAAGATCACATGGTCGACCTGCGGCTTGATGTTGTCCCACTCGTATTTCTTGAGCGCGGCGACATCGATCTCGTTGTCGAAGTGGCCGATGTTGCAGACGATGGCCTGGTCCTTCATGGCCAGCATGTGCTGCTCGGTCAGGATATGGTAGTTGCCGGTGCAGGTGACGAAAATGTCGCCGTGCTCGGCCGCGTAATCCATGGTCACGACGCGGTAGCCTTCCATCGCCGCTTGCAGCGCGCAGATCGGATCGATTTCGGTGACCCAGACCTGGGCCGACAGCGCGCGCATGGCTTGGGCCGAACCCTTGCCCACGTCGCCGTAGCCGGCGATGACGGCGACCTTGCCGGCGATCATCACGTCGGTGGCGCGCTTGATGCCGTCGACCAGCGATTCGCGGCAGCCGTACAGGTTATCGAACTTGGACTTGGTGACCGAGTCGTTGACGTTAATTGCCGGGAACGCCAGCTTGCCTTCCTTGTGCATCTGGTACAGGCGGTGCACGCCGGTGGTGGTCTCTTCGGTCACGCCGAGGATGGCCGGCAGGCGCTTCGAGTACCAGGTCGCATCCTTGGCCAGGTGCGCCTTGATCGAATTGAACAGGCAGATCTCTTCTTCCGAGCCAGGGTTGGCCAGCACCGAGATGTCGGTTTCGGCGCGCGTGCCCAGGTGCAGCAGCAAGGTGGCGTCGCCGCCATCGTCGAGGATCATGTTCGAGTACACGCCTTCGCCCGGCCATTCGAAGATGCGGTGGGTGTAGTCCCAGTATTCGTCCAGCGTTTCGCCCTTGACGGCGAACACCGGGGTGCCGGCGGCGGCGATCGCGGCGGCGGCGTGGTCCTGCGTCGAGTAGATGTTGCACGAAGCCCAGCGCACTTGCGCGCCGAGCGCTTCGAGCGTCTGGATCAGCACGGCGGTCTGGATCGTCATGTGCAGCGAACCGGTGATGCGCGCGCCCTTGAGCGGCTGGCTGGCGGCGAATTCTTCGCGAATCGCCATCAGGCCCGGCATTTCGGTTTCGGCAATCTTGATTTCTTTGTTACCCCATGGCGCCAGGGTGATATCGGCGATGTGGTAGTCGTTGAGATTTTTGAGTACGGCGTTCATCACGCCCTCCTTTCAGTTAGAAAAAGGTACGTGAGCGCAGTTGCATGAAGTCCGAGCCTGGCGAAATTGAATTCGTCGCAACGCTCCTCGGAATGGGCGAGTTTATCACAAGACACAGGGTCGGGTGAGAGGGTCTGACCCGCTGGGTCAGACCCGGTTTTGCCAACTCAGGACAGGCCGGCTTCTGCGCGCAGCAGCGCCACCTTGTCGGTGCGCTCCCAGGTGAACTCCGGCTCTTCGCGGCCGAAGTGGCCGTAGGCGGCGCTCTTCTGGTAGATCGGACGCAGCAGGTCGAGCATCTGGACGATGCCTTTCGGACGCAGGTCGAAATGCTCCATCACCAGCTGGGCGATCTTTTCATCGGAAATGACGCCGGTGCCTTCGGTGTACACCGTGATGTTGATCGGCTTGGCCACGCCGATCGCGTAGCTGACCTGCACCTGGCACTGGCGCGCCAGTCCGGCCGCGACGATGTTCTTGGCGACATAACGCGCCGCGTACGCCGCCGAACGGTCGACCTTGGACGGATCCTTGCCGGAGAATGCGCCGCCGCCGTGCGGGGCAGCGCCGCCGTAGGTGTCGACGATGATCTTGCGCCCGGTCAGGCCGCAATCGCCCTGCGGACCGCCGATCACGAAGCGCCCGGTCGGATTGACCAGGTAGCGCGTGCCGACCAGCCACTCGCGCGGCAATACCTGCTTGATGATCTCTTCGATCACCGCTTCTTCGATCTGCTTGTGGGTCACTTCCGGCGCGTGCTGGGTCGACAGTACGACTGTGTCGACCGCGACCGGGCGGCCGTCGACGTAGCGCAGGGTGACCTGCGACTTGGCGTCCGGGCGCAGCCACGGCAGGCGGCCGTCCTTGCGCATTTGCGACTGGCGCTCGACCAGGCGGTGCGCGTAGTGGATCGCGGCCGGCATCAGCTCGGCGGTTTCGTCGCAGGCGTAGCCGAACATCAGGCCCTGGTCGCCGGCGCCCTGGTCGAGGTCGATGCCGGCGCCTTCGTCAACGCCCTGGGCGATGTCGGGCGACTGCTTGTCGTAGCAGACCATCACGGCGCAACCCTTGTAGTCGATGCCGTAGTCGGTATTGTCGTAGCCGATGCGCTTGATGGTTTCGCGTGCAACGTGAATATAATCGACGTTGGCGTGGGTGGTGATTTCACCTGCCAGCACCACCAGGCCGGTGTTGCACAAGGTCTCGGCGGCGACGCGCGCGGACGGATCCTGTTCGAGGATGGCGTCGAGGATGGCGTCGGAGATCTGGTCGGCGACTTTGTCCGGATGACCCTCCGACACGGATTCGGAGGTAAAAAGATAATCGTTGGCCATTAAAGCTCCCATTACTGTTTAAACATGTTGTCGCAGTAAGGGCTCTTGCCTGCGACGCTTTAGCGACATTTATATTCCGCTTCGCAAGTTGTCTATTAACTCGGCGGATCCTGCAACGTGGTATTTTACGCTCCTTATGAAATTTTGGCTCGTCGACCGGCCATTTCCTGAACCCAGATCATCTCCATGCTAGTTCTCCTATTTCGATTGTTGTCCACTTTGCCCTTGCCGGCGCTGCACTTGCTGGGCGCCGGCCTCGGCTGGGTGGTGTACCTGGCTTCCCCCTCGTACCGGCGGCGCCTGCGCGCCAATCTCGAGGGCGCCGGCTACGGCCGCGAGCTGTCGCGCGCGGTGGCCGAGTCGGGCAAGGCGATCGTCGAACTGCCCTTCGTCTGGTGCGCACAGCCGGAACGGGTGGCGCGCCACGCCACCGACGAGAACTGGGGACACGTGCAGTCGGTGCTCGACGCCGGGCGCGGAATTGTTTTTTTGACGCCACACCTGGGCTGCTTCGAGATGACCGCGCAGCAGATCGCGCTGCGCACCGCGCTGACGGTGATGTACCGGCCGCCGAAAAAGGCCGCGCTCAAGCCGCTGATCGAAGGGGCCCGGGCCCGCCACAACCTGCACTTGGCGCCGGCCAACCTGTCGGGCGTGCGGATCCTGGCCAAGGCGCTCAAGAAAGGCCAGCCGATCGGCCTGCTGCCCGACCAGGTGCCGCAGGAAGGCGAAGGCGTGTGGGCGCCGTTTTTCGGCCGCACTGCCTACACCATGACCTTGCCGGCCAAGCTGGCCCAGATGGGCGACGCCGCCATCATCCTGGTGTATGCCGAGCGCCGTCCTGCCGGCAAAGGCTACATCGTGCGCTTCGTGCCGTTCGAAGGCCACCTGGGGGGCAGCGCCACCGAGCAGGCGACGGCGATCAACCGCGCCATGGAGCAGCTGATCGCGCGCTGCCCGGCCCAGTATTTCTGGAGCTATAACCGCTACAAGCACCCGGACGGCGTCGCCGCTCCCGAAGCGCAGGCGGCAGCATGAGGCTCCTGCTTGGAATCATGTGGCTGCTGCACTGGTTGCCGCTGCCGGTACTGGGGCGCTTCGGCGAGGCCGTCGGCAGCCTGCTGTTCGTGCTGCTCAAGGCGCGCCGCCACATCGCACTGACCAACCTGCGCCTGTGCATGCCGGAACTGTCCGAGGCCGAGCGGGTGGCGCTGGCACGCCGTCATTTCCAATCCTATTCGCGCAGCATATTTGAACGCGCGGTCCTGTGGTGGGCGCCCGCCGCGCGGCTGCGGCGCCTGATCCGGGTCGAGCCGGCAGTGCCGCTGGAGGCGATCGCCGCAGGCCCGGTGATCCTGTTGTGCCCCCACTTCGTCTGCCTCGACGTGGCCGGCGTGGCAATTGCGATGGAGGCGAGCGCCTCCTCAATGTACGTAGCGCAGAAAAACCAGCTGTTCGACCAGGTGCTGCGGCGCGGGCGCGAGCGGTTCCGCCCGGTGCGCCTGTTCTCGCGCCAGGAAGGCATCAAGCCCATCCTGCGCGCGCTGCGCGAGCGCCTGCCTTATTTCATGCTGCCGGACATGGACTTCGGCGACAAGGACGCGCCCTTCGTGCCGTTCTTCGGCGTGCCGGCGGCGACGCTGACGGCGACGGCGCGCATCGCCGCGACCGCCGGCGCGGCGGTGATCCCGGTGGTGGCCACCTTCCTGCCCGGCTACCAGGGCTGGCAAGTGAAGATCTACCCGGCCTGGGAGAATTATCCGGGCGACGACCTGATCGCAGCCACGCGCCGTATGAACGAATTCATCGAGGAGCGCGTGCGCGAGGCGCCGGCCGAATATTTCTGGACCCACAAACGGTTCAAGACCCGGCCCGAGGGCGAGGCTTCGCTTTACGTCAAATAAGCCAAGCCGCTATACTCGTTTCATGAAACTGAAATTCACCAAAATGCACGGCGCCGGCAACGACTTTATCGTGGTCGACGCGATCAACCAGCAGGTCGAGCTGTCCTCACAGCAGTGGGCGCAGCTGGCCGACCGTCGCTTCGGCATCGGCGCCGACCAGATCCTGGTGGTGCAGAAGCCGGACACCGAGGGCTGCGATTTCCGCTATCGGATCTTCAATAACGACGGCGGCGAAGTCGAACAGTGCGGCAACGGCGCACGCGCTTTCGTCAAGTTCGTCACCGACAAGGGCCTGACCAGCCAGCGCGCGATCCGGGTGCAGACCATGAACGGCATCATCGCGCCCCGCCTGGAAGACGACGGCAGCGTCACGGTCGACATGGGCGCGCCGCGGTTAGCTCCGGCCGACGTGCCGTTCGATTGCGCCGGCCTGGCCGGCCTGGCCGAAGGCGGCGACACCTTGTGGCCGCTGTCGATCCCGCAGCCAGGCGGCAGCAACGCAAGCAACACCCTGCTCTTCTCGGTCGCCTCGATGGGCAACCCGCACGCGGTGCAGGTGGTCGACGACGTCGATACCGCGCCGGTGCTTGAGACCGGTCCGCTGATCGAACACCATCCGCGCTTCCCGAAACGGGTCAACGCCGGCTTCATGCAGGTGATCGACCGCCACCACATCAAGCTGCGGGTGTATGAGCGCGGCGCCGGCGAAACGCTGGCCTGCGGCACCGGATCCTGCGCCGCGGTGGTGGCCGGAATCCAGCGCGGCCTGCTCGACTCGCCGGTGCGCGTCAGCGCGCGCGGCGGCGAATTGTCGGTGGCCTGGGCTGGTGACGGCGCGCCGGTCTACCTGACCGGACCCGCGGTGACGGTGTTCGAAGGCGAAGTGACCTTGTAGCTCCCCTCGGCCGCCTGTCCTGGCGGCCCATCCCGGCGGTGCGCCCGAGATTCTTTCCGGCGCCTCCACAGGGACGTTTCGAAAATCCCGGTTGTATATATATGTGCGGCGTCAGCGCGCGGATGCGCTCGCCACGCCCGGCGCCGTGGTCGAATTGCCCACTCTATTGACACTTGATTCATGTTGCCGCGTTTCAAAAATACAACAGCTTGATTGGTTTTATTGGCTTTCAACCAATCGCTACCCTCATAATCGACAAATCCGGAATTCTTGAGGCAACAAGCATTTAAGGTTCACCACATTCCCGAGTGTTCAGCAATTATCAAAATCTCAATGCTCTACGGATTCTACTGATTTACTTTTTAAGGATTGATACATGAAAAAATCACTTTTGGCTCTGGCACTTCTGGGCGCATTCGCCGGCGTTGCACAAGCACAAACCGCAGTCCAGATCTACGGTACCGTTGACGCTGGCCTGATCAAGCGTACGGACCAGACCCTGGCCATCGGCAAGCGCGCCAACAACACCCTGGGTTTCAAGGGTACTGAAGAGCTGGGCAATGGCCTGAAGGCTCTGTTCCAACTGGAAATTCGTTACGAGCCGGACACCGGCACGATCGAGCAAGGTGCCGGCGGCGTTCAGCGCCCACTGTTCCAGGGTCAGAGCCGCGTCGGCCTGCAAGGTGATTTCGGTATGGTTCGCCTGGGCCGTGGTCTGACCGCGTTCCAAGAGTCGAGCACCGCTTTCGAGCCGTTCCACGGCCTGCCAACCCCAGCCGGTTTCCAAACCGACCTGACCGTTGCCGGCTACACTTCGGACCCACTGGGCTTCGTAGGTAACTCGACCAACCGTTTCTCGAACGCGTTCTTCTACAACTCGCCAGAATTCGCTGGTTTCCAGATCAACACCACGCTGGCCACCAAAGAAGCGAACAATGGCGCCGCCCTGATCGGCCGCGGCACCGCCGCAGCGCCACAGTACCCAGCCAACGCTGAAGCTACTGCGACCCCGTTCTCGGTCACCGGCACCTACAAGAACGGCCCAATGGGCGCGATGCTGGCATACGAGCGCAATGCAGTCGAAACCAAGCTGTTCTCGATCGCCGCTTCGGTGCTCGCTACGCCTGAGTTCAAGCTGATGGCGTCGTACACCCGCCAGGACCGCGGCCACACCCTGGCGACCAACCCAAAGACCAAAGCATGGGTCCTGGGCGCGAACTACACGATGGGCCCAGGCAAGGTCCTGGCTGGTTACGGCCAGAAGTCGCCAGACGGCTTCGCCAAGACCAAGCAATTCTCGCTGGGCTACGAGTACAGCCTGTCGAAGCGTACCTACCTGTACGTCGATGCATCGCGTAAGGATGGCAACGTTGTTCCTGCCACCCCAGGCGTCACCGCCAAAATCAACCACTACGACGTCGGCGTGAACCACGCGTTCTAATCGGCCGCAGGCTGCGGCCTGCTGACGAAGCGAACCTGACAGGGGCGAAGACGGGAAACCATCTTCGCCCCTGTTGCATGTGCGGGGTTGATGCGGCTTGTTGTGTCTTTTACGCAACCCGAGTGCCTCCCGCCTCTTGGCTTTCTGTACAAGCCAGGTGAACAATGGCATATTGGTCAAGACGAATTAGTACGTGCGTTCGTTTTTATACAAAAAAATTATATTCTTGGAGATGCAATGAAAACAAAATTCCTCGCCGCTGTCATCGCTACCTGTTTTGCAGCCCCTGCCATGGCGCAGTCGAACGTGACGATCTACGGGATCGCCGATGCGGGCTTGATGAAACAAAGCGGCCAGACCTTGCGTCTGGTGAGCGGCATTGCCGACGGTTCGCGCCTGGGCTTCAAAGGCACCGAAGACATCGGCGGCGGCTACAAGGCCATCTTCAACCTCGAGGCGCGCGTCGAACTCGACACCGGCACCCAGAAGCCAACCTTGCTGTCCGACGAGCAGGGCCTGTACCTGACCAAAGGCATGGGTCCGGGTTTCAACACCGTGCTGGCCCCGCTGGGCGCGAGCGGCGCCGCATTGTCGGCCGGCCTGCTGCAAAGCATCCGCAGCGGCACCCAGGTCAAAGGCTCGGCTGCCGTCAACCCTGAAGGCGCGCTGTTCGACCGAACCTCGATGGTCGGCCTGATCACCCCGGTCGGCGCCGTCATGCTGGGCCGTATGTACACCCCTGGCTACGAAGTGTTCGCCGCGGCCGACGTGTTCGAGACCGGCACCGCCGGCACCTGGGGCGGCATCACCGGCGGCACCGCCGGCTTCACCGCACTGGGCGCGGACATCCGCTCGCAGAAATCGATCCAGTACCGCATCGCCACCCCGGCCGGCTTCGGCGGCTCGGCGATGTACGGCTTCAAAAATTCGGGCTACCTGGGCCGCTACAACAAGTTCATGGGCGCCGCCGCCACCTACAAGGCGAAGGGCTGGGATGTCGGCATCGGCTACAACCGCGGCTACGACCAGAACGACAATACCAGCCTGGTAACGACGACCGTCGGCGGCTCCTACATCATCGGCGACTTCAAGCTGTTCGCCGGCTATCACGACCAGCGCAACCGCAACTCGGTGCTGGTGGCCGACTACACCCTTGCCTACAACACCCAGATCGCTCCCGTCGTCGCCGCACAACTGGCGCCGCTCGGCGCTGCTACCGCCACCGCGCTGGGCAATGGATTGCGTAATGTCTTCATGACCAACATCGTCAACAACACCCAGGTCGACGCCAACAGCATCCAGTTCGGCTTGCACTACCGCCTCGGCGCCGGCCGCATCATGACCTCGATCGCGCGCCAGAACGACCGCACCGTGTCCAACAGCGACGCCACCATGTTCGCGATCGGCTACGACTACAACCTGTCGAAGCGTACCGATATCTACACCGTCGCTTCGTTCATCAACAATACCAACGACGGCCAGTACATCCCTGGCGCTGCCGGTTCGCCGGGTGGTTTCACCAAGACGCCGGGCGACAATACGCGCGGCTACCAGGTCGGCATCCGTCACCGCTTCTGATCGACGCCCGCCACTGCCAAAAGACGCCTTCGGGCGTCTTTTTTTATTCCGGAAAGAATGCCCGGGTCGGTTAGAATTGCACTTAAATTATTTCCACGCAAAGAGCTCAATGACCGACACCATGGATCCCGCCGCCGTCGCCCAATTCCTGGTCGACAACCCGCAGTTTTTCGAACAGCACGCCGCCCTGCTGGGCCAGGTAAAGCTGTCGAGCCCGCTGACCGGCAAGGCCGTTTCGCTGCAGGAACGCCAGATGGAAGTCATGCGCGGCAAGTACAAGGCGCTGGAGCTGCAGATGGCCGAGCTGATCCGCCTGGCCAAGGACAATGCGGCGATCGCCAACAAGTTTCACGCCTGGACCCAGTCGCTGCTGCAGGCACGCGACGGCGCCGAGCTGCCGCGCGCGCTGGTGGACGGCCTGTGCACCCAGTTCGCGGTGCCGCAAGCGACGCTGCGCCTGTGGGACCTGCCGGCCGCGCATGCGGGCCAGTGGTACACCCAGGACGTGTCGGACGACGCCCGCTTGTTCGCCAGCAGCCTGCTGGCGCCTTACTGCGGCAGCAACCACGATTTCGAGGCCGTGCGCTGGCTGGCCGACGCCGGCGCGGTGCAGTCGACCGTGATCCTGCCGCTGCGCACCAGCGCCGGCGCGTTCGGCCTGCTGATCCTCGGCTCGCCCGATCCGCAGCGTTTCGACGCCAACATGGCGACCGACTTCCTGATCCACATTGGCGAGACGGCCAGCGCCGCGCTGGCCGCGCTGCACTAAAAATGGACGGGCGCGCCGTTCAGCACGGCTGGGTGGCGCGCTACCTGGACCAGCTGGCCACCCAGCGCCAGCTGTCGCCCCACACGATCGCCGCTTACCGCCGCGATCTGCTCGAACTCGACGCCATGGCCGGCGCCTCGGCCTGGGAAGCGATCGTCCACGCCGACATCCGCCGCTTCGCCTCGATGCTGCACGCGCACTCCCGGAGCGCGCGCTCGATCGCCCGCAAGCTGTCGAGCTGGCGCGGCTTCTTCGACTGGCTGTCGCAGCAGCTGCCGCTGGCAGCCAATCCGGTCGACGGCGTGCGCGCGCCGCGCCGCACCAAGAGCCTGCCCAAGGCGCTGTCGGTCGACGACGCGGTGCACCTGGTGTCCTCCGGCGCGGCTTTGCGCGCCCATCCTGAACCGCACGAACTGTGCAACCGCGCGATGTTCGAACTGCTGTATTCGAGCGGGCTGCGGGTATCCGAACTGGCCGGCCTCGACATCGCCTATAGCAAGCCGCAAGCGGGCCAGCCGGCCCCGCTCGGCTGGCTCGACACGGGCGCCGGCGAAGTGCTGGTCACCGGCAAGGGCAACAAGATGCGCCGGGTGCCGGTCGGCAGCCACGCGGCCGCCGCGCTGGCCGCCTGGCTGGCGGTGCGCCCGCCCGCGCGCGACGGCGGCAACGCCCTGTTCCTGTCGAACCGCGCAACCCGCGTGTCGCCGCGCGTGATCCAGCAGCGGCTGGCGCGCCATGCCGCCCAGGCCGGCACCGCCGTGAAAGTCCATCCGCACGTGCTGCGCCATTCGTTTGCCTCGCACGTGCTACAGTCGTCGGGCGACCTGCGCGCAGTGCAGGAAATGCTGGGCCATAGCAGCATCGCCTCGACCCAGGTCTACACCGCGCTCGATTTCCAGCACCTGGCGGCCGTCTACGACCGGGCCCACCCGCGCGCCAAGGCGAAATAGCGCCGGACCGCATGATCGGCATCAAGCGGGGGCCAAGACGAGTCGCGCCAGTTGGAAGCAAATTCAGAAATCCGGCATAATCGCTCGATTATTTCCGCCGCACTGCGGCCACCGTCCACGGATTCGACATGGCATTAATTCCCAGCACCATTCTGACCGGCTTCCTCGGCGCCGGCAAAACCACCTTGCTCAACCGCATCCTGCAAGAGGATCACGGGCTGCGCATTGCCGTCATCGAAAACGAGTTCGGCCAGGAAAACATCGACAACGAGATCCTGGTGCAGCACAGCGACGAGCAGATCGTCGAGATGAACAACGGCTGCATCTGCTGCACCGTGCGCGGCGACCTGATCGTGGCGCTGGCCAGCCTGGCGAAGAAGCGCGACGCCGGCGAGATCGCGTTCGACCGGGTGGTGATCGAAACGACCGGCCTGGCCAATCCGGGCCCGGTGGCGCAGACCTTTTTTGTCGACGAGGAAGTCGGCGCGAGCTATCTGCTCGACGCGGTGGTGACCGTGGTCGACGCGCGCCATGCGATGGCGCAACTGGACGAGCACGAGGAGGCCCAGCGCCAGGTCGGGTTCGCCGACAAGATCCTCATTTCCAAGGCCGACCTGGTCGACGCGGCCCAGCTCGACGCGCTGAAGGCGCGCCTGAAGCGGATCAACCCGCGCGCGCCGATCAGCCACTCCGATTTCGGCCGCGCGCCGCTGGCCGAGGTGCTCGACCTGCGCGGTTTCAACCTCAACGACAAGCTCGACATCGACCCGGCCTTCCTGACCGCCGACGAGGCGCATGAGCACGAGCACCACCACGCGCACGAGGGCGAACACGAACACGTGCATACCGAAGCCTGCGACCACAGCAACGATCACCACCACGCCCGCCACAGCGACGACATCGCCGCCTTCGTGTTCAAGAGCGACCGTCCGTTCGATCCGGCCAGGCTGGACGAATTCCTCGGCAGCCTGGTCAACGTGTTCGGCCCGCGCATGCTGCGCTACAAGGGCGTGCTGCTGATGGAAGGCGCCGACCGCAAGGTAGTGTTCCAGGGTGTGCATCAGATCATGGGCAGCGACGTCGGGGCAAAATGGGGCGAAACCGAGGAACGTGGCAGCAAAATGGTTTTTATTGGCAAAAATTTACCAAAGGACGTCTTTATCCAAGGTTTGGAGCAATGTTTGGTATAAACTATCCCGGTTTTGTGATGCAGCCATAAGTTTCGGGCATCGACTTTGTTTGACGACTGAATTGCCAATACGCCAATAACGGCGAGGGGAAGAAATCGGGATGGCAATATGAAGGAAACCGTGACCAAATCGGCCAAAAAAACCACCGGCCCGGCTGTGGCAGGCTCGGCACGCAGCGCCGGCACCACGCCGGCGGCCAAACGCGCCGGCGCACCCAAGGCCGGCACGCGCGCAGCGCCGGCGGCGGCAACGCCCAAGGCAGTCGCCAGGAAGGCGCCGGCCGCCAAGGCGGTCGAGGCCAAGGCGGTCGAGGCCAAGCCGGCGAAGGCGCCGGCCAAGACGATCAAGCCCGCCGCGGCGCCCGCAAAGGCGCCGGCGGCAGCCAGCAAAAAGACGGTGGCTCGACAGGCCGTCAAGGAAGTGAGCTCGTCCGCGGGCGCCTTTGCAACAGGGGGCAACACGGCCGAGTTAGCTGATAAAATGAAAACCTCTGTCGTATCGAAGGTAAGTGAAGTCATGACTAAAACAACGAAATCCGCCCCCGCCGCGACTACAGAAATCCGTCTCCTGTCCGAAGATGAAATCCGGGCGATGAGCGAGAAGGACTACATGAACGCGGCGCAGCTGGCTTTCTTCAAGGCGCGCTTGCAGCAGCTTGAGAAAGACCTCCTCAAAAACGCCGGCGAAACCACCGAGCACCTGCGCGAAACCGTGCTGGTGCCCGATCCGGCCGACCGCGCCACCATCGAGGAAGAGCATGCGCTGGAACTGCGCACGCGCGACCGCGAGCGCAAGCTGCTCAAGAAAGTGCAACAGTCGATCGCCGCGATCGACGGCGGCGACTACGGCTGGTGCGAAGAGACCGGGGAGCCGATCGGCATCCCGCGCCTGATCGCCCGTCCGACCGCCACGCTGTCGCTGGAAGCCCAGCAGCGGCGCGAGCTGAAACAGAAGCTGTACGGCGACTAAGCCGCGCGCACGCCGGGAGAGTCCGAAAAGCATGCGCCTTTCCGCATGCTTTTTTTATTTTCAGGGCGCACTCTTGCGAGCGGATTGCTTGCCCATGGGATACACTATGCCCTCACTGCAGACAGTTTGACGCGCTTCCGCGGCGCCGCCATGCCAGCGTTAATGCCAGGCCCCGCAATCGCACACAGGAATTGACTTGGGTATTTTCGACTTCCTCAAGAAAAAAGATGGACAGCCGGACGAGGCCGCAGGGCCGGCGACCCGGCTGCGCACCGGCGAGCCGTCGCGGCTGGGCCCGGGCGGCGAAGCCGAGCGTGCGCGCCAGCGCGAACTGGCGCGCGCCACCGCCGCCAAGATCGACGCGATCGAGTCGGCGATGGCGTTCGACATCTTCAACGAGCCGGAGCCGGCCTGGGGCAGCGGCGCGCGCCGCCCGGCCCGCACCAACGCCCAGATCGCCGCCGAGGCGCGCGGACCGGACACCCTGCCCCCGCTCGAACTGGCCACCACCGAGCTGCTGGCCGACGACTCCGCCCCGGAAGCGGCGGTCCAGCCGCAAACCGCGCCGGTGATCGAGGAAATCGCCATCATGTACGCCAACGACCAGCTGCAGGTAGCCGAGGCAATGCTGGTCGACAGCCTGGCCGACGTCGGCCGGACTGAGCGCGCGGTGTGGTGGATGCTGTTCGACCTGTACCAGGCCAGCGGCCAGCAGGACGCCTTCGACAGCGTCGCGATCGACTACGCGAGCCGCTTCGAAACTTCGCCGCCGGCCTGGAAGCCGCTGGGTGCGGCGACGGCCGAGAAGGCCGTCGCCGGCGTCACCCCGACCGAAGCATTCGGCCCGCTGCTCGACGACGCCATCGCGCCGCAGCTGCAGCGGCTGCTCGAACTGGCCTCGTCCAGCCCGGCCACCCGGCTCGAACTGGGCCGCGTCAAGTCGGTCACCCCGGAAGGCTGCGCCCGGCTGCTGACGGCGCTGACCGTGCTGCGCGGCGGCAAGCGCGAACTGATCGTGGCCGGTGCGGCCGAACTGGCCGAGACGGTGCGCGCCACCATCGAGATCGGCAAGCGCGACGCCCCCGAAGCGCCATGGATGCTGCTGCTCGAACTGCTGCAGCTGATGAATCGCGAGAAAGATTTCGAAGAAACGGCGATGGATTACTGCGTCACCTACGAGCTGTCGCCGCCGTCCTTCGAGGCGCAGGCCAATGTCGCCACGACCGCCAGCGCGCCGGCGCCGTCGCGCTCGGACCGTTTCATGCTGCCGGCGCTGGTCGACCATCGCTCCGGCATGCTGTTCGACGCGATCGACGCCTACGCGAAAGACCACGAGCCGGTGGTGCTCGACTGCGCGCGCCTGGCGCGGGTCGACTACAGCGCCGCGGGCTCGCTGCTCAAGCGGCTGCGCGCGCTGCGCGAAGCCGGCAAGACGGTCGAACTGCGCGACATGAACCATTTGGTCGCCGCCCTGTTCAAACTGATGGGCTACGCCGATGTGGCGCGCCTGTTCCCGCACAAGTACTAAACTCGCTCCATCGGGCGGCCATCGAGGCCGCCCCATATCTTGCAATTTCGCGCAACGGCCCCATTCTCTGGTGGCTAGGACAACCGAGGCAGATAAATGGAACAATTTCACGGCACTACCATCTTGTGCGTGCGGCGCGGCAAGCAAGTCGCGCTGGGCGGCGATGGCCAGGTAACTCTCGGCAACATCGTGATGAAGGGTACGGCCCGCAAGGTACGCAAGTTGTATCAGGGGAAAGTGCTGTGCGGCTTTGCCGGCGGCACCGCCGACGCCTTCACCCTGCTCGACCGCTTCGAGGGCAAGCTCGAGAAGCACCAGGGCAACCTGCTGCGCGCCTCGGTCGAACTGGCCAAGGACTGGCGCACCGACCGCGTGCTGCGCCGTCTCGAGGCGATGCTGCTGGTGGCCGACCATGAATCGACGCTGGTCATCACCGGCAATGGCGACGTGCTCGAACCGGAAGATGGCGTCGGCGCGATCGGCTCGGGCGGTGTGTATGCCCAGTCGGCAGCCAAGGCGCTGATCGAGAACACCGAGCTGGCGCCGCTCGACGTGGTCAAGAAATCGCTGACCATCGCCGGCCAGCTGTGCATCTACACCAACCTGTCCCACATCATCGAAACGCTCGACTAAGCGCGGCGGACCCACACCATGAACATGACACCCCTGGAAATCGTTTCCGAGCTGGACAAGCACGTGGTTGGTCAGGCCAAGGCCAAGCGCGCGGTCGCCATCGCGCTGCGCAACCGCTGGCGCCGCCAGCAGGTCGAGGAGCCGCTGCGCCATGAAATCACGCCGAAAAACATCCTGATGATCGGCCCCACCGGGGTCGGCAAGACCGAGATCGCGCGCCGCCTGGCGCGCCTTGCCGACGCGCCGTTCATCAAGATCGAGGCCACCAAGTTCACCGAGGTCGGCTACGTCGGGCGCGACGTCGACACCATCATCCGCGACCTGATCGACATCGGCATCAAGCAGACCCGCGCCAGCGAGGCGAAGAAGGTGCGCCAGCGCGCCGAAGACGCGGCCGAAGACCGCATCATCGACATCCTGGTGCCGCCGTCGCGCGACTTCGGCTTCAATGTCGCGTCGGCCGCGGGCGATCCCAAGGACGGCGACAACACCCGCCAGACCTTCCGCAAGCGCCTGCGCGAAGGCGCGCTGGACGACCGCGAAGTCGAGATCGAGGTGGCCGACGCCGGCCCGCAGATGGAAATCATGGCGCCGCCCGGCATGGAGGAAATGACCGAGCAGATCAAGTCCATGTTCTCCGGCATCGGCGGCTCGCGCAAGAAGCCGCGCAAGATGAAGATCAAGGACGCGATGAAGCTGCTGGTCGACGAGGAAGCCGGAAAGCTGATCAACGAAGACGAGATGAAGCAGAAGGCGATCGCCAACGTCGAGCAGAACGGCATCGTGTTCCTCGACGAGATCGACAAGATCGCCTCGCGCTCGGAAGTAGGCGGGGCCGACGTGTCGCGCGCCGGCGTGCAGCGCGACCTGCTGCCGCTGGTCGAAGGCACCACCGTCAATACCAAGTACGGCATGATCCGCACCGACCACATCCTGTTCATCGCGTCGGGCGCCTTCCACCTGGCCAAGCCGTCCGACCTGATCCCGGAGCTGCAGGGCCGCTTCCCGATCCGGGTCGAACTCGAATCGCTGTCGATCGCCGACTTCGAGCGCATCCTGACCAGCACCGACGCCTGCCTGACGACGCAGTACGAGGCGCTGCTGGCGACCGAACAGGTGAAGATCGAATTCGCGCCCGATGGCATCACGCGGCTCGCCGAGATCGCGTTCTCGGTCAATGAGCGCACCGAGAACATCGGCGCGCGCCGGCTATACACGGTGATGGAAAAGCTGCTCGAGGAAGTGTCGTTTTCCGCCAGCGAATCGAGCGGCCAGGTGGTGGCGATCAACGCCGCCTACGTCAATGAGCGGCTCGACAAGCTGGCCGAAAACGAAGACCTGTCCAGGTACGTGCTGTAAGGGAGGCCGGAATGGCGAACAAGGCACTGGCGACCCGCCAGAAAATGCAGATCAGGATCGAGCCGTCGCAACAGCCCGGCAAGGTGCGCAACCCGGTGGCGGTGGCCGCCAAGCTGCGTGCGGCTGGGCCGCATACCAAGGGCGCCACGGCGCAGCGCCAGGCCGAAAAGCGCGCACTGGCCAAGGCCAAGCTGGTGGCCGAAGACTAACCGGGGAAATCGGCGCGTTCAATGCGAATGGAACCGCCCTATTTGCGCTCCCAGCCGGCATCGGCCGGTGGGCAGGTCACTTCGCGCGCGCGGCTGGCGTCGTGCAGGATGCCAGGAATGTAATTCACCGTGCCGCTGGTGACGCAGTAGCTTTTGCGGCCGTAAGTGATGCGCTCGATGACGACGCCGTCGGCCGAGCGGTACTGGTCGATGATGCGCGTGTTGGAACGGTCGATGAAGGCCGCGTCGGCCGCCTTGTCGAAACGCTCGGTCGCCGCCTGGCGGCCGCTCAGTGCCGGCTCCTTCGGTATCGGCGGCGGTGCTTGCGCGGCGCGGATCTGGCGGTCCGCATCCACCGCTTCGCGCTTGGCCTGTTCGAAGTCGGCTACGCCTTTGGCGGTGGGCTGCTCCTGGGCGTATGCGAGATTCGTCATCACGATGAATGTCAGGCAGGTGACTCGGGAGGGATGGCGGGGCATGGAGACCGATCGGGACAAGAAGGTCGGCCGCCAGCGGGTACCCATGAAGGACACCCGCTATAAGGCCATGGATCCAGTGTCGCCGCTTCCTGCCGAGGACGCCAATCTCTTGTGCAAAGCACCGTTCGCCTGTACATTCGGTACCGTATTCCGATACATTTCGATTTTTCCGAGGGATTCCCATGAGCTCACCTGAGCTGGTATTGCAGGTGCTGCGCGCCGAGTTGCGCGCCGCGTCGATCACTTACAAGGCGCTGGCCGAGCGCATCGGCATGAGCGAATCGAGCGTCAAGCGCATGTTCGGCCAGAAGGACATGGCGCTGTCGCGGCTGGCGCAGATCTGCAAGGCCAGCGGGATCGCGATGGAGGACGTGCTGCGCCGCGCGGCCGACGTCCAGCCGCACGCCGACACCCTCACCGCGGTGCAGGAAAAGGCGCTGATTTCCAAGCCGCGCCTGCTGCTGGTGGCGATCTGCTGCCTGGGCCACTGGACACTCGAACAGGTGGTCGAGACCTACGACATCAGCGAGCCCGAATGCATCGGCTTCCTGGCCGAGCTGGACCGGCTCGGCGTGATCGAACTCAAACCGCTGAACCGCTACAGCCTGCGGGTATCGAACGCCTTCCACTGGCTGGCCGATGGCCCGGTCCAGCAGTACGTGCGCGAACACGTGGTGGCCGACTATTTCGGCGGCCGCTTCGACGGACCCGGAGAAACCTTGATGTGCCTGCCGGCGCGGCTGTCGCTGCCGAGCGCGCGCGAGCTGCTGCAGAAGATCCAGCAGCTGGCCGCCGAACTGGCGCGCCTGCACCAGAACGACCGCCGGCTCGCGACCGAAGAACGCGACGGCTTCACGCTGCTGCTGGGGTTTCGGTCGTGGGAGTTTGCCGCGTTCACCGAGATGCGGCGCCAGGCATCCTGAACACTATTTTTTCGGCGGGGAGACCAGCCCTTGCTGAATTTGCCTCAGCAGGGCCTCGTTTGTCTCGGACTGCCGCAAGAGCTTCTCTTGGGCCACGCTCATATTCCGCCCGGCTTCGAATGACGCGAGCATGTTCGACAATACCGTCGCGTTGAATGCCGCGACACCCATCACCGTCGCAATTGCAGTAACGATGATCGTGGTCTTGAGTCCGCCGATCGAATTTCGAGTCGCGGCAACGGTCGATTCAATATTGGCGATCCGCGCATCAGCCTGAGCGAACCGGACGTCGACCTGAGCGAACCGAGCGTCGATGTGGGCGAAATGCGCGTCCATTCGGACAAATCGCGCCTCTATTCTTTGGACCAAGGTATTGATGGCCGCTTCGAGGGACGCAAGTCGCCCATCTATTGCCTCAAGCTTTGCGCTGAAGACTTGATCTCGAGCTTGCTCCGCGTTTTGCGGGTCGGAAGTTGTGGCGCTCATTTTCAACCGAACGTGATTGCGCAATCAACGGGGTCCAAATAATGTACTCTGAAATACGCGTACGCACGCGTGCACTGCGCAACAGTGCACGCTACCAGATCGGCCCGAGGAACAGGTACAGCGTGCGATTGCCGTCGCGCGTCGCGCCCGCGCCGAGATAGGCCGGACCGAATCGCGTATCGACCGCCAGGAAGGCGCTGCCGGCCTGCTTGCGCGCGCTGCTGTTCAAGGTCAGGTCCTGGTCGAAGCCGCCGCCGGTTTCAAGCGAGAAGCCGGCGCGCAGGGTGCCGCCAAGGGTGGGCGGCAAGGCGCCGATCCGGCGCGCCAGCACCAGCCTGGCGAATGCGATGGTGCGGCCCTGGACAGAATCGGCCGCCGTGCCGGACAGGCGCAGGAAGCCGCCCAGGCTCAGCGGCGCCGCGCCGCTCTGGGCATGCGCCCATTCGCCGTACAAATGGCCGGCCCAGTTCTCGGTATGGACCGCCGCCATTGCCACCACCGACGAGCGCGCGAGCGACTTGCCGCTGTCGCCGCCGGCAGGCGAGCGCTCGAGCGCCGCGTCGAGCAGGTAGCCGCGGCTCGGGAAACCGAGCGAGTCGAGCGTGTCGATCCGGTAGCGCAGGAACTGGGTGGTGTCGTAATCGTGTTCGGCGACCGTGTCGGGCAGCTCGGGCACCGCGACGCGCGAGCCGGCGCTGCGGCGCGTGACGCCCACCTGCAAGTCGCCCCAGTTGCCGAGCTCCCGCCCCAGCGTGAAGCTGGCGCTGCGCACATTGTAGCCAATCCGCGAGCTGCGCCGGCCTTCCACGAACAGGTCGCCGGTCGAGGAACCGTACTGCAGCGACGGCGCCACGTACCACTTCGATCCGGCGCCCAGCGGCTGCCAGAACTGCACGCCGAGGTCGCGCTTGTCGCCGATGCCCATCACCGCGCGCACTTCGGCGCCCCAGCTGTTGACTGAGGTCCGCACATACATGAGCTTCAGCGCGAACGAGTTGGCGTCGTCGAAATCGCTGGCCAGTTCCAGGCCGACGCGCAGGCGGCTGCTGGCCCAGCCGGCCTCGGTGGCGCGGATCAGCACACTGCGCTTGCCGTCGGCGTCGGTGACATCGGTATCGACCCGCGCCAGGTCGCCGCGCCCGTACAGCGTGTCGGCGGCGCGGCGCACCTGCGCCAGCGTGGCTTCCTTCCCTTCTTTCAGGCCGGACTGGACCACCAGCGTCTGCGGATTGATGCGGCCATTGCTGCGCGCTTCGACCCGCGCCAGCGGCAGTGCGCTGTCGGCCAGGGCGGGCGGCGCGAGGCGGCGGTGTTCGAACATCGCGTACTCCTGCGGCTCCATCGCCAGCGGCGCCAGGCGCGCCGCCAGCGCGCGCGCCGCGCGTTCGCCGGCGCCGATCGCGCGCTCGGCATGGGCGAAGTCGAGGAAGCCGATGCCTTCCAGCTCGGGCGAGATCAGGATGTCGCCCGGCTGCATCTCCTTGAGCGAGCGCTGGACGTTCTGCTCGGTCAGGATGTTGAGCATCTGCTGGGCCACGCCGAGCGCGCTGCCGAGATCCTTCTCGGGCGCCAGCGGGGTGCCCACGTTGACCGCGATGACGATGTCTGCGCCCATCGCGCGCGCCAGGTTGACCGGCAGGTTGCGCACCAGGCCCCCGTCGACCACCAGCCGGCCCTGGACCCGCACCGGCGCGAACACGCCAGGCACCGCCAGCGAGGCGCGCAGCGCCAGGAACAAGGGGGTGTCGACCAGCTCGACCGGTTCGCCGGTCAGCAGGTCGGAGGCGACCGACCGGAACGGCAAGGCCAGCTGGCTGACCGGCGCGTCGCGGGTGCCGGCCGGCAGCAGCCGCCCGAGCGCCTGTTCCAGCGCGGCGTTGCCGGCGGCCGAGGGCGGCAGGGAGATGCCGTCGCGGTGCAGGCCGAACTCGATGCGCGACGGCAGCAGCACGTCTTCCTCGCGGCGCCGGAACGCCAGCTCGTCGCGCGCCGGGCGGTCGGCCACGACCTGCTCCCAGTCGGTTTCGTGCGCCAGGCGCTCCAGGTCAGCCACGGCGGCGCCGGCCGCATACGCGCCGCCCACCACGCTGCCCATGCTGGTGCCGACTACGACGTCGACGGGCACGCGCAATTCACGCAGCACGCGCAGCACGCCGATATGGGCGAAGCCGCGCGCGCCGCCACCGGACAGCACCAGCGCGATGCGGGGCCGCGCGGCCGGCGCCACGGCGCTATCCTGGGCCTGGGCGGCTGCCGGCGCCAGCATACCGGCCAGCGGCAGCGCGGCTAAGCAGGCGGCCGTCAGGGCGCGCAGGGATTTGGCGAAGGGCGGCATAACGGAACTCCTGAAACAGTGGACGCGGCGCGACCGCTGTTTTTGCGGATCGGCGCGCCGGCGGGCGGCGCGCTTACTGCAGCTGAGGCGCGCCGCCGTTGGTATTGGTGCCGCGCGTCGGCGGCGGCATCTGGACCGGCTGCGGCGGTGGCGGCGCCGGCTGCTGCTGCCCTTGCATTGAAGGCCCCTGCATCGAGGGCCCGCTCGGCTGGACCGGAGGAATTTGCTGTTGCTGCGGCTGTTGCGGCTGTGGCTGCGGCTGGAATTGCTGGCCGGGCGGCTGCGGCAGCGGGGAAGCGCCGGCGGCGGCGGCGGTCTTGCCGTCGGTGGCCAGCTCGATGCGCTTGAGCACCCCGCCGTCGGACAGCATTACATAGCGCGGGTGGACCTCCTGGACCGTCACGCCGGACGCAACCTCCTTGCCGATCTTGAGTGCCTTGGGCGTGCCGTCGGCCACGATGATGGCCACGCTCTCGCGCCCGGCCGCGACCACGCCGGTCAGCTGGTAGTTGCTGGCCACCGCCGCCGACAGCTGGCCGCCGAACAGCGAAGCCGCAGCATCGATCCCGGGGTCGGGCATCGACGGCGCCGGCGCGGCTGCAAGCGGGCGCTGGGCCGGCTGGTACAGCTGCAGCACCCAGTACGCGATCGAGGCCGACAGCGCGACCAGGGCAAGCAGGCTTAATAGAATGGGCAAACGCTTCATCGACATCTTTCAGTTACCGCACCAGCTGGTTGATTTCAATGATCGGCATCAGCACCGCCAGCACGATCAGCAGCACCACCACGCCCATCACCAGGATCAGCACCGGCTCGAGCAAGCCGGCGATGGTCAGCGCACGGCGTTCGAGGTCGGCCTGCTGCGCACTGGCCGCGCGGTCGAGCATGGCCGGCAGCTCGCCGGTGATTTCGCCGGCCCGGATCATGTGGACCAGCATCGGCGGGAAATACTTCTGCGCCGACAGCGCGCGCGCCAGGCTGACGCCTTCGCGCACACTGGCGCTGGCCTCTTCGACCAGCTCTTTCATCGCCACGTTCGACAGCGTGTCGCGGCTGGTGTCGAGCGCGCGCAGGATCGGCACGCCGGAACCGGTGGTGATCGCCAGCGTGCTGGCGAAGCGCGCGGTGTTCAGGCTGCGTTCGAATTTGCCGTAGATCGGCGCGTCGAGCAGCCAGGAGTGGAAGCGCCGCTTCAGGTCGGGATTTCTCAGCGCGCGGCGCCAGGCCGTGAAGGCGCCGATCGCCACGATCGCGACATAGATGCCGTAGGCGCGCACGAAGTTCGACACGGCCAGCATCATCACGGTCAGCAGCGGCAGCTTCTGCTTGGTGTTGGCGAACACCGAGACGATCTGCGGCACCACATAGGTGAGCAGGAAGATCACGATCGCGAACGCGACCACGGTGACGATCGCCGGATAGATGAAGGCGAGGCGCACCTTCTGGATCAGCGCGTTGCTGCGCTCGATGTAGTCGGCCAGGCGCGACAGCACGCGCGACAGCTGGCCGATCTGCTCGCCCGAGGCGATCAGCGCGCGGTAGATTTCGCCGAAGTCGCGCGGGTGGTGCGACAGCGCGTCGGAGAACGAGGCGCCGCCCATGACTTCGGAGCGGATCGAGGCGACCAGGTCGCGCACATACGGCCGTTCGGCCTGTTCGAGCAGCGCGGTGAAGGCCTGTTCGAGCGGCAGGCCGGCTTCGAGCAGGCTGGCCAGCTGGCGCGTGAACAGCGCCAGCTCGACCTGCGACAGGCGTTCGCCGAAACCGCGGCTCCTGGCAGCGCCGCTGGCGTCGAGCTGCGCGGCGATCACGTCGACCGACAGCGGGGTCAGGCCCTGGCTGCGCAGGTCGGCGCGCGCCGAACGGGGGCTGTCGGCATTGACCACGCCCTTGCGGGTGACGCCGCCGGCGTCCACGGCTTCATAACGGAAAGCGGGCATCGGCGTCCTAGTCCTTGGTCACGCGCAGCAGCTCGGCCGGGGTGGTGGTGCCGTCCAGCAGCCAGCGCTCGCCGTCTTCGCGCATGGTCTTCATGCCGGTGGCCTGCGCCGCGGCGCGGATCTCGGCTTCGGAAGCGCGGTTGTGGATCTGGGCGCGGATCTGGTCGGTCGTTTCGAGCAGCTCGTACACGCCGACCCGGCCTTGATAGCCGGTGTGGCCGCACTTGTCGCAGCCGACCGCCTTCCAGTACTGGCCGTCCGGCTGCTTGCAGTGCTCGCACAGCTTGCGCACCAGGCGCTGCGCCATCACGCCCAGCAGCGACGACGACAGCAGGAACGGTTCGATCCCCATGTCGAGCAGGCGGGTGACCGCCGCGGCGGCGTCGTTGGTGTGCAGGGTCGCCAGCACCAGGTGGCCGGTCAGCGATGCCTGCACCGCGATCTGCGCGGTTTCGAGGTCGCGGATCTCGCCGATCATGATGACGTCCGGATCCTGGCGCAGGATCGCGCGCAGCGCCTTGGCGAAGCTCATGTCGATGCGCGCGTTGACCTGGGTCTGGCCGATGCCGACCAGGTCGTACTCGATCGGGTCTTCGACGGTCAGGATGTTGGTCGCGGTCGCGTTCAGGCGCGACAACGCGGCGTACAGCGTGGTGGTCTTGCCGGAACCGGTCGGGCCGGTCACCAGCACGATGCCGTGCGGCTGGTTGATCATGCGGTCGAACTGCGGCAGCAAGGCCGGGCTCATGCCCAGGTGCGACAGGTCGAGGCGGCCCGCTTCCTTGTCGAGCAAACGCAGCACCGCGCGTTCGCCGTGGCCGGTCGGCAGGGTCGAGACCCGCACGTCGACCGGCTTGCCGCCGACCCGCAGCGTGATGCGCCCGTCCTGCGGCAGGCGCTTCTCGGCGATGTCGAGCTGCGACATGATCTTGATGCGCGAGATCAGCGAGGCGTGGATCGCCTTGCGCGGGCGCACCACGTCGCGCAGCGCGCCGTCGATCCGGAAGCGCACCACCGAGGTCTGCTCGAACGGTTCGATGTGGATGTCGGAGGCGCCTTCGCGCAGCGACTGGGTCAAGAGCGCGTTGATCATGCGGATCACCGGCGCGTCGTCGGAGGACTCGAGCAGGTCTTCGATGGCCGGCACATCCTGCAGCAGCTTGGTCAGGTCGAGGTCGGCGTCGAACTCGTCGACCACCTGGGAAGCGTCGCCGCCGGCGCCGGCATAGGCGGTGGCGATCGCCGCCTCGAGCTCGGCGCGCTCCATGCGGCGCAGCGCGATGCGGCCGAAACGGCGCGACACTTCGGCGATGGCGGCCGGCGCTGTGGCGCCCGAGACCCACACCTCGACCGCGTCGGCGCCGCCGTCGACGGTGCGCGCCAGCACGCCGAAATCGCGGGCGAAAGCGTAAGGCAGCAGGTTACTCATGATGGTTCGGCTCCACTATTTCTGCACCGGGCGATACAGCGGCGCCGGCTCTGCGGCCGGCTGCTGCTGCGGCTGTTGCTGCTGCGGCTGGGCCGGGACGGCGCCCGGACGCGCGGACGGCGGCGGCAGCGCCGCTTTCGGCGGCACCG